>JAOAJN010000010.1 GCA_026414165.1 Candidatus Methanomethylicaceae archaeon
ATTCAAGAGAGAATAGATAAGTTATCATTATTCAAGACAGATGAAAAATACATCCAAGGACTTGAGGAATTCAAGAAGGTTTTTGCGCCAGAGTCTATTAACACAGTGACAAAGATAGGTGTGGGCCTTTGGGCAAGTAATGCATTTACTTTGTCTCATATCAAGAAGCTAGATCTAAAGGATCTCGATTATTTTGTTTATATAACAAGTGATCGATAACAGTGGAAAATATGGAGAACTGGGTCAAACAATATTTTTGAAAATGATCATGGTACAGTTTATCTTCCTAAAACTTACGAAATATCGGAAAATAAAACTGAAAACTTTTCACTTAAGAAATGGCTTGATTTTAATAAATAGAACATTTAGAACGCAAAAGTTGCTTCAACTATGTTTTTTAACAAAAATAGTCACATGATATTCATGCTAGTCTTCTAAAATGATGACTTTTATTTTTCTACGAATTGAAGATTTTGCAAACCTTTTATGAATAAGGCATAGATAATGTTATAATGGAAGAGTGGGTAATGCACAAAGCGTCTTTTCATTCATATTTATTAATTAAGTATAGCGATTTTCCATCAAGTCATGATGCCTTTCTTCATTAAGCTACAATTAAGCCTAACTGTAATCATCGCAGAAAAAATTCAGTTTCAAGTTTTGAGTAAATAAATATAGTTCATTATACTTGTAGTCCTGAAGAACCATCGGAAAGCCGAATAGTTCTTCGGAAAGTGGTCTATTTGAATTCTCTTATAAGCTGTGGCAAAAAAGAACGCTCACTTTATGGGGGCAGTAATGGATCAGAGTGTGGAAGCGGTAATCGCGACCATCATATTTTTGAGTGCTTTGGCTTTCTCCCACTGCATCATCTTCGGGGCATACTCATCCATCCTTAGCAAGGAGGTTGAAGAGGTCAAAACAAACATAGCCTCCATGGTCTCCAGCTCAATAGTTATTGAAAATTCTTATTTATGCCAGAGATGGTCCAGTTGGACGCCTTCATCAAATCCAGACCTCTACGGGATCCCTCAAAAAACAAAGATCTGGGTGAACGCAACATACATGTCTATTAATGATGAGGGCGAACTGCTCTTATTGGATATGAGGTGCTCTGGCGTACCGCTCCAAGGAGTCGGTACCTGTGAATATGACAGGCTAGTATTGTTGGACGACGATAGTTTTGTTCTTTTAAGGGTGGTGGTTGGGTAGATGAGTAATGGAGTTGCAAGGATCTATGACGCGGTCCTCGCCATTATAATCCTCATGACCTCACTCATAGTCACTTTGGGGCACGCAAACTCATTTGCTGCTGCGGGGAGCACCCAAGAGCTGAGCGAGCTCGCATCAAACCTGCTAGTCTATCTTGAGAGAAAGGGACTGCTCTCCTCCATGGTATTTGCCCAAGAGTACGAAAGACTCGAAAGTTTAGTCTCTAATATATTGCCATCAGGATTGGGCTTCAGGATAAGTGTTTACACGTGCGATTGGAGACCGATCTGGTCTGTGGACCATCAGTTTAAGTCCGGTAGGGGCTCATCCGCTTTAATGTTCTTGAGCGGTTATTATGGTAAACCAGATCCCAGAATCGTTGTTTTAACGATAACAAGGTGAGGAGCTTGGCGAGAGCTCATAAGAGAGGCTCAGAGGCGCTTTTAGCTCAAGCTACACCCATTACACTGATCTTGTTGACTGTGGCTCTCTTCTCAATAACAAGCATGCTCGCAAACAATTCCATCGTTTTGATCTCGAAGGTCAGATACGACGACTTCGTTCTTAAGAGGCGTATTATAAGTACGATCCATGAGTGCATAGAGTGGATGTTTGCCTCGGATCCAGGAACCTCCAACACCATGATAGTAAACATGCCCTCGGGTGAGATAACCTTCACCTCAGAGTCGGTGATTTTTGAAGGCGTGGGTCTTCCCGAATTGCATGACCCTCACTCAATAGTGAAGTCAATGTCCCCCGGCAAGATAGTTTATGACCGTTCCAAACTCTGTCTTACCCCAGCATACATTCCCGCAGGGCTTTCCAAAGTGGTCTTTTCAGTTGATATGTTGGGAAAAGTTAAAAAAATATCAATTGAGGTTGATAAGATTTGAATGATCATAAGGGTTTCACATTCACACTCACGGCACTTACCCTATTTCTGGTGCTGACCTCATACTCCATAATGATGTTGTACTTTATAGCCCCAGTTTACATCGAACCAGTCCCCAATGTGGATTTGAGTCGAGAGATCTACCGTTCTATATTAAGGGGCGCTGGTGCCGCTGCCTCAAGGAATACAAACCCGGAAGTTGCCGCCGAAGTTTACATAAACGCCTCGCTCAATGCGCTGGGAGCGCTCGTCAAGGAAGGAATGGTGATACCTCCATTTGATGGTAGAGGGTTAGGGAGGCTGGAGCCGTCACAGGGTGGCGACACCAACTACGGTGTGATCTACAGGTCGTCTTCGGGCACGGGAGGGACTATCAGAATACTCAACCTACCACCGGATAGTGAGGTCTTTTTGGCAGATCAAGATCTAAATATAATCTCAAAGAGCACCACAGGTACGTTGAACTTCAATAGGGAGAAGGGCAACTACTACATAATCGCCTACACTAAGGATTCGCAGGCATGGGCTTACTCTGGCACGATATCGGTCAGTTATAAGTACATGCTTCAGGGGTCGTCAATTACGAGTGCCGCCTGGAGCCCGCCCTCGGGGTTCCCATACATTTTGGTTTACGGCGTGCCCCAGCTCAGTTTGGTGAGAGTCTTTAATGCGAGCGGAGCAACTGTAGGAGAGAGTCTGAGAGATCTAAGTTCTAATGTCACTACAGTCTTAGTCCCCCTTGCCTCTTTCAATGGTAGGATCAGCATTATCGCGCCCAACGCTTGGTACTTCGGGATTGTCGAGGGTGGCGAGGTGTTCGTTTATGACTAGAAACAAATTTCATTTAGTGCGGGTCGCCATGATAGTCTTTTTTATAGCGAACCAAGTCCACATCTCAGCCTCTGGATATATAACCTACTTCAGCGGGGATGACGTAGTTTTATCGCTCGGAGAGGGCCCTTCTGGACAAGTTGCAACCCTATACAATCTCAGCTATGCGTCTTTTTGCGAAGACTTCATCAAACCACCATACTCCACAGCAAATCAATGGGCGAATTATAATGAATGGAAGTTCTCTGGATCCTGCCCATCGTGGCCTGGCTCGCTTTGGTGTGGCGTCACAGATGTTGGGTACTTACAGTGGCATAACTGGCTTCATGGAGTAGGCGGAGCTGTTTACGATTTCAAAATGTGGAAGGATATAGGCACGATCGGTCCTTATTTTGAGTTATACGTTCCAATATCGACGGCGCGGCCCTCGGGAGGTGGCGTGGCTGGGTCGCCCGAGCTGCATATTAGCATAGCGCTCTATGATGGGAAGGGAGCGAAGATATTCTTCACAGATGTCGTATACAACAACCCGATAAGGCGGATAGGGGCATGGATCTACGGTGTAAATAAAACAGTCGAGAATCTGTATCTGAACAGTCTGAACATTAAGCTATGGCAGAACTCTTCGGGAGCGTATTTCTCATATGATAACGGATCATCTGTAATCATCAGCGGACTATTCTACACCTCACCCACCAGAATAGAGATAGGATTTTACATCTGGGAGTACAATCCGGTCCAGCCTTTCTCTGACTATGAGTACTGGGTTAACATAGACAAGGTGGTTTTGAGGACCGTTAATTATGAGGACATAACATTTTCAGGGCTTCCGGCTGGAAATTGGTCGCTCATTGATCCGGCTGGGAGGCAACTCTTTAGGGCTGATTCTCCATTACACGGGGCATCATTCTCATTTCAAAATAGACCACCGATATCTGATGAGTTTGATGATGGCGTTGTTGGCTTTTGGGAATCAGTAAACTTAGAGTCAATTTATGAGAGCGGTGGGCGGCTCGTGACTGCTGCCAAGCCGAATACTTGGGGTTCTTGGAGCGGTGCCAGGTACAAGATCGCGTCGCCGGTAGGGGATTTCAGGATAGAGGCTTCGCTATCTTACGTTGGGCAGTCCTCAGATCTGGCAGAGATTTACTTGGCAGTCCTAGATACAGCCGGATCCATTGTGGCATATGCCGGCGTTTGCGATGCATGGGCGGGGAGCAACCCTCAGTGGTCTTGCAGTGTTAACCAAGGATCCTCTTGGACGAGTGGTGCAAATACGCTTCCTGGAACGGGGTCTATCGTAATAAATATTCAGAGAACGGGATCCTCTTGGACAATAAAGTCTGAGGGGGCGTATGTTGGAATATGGACCACAATTGGTTCCACCGCGCCGATTCAGTACATATTGCTGACCAATACAAGATATTACAGCTACAATGGTAAGAACGCACAGTGGGACTACATCAAGACGAATATTCCCGGAACTTCCAAACCCTTTGATGGTGCACTCGTGGGGCTCGTGGACTCCGTTTATGTTAAGAGGGGGACTTTCTATCCCAACTCAACATTGATTTATTGTGAAAGGGGGGGCTATTTCACAGCGACTCAGACGGAGCAACAGACCTGCTTTACCATTAAAGGAGTGCCAATTAACGATGTCGTGAGGGTATACGAAGGTAATGTTTTGAAGAAGACCGTGGTTAGCACGGGCGGAGACGTACTAATACAAAAATCAGAAGTTGCCCAGCCATTCACAGGAACCGTAGAGGTTGTGAGTAGGCCGTACTTGAGGAGTGTGGCTACCTACACAGGGAGCTTGGACTGGAATGAGATGTTAGTGTACGGACCAGAAGGCACACTGACAAAGCAAACCGCCGGGATCAGTGCACAAGTGGCGACTGTCGGGAGCGAGTGCACAACAACGGCAGGTTGGACTTTCTCTTACAACTTGGTGAGTGGGGGTCAGACGCCCACTTTCTCATCCTCATCGGGATATGTCAGGTTCGATGAGCCGCAGCTCTCCTACTACACGCCTGGTTATCCGTTCAGTGAGATCCCAGTCATGGAGGCATGGTACTACTTGAGGTACGACGTCAACGCAATCGTCAGAAATTTGACGGTCTCAACGTTGGCAGACGGCTCATTCACCTATTATGCGACCGCGGACAAGCTACTGGAGGGGTGGGGAGAGATTATACTGTACATAGTCAGGGGCGGGAACTGGACCGCTGTTGCGCAGTCTACTAGGTCGACGGCTCCCTCCTTGAACGTCACTTTAGCGAACCTTTATCCGAATTCATTCGCCCCAGTAGACACGGTAGTAGTCGCATTCCACACATACGCCCGCGCTAGAGAAGGGTACGCACTATACTCCAACCCGCAGTGGGGAAGGGTAGACTACCTACGCCTAGAATTTTACAAAATACCAGACTGGTGCTCTGTCGTCAACATCACTGGACTAAAGCCAGGTTGGAGGGTCAGGTTCTTAGGGGCGGAGTATTGGGCAGACTTGGAAGGGCGCGTTGGTATTCCAATAAATGCCTCAAGCTGGCCAACATCCTCAACAATATCGGTGTACCCCCCAACTTTTTCAATTGTTAACACATTCTACCCCGGAAACTTGTATTACATATTTTTGAATAGAAGCTACTCACCTCGAGTCGATACTCTGTATTATGAAGTGAAGACGGAAATATTTTCTTACAAGGTGGAGTTCACCTTGACTTCCATAGATAAGAGGCCCTTTAGATCCGGAATGTTGTACGAGATCGTCTTCAAGTATGCTGTCTATGAGGATGGGAATCGTACGGAGAGTAGACCGAAAGCGATACTTATAGAAGATACGCCAGCTACGATTTACGGAAGTCCCGGAGCACTGAAAGTGAAGTTCTCACACCTCAATTATACCGACTGTGTTGATCTCTTGTGTATAGACGCCTCGGGAATACACCTCGCTGGCAAAATAAGGTTGCCTTGAAGATTCTGAATAAATCTGCAGTAGTCCTTCAGGGATGGTTAGGGCATACACCAAAAACAGAGCAAAATGAGGGTGGTAGGAGGCACCATTTATTGTATTACCATTTCCTTTTCCTTTAAACCCCAAATCCGGCTAGTATAAGGCTGAGAATGAGTAAGCCCCAACCGATTAAGAGTACGATTCCAATTGCCTTCTTGGCCGCAGTTACGAATACCAACAAGATGTATACAGCGGTCACAGTTATCAACAAAGTTATTGCAGAGGAGAAGGAATTTGCAAGGTCAGGTCTACCTCGTAATATTGTGTTCTCTACGATGAAACTTATGAAAGACCTAAGTAGATCAAAGAAGTAGTAGACCACATTAAAAACTGCAGAGAGTTCCATAATCAACGCCTCATCTCTGTTTATTAGGTGCTAGGATTTAAAGTATTTTAATAATAAAGCATCATATGACCTTCCATCAATATAATTTTCAGAGGTTTCTTGACAAGTCAGTTGATTTATTAATTATGGCTCAACGGCACTACCTACCTTTTCTTTTATCGCCCTTAAAATTTCGGAGTACCATTTCGGGTAATTCAGATCATTAAACACCCTTGATTCGGTGTACGGCTTTATATCCAAGACAGGGGTGCCGTCGAATAGATCAAGACCGCTCACATGAAGTTCTCTCCCGTCAACCTTGAGTAGATGCACTATGCTCAGTGCGATTGGGTTGGGTCTGTGCGGCGAGTCTGTGCAGAATACACCGACTGTCGGAACTTTTTCAGGATCTAGCCCTAGCCTGATGCATCTCCGTGGCTTGACCATTAGCGTTTTCCTCTCCTCCTCCGATACTCTGTCAAGGTAAGCCATAATGATTAGATGAGAGAAGCCCTCGATGCCCTTGAGACCATCTGTGTAGTCCTCGAATACTTCAATTATACCTGATACGCCCTCCCTAGCAATCTTTACTTCCTCATCTTTCTCGCTTACCCTTACGATCCCTATAGGAGACAGTCTGATTTCTTTATACTCCAATCAACAACCCCCAGACTTTTTATTTATCAGGGCAAGAGCTTACCTTACAATTAACAATTTAAATTTATTCGGTTGGGCTTAGCCGGTATTCATAAATTAAAAATAAAGGTAATAAACCAGATCTTCGTTTTTTGATTTATGATGCCGGAAACCCCCGACGAAAGAAAGGAGATCACTTACAAAGTATTGTGCGCGAGCTGCGGCGAAGAAACATTGGATGTGAAGGAAGTCTATGTTAAGATGCCCCGCTTCGGTAAAATGTTGATAATCTCTATGCTGTGTTCGAGGTGTGGATACAGGGTCTTCGATACGGTTGCGCTAGAGTACTCAGGACCGTCAAAGATCGAGTATAGCGTAAGGAGTGCAAGAGATCTCTCGGCAAGGGTTATAAGATCCACGACATCAACGATACTAATCCCCGAGCTGGGGCTTGAGTTGAGACCAGGACCAAGATCAGAGGCTTTTATAACGAATGTGGAGGGTGTCTTGGATCGCTTCTTGGCGATAGCTGAGCAACTTTATAGAGGGTCGGAGGGTAACGTCAAGGAGCGTGCTAAGAGGGCGGCTGACAAGATAAAACTAGCTATGGATGGAAAGATTCATTTCAGAATAATAATTGAGGACGAGGCAGGGAACAGTGCGATAGTCCCTCCTGAAGAGATATGATATGGCATTTCATATTTTACTTATAATATATTAAAAAAGTCATTAAAAGAGACGGATATTTTTGAAACACGTTCGAGCCTCTTCTCCAACATCAGACAAGGTCAGAGGAGGTGAGCGCCATTCTAGATATTTTGCGAGTCCCAAAAAGGAGAGTCCAATTATGTCGCTGAACGGTTCTGGGGTTGGCGTAAGAAGCAGCGTCATTCCGATTTCCTTTAGTCGCTTATAGGACCTCCTCTGACCAGGCTTACCCGCTAGGCTCTTCAAGCTTTTTAAGGTTCTCTGTAATTCGCAATATGCAGAGAGAGTCTCTTCGCAAGATCCCACAAGAGCGCGGGTAGCTTGACGCATATAATCGCCCAGTTTTGAGTCGGCTCAGATGGTTTAAAAGGGTTATATGAAGGACTTTAGAGGAGTTATTCTATTTTCTTTTAAGTGGGAAAAATGTGGGAAATGTTTAAATATATGAGGGCGTATGCCATGGGAGAGGGGAGAACTTTGGATAGGAGGAATTTAGTTCACGCGTTACCAAACGCCGAAGGGGTTCAGAGATCTCTCCCCAGAAGAAGTTGAAAAGTATAGATATATAGAGGATAGGTTTAGGCAGACTTTTGAGCTCTGGGGCTACAAAGAGGTCAGAACCTCAACCATAGAGTATTTTGACATAATAAGGGGAGGGGCTGGCGAGCCATTCGCCGACTCCATATTCAAATTTCAGGACGGGGATGGGAAGTTACTCTCGCTAAGAGGTGAAGTGACCACACAGATCGCCAGAATGCTTGCATCGAGGGCTTGTAGTGAAGGTAGATTGTTCTACATTGAGAATTGCATAAGATTCCTGAGCCCTAAGGCGTACTCGCAGAGGGAATTTTGGCAGGCGGGAGCCGAACTGGTCGGGGAGGGCGGGGTGGAGGCGGATGGGGAGGTTGTCGCGCTCGCGCTCGAGTGTCTGGAGAGGGCAGGTTTAGTGGGAGCGAAGGTAGATTTGGGAAGCATACCAGTCTTCAGAAAAACGGTCGAACAGTTCAACATTACCAACTATGAGGGGCTCAGAAGGGCGATCTCAGCAAAGTCTATGGGAGACTTGAGGGAGGTCACGACTGACAAGAGGGCAATAGAGGTCTTCGCATATATGATGGAAGAGCGCGGCGGACCGGACGTTCTGACTAGGCTGTCCGAGATGGGTGTCAGGGGGCTCAACGAGGATGTGCGATATTTTGAGGAGCTTTTTGATGTAATCAAGGCTTACGGATACTCCAGAAATGTTAGGATAGATCTCAGTACCTTGAGGGAAATGAAGTACTACAACGGTGTCGTCTTCGAGATCTTCTTAGAGGGCGTGGGCATACCAATAGGCGGTGGGGGCAGATACGATGCAATGATGAAAGAGTTTGGGATGGATGTGAGCGCCGCAGGCTTTGCTGTGAGTGTGGATCTTCTGGTCAGAGTTGTAGAAGGCTTGAGTGTTAGAAGGTCTTCGCCTTTGCAAGTTTACTACATAGAAGGGTATAGGGAGAAGGCCATAGGGCTGGCAAGGAGGCTGAGGGATAAGGGCAAGCCTTGTACTGTATCACGTTACAGGGGAGAGAAGGAAGGAATACTGGTCGGTGAAACAATTATTGAAATGAATGGCGGGAACTCATTGGAGGAAAAATTATGAGAGGAGTGATACTGGCAGTACCAAACAAGGGACGACTCAGAGGACCAGCCATGGAGGTTTTGGAGAGGGCAAATATACGACCCTTGGACAACGATAGAGTATACTTATCAAACACCACGCTGGAAGGGGTTCAGCTCCTCTCTATCAGGGCCGCGGACATACCGATCTACATTTACTATGGTATAGCAGACTTGGGGATAACTGGTAGGGACGTGGTAGCAGAAAGCGGGCTCGAGGTCTACGAGCTTGCGGATATGGGGTTTGGTGAGTGTAGCCTTGTTGTTGCCGTAAAGTCAGACAGCAAGTATCGAGATCCTTCCGAGCTCCCTCATGGTACCAGGGTTGCTACAGAGTTTCCAAACTTGACTAAGCAGTTCTTTAACGAATTAGGGATCCAAGTAGAAGTCATCACTTTGAGGGGGGCTGTGGAGATAGCGCCCTTGCTGGGGCTAGCGGACTGCGTCGTCGACCTCTCAAGCACCGGGAGGACCCTGGAGAGGAATGGTTTGAGGGCGATAGGTACCATACTGAGATCTACTGCTAAGCTCATATGCAATAAGGTCGCATATAAGACAAGGTATGAGCAGATCAAGATGTTAGAAGACCTCTTGGTGAGAAGTGCATGAAAATATTGAACTATGAGAACTTCAGGCTTTGGAGACCTGAAGGGATGCCGGAGCAAGTCATGGAGAGTGTTAGAAGGATCGTAAGTGACGTAAAAAGTAGGGGAGATGCAGCCCTCCTTGAATATACCGAAAGGTTTGATGGGGTAAAGCTCTCGGCGCAGGAGATCATGGTAGACCCAAAAGATCTGAAGGAGGCTTACGACTCGGCGCCAGAGGGTGTTAAGAAGGCCCTCTCCAATTCCGCGGAAAGGATAAGGATTTTCCAAGAGAGGCAGCTTCCAGAGCCATTCATCTTAGAGACTTCCCCAGGGGTTTTGGTAGGTGTAAGATTCAGACCCATAAGGTCCACAGGAGCATACATACCTGGAGGCAGAGCTGCGTACTTCTCAACGGTGCTTATGACACTCCTGCCAGCCAAGGCGGCGGGCGTTAGCGAGTGTGTGGTATCCACCCCTCCAAAGGAGGGCGGAAGGGTGCCCAACATAATACTGGCAGCAACACATATGGCTGGGGCCGACAGGATCTACAGAGTGGGTGGTCCTCAGGCGATAGCTGCTATGGCATATGGGACTGAAAGTGTCCGGAAAGTGGAAAAGATAGTAGGTCCTGGTAATATTTACGTGACTGCGGCGAAAATGCTGGTAAGTTGGGACGTCGCAGTGGACATGCCAGCAGGACCGAGCGAACTCGTAATATACACAGATTCGGACGATCCCAGGATCTGCGAATGGCTTGCCGCGGACCTGCTTGCACAAGCTGAGCACGACCCGAAGGCCAAGGTAATACTGATCACCTCTAGAGGTGAGGTTGCAGCGCGGATAGAAGAGCTTGTAGAGAAGGGTTCTGGTGAGTTTGGGAAGGAAGAGATACTGAAGGAGAGTCTTTCGAACGCGTGTATCGTTTTGGTAAAGAATGAGCAAGAGGCAATAAAGTTGATAAATGAGATCGCTCCGGAGCATTTGGAACTCGTCTGTGAAGATCCCGAAATTATGTTAAATGAGATCGAGAACGCGGGTGCAATATTTGTTGGGGAATATTCCCCAGTTGCCATAGGAGACTACACTGCTGGGACAAATCATGTTTTACCAACTATGGGTTGGGCCAAGAGGGCTTCGCCCCTTTCGGTGAGGGACTTCTTAAAGGCGAGTGAGGTAGTGAGATGCACCAAGGAGGGGCTCCTAAGTGTTGGTGCAGACGGCAAAATGCTCGCGGAGTCTGAGGGGATGTCATACCACGCAAAGTCAATAGTGCTTAGGATGGGAGAGAAATGAAGGCAGAGGATCTTATAGAAGAGGGCGTAATTGATGCGCTGAGGAGTAGGAAGGCAAAGTTCTATGAGGATCTCTCGGAAGTACGCATAAGGATGGGGCTAAATGAGAACTTCCTTGTGGACAAATTCTTTTCGCATACTATTTTGATGGAGGCGGCGCAGGGCATTGATGTCAGGAAATACCCCGTCACGAAGGGCGGGAGGGCAGTTAAGGCCATATCTGAAGAGCTCGGCATATGGGAAGACGAGCTGATCGTAGGTAACGGATCTGACGAGATCTTGGACCTAGTGGCGAAGGTGTTCGTGGGGAGGGGGGAGGCGCTGATTGTTGATCCGACATTCGAGATGTACAGGTTTTACGTGAGTGTATCCGGCGGCAGTGCTAGGAGCGTCCTGACTGACGAGAACTTTGAGATACGCGGCGACAACATTCTAAATATGGTGAGTAAAAAGACCAAGGCTATATTCATATGCTCTCCAAACAACCCAACAGGAAGGCAATACCAACGTGACGAGATCCTGAAGGTGGTGAAAGATTTCGAGGGTATTGTGGTGCTGGACGAGGCCTATGTGGACTTCGCGCCATATAGCTTGATGATGGAGGCACCAAAATACCCGAACCTGCTGGTCCTGAGGACCTTCTCTAAGGCTTATGGTCTTGCTGGGCTTAGAATAGGATATGGGGTTGGGGATAGCGATCTCATAAAATGGCTGCGTTCAGCTCAGAGTCCTTTTAGTGTGAACTCGGTGGCGCAGGAGGCCTGCAGGCTGGTTCTCAAGAACAGGAAGGTGTATGATGCATTCATTAAGATGGTCGTGGAGGAGAGGGAGTATCTCATGGCAGAGCTGGAGATGATCAATAGTTTGAGGGCTTATCCTTCGAGTGCAAACTTTATACTTGTAAGGGTGATAGATCCCGCAATGCCTTCTTCCGAGGTATGCAGGTCACTGAGAAAGGAGGGCATAGAGGTCAGGGACAGGGGCGAGCTCCCGCTACTAGAGAACTGCTTCAGAGTCACCGTCGGGAGGAGGGAGGACAATCTAAAGTTCGTGGAGTCCTTGAAAAGAATCCTGGGGGGTGAATGATGATTAGGATTGGGGAACATGAAAGGAAGACCACCGAGGTGAACATAAGCGTTACGACAGAGCTTGACGGGGAGGGGGTCTTTGAGGGATCATCAGGCACTGCATTCATGGACCACATGCTGAATACCTTGGCAAAGCATAGTGGCATAGATATAAAAGTCAGAGCCAAGGGGGACCTGAAGCACCATCTCATAGAGGACCTTGCAATAGTGATAGGCAAGGCGATCCTTTCAGCGCTCGGTGATAAAAGAGGTATCGCCAGGTTTGGATATGCGTATGTGCCAATGGACGACGCCCTAGCGAGAGCTGTAGTGGACCTCGGAGGCAGGGCTTACAGCAGACTAGAGCTGGGCGTTAAGAGCGAAGTCATAGAGGACACAAAGGTCGAAGACATAAAGCACTTCTTGGAGACGTTCTCACAGTCGTTGCAGTGCAACATTCATATCAGGGTTCTTTACGGCTCAAATGACCACCACAGGATCGAGGCAGCGATAAAGGCACTCGCACTCGCGCTGAAAAACTCGGTCAAGCGGGTCGGGGCGGGCGTACCGAGCACCAAGGGTGAGATCTGATGAAAGTGGCCGTACTCGACCTGGGACTAGGAAACCTTCTCAGCATACAGAGAGGGCTTGAGAGAGTGGGTGGCGAAGTTGTAGTGGCATCTAACGACGCGGAGGCATCTGATGCAGGAGTCATCGTCATCCCTGGTGTTGGCGCCTTCAGAGATGGCATAAGAGCGTTGAAGAGGTTTGGTATGGTGATCGAAGAAATAAAGTCGGGCAAGAAGCCTATGCTTGGGGTATGTCTAGGTATGCAAATCCTTTTTGATAGGAGTTATGAAGGGGGGGATTATGAAGGTCTTGGGCTGATCCGGGGTGAGGTTGTAAGGTTGCCGAATTCGGTCAAGGTCCCACACATGGGATGGAATGAGATAACGGTGGTGAAGAGTTCCCCACTCTTGAAGAACCTGAATTCCAAAGAGCATTTTTACTTTGTTCATTCTTACTACTGTAGAACCGATGAGGATGTTATCCTAGCAACAACGGATTACGGTGTCAAGATCCCAGCTATTGTGGAGAAGAAGAACCTAGTTGGCACACAGTTTCACCCTGAGAAGAGCGGAAAGATGGGCCTGCTATTCCTGAAGAATTTCCTTGAGTGGTGCAGAAAGTGATCAGAATTATACCAGCTGTGGACATATCCCGCGGGAAATGCGTTAGGTTAAAGAGAGGAAGGATTGAGGAGGCAACGATCTACTACGATGATCCGATCGAGGCCGCAAAGAGATGGGAGAGTGAGGGGGCAGATCTCCTCCATGTGATAGATCTGGACGCCGCCACCGGTGTGGGCGAGAACGTCAGTGCGATAAAGAGGATAATAAAGGAGGTAAAGATTCCAATTCAGGTGGGAGGGGGCATAAGGAGCGTTGAGAGGGCAGAGGAGTACATAAGGACTGGTGCGGAGAGGGTGATATTCGGCACTGCAGCTCTAGAGCTCAGGACGATTAGGGACGCCCTAAAGTCCTTCGGTCCGGACAGAGTAATGGTTGCGGTGGATCACTTCATGGGCAGGGTTGCGATCAAGGGCTGGAAGGACCTGTTGGAACTAGATGCAGAGGTTCTCTGCAGGAGGCTTGTAGAAGCAGGGGTGACCAAAATCATGATGACTTCCATCGAGAGGGATGGAATGCTAAAAGGACCAAGCCTAGAGTACTCGCTGAGGGTGGTCTCCAGTATTCTCGCCGAGTTTTATCTAGCAGGGGGGTTCTCCTCCATAGAAGAGATTCTACCACTGAGGGGGACAAGGGTAGCGGGCGTCATAGTTGGAAGGGCGCTATATGAGGGAACAATAGACTTGAGAAGTGCGAAGGAGGCGCTTTCTGATGTTAAGTAAGAGAATAATACCATGCCTAGATGTGGACAAGGGAAGGGTAGTCAAGGGTATAAGGTTCAAGAACCTCAGGGATGCAGGAGATCCCGTCGAGCAAGCACTCACATACGAGGCACAGGGTGCTGACGAGATCGTGTTCCTCGACATAACGGCATCCTTCGAAGACAGAGACATCATAATAGATGTGGTGAAGAAGACCGCATACGAGCTCTCCATACCATTCACCGTGGGAGGGGGCATAAGGAGCTACAATGATGTGAGAAGGGTACTGATGGCAGGGGCAGACAAGGTCTCCTTGAACACCGCTGCGGTTCTGAACCCCAACATTCTGAGGGAGGGGGCTGATGCTTTCGGGAGCCAATGCATAGTCTGCGCAATTGATGCCAAGAGGAATGAGGCGGGTAGCTGGGAGGTGTACATATACGGCGGCAGAAAAAGCACTGGTATAGACGCCTTAGAGTGGGCAAGGAGAGTGGAGGAGTTAGGGGCAGGGGAGATACTCCTTACGAGCATGGATTACGATGGGTCGAAGCTGGGTTATGACCTCGAACTCACAAGAAGAGTCTCAGAATCGGTGAATATCCCAGTGATAGCCTCCGGCGGAGCAGGGAACCCAGAACACATCTATAGGGCTTTCGTGGAAGGGAAGGCAGACGCTGCGCTAGCAGCATCCATATTCCACTATGGAGAGTACACTGTGGAGGAAGTTAAGAGGTACCTTAAGGAGAGAGAGATTCCTGTGAGGTTGTGATCACATGGAAGGTTTAAAGTTCAGCGAGTCCGAGATTAGGAAGATTGTAGAGATCCTTAACTTTGAGAAGCTAAACGGCATCATGCCCGTCGTCACGGTAGACCAATATGAAAGAGTGCTGATGCTGGCTTTCATGAACAAGGAGGCTTTGGAGAAGACGCTAAGGACGGGGATGATGCACTATTGGTCTAGGTCGAGGCAGAGGTTGTGGATGAAGGGCGAGGAGTCAGGGCACTACCAGTATGTCTTGGGCGTTTATGCTGACTGTGATGTGGACTCGCTCCTCTTTAAAGTCAACCAAGTAGGAAAGGCTTGTCATACAGGGAAGGATACGTGTTTTCATAACGCGATTAAGGAGTTCCAAGCGGGGGCGGGAATTTTAAAGGAGCTCGAGGAGGTCATAGCTGAAAGGATCTCCAACCCAAAAGAAGGATCCTACACCTCAAGTCTTGCCAGCAAAGGTGTTAGAGAGGTTGCCAAAAAGGTGGGAGAAGAGGCAACGGAGGTTGCAGTCGCCGCTCTGAGCGAGGGTAAGGACAGGACAGTCTATGAGGTGGCAGACCTGCTATATCACCTCGTGCTCCTTCTTAAAATGAGGGGGGCGGGCTTGGAAGACGTCTATAGCGAACTCCGGAGGCGAAGAGGTAAGTAGAAAGCAGAGATTAGAAAGCGTTAGGTAAAAGTAGCGACTAGAGGGTGCAAGTCGATGGCAATTTCTTGGGCCGAGTTCCTGCCCATGGTTGTGGTTATTAGTGCTTCAGGTGTGATGTCTCCAGGACCCTTAACCTTTGCAACGATAGCCTCTGGTTCAAAAAATGGCTGGAGGGCAGGACCGTCAATAGGTCTAGGGCACTTGATAGTCGAGCTACCTTTAGTTTTTGCAATAGCCATGGGATCCACCTTCATCTCCTCTATGGACTTCAGATGGGTTTCATTAGGAGGGGGGCTCTTTATGGTGATCTTCGGGTTTTTGACCGTCAGAGGGTCGAGTGGTGCTGAACAGGAATACTCAGTCTCCAAGCTTTCGGGGCATCCAGTGATGGTGGGAGTTGGACTATCCTCACTGAACCCCTACTTTCTTTTATGGTGGGCGACCGTGGGAGCGCCCCTGGTGATAATAGCAACGGAAATTGCAGGGATGTTTGGGGTTAGCGTAATGTTCGCCTCCCATATCTGGTTAGACTTCTTGTGGTTGACGGTGCTCGCACTGCTTGGCGCAAGAGGCAAAAAACTTGGCAAATTTTATCCCTATTTTGTGGCAGGACTTGGAGTTGTCCTTATGGCATTTGGAATCATTTTCATAGTTCGAGCATTTTATGGGATAAGTTGAATCCAAGAGTTTTGAGGTCTGCTACGCCGCCTCCATATTGGCATTCAATTTCTACTTATGAGCCCTTCATGAGATCTGTAAGGGTCAGCTGCCGCCCCCTTTCTTTTAATGCTATAGCCAAGTCATAGATCTCTTCGACACTGTTGAAACTCAGACTGCGTATCTTCTCAAAGTTCCATCCAGTACATTTTATGGCGGAGATCACTGAGGCGAATGAGACGGCCTTTATCCAGCTCCCACTCTTAAGGTAAGACGCAAGAAAGCTCCCAGCCCATGTATCCCCTGCTCCAGTCACATCTACAGCGTTCTTTGTTATTGCAGCCATGGCTGGAATGAACTCGACTTCGTTTTGGGATTTTATCAGCGTGCCCATCTCTCCGAGCGTCAGGACAAGAGTCTTTGTTTTAATTGCCTTTATGGCTTCCGACACCACTTCCATCCCCGTCAGCGTGTGGAGTTCTCTCTCGTTGAGGATGAAGATGTCTGAGAGTGATGCCGCGTTCAGTATCGCGCGCCTGTTCGAGCGCTCGTTGAGGTAGTGTATTGAGGAGTTCAAAGACACCAAGGCGCTGCCATTCTGATCTTTTATAGCTCTTACCATCCTTTCGACTTTGGGAGGGTTCATCGGCGCCAAGTGCACCATTTTGGCGCCGGATTTCAGAGCCGTAATGAGGTCACGGGTCGTGATTTTTGAGCCAGGACCGATGAAGACCTTTCGGTAGGAGGCGTTCCAATACTTGTCGTAGGTTATGTAGAATTGTGTACTCTTCCCCTTGACAACCTTTATGTGCCCCTTTATGTCGGAGAAGACTTCGCGAAAGCGGTAATCTTCGCCCATTGCTGAGAGTATCGACACATCTTTGCAAATGGTCCTTGCGCCCATAGCGGCGTAGAGTGCGGCACCGCCTGGTTGGAACATTTCACCGTGTGGGTTGCGGATGCGATCCATGGATATGTGACCCACAAATAGTATCTCCGGCAAAGAGTCTCACTCGCTCTAACTATCACTCCACATATAAAAAAATTCACTCTCAATCAGGTGATCCAGAAGAGGGCTTAATTGCCGTGGCATACAGACTTTTGATCCTTGGTATATGGTTTCGGTTTCCATTTTCATCTCCATTTTCATCTCTATTTTCATCTCCATTTTCATCTCTATCTCAAGATCTGAAAGTGAAAATGACTCTTCGCTGATCGGTTTCATTCGACCGCCAATAGGGTTAAAACGATAGTAGCTTTATAAATTCGTATGAATTATGAGGTGCAGTAGTTGGAAGAACGACTCCAATACACGGTAAAACTGCTGAGGGAGTTCCTAAAGTTTCCTGATAGGACGAGAGCACAAGGATTTGATGATGAGATCGACCTTGATTCGATAGTGGAGATCGACGGGTCAGATCAAATAAGATTCTCTGCTATTGATGGAGGAACGGCGGAGATCATAAAGGTACCTACATTGGCAGTCGTTCTGAACAGAGTTTACTGCAACTCTTTTATAGGTATGAGGAAGCTCGACTTCTTCGATAAGTCTACCTTCATTTCAATAACTAGAGCTGTCAAAGAAGGAGACCGAATATTCTATGAGACTGAAGTGACGCAAGTATTGGAAGGGAAATGGAAGTTTAAGTTTCCCAAGGTAGACTCGTGCGCCACAGAGATGAAAGTGGGCAGGAGTAGAGGGGATATAACCAGAGCAGTATCCATGGCAAGGAGGTTCTGCGAGTGGGCATATGTAGAGAACGCACTGAGGTCTGGTTCGGAGTTTATTTTGATGGACGGGACTCTCCAGACGGCATTCCCCGGAGAGTCAGAACTTGCAAACGAGGTACATAAAACAGCTGTTGAGCAGGGCTCTTTGATCGCCGGACTCTCAAAAACGACTACCATATTCACACAGGAAGGTCACCCAATCTCCGGTTTCTTGGATAACCTGGCAAGGAAGAGGGGATTTTCGAGGTGGGTCGCAAGGATAGGCAGGTCTGAAGAATGGACGAATAGGGCAGTAGTGTATTTCGTGAAGCTCAACGAAGGGGCCGACCGAGGCTTCAGACTTGACGTTTTCGAGGATGTTGAGACCGATCGCATCAAGAGACTCCTACGCGGACTCGTTGCCAACTCGAGGTACTTTGCGTTCCCTGGGTATCCATATTCCCTAATAGACGCACATACATATGCAAGAGTGGGCATGGAGGAGGCACTTCACGTAAAAGATCTCATACTGGACATGTTGGATGTTGAAGATATTAAAAGGCTAGAGGTAGTAGAGAGATCTCTAAGCGGACACAGGATCCTTGACGAATTGGGATGATCCACTATGGATATTGTAGGTTCTGTTGTGGGAGGAGACAACACCGCATTAATAATTAGGGAAAAGAAGGGTGCGGAACTCGAGTTGGGAGAGCTTGTTGTGATAGAGACCGAGATGAAGAAGTATATTTTCATGGTCTCGGCAATGGAGTTCGGAACGCTCTTAGAAGAGGGCAGACTCTTGACGAGTGCTGGCAGCATGGTCGAAGGTACGAGACCCAAGATCGAGTTCCCAGAGGACGATCTTCGCATATTTAGGAAGATAAGAATAACCCCGCTAGTCGAGGTCTCGAAGGTTGACGGGAGTTACAGAGCTCCAAGATCTATGCCCCACTTCCTTTCATCAGCCAAGAGAGCCACACCTGAAGACTTCTCATTCCTTAAGGTGCCGAAAAATGAGATCTTCCTGGGAAGGTTGAGAAGTGGTGGGAGGGTCTTGAACTTGAACTTCTACATGGACGGCGAGCAGATGCTCTCCCACCACACATTGATAGCAGCCCAGACGGGCAGAGGCAAGTCCAATCTTGTGAAGGTTATGCTCTGGGAGATAATGAGCCACGGTAAGTTCGGAATGCTAGTGCTCGATGTGCATAACGAGTACTTTGGAGCAGGAGCCAACAAAGGGCTAAAGAACCACCCTAAGGCAGATAAAAACCTTGTTTATTACTCGAAGAACCCACCGCCTTGGCAAAAGAAGTTGAAGGTAAGCCTGAAGAGCATAGATCCAGAGGATCTATTGGGTATCGTGGAGCTCTCCTCCGCGCAGGAGGGAGCGTTGCAACTATACCGCAGGGAGTTCGCGCATGATTGGATAAAGGAGTTGATGAGGGAGGATCCCCAAAGGGAGAAGGAATACGAGAGGAAAGGAGTCCAGAGCGTGACAATCAGATCCCTTAGGAGAAAGCTTGGAAATCTCTTCAAGATAAGGACTGCCAAGGAGGACGAAGAGCCGTATTGTGAAGACGATGTATTTGACCTCGAGGGGTTCGGGGAGAGTACCGTAAAGGACATTGCGGATGCCCTTGAGAGGGGGAAGGTAGTCATCATAGACGGGTCTTCCATATCCGATGATACCGGACTAGTAATAATGAGCGCGGTGATGAGGGAGGTCTTCAGAAGATATGAGGGGTATAAGGATGAGGGCACCCTACAGGACAGAGTTCAGGTTGGCGTGATCCTCGAGGAGGCGCCTAGAGTCTTGGGCGAGCTGTATGGAGGCAACATATTCGGGAGAATAACCAGAGAAGGAAGGAAGTTCAAAATAGGGTTGTTGGCGGTAACTCAGATGGCTTCGGTCATCCCTAACGAGATCCTAGCGAACATTGGCACAAAGATAATAATGGGCAACGAGATGGCAAGGGAGAGGGAGAGGCTCATAGAGAGTTCTCCACAAGACTTATCCCAGTACGAGCAGGTGATAGCTGGTCTAGAAAGAGGGGAGAGCATTATCAGTTCGATATTTTCAAAGTTTCCTGTCCCAATATATACACCGCTATTCGAAGATTTGATTAGGTCCACAGAAGCGAGAAAAGATGCCGAGGCGGTATTCTATTAGGGAGGTCGGAGAATGAAGTTTGCACATATGGCGGACGTGCACCTTGGGGCTACCTCGGAGCCGAAGCTTAGGCAACTCGAGATTGAGACTTTTAGGAAGGCTTTCGAGGAGTGTCTGAATGAAAATGTGGACTTTGTGGTGATCTCTGGCGACTTGTTCCACGTGAACATACCAGATCTTTTTGTTGTAAAGGAAGCCACAAAGGTGATGATGAGGTTCGTCGAGACGGGTAGGAGGATATATGTGGTGTACGGCAGCCATGACTTCTCCCCGAATGCGACCTCCATGGTGGACGTACTGGAGGAGGCAGGGGTGATAGTTAGGGTCGGCAAGCCCTACACAGTGAACGGCATGTTGAGACCGGAGATTGTCGTGGATAAGAGGACTGGTGCATTGTTGACGGGGATCTCTGGCCGAAAACTCTCACTCGAGAAAGAGGCTTTCAAACACCTTGACAGAGAGTACCTCGCCTCTTTTAAGGGCTTCAAGATCTTTTTGTTCCACATTGCCCTCGACGAAATAAAGAGGGCTGGTGAGAGGTTCGAGGGGATCGCCTCGACAGACCTGCCCGACGGGTTTGACTACTACGCTGGAGGGCACGTGCATAGGAGGATCGAGTACTTAAAGAGCAAAAAAATAGTCTATCCAGGACCTCTATTCACGGGCTGGGGCATAGATTTGGAGAACACCGTGAAGGGAGAGAGGAGAGGGTTCTACATAGTTGAGAACGGTGTTCCAAAATTCGTGGATCTGACAGCTTTTGAGGGCATATACAAGGAGATTGATGCGAATGGAATGTCCTCACTTGCATTAAACGAGAGCCTGAAGGAGATCGCAAAAGGCATGGATGTGAAGGGAAAGATCGTTGTATTTAGAGTGTTTGGGGAGCTCTCCAGCGGCAAGACGAGTGAGGTGGAGTTTGCATCATTCAGGGAAGAGATCATGAAGAGGGGTGCAATATATCTCCACCTGAACAGGAGCCAGCTTAGGTCAAAGGAGTTTGAGGGGCAGGCAGTGGTGAGCGACGATGCTCAAAAGATAGAAGAGGAGACTTTTAGGGAATTTTCCAAAGCAAGGAGGTTCGAAGAGACCAGACTGAACGATGAGGCGGTGGCAATATCGAAGGCACTCTTTCAGCAACTCAAGGTGCCAAAGATGGATGGGGAGACCGAGGAGGATTATGAAGGCAGAGTTAGGGACTCTGCCCTTGAGGTTTTGGGCATCAAGGACCTCCTCAGAGGTTGAAGAAAATGATAATCCGGAGGCTGAGATTGAAGAACATAAGAACCTACGAAGAGGGCGAAATAGAGTTCCCTAACGGGTTGATACTGTTTGAGGGGGACATCGGTTCGGGAAAGTCGACGCTTTTGCTCGCCATAGAGTTTGCGTTGTTTGGTCTTGGCAACGAAAAGGGAACCACACTCCTGAGCTTAGGCAAGAACGAGGGAGAGGTGGAGTTAACATTCGAAGTCGGCGGGAGGGAGGTTAGAGTCCACAGATCTCTTGTAAGGATCGAAAAGGGAGGGGGAAGAAAGGGAGGCACTACTCTAGGAGGAGTGAGGCAGGAAGACTGTTGGATTGAGGATAGAGGTAAGAGGTATAGGTACTCCCCCAAGGAGATGAAGGAGGCGGTCCTCAGAATACTGGGATACAACGAGCCGGTGGATCCAAAGGCAAAGAGCATAATCTTCAGGTACGCAGTCTACACCCCTCAAGAAGAGATGAAGGAGATACTCAATAGACCACCAGAGGAGAGACTGCAGATCATAAGGAAGGTGCTAAGGCTGGAGGAGTACAAAGTGGCAAGAGACAACGCCAAAATTCTCTCGAGAGAGCTCCGCTCTACCGCGAGGCTATATTCTGAAGAAGGAGATAGATTGCATGAGATCGAGAGGGGACTCAAAGATCTTGAGGGCATGAGGGCGGAGTTGGGGGCAAGGTCAAAGGCTCTAGAAGAAGAGCTTTTGGACTTGGATGTGGAGATAAGGGGTTATGAGTATGAAGTAAAAAGACTCAGGGATGAATTAGAGAGGCTCTCAGGGGAGGCAAAAAGGGAATTAGAGCTACAGACGAGCCTAGATGATGCGACAGCCAGGATCAAAGCCATCGAGCAGAGGTTAAAGATCAACAGGAGTAAAGTAGAGGAGTTAAGGAGGCAGAGGGACGAGATCCTCTCAAAGCTCAAGAAGCCGAGCGTGGAGCTCAAGGTCGTCGAGGAAGAGCTGAAGATCGCCAAAGAAAAGTTGGAGATTGTGACAGAAGATTTAGGTGTAAAGAGTCAACTCTTCAAAACCTATTCATCATTGATAGAGAGAAAGGTCTGCCCAACTTGCAACCAAAGGGTTGATAATGAGGAGTTTCGAGGCCGTCTCTCGAGGCTCGAGAAGGAGTTAAAGGAGGCAAGGGAAAATAAATTGTTACTCCAGAAGGACTTGGAGAGGTTGGAGACCCTTAGTAAAGAAATTCAAGAATATTTAAACAAGAGCAGTCGGGCTGAAGAGCTCGATGAAAGGATCTATGATCTTGAGGAGCAAATAGAGGGGGACGAGTTTGATTGGAAAGAGCTCCTTGCCAAGGTTGATGATCTCAAGAAAAAGATAGAGGGTGCAAGGAAAGCCGCAGAGGAATACAGATCTCTTAGGTCTGAATTAGAGAGAGTTGAAAATAATATGAAAGACCTTGATCTTAAGAAAAGGAAGTTAGAGCGGGAAAGGATCGAGGCGATAACTGAGCTAAAGAACGTCGATTTGCAGGCGTCACTTCTAGAGAAGGAAAGGGAGAGGGTAAAGGAAAAATTGATAAGGGCGAAGAGGTTGATGGAGTACGCAACATGGTTGGACGAATGCTTCATTCCGGCTTTGGAGAGAATTGAGCTCACCATACTAATGGGAGCCAACAGAGAGTTCAATGAAGAGTTCTCGAGATTTTTCGCATTTATGGTTGAAGATCCTACCAAGAGTGTCATGGTGGACGAGGACTTCACCCCGATAATAATGCAAGAGACATACGAACAAGAGGTCTCAAACCTGAGCGGGGGCGAAAGGACCGCATTGGCCTTGGCATACAGGCTTGCGCTTAATGAAATCGTTCAGAAAAGATCGGGAGCAGAGGGCGGCCTGATAATAATGGACGAGCCTACAGACGGCTTCAGCAAGGACCAGGTAGGGAAGATAGGCGACCTGATAAGGGAGCTCAGTCCGACCCAAGCAATAATCGTCTCTCATGAAAGGGAACTCGAGGGCGCGGCAGACCATATCTTCAGGATCCAAAAAGAGAACGGAAAGTCCAGAATATATGCACTCGGGACGGGCAGGAATTCGCTGTCAGGATAATTTCCACTGATGAAATTTTCCCATTAATACCCAAGATTTACTGCTATGATTAAAAAAATTTCATGGAATTAATTGAAGACCTGGGAGGATCATCTGGTTTTTGCAACATGGTCAAAACCAATTTTCCTCTATAGGTTGGTGCAAAATAGATTTATAACAAAATGAGTATTTAGTGGTTATGAATTCTCTTTCAACAATCATAGCAGAGAGCATAGCAGGTATGGGAATAACCTTAGCACTTCTGGCACTTCTTGCTCTGATCTTTCATATGATTGGGATCTTGAGTCGGAGGCATGTCGAAGTAAGCCCTCCAGAAGTTATAAAGAAGGAGGCAAACATCAGCAGTCTGCTGCCTTTCATAGCCACCGCCGTTTACCTTTATAGAGTTGGCGAGGAGATGAAGTTTACGAAGATGAAGGGAGAGACAACAGTAAAGACAACAATTGCAAAGCGAACCGAGACCTTAGCAAAAAGCATTGTAGTCAACAGTAGTCGGGAAGAATGGAAAAAGTGTGGGCGAAGAGATTGTTTGAGGTGAATTTCAGAGTATGAAGTTTAGCATAACAATCAAGGGAATAAGAAAGGAGGTTGATGTAGAACCCATAGATGAAAAAAAGTTGAGGGTCAGAATTGATGGAGAGGATTATGAGGTCGCAGTAGAAGGCTTTGAGGCTTTGTTTGCTACATGGAAACCTCATTCGAGATTTGCCTACGAGTTGGAACATGATATTCCCCCCCTGGAGACTAAACCAAAGGAGGGGTTTGTGGAGTCGACTTTAGAAGTAGAGACCGTCCCCCGAGAAGCAAAGGATGAAGTTCAGACGGTTGAGAAAGTTCCCGTGAGAGAGACTCTTACAAAGCCGGAGAGCTTAGCGATATTAGAGGTAAAGTCCCCGCTCCCAGGCGTGATCTCCTTAATAGAAGTAAAAGAGGGGAGAAAGGTCAAGCGCGGAGATGTGCTACTTTATATAGAGTCGATGAAGATGCTCAATGAGATAGTTTCACCCAGAGATGGGGTTGTAAGCAGAGTAATGAAGTCAGCGGGGGAACAGGTTAACGTGGGAGATCCACTGGTGGAGCTTATACCAGCGGGTGAGTGAGTTTGTTTGAAGACCTAATTTCAAGGCTTCTGAACTTTTTTTTGA
Organism: Candidatus Methanomethylicaceae archaeon; assembly: GCA_026414165.1. GTDB lineage: Archaea > Thermoproteota > Methanomethylicia > Methanomethylicales > Methanomethylicaceae > WYZ-LMO10. The sequence continues at coordinate 24,552 of JAOAJN010000010.1, forward strand.
CCAGTGGCTACTTCAATATCACCATAGGAAACTTGGTGATGATTTCGGTTGCGCTTGTTCTGATCTACCTCGCCATAAAGAAGGAATACGAGCCCCTACTTCTTGTTCCCATCGGATTCGGTGCACTTTTGGCAAACATTCCACTAAGCGGTATATCAGAACTGGGGGGATTCCTTTACTACATACACTACTACCTACTTGAGACGGGCATAATACCAATACTGATCTTTATCGGGATAGGTGCAATGACTGATTTCGGACCGTTGCTCTCAAGCCCGAAATCTTTCATCCTAGGTGCAGCCGCCCAGATAGGCATCTTCCTCGCCATAATGCTCGCCTTCGCCATGGGGTTTACCGTAAATGAGGCTGGAGCGATCGGTATAATAGGGAGTGCCGACGGTCCGACGACGGTTTACACAGCAGCAAAACTAGCGCCACATCTATTGGGTCCTGTGGCTGTTGCAGCCTATTCATATATGTCGCTGGTTCCCATCATTCAGCCGCCAGTTATAAGAGCGTTGACCACCAAGAAGGAAAGAGCCGTGAGGATGCCCCCGCTTTTGAGGGAGGTATCCAAGAGGGAAAAACTGTTATTCCCCATAATAACGACGGTCATCGCGTGTCTTTTGGTTCCAACATCGACCCCTCTTATCGGAGCGCTGATGGTGGGCAACCTCTTTAGAGAGAGCGGTGTTACGGAGCGCCTCTCAAAGGCGGCACAGAACGAGCTCATCAACCTAAGCACGATATTGCTCGGGCTCGGTGTTGGTGGTACGATGAGGGCGGAGAGCTTTTTGACTATTAGCACGATAATGATAGTCAGTATAGGGGCTTTTGCCTTCGCGACGGCTACAGCAGGAGGGGTTTTGATGGGAAAACTCTTCTATCTAGCTACGAAGGGCAATTTCAACCCTATGATCGGTGCCGCAGGGGTTTCGGCAGTCCCAATGTCTGCCAGGGTTGTACAAAAGATGGCGGCAAAAGAAGACCCCGAGAACTTCCTCCTGATGCACGCAATGGGCCCTAATGTGGCAGGTGTCATAGGCTCAGCGATTGTAGCAGGCATAATAATTTCATTTGCATAGAACTTTAATGTCAAAATATAAAAACTCAATTCTGAAAAGCTTTATAAATAGTCAGAATTTTAATTTGTGAGTGTAAATAACAGGTGAAATTATTGGTAGAACCTGCAAGAATTCTAGTCATAGACGATGACGAAAACATACTATACAGTATAAAGGAGATACTTTCAAAAGAAGGATATATTGTCCATACGGCGATTAGTGGTGAAGAAGCCCTCCAAAAACTCAAAGATAATTTCTATAACCTTGTGATTATTGACATTAGGCTGCCCGACATAGATGGTCTAGAACTCATTAAAAAGTTCAAAGACACGCTGCCAAAGATGAGAAAGGTCATAATTACGGGCTATGCGTCCCTCGAGAATGCCATTAAGGCAATAAATCTTGGAGCGAATGTGTACATTATGAAGCCTTTATCACCAAATATACTGCTCGAGGTTATTGATAAGGAACTAAGGTTGCAAAAAGAAGAACTTGCTGAACTGCAAAACAATGTAGTCTCATACGCTATAAAGGAGGCTAAGAACCGACCTAGCCTGTAAAAACTATTTCAAGATTTTAAATTGTTTTTATTTTTATAATGGATTGCTCTATCTAGAGCAGATCGTATCCCTTCAATGATTGACTCACTCAAGGTTGGGTGTGGATGAACTACACTAGCCAAATCGTCCATCGTAAGGGAGGATGAGATTGCCAACGAGAGCTCACCGATGAGTTCCGAAGCACAATGTCCGACTAATTGCGCACCGATTATTCGCCTAGTTTTTCCATCGGCTATAATCTTCACAAACCCCTCTGTTCTTCCAAGGGTAAGAGATCTTCCAGAGGCCACAAATGGGAACCTTCCAATTAAGGGTTGAAAGCCTGATCGAACAGCGAACTCCTCATCAAGACCGACAGTCGCGATCTCGGGGTCTGTGTAGACCACCGAAGGTATGATAATCTTTGGCATGTGATCCCTCAGACCACATATGATCTCAGAGACATAATATCCTTCCTCCATAGCCTTGTGAGCCAAAAAGGGGAGACCGACGACATCACCTATGGCGAATACTCCGCCAGCGTTCGTCTCCATCTTATTATTAACCTTAATAAAGCCCTTTTCATCAGTTTTGACGCCCGCCGACTCTAGGCTAAGGTTCTGCGTATTGGGCTTCCGACCTACCGATAGGAGGATGTGATCACTCTCGAAAGAAGTTCCATCCTCAGCACCTATCCGCACTCTATCACCACCACTCGTGTATTCGCATAGATTGACTCTCATTTTGACTTTTATTTGGACGCCCATTTTTCGGAGTGAGGATTCCACAGGTGAGACTAGATCCTTGGGATAACCAGGAAGAATCTGATCCATTATTTCTATGATGGTGACGCTAGTGCCCAAAGATGAGAAGGCGGTTGCCATCTCCACACCTACGACACCCCCACCCAAGATAATTAGATCCCTTGGAAGTGAAGAAAATTTGAAGATATCGTCGGAGGTTAAAATCCGCCTGGAGTCTGATCTCGCGAAGGGCAGCTCAGAGGGTGTAGAGCCGCTGGCTATTATAATGCTGTCTCCCTCGATTGTCTCCTTTTGAGGAAATATGAAGAGAGACCTATCTGATTTTAAACTCGCGTGTCCGCGTATAAGCTCCACATTGTAGGATTTCAGTAAGAACTCGATGCCGCTCCTAAGGCGGGACACGATCTGAACGATCCACTGTTGGACCTTTTGAAAGTCGACCGAAATTTTTTCAGCTCTTATACCTAATCTCTCGCCCTGGCGAACTTCTTTAATGATCTCTCCGACATGCAAAAGTGCCTTTGTGGGGATGCAGCCTCTATTGAGACACGTGCCCCCCACATCCTTCTCCTCCACAAGTGCGACTTTTTTTCCAAGTTGAGAGAGACGAATAGCTGAGACGTATCCGCCCGGTCCACCACCCACGACTATGACGTCGAACTTTTTCATGAATTTCACCATACGTGGGCCTTGTTACTATCTCATGAAGTTATGATGCTACGAGACCTTTACCACTTTTATCGAATTAAGTCTGGCGTATATCTCCGCCTCTTCACCAATCCCTTCTCCCTCGACCAGATACCGGTTAACAGTCACAAGTCGATCATTTCTAAGTTCAACAGCCCTCTGAGTAGCGATCTTCAGACCCCTGCGCCTGAGGCCCAAACGCATTCCCTTGTAGACTTTGCCCGGGAGATCCACAAGGTTCTGGGAGTAGATGATTATCTCATCCTCGTAGCGGAAGCAATCACCCAGTTCGTCCTTCAGTTT
>JAOAJN010000011.1 GCA_026414165.1 Candidatus Methanomethylicaceae archaeon
TAGAGGCAGCCAGGGCGGGCGAGGCCGGGAGGGGCTTCGCGGTGGTGGCGGGTGAGATCCGAAAGCTAGCAGAGGAGACTAGGAAGTCCGTGGAGGCGACCCAACAGATCGTGAAGAGCGTGCAGGAGGCAGCGGGAAAGACTCTGGAAACAATCAGATCTCTAACAGGAAAGGTTAGCGAGAGTAGCAATGTATTGATGTCAAGCTTAGAGGCCCTGAGCAAACTCTCCGCAGCCACTGTTGAGATCTCGGATACAGTTATCAGCAGGGGCGGGACAGCTCAAGCCATAATGGAGATGATAAAGAAAATAAGAGCATCCGTGAGTGATGTCGCATCTGCAGCAGAGGAGAATGCCTCGGCTACAGAAGAGATAACCGCATCGATCCAAGAGGCGACATCTTCTATGGAGTCGTATAACGATCTCTTCATTGATCTCGCCAAAACCATTGACGCAAAAGTCATAACTTAAGTTTGTAAAGAACGGTACTTCCAGAAATGGCTTCTCACGTCCCGATCCCCCCGACAAATTGAGAGGTAACATTTTACCCATTTGGACAGGGATGCTCTACCTAAGTTCATCTAATTATATTTATAATTTTTAAACAAAATTATTTAATATTAATATTAATGATTAATCTATATTTAAATTCCTGTAACATTTCTTTCCTATATTGTCAAGAACTCTTTTGATTTGATCCAAGTAAATCTCTGCATTTACTTCTTTTGACAGTCCAAGAATGAGATACCTGCTTCTGTTTGTGCTGATAATTAAGTACTTTCTCTCATGGGAAGACAGTATAACATATTCTGACCAAGGGGCGTTTCTCATGATTATGTAGGCGATCTTCTTCATCTCTTTTGGTAAGGAAGGTCCCTTATATAGCACTTCCTCACCGTCCGAAAGATCCAATAGCATGGCCTCCTTGACAATTTCTCCATCAATTATTATATCGAGGAACGTCATTTATTCAAATCACCAACAATCATAAAATGATGAATTTTAATTATAACAATCCCTTTATTGGGCGATCGTTAGTCATCAATTCTTCATTAGAGTCACCAACATGGTGTGACGCATGGTCGCTTCACTCAACCTCGCTTAATTATTCTTAAAGTTTCGATCAAATTAAGGGATGTAAGTTGACTGTCCCTAGGAAGACATATTTCAAGGGCGGATTTGCCGAAAAAGATAGTGCCATGAGGCAACGCTTACGTGATCTCATGTCAAGTATGGAGACTAACACTGATGAAATTGAGGATGTTATCTCAAGGTTCGAAGATAAGCTCGATGATATAACAAAGAGACTAAATAACTTGGAGGACAGAGTGACGCGCCTAGAGAAAAAAATGGATCCTCTGAGGTGAGGGAATTGACAACCACCTGTGTCGTTCACTCCTACAGAGGTGGAACTGGTAAAAGCACCACTACTGCAAATCTATCAGTACTCTTGGCAGCTTTGGGTAAAAGAGTAGCCACCATAGACATGGATATAACCTCTCCTGGTTTACATGTGATATACAATGTATCCACACAAAACATGAAGTTCACATTGAATGACTATATATATAGTAGGTGCGCCTTCGAGGACATGGTGCTGGACCTGACTGGGCACCTCAAACTGCCAAGGGGGGCGGTCTACTTTCTAGGATCCAGCATGAGACCCGAGGAGATTGTGAAAGTTATAAGAGAGGGGTACAATGAGGGATTCTTCAATCATGTATCTCAAAAACTTAGCGAGGAGTACGATGTGGACTATGTAATATTCGATACTCACCCGGGGCTGAACGAGGACACATTGTTAGCAATAATGGCGAGTGACATCAGCTTGTTACTCATGAGGATGGATAAGCAGGACATAACCGGGACTTACATAACGAGCCAGATCCTGAAGAAGTTCGGCCGGGTGAGCTATGTTATACTAAATATGGTCCCACCTAACCTCGCCGAATCCCCTGACTTGCCATCAGAGGTCTCCAGAATAATAGACGCAACCGTGATAGGTGTACTGCCATTCTACGAAGAGGTCCTATCGCACAGATCGAGGGGAGTATTCTGCCTCTTTCATCCCCAACATCCATATTCATCTCAGATGCTTAAGGTCGCGAAGAAAGTCGTACAACTAACGGCAATAGAGGCTACCCCTGACTTGACAAACGCTAACAATTGAGAGGTGGGTGCACTGTCTGAAGATTTAAAGTATTATCGAGATTTATACATGAGTGAGGTTACGGATCATATTCGTAGCCTAAATGAGATCTTTCTACACTTGGAAAAAAATGCCCATGATAAAGCAGCCTTACTTGAGGCTTTCAGGATATTCCATTCTATCAAGGGCGACTCCGCCGCAATGGGGCTGAGGGAGATCGTTGAAATTGCCCACGAGGCAGAAGACTTGCTCGCTGCCATGAAAGATGGCAAGCGTTTGGTCGATCAATCTGCCATAGAAAGGTTGTTCAATTATATAGACAAAATCGAGGCGTTGGTGAAAGATCTTGCCAACGGCAACTCAAATAATTCTGGTGTTGCACTACAGAATGAGACTTCGACAGAACGAACGACAGATTCCATTCCTACAAAAGGAAATTTCAAGGTAACTATAAATAATAACTTTGAGGAACAACTAAAACAAATCAGAGCGTTCGCTCTTCTTAGGATCCTTGCAGATAACGGCAACTTGCTTTCCATAGATCCGCCCTACGAACAGCTTGCCTCTGGAAAATTTGCAACAAAGATAGTTAGCATAATCGCTACTCAGGATATTGAAAAACTTAAGAATGAATTGATGAAAATACCTGGAATAGTTTCACTAGATATTGAAGTTTTAGAAGCCAACCCTCCGGAAGAAAACGGGGTTGGAGCAATAGCTGCCTTAGATAAGTTATGCCAAATAGACAATTTAATCTCTAACTTTGAGGTAAAATCTCAAGAATCCAATAGTGCGAGTCTTGATTTGATCAAGGATAGGCACCGCTTGGGCGAGATAAAAGTACGCGTCCAAAGTTTGGACAAACTATTTAACCTTGTAGGAGAGCTCGTATTAGCCAAATCTAGACTCAATAACATTGTAAAATCCTTTGAGTCGCCTGACCTGAAGGAGATCCAACGTTTCATAGAGGGGGTTGTGACGGATCTTCAGAATGAGGTCATGAACATAAGGCTGATGCCCATTGGTCAAGTATTTGGCATATTCTCAAGAATGGTCAGAGATTTAGCAAAAGCTTCTGGTAAGGAGATCGATCTGGTGATTGAAGGCGGGGATACCGCGGTGGATCGAAAGGTGCTTGAAGAGATAATGGATCCAGTTATTCACATTATTAGGAACGCCGTTGACCATGGGATAGAACCTCCAAAAGAGCGTCTAGAAAAAGGAAAGAACACGGTCGGCACTATAAAGATCAGAGCATACCGAGAGACCTCGAATTTTGTGTTGGATATCGAGGACGATGGTAGAGGTTTGGATCCGAAATTAATCAAAGAGACAGCGCTCTCGAAGGGATTAATAAACACAAAGAAGGCAGAGTCGATATCTGATGAGGAGGCTCTTTACTTGATATGCATACCTGGTTTTTCAACAAAGAAGAGCCCATCTAAGACCTCCGGGAGAGGAATGGGCATGAGTGCCGTAAAGAGCAAGGTCGAATCGATGGGTGGAATTTTGACAATAAAGTCTTCTAATGGTATGGGGACAAAAGTCTCGATGCGTTTACCTGCTTCCATGGCTACCGTCAAGATCCTTGTAGTTAGAGTAGGAGGACAGTGCTATGCCATTCCACTCTCAGATGTTGTCGAGATAGTTCAAGTGAAGGGAGGACTCATCAAATATATTCAGGGCGAGCCTTTCATTGAACTCCGTGGAAAGATCATAAGAGTCCACGCCCTCTCAAAGCTACTTGGTATCAACGATGACTCTGAACTAAGGACCGCCGTAATTGTTAGAAGGATAGACGGTCGAGAATACGGACTCTTAGTTTCGGAGGTAGTTGATGAGGATGAAGTAGCTATGAAACCCGTTCCAAACATCTTCCAAGGGATGCGTAGCCTTCTTGGCACATCTGTGCTTGGGGACGGAAGACCAACGTTTATTATAGACGTAATGACGCTCGTATAGGCCAGTAAATTTTAAATTTTAAAAATTTGAGTTGTGCTCTAAAATCCAGTTATTAAAAGATTTAGAAGTTATGTCGCAATATATGAAATACTTCGTTCGGAAAGTATTTCTAAGGTCGTAATAAACCGGACTATTAAGTAGTCTAATAATCGGAGATCATTGGAAAAAGGCTTTCAGACCAGAAGGTCTTTATCGGTAGGAGAATCTCTCGATGACGAGAAGCGGGGTACTTCGCGCTTTCTGTATATTCTAAGCCTTGTATTATGTGGTTCAAAGTATTTAAGATCCTCTTCACCTAATATTTCGCTCATCCCAATAACCAAGTACCCTCCAGGCTTTAATGCTGACCAAAACTTTTTTATTAGCTCCCTTTGGACTTCGCGCGGAAAGTATATCATTAAATTTCTGCATAGAATTATATCGCAATACATGAAGATCCGATCTTTTGTGATGTCATGCTTTGAGAATCTTACAAGCTCTTTTAACCTTTCAGATGCTCGAAACTTATCATCCCCTTCTTTTATAAAATACCTGCTTAGGAGATATGGTTGCACATTCCTGAGGGATTTTTGGTCATATATACCACTTGCTGCAATTTTGAGTGCATTTTCATCTATGTCTGTGGCTATTATACGAACACTTCCATTATTGGGAAGAGTCTCAGAAATCAATAAAGCCAAGGAATAAGGCTCCTCGCCGCAAGAGCAGCCCGCACTCCAGATTCTAATAAAATTATTTCTCGACAAACTCCTTAAGATAACCGAGAGTGCATCCCACAGAGGCGGGTCTCTGAAGAATTCTGAAACATTTATGAAGGCAGAGTCAAGTAGAGAGATCACTTCATTACGATCCCTCTTTATAAGGTTGTAGTATTCAGCCACAGTATCCTTTTTGGTCATTAACATCCTTGACTTTATCCTTCGCTTTAGAAAATCTTTCTTAAAGTAAGATATGGTGAGACCCTGATCCTCAACGACCCTGATGATTCTTTTAAGTTCTTCGTCGCTTATATCTTGGTGCATTATCAATCCCTATTTTCGATCTATTTCAAGAGTTAGTTATGAATATTGGCGATCTGGTTATCTCAACATAGATCTCTCCTTTTTCGAGATCTAGAAGGACATTCCTACCTCTATTTCCACCAACTTCCTCCTTTACTATGGGGATTCCCAATTTCCTAAATATCTCCCTTGCGACCTTTATGTTCTTCTCCCCTATAGCAAGCTCCCCAAAAAAATTGAATATAGTAGCTCCTCCTATTATTGCCGCTGTTATACCTTCATTGAGAGCGCCACAATGCCTTATTTCATTTAACATGTCGGCTATTGCTGTATCAACAAACATCCCTCTTTGTTCCCTTTTTTTACTTGTAGCATTGGGGAGCATAGCATGAGCGAGTCCTCCAATTTTTGTCCTTTTGTCATACAAAATTATCGCCAAACATGAACCAAGCGACCATGTTACCAAGATGTGTGGGCTTTTTGACACGGCAAATTCTCCAATACCTACATTAATGAACCTTTCAAAATGTCTATCTATTCTTCCACATATCCTCAATTTGAGCAAATCGCTCACCATTCTTCAGTGGTACCAAAAGTGATGCGATGATTTCAATCGGGGGTTCCTCAGAGGCGAGCTTGAAGCTACTAACATAGAGCTTGTCTGAGCCAATGATCTTTACAGCTGAGTTCAAGAGAGTACTTGGAGTCTCTATTGCAAGTTTTGGTACGGTGTAGGTTATCCGCACATCAAACCTTCTAGCAATCTCCGAGATAAAGGTGCCAACAATGATGTTTGTGAGCTCTTGGAGCGCAGACTCTTCGAATCTGTTAATTATCCCGACATGTCTTCCAGTCAGGTAGCACAACAATTCATCAGCACTCGCCATATCCATAAAGATTAAGAAATAGGCATTTTTACTACATGATAATTTTGAAATTATGCCCAGATAATAAAGTGCCTCTTTTAAAGCGAACGTTGTAGCTAGATGGTTTACATCCGATTCAGTAATCCTAATGTCTGTTACATAGAACTTGAGGGGCAGAATCTTGTTTATCGCTAATGTAATCTTACCAACTATGGAGTGGTCAGCGATAGCTCTTTGATTTAATCTCTGCAAAAGCTCATTTTCCAAGGAGCACTCCTCCATTGGTGCGTGAACTTGTCAATTTACAATAATTATCATAAAGCTTTTGCAGACCAATCTTTTCGTTAAGAGCTTCAAAGACAGCATCACATAGCACATCAAGATCAAATGGCTTGATGAGGCAGGCGCAGGCACCACTTTCCCTTGCCATACGGATGGTCCACTCCTGACCATCGGCAGTTAAAACTAGGATCTTTGTCGCGGGGGCAATCTTTTTTATCTCTTTCAATACATAAAATCCATCTACATCAGGCATTATTAAATCCAGTATGATCAGGTCGGGCCTGTATTGGGTGCAGAGCCTGAATGCCTCTAGAGCACTTTCGGCCTCGAAAATCTCCCCGAATCCGCGTTTTTTAAGTATGAGTGAGACAACCCTCCGCATGAAGGCAGAATCGTCAACAATCAGTATCTTAGTGGAGAGGGGATCCATGATCATCCCCTCAAATAGTTGCTTGGGTTGTCTCGATGTTAGAGAGGACATCCCTAATTTGCTGGGAGTTGTTAGCTTTTACATCTTCCATGAGTTTAACCACATCTATCAATATAATGAGCTGAGACTCTGCCCTTATTATCCCCGTAATGAAAACATTGTTACCGCTTGAGGCCAGAGTTGGAGTCTTAACAACCTCTTTGATAGGGACTGTTACAACTCCAACTACCGAATCGACAATTAATCCTACGACCTCCGAGTCGATCTCAACCATTATAATCCTAGAGTTCTCATCTACAGTTCCTTCCTTCATTCTGAAAATCTTTCTTAAATTTACTATTGGGGTTATCTGTCCCCTCAGGTTTATGACGCCCTCGACATAATCTGGGGCGTTGGGGACCTTTATGTATTCTCTTACCTTTATTATCTCCTTAATTTGGTGCACCTCAATGCCGTACATTTCTTTATCGAGAGTAAATGTTATTGCTTGCAATTCTGTCCTGGAACTCAATTTTCACACCGATCGATATAGATCTTTAAACTTTTTTTAAGGGGCTTGAAAAAAGGCGACCGCTGATCACCAGTTTCCATAATGAGATTCTTATCTTTGTTTAGCAAAGGCCAAAATCCCTGCTTTCACCTTTGATGACATATATATCCTCTTGGGCTTACCATTGAAAAGATGTCCGCACGAAGGACATCTTTCATACTTTTTGAATAGATTTGTTGCAACTTCCAAATCATCAACTTCCTCCAATTTTAATTTACAATTAGAACACAATATCAATATCATATCAGATCCTCCAAAAACCCTTTGCTTTCTTTTGTATTTTAATGAAATCTGGTTAAGCGCTCCCCTGACCCTTATTGAGATCGAGTCTCAACGCTTAAGCGACCACACTCCTTTGTAACGATATAAAATAGCAATTTATGTAAGAGAAATGGTAATAATCCATAATTTTAATTTAACATCGTTAGTAGAGAGTATAGTCTAAATTGAAAGTATATGGAGACCCGTTATTATTGGGCTAGATAAGCATTTTTATTCGAAGTTAAATTCTAAAAATACTTTACTTGGTCGCCACCCATATTATTGCTTTTAACTTATGATGTCCCTCATGTGATAGGGTAGAACAAGATGTTTACAAAAATACTGCCTAAGCAAAACATAAACGAAAAAACTCAAGATTCAGTTCTAGAAGATAAAAAATCAGAAGAGATACCTTTGTTCTTTGAAGAAAAACAGAAGGCTTTGATCGAATCGATGGAAAAAGTTAAAAGATACAACGATACAATCGGCACATCTATGCGGCAAATAGCCCAGTCCGCACAGCAGATTGCGAAGAGTGTACAGACCACTTCTATTGCAATAAACAATATCTTGTCCCAGATTGAAAAATCCGAAGCTTTGGTCAAGGAGGTAATAAAGTCAAGGGAAGGCGCGACCCAAGACGCGAAGCATGGAAAAGAGCTTGCTGACATGGCAGGAACGATGGCCCAAGCATCTATGAATGCCCTAAATGAACTTAAGGTTCTACTATCCGATCTCAGCCCCTCCCTGAACTACCTGGACGATGCGAGTAAGAAGATCGGCGATGTCATAGAGACCATAAAGGATGTCGCAGATCAGACATCGTTGCTCGCGCTGAACGCCGCTATAGAGGCAGCCAGGGCGGGCGAGGCCGGGAGGGGCTTCGCGGTGGTGGCGGGTGAGATCCGAAAGCTAGCAGAGGAGACTAGGAAGTCCGTGGAGGCGACCCAACAGATCGTGAAGAGCGTGCAGGAGGCAGCGGGAAAGACTCTGAATGGTGTAAATGTGCTATTTGGAAAAATAAATACGGGAATAGAAACTACACTCAAAGGGATGGATTCTCTGAAGAATCTCTCCTCATTTACTATCGCACAGTCCGAGGGTATAATAAAAAGAGCGGGCGCTGTTCAATCAGCTATGGACATAATATCTTCATTAAAGGCACCCATAAGCGAGGTCGCATCCGCTACTGAAGAAAATGCCTCAGCTTCTGAAGAGATAACAAGTTCCATAGAAGAGGCCACATCTTCGATAGAAAACAATTCCTCACTGATTGAGGAGTGCATAAAAATAGCAAAAGGCGATTGAAGTAACCAGTTCCTATACCACAGTAAACAATTTAACCAAATCCATTTTTATTTAATCGTTAAATGATAGGCTGGCGCAAACGATGGATGATGTGTATATTGGAGGGAGGAGCCCTACAGTTTATGCAATGATCGCGGTAGTCTTCTCTTTTTTTGTAGTACTCATAACCTCGAACTATGTCTCTTATATTATGCCTAAATATCTGCCCACAATTCAGCGGCTATCTTTCATAGCAACTGCAGGGTTTTTCATGGCATTATTTAAGTATTCTGTATTCGAGAACTGGAAGCTCGACGTTTTGTACCTTACACCATTCGTCGCAATCGCACTTTATCTTCCTTTCTTAGAATACAGCTTTGCCTTTGTTTTGGACGTTTTGATCCTCGCTCCATTTTTAGAAGAGTTCTTCTTTAGAGGTTACATGATAGGAATAATCTTGGAGGCAGCCACCCTTGAAAAAGAACCTGTTGTCAGTGGGTCAGCCGTAATAACTGCTATAATAGTCTCCATATGTGCTTTTGTGGTAATGCACCCTGCGACTGAGTCTCTTACGGCCCTCTATTATGGGTTCCTCTTTTCAGCACTTATGGTGGCTTATCGTATGATCCGAGACTCGGTGGTCTCGGATTATGCGTTAGTCTTTCCCATCATCCCTCATTTTTCAAACAATTTTGTTTTATATAGGTTTGGTAGTTTTATAAGTGGGGCAGTTACAGTAATTATTGTTCTCGGGCTCATGACCTTCTGGTCATTCTTAGCCTATAGAAGATTTAAGAGACGTTTGGTTCTATAATTTGTTACTTTTTAATTAATTATTGCTGATCTGCTATTTATAATTGTGGATATTATGAAAGGACAAGCTGTAAATTTATTGATATAAATCCATTTCAGAAAGGCAAAAGTCAATGGCAGTTGTGTTCGGTTTGAAGTTGGTCATGGAAATTGGAGGTTTCAAAAGCTTGTGGTGATAAACATGCAACCCCTTCCCTACCAAGACATCATGTCTTCACTCTATCGCCAGGGCGACTGTGCGCAGTTTCAAACTTAGGAGTCTTTTTAAACCGTCTGATTCCAAAAATTATTGCATTTCCTGTCTGGGGGATGGGGGGAATGAATTTATCTCAGATCAGCATAATAGAGAAAATAAATCAGCTCAAAAAAGTGGACCAGCTCGTCGACATTTCTAAGAGCACCCTTCAACTGGATATATTGTTGTCCCTGAATAGAGATAGAGGAATAACAGTTTCAGACCTCGTGTCAATACTTGGTCAAAGAAGAAAGGCAGTTACAGATGCCCTCAGAAAGCTCAGAAACAAAGGATTGATCGAATTCACTCCTGACGGAAAATACTATAAATTGACGGAGAATGGAGTTCAGTGTATAAAAATGCTGATAGATTTTGTGGGCAACACTAATAATGGTGGAGAATTCGGTGATAAAATAAGGATCCAAGTGCCAGATAGATGTGGCATCGAAGCGTTGCCCTCGGCATCTATAGCGTCTCAGATCATAATGACGATGGGAACCTCCAAGGGCTACAGAATGACTTTGAGAGAGATCGCAAGATCCATAGGACTCAGTCCGCAGAGGGCTCAGAGTTACCTAGATCTCTATTTGGAGAAGGAGCCAAGACTCTTTAAGAAGTATGCGGACGAGACACCACTCTCGAGATTCTTCTCCAAACTAGGTATAAAACTGAGACAATATGAGACCTACTATGCCTTGACCCAAGAGGGGCTTCAGTATTTTTACAAACTCCCCATATACCTAAAATTGAAGCAATCTCTAGCTTACAGGATCTTGAGTAAAGTAACTATGACCACAAATCCCAGATCGATCTTCAGGCGCCTCAACTTTCTGCTCTACGGTTGTGGGCTCACTTCTGCGATCTCTATAGCATTACAGATCTCCCCAATTGTTCCTTGGGCTTGGGCTGTCTTCTCCTTAATAGTCGGAGCCATTGCAATTGCAGATTTATTTCTCTATCGTTCGATTTAATTCGGTAGTCTTCTATGTCGATCGTTGGAGGGTTATGCGGTGTAAGTAAGAAAGCGAGAGTGTTGGTTGTCGATGATTCGGCAATAATAAGACTCTTTGTAAAGGATCTCCTTATAGCCGAGGGATTCGAGGTCATCACCGCTAAAAATGGGAGGGAGGCATTAGAGATTGCCTCTAAATCAGCTTTCGATGCCGCAGTACTTGATATAAATATGCCCCTTATGGATGGCATCTCTTTACTTAAGGAGTTTGTAAGGATGGGCATACCTTCAGTTATGTTCAGCTCTTTGACGACCGATTCCTCCAAAGTTACTATAGAAGCTTTGGACATCGGTGCAATAGACTTTGTTCCAAAGCCAAGCGTAGACCTCGCTATGAACATAAATAGTGTGAGAAAAGAGCTTTTGGATAAGGTAAAAATAGCGATTATGAGCAAACGCATACCCATTCCTAGAATGCATTTGTCGAAGCGATCACAGGTATTAGAAATTAGGAAGGAGGTACCAGCTAAGAGGGCGATCCTTATAGCAGCTTCCACGGGAGGGCCCTCTATGATTAAGTCAGTCCTTCATGATTTGCCTAAGCAACTCGGTGCTGCCGTGTTGATAGTTCAACATATGCCCCCTCTATTTACAAAGGCATTTTCTGAAAGCCTTGCCACATTCTCTTCCATACCAGTCAAAGAAGCCGAACACTTTGAGCCGGTCTATGAAGATAACGCATATGTCGCCCCTGGAGATTATCACATGGAGGTCCTGGACGATCGAATTTTTCTCCACAAAGGCGAAAAAGTAAACTTCGTAAGACCCTCAGCCGATCTCTTGTTTTTTTCTGCCGCCAAGCAGTTCGGCCCTAAGGTTGTTGCAGTTATCTTATCAGGCATGGGATCAGATGGAGCCAAGGGAGCGCTTACCGTAAAAAAGGCGGGAGGGCATGTGTTAGTCCAAGATGAGTCCACATCCATTGTTTATGGAATGCCTAAGGCCGTGGTAGAAATTGGTGCGGCTGAGGAGATTTTACCTATAGATAAAATGCCAAAAAGAATTGTAGATTTTTTAGAAATAATGTGAATTAAATTATAAAAAATCAAATTTATTTTATTTATAAAAATTTTTATATTGAATTTTTGCTCTTTTCGGTCGCCTCCTAATATGAAAAGAGCAATGCCCAATCGCCAATCAATCCTAGAGTTAAATATTATTATAGTGCAATCCTCAGTCGCAGGGATTAAAAATGAGGTCCCTACTTAAGAACCGAAAAGGCCTGACGGGCATAGAGACTGCAATTATCGTCATAGCGTTCGTCATCGCGGCATCGGTCTTCGCATTCGCCGTGCTCAACATGGGCTTGCTAACGACTTCGAAGGCTCAAGAGGCGATAGTCTCTGGGGTGGGGCAGGCTCAGTCTTCCATGAAGATAACCAGCGTCTACGCCTACGCCGACGGGACGGGATCAAGTGCCAAGGTTAAGGGAATAGCTTTACTGATCCAGATCTCAGGCACGCAGAGCGTCGACTTCGCCGCGGAGAAGATCGCCATATCCTACAAGAACGACGATCTCTCCATACCGGACGTGTACACGACTGACGTCTTCATAAATCACTCGGCATTCAACGATGCCAACGGCACATATAAGGGCGACCTTAGGACCCTGATGAACGGCTCGGACAAGTGCACGGTTGTGGAGGTGCAGGGCGACGCGGACAACCTCCTCGAGGCAGGTGAAATATTTGCCGTCTTCCTGAACCTGGATAAGGTCGATCCATCTAAAGGACCGCTCGCGGTCTACAAGACCTTCACCACGGAGCTCATACCAGGTCATGGGTCGAAGCTCACCTTCACAGGACAGATGCCAGCGAGCCTCCTACCCGTCATGGTACTATCAGGTGCATAAACCTCCCATTTTTCCCCTTTTTTTATTTATGGAATAAAGTTCTCAGAAAGGGCACTTTCACCTAAATCCCGCTCAGTAGTAGATTGGGAAATTTATTTGAATGGGCCCCTTTTGTTGTGGTGACGATCAGTCGCCTATTTTCAAGTCCCTTAAAGCCATAGACATCTCTATTTATTGATGGTCTGAAGAGTTTCGGAGGTGAGCGATCACGGCAGCAATAAAGGAAATAGGCGAAGACCTTGGAATGAAGATACTTCAACTTGAGGAGAAGACAAATAAACTAGAGATCGCATTTTCAAAGATCTCGAAAGAGAGTGCCGCCGTTCTGACCGATATAAGGGCCGTTCTGTCTGAACTTGAAAATCCTATGAACTATCTCAAGGGTCTTGGCATCGACGAAGTCATGCTCACGATGGCTGAAAATATAACCGAAAAAAAACTTAAAGAGTTCATGGAGAAACGCCTAGAAGGTCTTGTGCGAACCGTTGTAGAAGGCAAGCTCAAGGAGATCTTGGAGTCTATGGTAATCAAATGCATACAAGAGCAGGCAGGATCCATAATAGAGGCAAAAATTAGAGAGATGAAGGAAAAAGGACTACTCAATGTTCCAATCAATGTGGAGGAACTAAAAAAAGCCCTCGACGATAAGCTAAAGGATTTCGTAAATTCAGGAGATTTTAAGCCACAATTCGAGAAGCTTGTCCGCGATTTTATGAAAGAGGAGACTAACAAGATTATCCAATCAGAGTGTAAGGAGAATCTTGACTCGCTGAGATCCCTCCTTTTCGAGGATTTGATGAAGGCGATATCCGATCCGATTAGTAAAGGAGGGGGTCAACGAGCTGCAAAAAATGGAAAAAATATTGGAGAGATATCAGGGGAGGGTGCCCAGAGTACCAGTCTGGTGGGAATTATGGCATGCGCCAATGTTTTGATAAATATTTTTGGTAGGCGCGGTGCCGAAAGGGCAGTGGATGAGTACTACAGGATGGGCTGGTTCTCTGAAAGTCTAAAGTCTTCACTATTAAGAGCACTATCAGTTATAAACTCTAAAGATGCCCCCGAAGTTCGAGAGGCTAAAGACCATGAACATTTGGTTGTGACCTATCTCTTCGAAAAACTGACTAAGGGCGCCCCAGACACCGACTTTCTGATAACACTCGGTTTGCTGAATAGGTGGATGGGAGCGGGAGAGGAGGCACAATGTCAGGTGCGATAACGGAGTCGATCCTAACCATCTCAGTGATCTTGGTTGCTGCAACAACAGCAGCAGCCATGATGCATTCCATCTACGATCTAGATAAAATCAACTATGCCCTCCTTGATACCACAAAACAGTCGATCTCTACTTCCTTCAAGGTTATATTTGCCACAAATTCCTCGGAGAATACAATCAAATTGTGGGTAAAGAATGTAGGATTGAAGGAAGTGGACTCTTCGGCTATGGGAAAGCTAACATTATTCGTAGGACCAAGAGGGAATGTCCGTCACATTCCTTTCAATAATTCAGGGGCACCGTATTGGATCTATACTATTGTTAATGATTTAGACTCCGACTCATATATCGACCCCGGAGAGACTGTGGAGATTATAGTGGATTGGGGAATGGTGATTTCCTATGGAGATTGGTATTTACGACTAACAACCCCTTACGGAGTTTCTACCGATTATACCTTCTCGGTGGGGGGTTAGAATGGGTAGCTTTGGTTCGGTATTCGCAATTGCCATAGTGGGAATGGTGATAATGACCTCATTTGGTGTTCTAGCTAAGGTACTGACCTCTTATGAAGTGTTTATATCAGAAGTAGGACGAGAGGCACGCTCAAACCCTTCTGTCACCTCAGGATACATGGAAGGTTCAACTACTTACCTTGTAAATATCACTCTATATGGAGGCAGGAGTGTTTCCATAAACAAAATACGACTGGCGGACGTGTTCGTAGTTTACAGGTCTGGTGATGGTAAGATATCTACGAGGCTTGACTACGGGATAGGTTGGTCCATCTCTAGAGTCTTGATAGGAGACCATGAAGGGGAATTAGTCAACCCCATAAATCTAACCAGAGAGACGGGACTATGGGATCCAGGAGAAACACTCGAACTTCAACTCTCGCTACCGAGTCCTTCTGAAACCAGCGAGTGTTATTTCTTGATAGTTCTGCCAGACGGGGGTTCTTGCTCTTGGACTTTCTCCTGAACTGTAATAAGGGGGCGATATGATGAGTCAGGCTCAGATCCAGTCATCCCCAAAGAAAGCCCAGACGCTCAGGCTTCAGAACGGAGAGCTCGACCGCCTTATTGGTGGTTTTCCAATACCATCCATGAACCTCTTAGAGGGGGAAAACGATACTGGAAAGAGCGTCTTTGCCCAAGAGATCACATGGGGAGCTCTCGTCGCTGGTCTAACGGTCAGGTATATAACAACAGAGATGACAGTCACATCCCTTATCAAACAATTGGAGGCATTATCATTTGATGTCAGATCTCCCTTCATAAATGGTAAGCTTAAGATCACCGCATTCCATGCCAAAGGTATTGATTGGGATGAGCAAGTCGCCTCAAACTATCTAAATCTAATGCTAAACTTTGTGAAGAAGAAAGGTGCCGCAGATGTAATAATATTCGACTCGCTCACATTTATTGTTACACGCTCATCAGAAAGAGACCTTCTGAGTTTTCTTTCCGACCTCAGAAACTATGTGGACACAAAGAATAAAGTGATATTTATCACGGTTCATCCGTACGCATTCGACTCAAATTTGCTTGTAAGGATCAGGTCAATATGTGATGGTCATACCATCTTCCGCGTCAAGACAATGCCTAGCGGAGAGATGGCCAGATCCATGGAAATATTGAAGTTGAGGGGAGCAACAAAAGCCCAAAACAACACCTGTGCCTTCAAGGTTGAACCAGGTGTAGGCATCCGCGTCCTTCCCTTCTCGCAAGTGAAAGCGTGAGGTGATATACGTGGTGTCCGGGATAGGGATCGGGATTGGAAGAGGCACAACCATAGGTGCTAAAATCCAGACTGGGATCTCGGACGGTGCGTCTAAATGTACTCTATCATCAGTTTTGGGAAGGTCCTTCGAGGAGTTCGCGGTTAAGGCACCTCACCTCCACGAATATGTTCACAGTATTTCGGTTTCAATTGATGGAGCGCAATTACAGTTCTACAATGCTCTTTCACGGGATCTGAGGTCTTTAAAGAAGTTCAACATTATATACCCTGCCTCTGAGTTGATATTTATACATGTGTACAAGGGTGCTCGGGATGCCTACGGAGTTTATAAGCCTATAGAGCCGCGCCTCCCTCCTGAGAAGTCTAAACTAGTTAGAATGGTGGAGGAGATCTTTGCTAACATAGTCAATGAGAATATGTTATCTTCGCTAAAGGATCGCGAGACTTTTCTTGAAGAGCTCTTCAAGAGAGTTGTCTGGAAAGAAGGAGAACCACCCCCACAGCATCCAAAAGAGAAAAATGCACCCAAGATTCCGACCATGGTCCTCCCACCGGACGACTATTTACGACTGCATTATGAGATAATGGCGGAGAAGGTGGGCATAGGGCTGATCGAGCCGCTTATAAAGGATCCATACATTGAGGACATATCCTGCGACGGTGTTGGACCCATCTTTGTTGAGCATAAAATATTCGGGTCCATGAAGACCAAGATTGAATTCCCTACCCCCGAGTCTTTGGACGCCTTTGTAGTAAGAATCTGTGAGCGCATTGGTCGACCAGTAAGTCCTAGGCGCCCCATCGTCGACGCATCCCTCCCGGACGGGTCGAGGCTCAATGTTGTATTCGGTAGTGATGTAAGTAGACGTGGAACCAACTTCACCATAAGAAAGTTTTCCAAGATACCGATGAGTATCACGCAACTCGTAAAGTTTGGAACCTTGGATTCAAAGATGGCAGCATATCTATGGATAATGCTGGAGCATGGAATGTCAATGTTTATATGTGGGGAGACTGCCTCGGGCAAGACAACAACGCTGAATGCTGTAACGGTTTTCATCAGACCAACGGCTAAAGTAGTCACCATTGAAGACACGCCCGAGGTCTACATCCCACACCCCAATTGGGTCAGTGAGGTGACTAGAAGGGGGGAGAGCGAGTCCTCTTCCATCGAACTGTTTGATCTACTCAAGTCGGCGCTCAGACAGAGACCAAATTACATAATAGTTGGAGAGATAAGAGGACGTGAAGGAAATGTTGCCTTTCAAGCCATACAGACTGGTCATCCCGTCATTTCAACATTCCATGCCGCATCCATGCAAAAGTTGATACAGAGGATAACTGGCGACCCCATAAACATACCAGCCGCATATGTGGACAATCTGAATGTTGTGGTCTTCCAAAGTAGCGTAAAGAGTCCTAAGACAGGAAAGTTTGAGAGGAGAGTAACAGGTATCTGTGAGGTTATCGGTATAGACCCTGTGGAGAAGTCCTACAACTTCATTGAGATCTTCTCTTGGGATCCTGTAACGGACAAGCACACCTTCAGAGGGGTGGGCAACAGCTACCTCCTTGAGTATAAGATCGCCCCAATGAAGGGGCTCTCACCAAGAGATGCCAGAAAGATCTACAACGAACTTGATCTAAGATCTTACATAATTGACAAGCTAATCGAAATGAATGTAATGGACTATTATGATGTATATGCAGCTATTTCAAAGATCTACGATAATCCCTACATTGCAGACATGAACTTCGACTCGTTTACCATGAAAGCGATAGACAAATTATTGAGAGAGGGATCAAAGTGAGAAAAAGAAATGGAAATGTAATTGTGAGTAGAATTGGAGTCGGGGTAACGGTTAATAGTGCCAATCGCAGTTGCTGTCAAAAAACTATTAAACTCAACAGATCTCATAATTACCAATTTAACCATAGAATATGCGGGAACTATCAAATATGTCGAATACATAATGAAATTTTTACAGGTAAAACGCCTCTTAGGAGAACATTCCGCGTCATAAGAATGGTGAGTCGCCGAAAATCGAAGGATCTATTTTTCAAAAATCCTGCATCAGTCAATCATCTTAAGGGGTGGATGCGTTGACTGTGATTGCAGAAGAGATGCCAAGCTGGATGCCGAAGGAAAGCAAAAAAGACATGGAGCGCCTTGAAGCGAAGAAGATCAAAGAGAGAACCAGACTCTCCCTGAGGGATAGGCTCATTCTATTGAGATATGCAAGAACCAACAAGTACCAATGGCACACGACTCCGTTCTTTTTGATGCATATGCTGGCATGTGCATACGCCGATATATCCTCCTTAGAACTCGTCAAGACGGCCGCCAATACAAGCTTTAGGAGCATCACTAGTCTGATGAAAAAGATAAGTTTGCTTGTGGAGATGGGCATAGACTTGCCGAGATCGATTGAGATCACTAGGAAAGAAGCTCGGTTACCTTATCTGAGAGATTTCCTTCAACGTCTTGCACAGGTTGCTAGAATAGGAGAGGACATCATAGTCTTCTTGAATAAGGAATATAGCACATTCATGATAATGTATTCAAGTGAATGTGAGCGGTCAAATACTAGGCTAAGACGATTCACAGAAGCTTACAGCGCCATACTCTCCTCAGCCGCGCTTATAGTATTAATAATGATCTTTTCCGGCATGTTTTGGGGGGGCGGCATAAGTCTTGTAAGCGGAACCGTCCCCGCAGTTATAATGATTTACGCGATATTTGCATTAATATTCTATCTTAGCTCTCCTATGCTAAAACTCGTATCCAGAGAAGAGAAGACCGATGCGCTTTCTCAGTACCTTAAATTGGAGAAGACTGCCCTTAGAGGGACTATAATTCTATACCTAACAACCTTATCCCTACTCATTTCTGGCTATATTCCTAGAAATTTTGGGATCATGTTATGTATGTTTTCAGGTTTGCCCGCATTGATGGTAGGATACTTTGGTAGGAGGAAACTAAAGATGATTGAGAATTTGGATGAGCGCTTCCCCGAGTTCATAACAATACTCTCTACATCTCTTGCCACCATGGGCGCATCCATAATTCAGGCATTCCGCGATATCTCTAGGCTGGACTTCGGCAAGCTATCGCCTTACATAAAAAGAATGAGTGCGAGGCTTGAATTAGGCATAGATAAAACCCTCAGCTGGACTTCTTTCAAAAAGGAGACTTCAAGCGAGCTAATAAGACTGCACATTGATGCGTTTGCGCGAGCCAACTCCTATGGAGCGCCTGCCAAGATTGTTGGACCAATCATCACTAATAGTGCCATATTTCTCTTGACTTTAAGAAAGAGAGTTGAAGAGACCGCAGCGCTAATGAAGGGGATAGTGATTCCAATGGTTCCTATCCTCTGTGCAATAATGGGACTCGTGATGGCTATAGTGGAGACTTTTTCAGACATGTTTGTTCGGTTCCAGTCAGCAGGAATCTCCACTCTCTTCGCCGATGCCATATCCGTTCCAGCAATTTCGCCCTACATCTATGCGGTAATCTGTGCACTCTCAATAGTAAATGCATTCATAATTCATGAGGTGACAGGTGAACAGGAGTTCTGCTTATGCTTTTACTTAGGCTATTTTATTATTACGGGGTGGCTGTCATATTTCCTCTGCCTTACTGTCGTCACAAACTACCTTTCCTATATAGGACTGTCGAGGGTGAGTCCCTTGCCATTTTGACAATATTAAGGAGGAGACATAATGCCTCAATCTTTGTTCTATAAAATTATGAGGATTATAAAATAGAAGGAGGGGAATTTCTAATGGATCTTACATGGATAACATTTATGTTTTTGCCTTTGGCTTTAGTTTTCACACTTGTTTTTTCCATTGGGATCTTAATCTTTCTATTCTACAGTCTCTTGAGAGATTCAGAAGAACGGAAGGGGAGCCTTGAGCCCACCAAAAATCAAAACATCGGGAGTGGAAAGTCTTCATCAGGAAGAGTGAGGGCACGAATTTTAAAATCGATATTCAATTTTTCATTCAGAAAGAGAGGAGATAATGCCCAAGTGATGGAGACTGAAGTGATAAAGCAGGATTCTACAGACATGGCTTTAGGAACAGAGCCTTCTAAGGTAACCTCTCAGGCAGAAGAGACCACTAAAACTCCAGCTCTTGTATCATCAATCCCTGAAGGATCTGAAAAAAAGAGTTCTGAAGATATGAAGGGCAAAATTAGTTCAAGCGTTAATGAGCATGCTAACAAAATGCCTGATAAAAGCGATAAAACTGTCGCTGAGGCACCCAAATCGGAGGCTAAAAAGAGTCCCGATTTGCCAAATGAGCCAACGCAAATCAAGCCCAAGCTTGTTGAGGATCTCTCCGAAGTGGAATCGCTGATGAGCAAAAAGACAACATTATCAACCCAGAATAAAAAAGAGGTGCCTGAGAAGTCCGAACAGACCCCCTCTACACCATCCAAATCATCAACCCCAGACTCGGATGATGTGCTAGCACTGCTTGGTGGCACTAAATCCGCTGAAAGTGAAGACCGTAATGAGCCAGTTCGCATCTCAGAAAATGTGGAAAAGGAGCTGAAACCACCAAAGGTGGAGAAAGACAAAAAAAATCAAAAACCAGAAAACAGTGAGGTAGAATCTTTGCTCAGATCTGAGGAGGCGGTCGATAAGGTCGAAGAGATACAAGATCAATTTTTAGAACTAAGAACCTCTTTGGTTCAGCTTAAAACAACACTGAAGAAGTTGTCTGAGAAGGAGGCTGATGCTGAAAAAAGCGCACAATAGATTATCGCTTATTAAAACTTGATAAAAAATCAAACAACACTATGGTTCCGATCAATAAAACAAACGAAATCCAGATCCATAAAGGAATGAAAGATCCAGAGATTATGGTTAATAAAGATGTAAGAAAAGATCCTAGACCCAGTTCAGCCGAAAGTCTAGCATAAGTTTTTTTCGGGTGCTTGGATCTTGTAATAAAGCTGAAAAGAGAGGAACTTAACCTCTCCATTTTTTTGTATTGTGATAGATTAGAGAACACTCTTTTACCATCTTCAGTTAGGCAGTATCGAGGCTCTAACTCATTCATCTTTCTGAATAGCCTAGCTCCGGGCGCATTAGTGAAGAGATCCATATATGTTTCAGTCCTATCCAGACTCAGTCCGAATATATTCGAAAGCTCCTTTAATGACAGTCCGCTATCGTCAGCCATGCCCAATGCCACAACTGCATCGTATGTATAGTAAAAAAGAGGCAAGAGCTCAACAACCCCTGAAAGACCCCCGATCACATCTGGAACGCTATCAGGTTTGAAAAAAGTTATCAGTTCTTCAACATACTTGGTGCCTTTCGGAGTTATCCTATATGCGACTTCCCCATTCTTGTTTTCTGTATCAATCAAACCCTTACTCTTGAGCTTCCAAAGAGCATCTGTAACAGATTTTCTCCTTCTTTTGGTGAGTGTTGATAGCTCTCTGGCAGTTTTTGAATCATGTCCATTTTTAAGTAGAGCCAAGATCTGGATCTGTAATGTTCCTTTGGTGGTATCTACGACCTTATTCAGTTCTCTTAACTTCTCTATTATGGTAATTAATGACAACGCAATTACCACCAACAGACATTAGTTACTGTTAACTCCATATTAGCAAATTTATATATATACCTAAATTAACCAACATTAAAGTTTTCAAAATTTTTCAAAAAAGGTAATTAAACAGCGGGTATTTTGATTATAAATTTTGTTCCGATGTTGACTTCGGACTCAACCTCGATGGATCCTCCCAACCGTTCGATTATTCTTTTTACCACAACTAAGCCCAACCCTACACCTTTTGGCTTGGTAGTGAAGAAAGGTCTAAATAGTTTCTTCTTAATATCTTCTGAAATTCCGAATCCTGTATCTGAGACTAAAAAAGTGACTGTTTTGCCGTCGTAATTTGCAGATAATGTCAAATTTCCGCCGTTAGGCATTGCCTGAACTGCATTTAAGATTAAATTCACTAAGATCCTACAAATGAGCCCAGTATCGATAGATACTGTAGACGGATCTGCTTCTATATTCACCCTAATTTTTTTGGGAATGTCAATTTGGGCTATCGCATCTTGCAGAATTGAAATTAGGGGGACGTCGGACTTGTTGATGTTAAATGGTCTAGAAAAATCCTGAAGATCTGAGACTATTTTATCCATATATATGACTGCATTATCTATTCTGTTTAAGTATTCTATTAATGGCGAGTTCGCTGCACAGTCCGCACCCCTACCTAAAACCCCTTTTGCCAAGTAAGTTGAATATCGGATCACTTGTAATGGATTGCGCAGGTCATGTCCCACCATGACTGCCATTTCACCTATCGCCGCCAATTTTTCTTTCTCCCTAAGCTCCTTTGTTCTCTCTTCTACAAGCTCCTCCAGATGTTTTGAGTACTTCTCCAATTCAGCCGTTCTCTCTTTAACAAGTTTATCGAGCTCGTTCATTCTCTCCAGATCTTTTTGCTTTAGTTCTTCAATAGTTGATAATAGTCTGTTCACTGCGATGTGTATTGATCTGACCTCCGTCGATCCTCTTTCTTTAATCCTCATGGAAAAGTCCTTTTTCCGAGCCACTTCAGAAAGAAATCTACTTATATCTTCAAGGGGCTGGAATGCTACTCTATTCATAAAAATAGCATAAGCTATAGAAATCAAAGTTACTGATAATACGATCTCTAATGTAAGTCTAAATACATCGATTTCTGCTAAAGAGTATTTTTGTGTAAGAAAATATACTGGAGCCAAAACTGCGATTAGTATTGCGAAAAATGTAATCGAAAAAGTAAAAAGAAGTTTTGATCGTAAAGAGTCTGCCAAATGTGGCATATTTCTAAAATTTTATTCGATTAAATATAAATTCCAACTATTTTGGCGACTAGATGCAACCATTGATATTACATTTGTATTCAAGAGAACCTACGAATTTCTATATGTTCATCTTCATAACTGATTAGTGTGAAGTTCGAACCAAAACCAATAATAACATATAATAGATAATACGATTTTGGTGGTTTATGTGGATCTTTTAGAGGCTCTCAACACCAGAACTATGGTAAGAGATTTTCTCGATAAATCCCTGAGAGAGGAGGAAAAACAGCTGATTTTAGAGTCTGCGATAAGGGCGCCCACCGCTGGTGGAAACGAACAGTGGTACTTCATCGCCGTGGAGTCTAAGGAGAATATTGAAAAGCTCTACAGGTTACTTGTCGAGGCCCAGAGGCTGTACTTCAATAAGATGGTCAAGGTACCTTGGTCCAAGGATCAGATTGAGAAGTGGGAGAAGAAGGTCGAGACAGGCCTTTACAGAGCGCCTTTTTATGTAGCTGTTTTTACCGACTTACGATCAAGGTTCTACACGAGGGCAGATGTTGAAGAGAGATGGGCGGAGCAGAGTGCCGCCGCTGCCATTGAGAACATGCTACTGACTGCTCATGGTATGGGCATAGGAGGGTGCTGGTTTGGTGTCCCCTTACTTATGGAAGATAGATTCTATGATCTCTTCAAAGTGAACAGAGATGAAATGCGGCTTGTTGCGGTCCTAGCCTTCGGTTATCCTAAACAAAAGCAACCGCCGCGGCAGAGGAAGAAGGGACTTAGAGAAGTTGTGAGGAGCCTGTAACTAATTTCCAGCTCCTATCTCTAAAAACCATTCTTTACTTTGTTTTAGTTTTTTTATTTTTTATTTTTTTTATAAATCATTAAATTTTTAAAAAATTTATTTAGTAATTTGTATTTTAAAAATAAAAAGAAGGTTATTTGGGAGCTCTCCCAAGCGGGACGACGACCTTTCCATAGGTATCATTTATAACGATAGCGAGTGAGTTGTACCATGCTACAGCCGCGGTTATGAGTGCGATTACGCCTCCGCCCATGACTACGAGTCTACTGCCTGTTATGTCACCCAATCCTAGAACCACGAAAGCTAACCACAAGAAGAAGAAGACAAGGCATGTTGTGAGGTTGGTCTTAAGC
>JAOAJN010000012.1 GCA_026414165.1 Candidatus Methanomethylicaceae archaeon
CGATGACGTTTACTCTATCGATTCTGGCTCTAGGGGTCTGTATTGCTAGGTTTATGACGGACAAATGGGCCGGAAACTGGTTTATGTCCACACCGTAGATCTGGTCCAATAACTGCTTGTGGAAGGTCTCGCCCAACGGTCCAGAAAGATCACGGGGTATCCCGTTAAGCTCTCTCAGCCTGTGGTACGCCTTTACCAAAAATGACCCAGAACCGCAAGCCGGATCCAGAACCTTCGCTTTGCCGTCCTTTACGGTGAGCGTAGCTATAAGATCAACGATGGTAGGCTTGTGAGGGTCCTTGCAACTATTGTTGTTTTAGTAGGTTTGATGTGTAACACCATCCATTGCAGGAGAGAGCCTCTGAAATAGTACCGACTGCCAAAACGATTCCTGAAAAGTCAGATCCTTATGACCCGATGTTATTTTATTAAAACATGAAATAAAAAAGAGGGAGGCTTATTCTACTTTTATTGTCTTGCCCTTCTCCTTAACTTCCTTCTTCGGGAGAACTACTTCGAGAACGCCGTTCTTGTAAGTGGACCTTGCCTTCTCTATGTCCACTTCAGCTGGGAGTTCGACCTCCTTGTAGTACTTGCGTTGCGGGTTGTCGGCGGAGATCGTCAGAGTGGTTGGCGTTCCTTGCAGTTTGATATCGTCCTTCTCTATGCCAGGTAGTTCGGCAAAGACCTTCACTTCGTTCTCCGTAGTTATGACGTCAACGAGCGGCTCGCGCTCTTCCTTGATGCCTAGCCTTGGCTTTACGCCAGGACCGAACTCTCTCTTGATGTTTCCGAACTCGCGAATTACGGGTTTGCCGTCAGGACCGATGGTCATGCTGTAGCCGTAGATTATCGGACCGAACTCCTGCACCCTAGTCCCGTCGGGGAGCACCCGCTCCCTAAGGAGCTCCTTGTCCTTGAAGAGTCTATCGAACTCCCTCTCCATCTCTCTAAACATATCATCTACGTCTCTGAAAAACTCATAGAATGGAAACCTTCTCCTGAACCATCTTGGGAAGAAATCCTCGTCAAACATTATGATCACCCAATAATATTCTCGCTCAAAAATTAAAATATATTGACCAGATTCGCTCGAGGATAGTCAACCAGAATAATGTTGACCAAATTCAACAATTAAATAAACAAAACTGCGCTGGGCTAAAAATTACTTGGGAACTTCTGGGATGTTGCGCTCATGATCATGGGCGTAAATGTATTTAATATTTATATTTAGATCAACAGTTGTAGGGCGCTAAACATGAACCAGAGCGAGAATGCGATCAATAGGGCAGCCGAAGCGTAGCCCACTATCTTGTAAAGCTGCGGGACTCTGCTTTGGGCAAAATGTATAACCATAGGAAATGAGACAATCCATAAAAGTATCCCACTAAAGAAGCCAATTATTATGATTAAGCCTATGCTCGAGATCAGGGAGAGGCCCACGCTCATCCACCAAGCGATCTGGAATGGGTTTGTTAGACCGATTGAAAGTCCTGTGATATAGGGTATGGCAGAGGTCCTCCTTCCAGAGTCCCCCGGTCCTCCCAATTTTTTTACAGACCTTAGGGTGAGGTATGCCAAGTAAGCCAAAAGGACCGAACTCACTAATGATAGAGCGCCCTTGACCAGACCCTGAATTTCTAAGAACTGCCGTAAATTGTAGGTTATG
Source organism: Candidatus Methanomethylicaceae archaeon (assembly GCA_026414165.1). Taxonomy (GTDB): domain Archaea; phylum Thermoproteota; class Methanomethylicia; order Methanomethylicales; family Methanomethylicaceae; genus WYZ-LMO10. Next base: position 1,670 of record JAOAJN010000012.1, read on the forward strand.
ATAAGAAAAGTAGCGTCAGAAGTCATAGCGCCCAGACCAACAAGAAAACCCCTGAGTGTCGACCGAGTTGACTGGATCGCAATCATGGCGTTAACAGGACCCGGCGGTGCCGCTATTGATAGACCCAAAGCAATTCCGGCTAGAAAGACGCCAAAGATCTCTGCGCCAACTTGCATACCTGCATTTTTTTCGTCTGCGCATATATACTATATGGTCATGGTCATGGTTATAATCGCAGCCGAAATTTTAGATTTAAAAATGGGGCGGTTGATGGGCACAGTTCCAAGAGGTCAGAGTGTGCGCATCAAAACTTAGAGCATGGATTGGTTCAAGAGGTCAAGTCTAAGAGTCTAAGAGGTCAAGAGAGGCAAATTTTTACCATGATAAATCTTAAGTTGTAAGTCTTAAATATTGTATTTCACACCATTAGGTGATCAGAGTTGACGAAACCTGATGACGATGCACTTTGGCCAGGTATCCTTTATTGCGCTGGAATTGCGTCACTTTCCTTTGCCACATGGCTGTTTTTTAAGCCAGTGAGTAGCCTAATGTGGGCATTCATTTACAGCATAGCCATAGCGAATTTGGTGGAATTGCCAAATAGGCTGACGCGAGGCATCAACCTATGTGCTGGAGACTTTCTGAGGGGCGTCATAGCCGCACTAGGGATCGTCACCAGCGCCTTGATCTGGTTGCAGGTCGGTCTTGGTGTATTGAACGCTCTAATAGTGGTATTCTTTTCGTACTTTTTTGGGCTGTGGCTAGGCAAGAATTTTGGACTCAACAAAAAGATTGCCACGCTTATCGGAGTGGGAACGTCCATCTGCGGGGCTTCAGCTATCGCGGCAACTGGACCGGCGATAGGCGCCAAAGAGGAGGAAATGGGCGTGGCGCTGGCCTGCATAACCTTGTTTGGGCTCATAGCCATGTTCGCTTACCCGTTTCTCTTCCTCAGCACGCCAGTTGGGGGCTGGCTCAGAAATAGTGTGAGCGCCTATGGTATTTGGTGCGGATCAGGGGTTCATGAGACTGCGCAGGTGATTGCAGCAGCAGGGGCATTAGATCCCAGCGCAATAGGACCGGCGATTCTAGTAAAATCCATAAGGATATTTATGATAGGACCAATGATCCTGCTCGCAACCTATATCCTTAGCAGGTCTAGCAAGGATGCGCCTGGCAAATCAGCGACTAAGATAGTTCTTCCAGTTTTCGGATTGGTATTCATATTTAACTCCATATTCTGTGCTTTTCTTGATGCCAACGCGCCCTTCATTAAGTCGATGGGTTTTGACTGGCATTCTGTTAAAGGCGTCCTCTCTGGAACAGTATTCCCGTTCCTATTGGCCACAGCATTTGCGGGCGTGGGATCCAAGGTAAGGTTTAGGCTAATAGCACGGATAGGGGTCAGAGCTTTTGCATTTGGAGCTCTGATGGCTACATTGGCAGGGATGCTGGCTTTGGTGTTGGCTGTCGCAGTTGCTCCATATGTGGATTGAAAATTACTCGCTAATTTTTTCAGATATTCATTTTTGATTTGATTCAATTTTCAAAATGTGAGTTTCAAACTTTTTGTAAAGCATTTATAGCGTCTCAGCCCTACCAAATTTGGAGGGTGTTTTTAATGAAAAAGCTAGATCCCGAAGAGGTCAGCCAAGCAAAAGTTTGCATACTATCAGACAATTCCGTGCTTGCGAGTTCCAAGAACATACTCGGAGAACACGGCTTCTCAGCGTTAATAACCTCTGAGAAGGGCGAGGTCCTATTCGATACTGGTCAGACTGGCAGGGTCCTCATAAACAACTTGGAGGTCGCAAAGAGGGGAGAGATAAAAATAAGGTCTGTTGTATTGAGTCATGGTCACTACGACCATACCGGCGGACTACTGAGTGTGGTAAGGAGGACGGCAGATCCTTGTGAAATACATGCGCACCCAATGGTCTTTTACAGGAGATTCAAGAGGATCAGAGGGGAGATCAGAGAGATAGGGATGCCTTTCTCTAAGTTCGAGCTCGAGGAGGCTGGAGGAGTACTCAGGCTCACATCGGAGACGCGGTTGATAAACCACTGGATAGTTGCGACGGGCATTATAGAGAGGAATAACCAGTTCGAGAGACCGGAGAGTGAATTTTACATAGAGATCGACGGAAGGCTTGAGGCAGACCCATTCCTCGACGACCAGGCCGTTGCGTTTAATGTAAAAGGCAAAGGGACTGTTGTTGTTACAGGGTGCGCCCATTCTGGCGTTGTGAACACCGTTGAGTATGTCAAAAAAGTCCTAGGAAAGGAGGAAGTCTACGCAGTTATCGGCGGATTCCACCTCAACGATGCATCTCATGAAAAATTGAAGAAGACAGTGGAAGCGCTCAAGGCGGCAAATCCAAGGGTGCTCGTCCCATGTCACTGCACCGGAAGGGATGCGATCTACCTCTTAAAGGAAGAGTTTGGCAAAGCAGTCTTGTACGGGGATGCAGGGCTTACTATCGAGTTTTAATGGAATTTAGTCAAGGAATATTGGATTTCATTGCCATAGCATAGTTTAGTGTAGTTTGAATAGTAAATCAACAATCGGAAGCCTTTAAATCAAGAGTGTTTATAGTGCCGCCCTGAATTGAACCTCATAAGACATAAAGTTTAGGGGATGGAGCTTACCTCACAATAGCCCAGCAGGTGTTCACCCAAAGCTCAAGAGATTAGTGAAAAAATTCTGGTGAGGACCTCCTGACCATTCATATTTCCTAAAGACCCTTTTGCGCATTGGGACTCGGTGAAGACGGCAGTCCCGTCATTTTTTATGCCACCACCGGAGACCATAAGCGGAACAGGATCACTAGAGTGTGCCTTTAGCAAGCACGGGGTTGCGTGGTCTGATGTGACGGCGACGACCGTCTCAGAGAGATCCAGATCGAGGTTGCCAAAGAAGTGTTTGTCTATCATCTCTATTGCTCGTATCTTCCCCTCGCAGTTACCATCGTGGGCAGGTTCGTCCGGTCCTTTTATGTGTACGTATACAGCCCCATATGTCTCAACAAGCTCGCTGGCAAGCTCTGCCCTCTTCCTGTAGTCCCACGCCTGATCTCCGGTTTGTGGAGGGAGTTCTACGAGATCCATACCGCACAGAAGCGCTATGCCCCGCTCCACGGGCATCTCAACCATCGAAGCGAACTCCCTGCCGTACTTATCCTTTATGTGCTGGAAGTTGGGCAGTTTGGACCCTGCGTCCCTTGATAGTATAGCGTTTGCTGGGGGCTTGCCTTCCTTGATCCTTATGAGGTTTAATGGGTGATCTTTGAGGACCTCGTGGCTCTTTCTGGTAAACTCTTCCAATAGTTCCGCCGCACGCCTTGCCTCTTCTGAGTTGTCGAGGGGCTCACACTTAATTACTTTATTTACAAAGTTTGTAGATGCTATGCCTAGCCCCTCCAGACGCTGGTATGCTGGGTCTGTGTTGGTTATATTTCCAGACAGGGGACCCTCTTCAGACTTTATTAGGAGGACGGCCCTGTGACCGACGGTGTTCTTGAACTCGAACGTTGCCGGATGAGACTCTAGAGATACTGATCGGTTTATGGCATCAGCCAATACCCTTGCCTCCCCGTTTGAAAGAGACCTCCCGACGCGCCTGTCTATGATATTTAGGTTATCGTCCACAGTAGCAAAGTTGCACCTGACTGCAAGGTCACCGTTATCCATCACCATTCCGGAGCCAAAAACCTCGATGGGCCCTCTCCCCGTGTAGGTCTTGATGGGATCATAACCGAGCATACTTATGACGGCAACATCGGACTCGGGGGCTATCCCTTTCCCAACTGTATAAACAATTCCTGAGACACCCCTCTTTGCCAGCGAGTCCATGCTCGGGTGGTCTGATGCCTCTAGAGGGGTTCTGTCGCCAAGAGACTTGACGGGCAGGTCTCCGAGACCGTCAAGGAGAACGTAAAGGAGATGCTTCATCTTGCATCATCTCGACCAAATATTCAGGTCTCCTATTTATCGGTTTAGTCTTATCATTATAGCCCCGGTAGAGGGATGAACAAAATAATCGATATGATTTGCGGTCCTATAAAATTTTCTTAATATTGTAAGCGCTATTTAATATATCATAGAAATAATATCTCATAGTTAGCAAGAGTACTTTTCATTCGATACTACTATTTGATTTTTAATAATACTATGTTGAGTTGAATATTTACGATATTGCTTTGCGGAATATCTCATCTTGGACCATGGACGGCGGCTCAGAGGTATTTGCGACGTATATTTCGACCATACTCAACAAGCGCCTGAAGAAGTCCCTTCTGAGGGCTATCTTCCTATCATCCCTGACTAGTTGGTGCGGGTTGTAAAAGTTATTGGCAACTAAAATTTCGAGGGCTTCTTCTGCGCCCGTCTCCCTCACGATTGTGGGGTCCTTGTTGTCCCTCTTCAGGAGAAAGATCTTTTTCATCTTTGTGAGGGGCACGACCCCATCTATGCCGACTACCCATCTGGCGTTCACAACGGCACGACCCCTCTTGTCCACGACCACCCTCTCCAGCACTTCTCTGTACTTGGTCCAGATCTTCCCAAGTTCTGCGTCCACGTAGCAGTTCTTCTCTGAGCCGTATGCCAAGGCACTCCTGTCATATACTCTCACGAAAAACCAGTCGTCTGCGACAAGCCTCACACCGTTATTCCTCAGCATTCCCCAACTGTGAGTGGTCTTGCCAACTCCGCTCGGAGCGATCAAAGCAACCCCTGATCCGTCCACATCTAAGATAGCGCCGTGTACAGAGTGTATTTCATGGGCATCCTCCAGTATGTCTCCGGCTATGGCCAGTGCTATGCTCTTTATCCAACCGTAATAATCGAAGTTGAAGGCGAAGGCGGTCTTCGTTACCGGGTCGTACTTCATATGAAGGTGTTGACTCGGGTCTTGAATCGCAATCAGCCTTCCATGGGATCGGATATTTTCGTCGGCAGTATAGAAGTTGTCTGACCATATGTCTGCAAAAGACCTGCTATCCGTAAGGAACTTTATGCAGCACCCGTATATGTTTGCCTTTCTAGTGTAGAGCGGCAGCCTTATCAATTCGGAATAAAGCCTCCGCTTTTCCTCAGGTGATATCAACTCTATAGGATAGGGCATTGCTACCACCTAACTAGATATGTATGCAAGACCGTCGACTACCGCCACGAGTTTGCCTTCTTCGTCAGTCACCCTTACCCGGTATAGGGCAGTTGTCTTCCCTCTGCTCTCCTCTCGCGCCTCGGCAAAGAGCCGCCTACCCATTCCAACTGGTCGGCGGTAGTGCATGGTGACTGTGAGGGCGACCGCTTTTTGCCCATAAGAATTGCAGGCGACTGCAAATGCAACATCGGAGAGGGCATATAGGGCTACGCCATGGGCAGCATCGTAGGCGTTCAGGGCATCCTCCTTGATGACCATGGATGTCTTTGCCCAGCCGTTTCCGTAACCCTCAAGTGTGATTCCTAAGAGCTGGGCTATCCGGTCATTCTTTACCAACTCAGACATTTCTGTGTAGGGGACCTCTCTAAACAAATCTTTAACCCCCAAGTTCTTTCGCTAAGTTATATTAAGGTTGAGTAGATATAAAGTCACTTCAAAAATCAGCGAGTGTGATGGTGATGGACGGGGAGCGACTCCTGGAATTGCTAATGAAGGAAGGAGCAGATTATGCAGAGGTCAGGTTTCATAGAAATGTCGAGGTTAGCGGACTGCTTAAGAATGGTGAGCCTGAGTCCCCGGAGTACGTGGAGGCGTACGGAGTCGGTGTGCGCGTTATCAAGGGCGGCTCTCTGGCTTTCGCATCCACAAACATGCTGGACTGGAGTTCGATAAAGGTTACGGGTCTGCGGGCACTGAGGATGGCCGAGGCCTGCATGAGACACTCTACAAGAACGGGCATATCCGATGAGGCCACCGTAAATAAAAAATGGGGTGTGGATTTCAAGGAGGACCCAACAAAGGTTGACGCCTCCTCTATACTGGAGGTTCTCAAGTCGGTGGACTCGTCCATAATGGAGGTTAAGGGCGTTAGTTTTCCAAATAGACTGCTCGCCTTCGGCGGATCTCTGGAGGAGAAGGAGTACCTCAATAGCGAGGGGACCAGAATACGCTCCATAGTCCCGAGGGTCGGGGGGTACTTTATACTCACAGCTTCTGCAGGCGGCAAGGGAACCGTCCAAAGGATCTTACAGTTCGGAGAGTCGGGAGGCTGGGAGAGGGTGAGCGCAATGAGGCTTGTAGAGATCGCCAAGGAAGAAGGAGAGGCGATGGCTAGAATGCTGCTGGAGGGCAGGAGCGTCTCGCCAGGCAGGTACGATGTGATTGTGGGAGGAGAGGTATCGGGGATAATTGCGCATGAGGGGTGTGGTCACCCTCAGGAGGCGGATAGGATAATGGGCAGGGAGGGGGCACAGGCCGGCGAGTCATACGTGAAGAGGGATATGATAGGCAGGAGGATAGGGAGCGGCGCCGTCAACATATCGGATCTGCCTTCCTTGCCAAACTCCTATGGCTTCTACCTCTATGACGACGAGGGTGTGGAGGTTAGGAAGAAGAGGCTTATAGTAGAGGGAGTGATAAACGAGTTCTTGCACAACAGGGAGACCGCCAATGAGTTCGGGATCAAGAGTAACGGAGCAGCGCGGGCGACGATGTATAGTAGGGAGCCTATAATCAGGATGTCGAATACATTCGTTGAGCCAGGGGACTACTCCCTCGAGGAGCTACTAGAGGGCGTCAGGCATGGACTTTACATAAAGAGCTTCCGGGAATGGAACATAGACGACATCAGATGGAACAATAGGTATGTGGGCTTCGAGTCGTATGTAATAGAAAATGGCGAGATATGTGAGCCAGTAGTCGCTCCAGTCATAGAGGCAACGACTGAAGTTATCTTTTCTAGCATCGATGCGGTCGGTAAGGACCTAATTTTCAAGGCAGCCACCTGTGGTAAGGGGCAACCAGATCAGGGAGCTCCTGTATGGACGGGCGGACCATCTATGAGGATGAGGGATCTGTACATAAAGGGAAGGTAGGTAACGGAGGCTCAAGGCATTTTAGCCATTTTTATTACTTGTAGTAATATATAGATAAGTTAAAATACAAAATTTGCATAATTCAGTTGGGATCCATCTTGAAGAGAGAGAATAATACTAGAGGGCTAGCGACTAGAGCCATACATGAGGGAAACTCAGAGGGCATAGACATAATACCCCCCATCTACCAGACTGCCATATTCAAACATCCTTTCGGTGCTCAGATCAGGGGCAGAGAGCTGAAGTACTCACGTGAAGACAATCCCACTGTGAACTTGCTAGAGAAGAGAATGGCCGGGCTGGAAGGAGGGGAGGACTGCTTAGCCTTCTCCTCAGGGATGGCTGCGATCTCCACGCTTGTCATGGGCACACTCTCTAAGGGAGACATAATATTGACCTCGAAGGAGATCTACGGGGCAACTCTGATACTCTTCAGGTCTCTCGAGAAGTTCGGAATAAAAGTAGAGGCGGTCCTTAACGAGAGAGTACAAGATCATATCAGAAGGGACACGAAGATGGTGTTCGTCGAGACCATAACCAACCCAATATTAAAGGTCTCAGACATACCTTTGTTGATAAAGGTCTCCAAGGAGAACGGCGCAATAATGGTCGTAGATAACACCTTCGCAACCCCCGTTAATCTCAGACCACTAGAATTGGGCGCAGATTATGTTGTGGAGAGTGCCACAAAGTATCTGGGCGGTCACAACGACGTCATAGCGGGCATACTGGCAGGGTCTAATCTTGATCAGATCTGGGAATGGCGGAGGAACTTGGGGGGCTCGCTCGATCCTTTTGCGGCCTACCTAGTAATGAGGGGGCTTAAGACCCTGAAACTCAGAGTTCAGGAGCACAATAGAAGGGCCCAAGAGGTAGCGGAGTACCTTGAGGCTCATAGGAAGGTGAAGAGGGTCCACTATCCGGGACTAAAGTCGAGCAAGTACTTCGAGACGGCAGGCAAGTTCATGAAGGGATTTGGCGGCGTGGTTGCCTTTGAAGTGGAGGACGGCGAGAAGGCTCAAAAGTTGCTCAGATCCTTTAGATTGATAAGGACGGCCCCCAGCCTGGGAGGTGCAGAGACGCTTATAACGCACCCGGCTTCATCGTCCCATAAGAACATAAGCCCAGCCGAGAGGAAGGAGTTGGGCATCGAAGACGGGCTCCTCAGGATATCGGTAGGGCTCGAGGACATCGAGGATATAATCAAGGACTTAGAGCAGGGCCTTGATAGCATTTAATCCTAATTTGCTAGCCGTATCTTTAATTTTTGCAAATTTATCATTATCAATTGGGCAAGATTTTAGGCGATTCCAAGTTATATGTGCATTCTAAATTGGCTTGCATGAAAGGGAAAACCATTTCGCTAGTTTGAATTTTATATATTTTATTGAAAATGTAGGGCAGATATTTAATTATAGTTTATATAGACGAATATATTTTACATAGGCAAATAAAATAATACCAATACAGCCATACGATTTTATCGAATCTTTTAAATTAATTACTCAAAAAAAATTTTAAAAAGGCGAAGAGAGCCTATTGTAAATTGCCCAATCTGGTGTTTTATGATGACAGAAGCAATTTTGAATGGTAGGTTACCTCCCCCAGTTAGAAGGAGCGATGGGGTGATAGAGCCCTTCGATAAGGAGAGGATAGTGAAGAGTCTTGTCAAGGAGACCCAGCTGGTCAAAGTCCTTTACAACCTACCTCCCATGAGTGAAGAGGATGCTCGGATGATCGCGGAGGAAGTTGAGGAAGACATCAAGAACATGAAGCTGCGCTTCCTGAGCGGGCCCCTGATAAGGGAGCTCGTGAGCGTAAAGCTGCTTGAGCATGGTTTTGACAAGTACAGAAATGTTTACACGAGGGTCGGCATGCCCCTTTATGATGTTTATTCGATAGATCATTCGGAGGGATATGAGGCGAAGGAGAACGCCAACCTCCAACCCAACCCTGAGACGTTCCATAAGAAGAAGGCAGACTTCCTAAGTAAGGAGTCTTACCTATTGATGATGCCGCCGAGGATAGCTGACGCCCACTTGAGGGGCGACATACACATACACGATTTGGAGTACTGGGGGACGCGCCCGTTCTGTCAGGATCACGATCTCAGGTACTTCTTCTACTATGGCTTGATGCCTGACGGTACTGGAACGCATACCTCGGTCGCAGGACCAGCAAAGCACGCCGAGGTCGCGATACTTCACGCCGCGAAGGTCTTGGGCGCCGCGCAGACCAACTTTGCAGGGGGTCAGGGGTTCTTCAACTTCACGGTATTCATGGCACCATACCTCATGGGTTTGGATGATAAAAAGATCCACCAGCTCGCGCAGATGTTCCTTTACGAGATGACCCAGCTATACGTGGCGAGGGGCGGGCAGCCAGTCTTCTCGTCGATACAGATAGAGGCAGGTGTCCCCAAGGTATGGCAGGATGCTCCGGTGGTATCCCATGGCAAGATCTGGAAGGACTTAACCTACGGAAGCCTCGAGGACCAAGTCCATGCGTTTGCAAATGCACTTCTTGACGAGTACCTAAAGGGAGATGCCATGGGAAAGATGTTCAACTTCCCCAAGCCAGAGGTCGTGCAGAGGAGGAGGTATTGGACCGAGAGTGAATTTGAAGACGTCATGTTGAAGGCTGCCCAGCTCTCAGCCAAGTACGGATCGACTTACTATGATAATGTCGTGCCGAAGTACAGGGGAGGGGAAGAGGGCGTTTCATGCTTCCAGTGCTGTGCCTATGCGTTCGCTGAGGATGGAGCGTCAGAAGACTTCAAGAGGAAGATAAACTTTGAGGACGGGGCACACTTCTCCATGGGTGGAATGCAAGTGACCACGCTGAATCTGCCTAGGATAGCGTATAGATCAGGAGGAGATGAGAACCGCCTTTATGAGATATTGAAGGAGACCATGGACATTGCAAGAGATGCGCTCCTGCTCAAGCACAGGATTATGGTCCAGCAGTTCGAGAAGGGGCTTATCCCATTCGCCTCTCAGAGGCCGAAGGGCGCCCCTCCGGCGGTAGACATAAAGAACCTGACCCACACCATAGGTTTTGTCGGTATGAACGAACTCGTAGAACATGTTACTGGCTACGAGCTGCACGAGGACCCCTCGGCACAGAAGCTCGCACTGAAGGTCCTTATAGAGATGGATATGATAAGGAAGGAATACTCTGAGGAAACCGGACTCAAGTTTTCCATAGCCAGGACGCCCGCAGAGTCCTGCGCACAGCGCTTCGCCGTGGCAGACATGATTCACTACCCCAAGTATGCTAAAGAGTACGTGAAGGGGGATCTCGAGAGAGCACTTTCGCTGTACGGCGATACTAAGGACGTACCAATATACTACACGAATGGAGCTCACGTCAACGTGTCTGCAAAGGTTCCTCTCTACGAGCGCCTTGCGATAGAGCAACGCTTCTTCCCGATACTGAAGGGAGGGGACATATTCCACGTTTGGTTGGGAGAGGCCAACCCAGACCCAGAGGCGCTACTGAAGCTGAACAAGAAGCTGGCATTGGAGTCTTGGATAGGCTACTGGAGTCATACGAAGGACATAACGGTATGCAGGGCTTGTGGCTTCGTGGGCGGCGGGCTGAACGAGAGTTGCCCAATGTGCAGGAGTCAAGACATAAGAGTTTATTCGCGGATCACTGGATACTACCAAGATGTTGCCTCTTGGAACGCCGCGAAGAAGCAGGAGTTAAAGGACAGATATAGGATCAGGCTGCCTGCATAGTATGAAAAAGAAGATGGCGTATATAGGAGAGATCGCCCCGCTCTCCCTTTCCGATTACTTTGGAGAGCCGGCATGCGTGATATTCTTCTCCGGGTGTAATTTTAACTGTGGTTACTGCCAGAACTGGAAGTTGAAGAAGAGCTCTAACGAGCACTTAACTGACATAGAAAGTATAAAGAAGGTGATATCGGAGAACAAACTAGTCACGGCATGCAAGGTCACAGGTGGCGAGCCGCTCCTCCAGCTGGACGCGCTCCTCGAGATCGGAAGGTTTGCTAAGTCTATTGGGCTGAAGTTTGGGATAGACACCAATGGTTCATTGCCTGAGGCTCTTGCCAAGATCCTTCACCTGCTCGATCTAGTCTCAATAGACATAAAGGCAGATCTTGATGAGGAAAGTTATAGAAGGGTGATTGGGCTTCAATCGCCCCCCGTATCAGAAGTGATCAAATCAATCGAAATCGCCATGCGTTCAGACGCTTATGTGGAGTTCCGGATGGTTGTCATCCCAGGCTACAATGATAGTACTAAAACCATGAAGTCCGTCTCAGAAACCCTGAGAGCCTTGGGATACGAGGAGAAAGCTTCAAAGGGCAAGGCATGCTTCAACCTTATCGAGTTCGTTCCGGAGAATGCATTTGATGAGGACTTCAGAGGGATCAAAAACCCCTCAGTCTCGCTGCTCCATGATTTGGCGGTGTCCTCAGGACTTAAGAATGCAAGGATAACACATAGGGGTCTGGGGATTCTCAAACCGGTGTATTGATCATGCTTCTCTGAATTTATATAAACCTGATCTCTACGAGGAAAAATGAGGAGTTATAAAATCGATAGAAAAGGAGAGATCTCCACCCCAATAATTACAATATTAGTGACTGTCGCCGCGTTAGCGGTAACGGGAATGGCGATAACGTGGATGACCTCTACGGGATCAGCGGCCTCTATGCAGGGAGCACTGATAATAATAGGCACCCCAGTTGTCCAGAACGACACACTCTACATGACTGTCAAAAATATAGGGACGGCGGACGCGAACCTAGTCTCTTGCAACTTGAATTCCACTATAAGCAATAATTTTACCCCAAGCACAGTAAAAGCAGGGGAGAGTGTGGCTCTCCAAGTCAAGTTTTCCCAGCCCTTTGCAGCGGGACAGATAATAAAGGGATCGCTCAGCACTAACCAAGGCACACTAAAGTTCAGCGCTCTCTCCCAATAACCCCTTTTTTGGAGGGATGAAAAGAGGATGAGGGGCAGGGAGGGATCTAGACCTGAGTTGCTTGGCGAGGTTTTGTCCACACCGGTTGAAAAGCTAGAAAAGAGGGCATATGAAGCGCTGAGAAGGAGCAAGAAGGCGAAGTTCGATCTACCAATGTTGAGTATTAGGACTTCGCAGGTAAACCTCAGCGGTGTTAAGGTTCTCGAGAGTTATAGCGTCGGGATGAGTACAATATACATAACCAGAGATTACGAGTACCTAGTTCATGATCCACCTTTGACGCCAGAGGAGCAGTCGAGGCTGAGGGAGCTGTCCTCCAAACTTCTCTTCCTGATGCCCTCGTCTGTAGTTGTTGATGAAATGAAGTTTGACGAGTATCTGGCAAAGGCAGGTCTCAGGGATCGACGTTATGTTTACTTCTTGAAGAGGGAGATTTTGGGATACGGGCTGCTCGAGCCACTGATACATGACGCTAGGGTCGAGGACGTTGTGGTGGCATCGTCAAAAAATCCAGTCTCTTGCATACATTCAGACTATGGGACTATGCCCACAAACATAGTCTTCTGTCCGGACGAGCTCGATCGTTACATCGAGAAACTTGTCTACGCGAGTGGGAAATCCATATCTTTGTATAGGCCAATTGTGAGTCTCCGTCTACCAGACGGTAGCCGCCTCTCAGCCTCTTACAAAAAGGAGGTCTCTCCGTCTGGCTCAAATTTCATCATAAGGAAGTTCCCCGAGAAGCCCTGGTCCATAACTTCATTGATGTTATTGAACACCATTCCTCCTGAGATGGCGGCTTGGCTCATGATCCTGCAGGAATACAAGAAGGCCTTCCTCGTATGTGGAGCCATGGGTACCGGTAAGACGTCTCTCATCAATGCGATTTGTAACCTTATACCAGAGAGGTCTGTGATTGTGACGATTGAGGACACCCCAGAGCTCCGTTTGGTTCACCCCAATAGGATCTCGCTTGTAGTTCGAGAGTCTACGACCCTCGAAGAGAGAGGCGAGATCGGAATGTTTGCACTCGTCAAGGAAGCGCTTAGGATGTCGGCAGATTACATAATTGTTGGCGAGGTCAGGGGCGAGGAGGGAAAGATATGGGCTCAAGCCATAATGACTGGGCATGGAGGGGTGACTTCGCTACACGCTGAGAGTCCGAATGCGGCGCTGGAGAGGTTGGTCTCTCCTCCGATATTGGTCGAAAGAGGGGCGCTAAGGTCTCTGACAGGAATAGTATTTGTTGGTAAGACTACTATCCGTAGCAAGGATCAGATTGTCCAAAGAAGGAGGGCGATGAACTTTTATGATATTGGGAATGACTTCGAGCTGAGTCCGCTATTTAGATACGACCCTAATAAAGATGCCTTTTCTTTCAGCGAGGACTCGATTCTGCAATCTAAAGGCGCGGAGAGGATAATCACTGAGACTGGAATATCGAGGAGCCGGCTCCTCGATATGTACCTGAAGAGAGTGAAGTTTCTCGAAGAATTGAAGAAAATTGCAAAGGTAAGACCTGAGTTCAGAGAATACGGCACGGTTACAAAGGTTGTTTGGGCTTTTCAGTCGTCTCCCTCAGCGTTGGACTTAGACTCACTTATAATAACTCCAGAGGGCAAAGTCCAGATATTTTCAGAGGCAGCAGTCAAGTGGAGACGCCATGACTATAGGGATGACAAAGATAATGAGCCGCCCCAAGAGTTTTTGGTTAACAGTAATTGTCTGGAAGGAGGGGAGATGTATGTCTCCCAATGAGTATAGAGCCCCCCTCCAAGCCCAAAATTCAGGGTTTGTTTGTCACCATATTTTTAAGTTTGGTTTTAAGATTATGGCTATTTTTAGGACTAAGCGTGTGATGGACCCAGCGCCTGAGCCCAACCAAAAGTCTGCCCAAAAAAATTCAATTTTCTCTCGTTTCAAAGATAAACTAATTTTGGCTATGGCGGAAAAGCTCTCGACGAGTCTCTATAATAGCGGAATCTCCACCAGTCCAATAGATTACTCCATCAAGATCTTCAAAGGAATATTGCTATCCTTCGCCTCGATTTTGGCGCTTATACTTCTTCAGCAACTCTTACCTTCGGAGATCTTCCAATATTTTTTGGCGGGCGCTATAATAATTCCTATTTTGCTGATTATCGACCTCTTTCTTAGACCAATAGTGGCTACATACAACAGGAAGAAGGCCTGCGAAAGGGAGCTCCCTTTTTTTGCGACATACCTAACGATGGCAGCCGCGTCGGGGATTCCAGCGCCGGTTGCGTTCGAGCAATTGAAGGACTTCAAGCATTTGTCCCAGTTCAAAAAAGAGTGGTTTCGGATTGAAAAAGTGCGAAGATTATATACCTTAAATCCATTTGAAGCGATCTTGTTCGAAGGGAAGCACCACCCCTTGGATTCAGTCAAAGATCTATACATAACCTCAATTTCGGCTCAGAGGGAAGGGGGAGAGGTATTTGCTTTAATGCGATATGAGCTGCTAAAACTCTTCTCGCTTCTTCAGGGGAGGTTGAAGACTTTTTCAGACAAATTCTCCTTGATGACTTCCACCGAGATCATTGCATTCATAATGCTACCCATGGGAACGATAACTGTGGGGGTGCTATTTAGCGGCATTCTTGGCATTCCGATACTGCTCTTTGCATGCTTTGTCTTCCCCACCATAGTTGCAACATTTCTTAGCCTGATGATAGACACTTATACCCCAAAGGAGCTAACAGAGGAAGTTGACCATCGAACTATGATCAAATATCTCCTCATAGCACCACTCTTTGCCCTAATTTTGGCGAGGTTTGTAAGTCCAGCCTTGCCGATATATTATGCGTTAGGAGTGTCCCTCGTGATGTTCACTTTGCCGACAATGAGGCATTATGCACCTATTAGGAGGAGGACAAAAGAGATCATATCCGCCTTGCCTTCTTTCACGCGATCTGTTGCAGAGGAGGTTAAGAAAGGGGTCTCTCCTAGGATCGCCATGGTAAAACTGTGCGAGGGGAGAACTTTCAACGGGTCATTCGACAGGCTTCTTCACAAGCTGGCAAGTTATCTTAAGGTTGGATGTCCAATAGCAGAGGCGCTCTCCTGTATTGAAGGACCTTGGATAGCAAAGGTCTCGATGGAGCTCATGGACAGGGCAGATATGATGGGGGCAGACTCAAAGAGTCTGGATTCCCTCTCCGAGCTCATTGCCAACATGTACTTGGGGCATAAATCGATGGAGTCCCAGACGCGCTTCTTCGTAGTAATGAGTTATGTGAATACAATTCTCCTAGCGTTCAGCATCTCAATAGTTGTGGAGATTGTTGCGAGATTATTCACGAAGGTGGCAGAGTCAATCAGCATAATAAACCTACCATTGGGCATGGTCTTCATATCAGGTGAACAGTTCCAGTGGCTGATGGTAGCGGCCTACACAGCAGTAGTCTACAACTCCTACCTACTGGGGTTGCTGGGCGGAAAGGTGAGCAATGGCGGGTCAATTGTGGATGGACTTATGAGCGGTATGGTTTGCGCAATTCTTTCGATGATTGGGATATTCCTGTTTAAAGATCTCGGCTTTATAAGATCGCTCACTTTATGGGGGCAGTAATGGATCAGAGTGTGGAAGCGGTAATCGCGACCATCATATTTTTGAGTGCTTTGG
>JAOAJN010000013.1 GCA_026414165.1 Candidatus Methanomethylicaceae archaeon
ATTTTAATTAATTTATAAGGGCGCCACCGAAGCAGACCCTATTGTTAGATTAGCTTAACCTTTTAACTAACAAGTTTATTGTAGCATACTTTAGCGGTAGAGAGAATTACGACCGCTTTCTTGGCTACAATCAATAAGATATGCTAGCTTCAGGAAGCAGGGTAAGAGACTCCCTACCCAGCTATCTTGGCTATAACCATCTGACATTAGTCAAACGGGAAGGAGGGATCAGAGCTCCACTGAATTTGGTGAACTTTTTACGTGGGTGGCAATAGCATGGCGACTCCTAATGTCTCCTTTTGCAGCACTTATTTTTCAGAAAGAGTCCTAGATAAAACATTTCAGCAGCAGCATCATCAACCATTCTTTTTTCTCCTAATATAATTAGAGCTCTATGATTTTTCCTAAACCTTTATCCCTGGCGATTATATAAGCCCTAAGAGCTACAACTGCGTCCTCGAGCGCCAGACCCACAGATTTGAATACTGTTACTTCTTCATCACTGGTTCTTGCATCACACTCGCCTCTCACAACCTCGCCAAGATCTGCCTTTATGTGATCCACGGTTATCGCGCCCTCATTTATGGGTATTATAATGTCCCCTGCCTCCTCGAGACATGCCTCTCTAGAATCTACTATAACCCTGCTCCTCCTTATCGTCTCCGTGTCGAGCTCCCTTGCATCTGGCGTATGAGAGCCGATTCCGTTTATATGTGTGCCCGGAGCGATCCATTCACCGCTGAATACTGGAATCTTAGAGGTTGTTGCAGTAACTATGATGTCCATGCCCTCCAAAACATCCCTTGGACTGTTAGCGATCTTTACATCAATACCAAGTAATTCGGACATCTCGAAGGCGAACTTTTTGGCTGCGGTGGCGTTAATGTCGTAAACTTTAGCCTTATGTATTCTCCTCACACAAGCAATAGCTTCCAACTGAGTCCTCGCTTGAACGCCACAGCCGAATATGCCAAGATTAGTAGCGTCTCTCCTAGACAAGTATTTAGTTGCAACCCCAGTAGTTGCGCCAGTTCTGATTGCCGTCAAGGATCCGCCTTCCAGTATGGCTAAGAGGGAGCCGCTTGAAGGATCGTTGAGCAGGATCGTGCCTTGAACCGTTGGTAGTCCCTTCTTGGGATTATCAGGGTGGACCGAAACCTCTTTTACGACAAGCGCATCCATTCCGCCAACATAGGCAGGCATGTAAAGAAAAACCGCGTTGTGTCTCTCAATTTTTAATGGGATTCTTTGTGGCACTAATGCTGTCTTGCTCAGCCTAAATCCCTCTTCGACAGCGCTTATAGCCTCCTTCATCGGCAAGGATTTTCGGAGGACGTCTTTGTCAAGTAGTAAAGTCATCAAGACACCATTTATATTTGACGAATTTTGTTGATATGTTTTCCATATTTTCACTTTTAAATTTTAACTCGCTATGCCATAACTGCCGCTGATGGGATCTTGGAAAATCGGCAGGTGAGGGGCATAGAAAGTGAACAATATAAATAGCATTCCCAAAACGATTAGAGATGTTATTGAAACGCCTTTCCAAATATTTGAAGGTTCTTTATATATCATTATTCTATAGCTTGTCAACTGACCTATTATAACCGCCAAAATGAATATGAGTATGTCTATGACTAGGCTCTCCTCAAAAAATGACCTGTAGGTATAGAAGAGCGCCACAATGGAAATAGGCATTAGATATATGCCCAGTGCCTTCGCAGGGAAGAAGCCCGGGATATCCTTTAGCTGCCTATATTCGGCGATAGCGTACAACAGAGCAGGCCAATAAGCCAACTTCAGGTGCTCCCATACACTCTCGTTTACTGCCGAAAATGCGCCAACAATAGGATTGTTTCCAGACAAGTCATAGGTAAAGTGGAGAGCGCTTCCGAGTAGTACAATGAACAATATGCCCAACAGCTCTAGCATGAGGATTTTTCTCTTATCTGTTTCATAAGGAGGCAAAATGATCACATCCGAGTTTCAGAAAACCACCAATATTTTCAATTGCATTATTTATGCTTATAAATTATTAAACGTTGCCAAATATGCAGGATATGTAATTTTAGGCGTAGATCCAAGGTAATTTCAGCAGTATGTTTTGGATCATAAAATCAAACACCAACAGAAGATAAAAAAGTTATATGACTTATTTACATCAATTTTTAATGTCCTCCTTTTTCCGCTTTTTTTCTTTTTTTATATAGTTAATGACCATGAAGTGGATAAAGTAATTATGTGAAATCTTGCCTCTTTGAAGTAGGCAGGAATAACCCGGATGCATGAGGGCGTAATTGTTTGAAGATAGAAATAAGACAGAAAGTAAAGCCAAATGCGCAATATTTTTCTTGATTTTTGACTTCCTCCTTTTTAACTTTCTATTTATTTCAGAACTGGTAGGAAAGATCGCGTGATTGTATAGGATTCTATCTTGGTAAGACGTCAAAATTGATCATTAGACCATTAAAGCAAGTTTTCACCTTTATGAAAAATTTAAAGGATTATAATCAAAATTGTGAATTTTATTTGGGGCAAATTTTTAAAGTCACTTTGCGGAAGTATCTTATGGAGAAAGCCCTTCGTGATGTGGAAGCCTCAAAATGAGGCATAGAAGGTTGTAATCTTGAGGAGTGGGTTTATAATCCACATTTCCGTATTACTCCTTGCATCACTGGTAGCCATATCCCCATTAATTCACTTATCGGCCTCCAGCCAGAGCATCAACATAAGGACTCAGCCCATTACAATATTTGATGCAAACAGGGAGTACATCTATGTGGAGTATCGAGGTAGTGCGGACATATTGGGGGCGGTAGTCCGGTCAGACCCTGGCATTTTGGTGGAGGGTGCTAAGCAGGTCGGCGATACCGCTTTGGGCTACTTTAAGGTTTACATAGTGAATGCAACCTCCAAGTCTTACCTCTGTGCGCTTTCACTGGTCTCATCCCAGCCTTTCTCGCTAAACATCTCATTGAGGAGCGGCGACCTCCCCGCATCCCAGTCGCAGATGATCTCTGTGCCAGCAAACATAACCGCGCAGATCGAGATCCCCATAAATTACGGAAGCTATCAGCAGCCTGTAGTAATAGCGCCGACTGTTAGCTACACGCCTACATTTCCGCTTTGGTCGCTTATCGCCTATGTCGCTCTAATACCAATGTTTTTGGCAACCGCATATCTAGACAAAGGATCACTAAAGTCTATCAGAAAGCGGTGGAGTGCCTTTGACACATTCGCACTTACGTTAAGGTACCTCTTTTACTCCTCGCTAGTAATATTTTTCTTGGTTACTTTTGGTGTGATCTTTGAGTTTTTTATGATTAGGTTCTACTCTTTAGGCATCACACTTCATGCAGGGGACTGGTTGCTCGCCTGTGCCCTGCTCTCCGTTTTCGGTCTCATTTATGGGGTAGGTAGATGGAGGGGGTTATTTGACAATATCGATGAAGAAGATTGAAGAAGAGGAATCCTACTGGTGGGTCAGGAGACCATACCTGCGCAAGATCTTATCATTGCCCCTCTACCTAGCCAACAGGGAGTACAGGCGCTGGAGGAACGCCAAACTCAACCCAAGAAAGATCCAAAAGAAGCTGGCTGAGCTGGAGAAGAAGTTCCCCAAGAAAAGGGAGGACGTCGTGGGGAGGGATAAGGAGTACGAGCTCATAATGAGCGCCGTGGGTTACCATGTCATCAGAGACCACTCAATAACGACGGTGTTTAAGGGAGCGCCGCCACCAAAGTTCTTTTTACTAAAGGGAACCACGGGCTCTGGGAAGTCCCTCTTGGCAGAGGTGTGCCTGAGGGACGCTATTGAGTATGGTCTTAGTAAGGGGGTCAACGTTCAGCCCATCGTCGTTATGGGTAACGATATCTTCAACCCGCTATATGGTCAGTCTGTCCTAAACATGTCCTACATATTCAGGCGTGCCAAGGACGTTCCGTCCATAATATTCTTCGACGAGTTCCAGTCCATAGGTATGCGCGTCGAGAGATCCATGTACTCCACGGACAGGGAGGACATGAGGGTCCAAGATGCCTTCGTCGAGCACATCAACAGGATACTTAACACCTCCCAGCGAACCATAGTAATAGCTGCCACGAACAGGTTCGAGGGCATAAGGGAGGACATAAGGAGGAGGGCACACATACTAGATCTAGACCTGAACATCACGAGGGAAATGCTTTTGGCTGTTTTGAACGCCGAGCTCCAAAAGTTCGGCTGGACACACCTCTCCGCGAAGGAGGTCCTCACCGTTCTTGAAAGGGCGGTAAGCACATACAGGCAGACCCAGCTCACGCCCTTCGACATTATAGATGCTTGCAACAAGGTAAGGAGTAGGAAGATAGAGCCCCTCAGGGAGCGGTTCTTCAGGAGGGTGACAGGTAAGCGTTTCACGCCCGAGGAGATAAAGTACTTAGTCACGATAGAAGACTTCAAGATAGCGGCGAGGGAGCTGAGGGGCTACACCGAGCAGGAGAAGAGTGACGAGGTCATGTCCTCGGTATTGAAGATAAAGCCCGCGGTCAGCTACAAGGACATAGGCGGGCTCTTCGGAATAAAGGAGAAGCTTTTCAAGATCATATCGCTGAGCCTTTCCACAGAGCTGGCTAGCAAGTTAAGCTGGGTACCTCCGAAGGGCTTTCTCCTATGGGGCGAGCCCGGGTGCGGAAAGACATACCTATCGAAGGCGATAGCCAAGGAGAACGACGCTGCCTTCTTCTATATACCGGCGGCTCAGCTGCTCATAAACGCGAAGTGGGTTGGGGAACCTGAAAAGAATATACGCGACCTCTTCGGGCTTGCCAGGAGGTACGCTCCTAGCATCATATTCTTCGACGAGTTCGACGTTATAGCGGGGAAGAGGAAGGGCGACCCCGTAAGCGACAGGCTCACAGCGCAGATCTTAACGGAGCTCGATGGTCTCCAGCCACTGGAGAATGTCATAGTTATAGCCGCAACGAACAGGCTGGAGATGATAGATGAGGCGATCATAAACAGGTTCGAGCCCTACGTCATAGAGATACCGCTGCCTAGGACCGATGCCGAGAGGCTGGACGTTCTCAGGGTGCATATGAGGCATTACGCAGCCCACCTTCACCCGGAGGTCAACCCTGAGAGGGTTCTGACCATACTGAAGAAGTACCGGGCGGTCTCCCCTAGGGTCGTGGCAGAGATCATAAAGGAGGCTAACAGGCTCAGGTCCCAGGAGGTCAATGTTGCGCTCGAGATAGCGAGGGCGCAGACGCAGGAGAGGCTCAATGAGATAAACAACCTCTATAAGGAGGACTTAGCCCGCCTCCAGACAGTACTCGGAACCGAGGACTTATCTACCATCAAGGAGGTTGGTCCGGAGAACTACAAGATAAGGCTCTATCACTTCGAGAAGGCCGCCGAGCAACTCGAGGGCGAGATGGAGAGAGAGGTGATGGACGCCCAGGAGAGTATGGTTTATGAGAGGCTTGACCCAGGAGTCTCGCTCGGGCTCGCCACCGACCCTCAGGGCAGGAGGGGGCTAATCCTCATAGTAGAGTGCGTCTCCAAGCCCAGAGGTACCGGCAAGGTCACTGTGACGGGCGCCGCCAAAGCTGCCTTCGTGGGTGCTGTCACACCTGTGGAGGATGTTAGTGTCTTGGAGAGCGCCACCAACATCGTCGAGTTCGTGAAGAAGTATGTCTACGAGAAGGTCGGCGTGGACATATCAAACTACGACTTCACATTCCAGGTTATAAGCCCGCTTGAGGGGGTCGCGGGCATGGGCGTCAGCGGACCCAGCCTAGGTCTGGCGCTGAGTGTGGCGGCGATATCCGAGCTGGCGGGGATAGAAGGGAGACCAGACGTGGTGATGAGTGGGAAGGGCGACATAAAGGGCAACGTAGGACCGGTAGGCGGAATGGGCTGGCGCGGGTCAGGGAAGATCATTGCGGCGGTTCAGACCAGGAGGATAAAACTGAAGAAGTTCGTTCTGCCGAGGTGGAACTACGAGCACTCCCCAGACGAGATGGCGATACTTAAGGAGGAGGGCATAGAGGTCGTGCCGGTCGAGAAACAGGTCGAGGCTTGGCTTAGCATATTCTCGCTGACTGAGGAGGAACTTTTAACCAAGCTCGCAGCTAACCTCGGAGAGATCATAGGGGTCGAGGTCAAGCCAAAGATAGACATTTTGTGATTGCTGGGTTTTTCTTTTAATCCGCCCCAGCATTTACTTAATTCATTTTCTTTAATAGTTTTTTAAATAATATTTGGTTTATTTAATCCTAAAACCGTTCAGTTCATCACCTCTTTAGGAAAAACCCGAATCCAAATAGTTTATTTATTACAAATTAAAAGCCGATAGGTATGGACGAGCTCTCGAGTTTCGCCGCTATACTCTTTTTGGCTTCAATCAGCGCTTTAGTTCTTAGAAGGTTCAAGATCGCGCCAGTGGCTGCCTATATAATAGCGGGACTCGTCGTGGGACCGATACTCGGTATAGTCAACCCAAACTCAAGATCCGTGGAGTTCTTGAGCGAGATCGGCATAGCACTGATGTCTTTCCAAATAGGGCTCAGCGTCAGGGCTGATTTTCTCAAGAGTCACGGACCTAGGATTCTAATGACCTCTATACTTGAGTTGATCTTTGTAGTATTCCTCTCCTCTGTCTTTGGTATTGTTGCCAGTATGTCGATGGCTGCAACATTCGTCATAATTCTAATAGCAGTAAACTCGAGCACCATAATAGCCTTTAAGTTGCTGGAGGGGAGGGGGATGACCCGAAGTCCCCTTTTCACCCTAATAGTTGGTCTCGGGATGGGCGAAGACATCACTGTTATGGTCGGGATATCTCTTATCCCCGCTCTTGCAACCTTAGGCAGGCTTATGATAGGTGAGGCTTTCTCTATAGTTGGAAACACCATAGCCATCGTCCTAGTTATGTTCGTCTTCGGTATGCAGATCCTTCCCAAGTTGATAAGGTATGTTATGAGACACGGCGACATAGAGACTCTCCTATTGATAATTTTGGCTTTGGCACTCGGTTACGGGCTCGTTGGGGGATATATGGGGCTTTCTTTTGCTCTGGGTTCCTTCCTGGCAGGAGCAATAGTATCGAGGATCGAGTCGGAGATGCCGCCCGTCGCCATGGAAAGGCTGACCTCGCTAAGGGACCTCTTCGCGATAATATTCTTCATATCCATAGGGCTTTCCATGCCCTACATTCAAAGCCCATCGCTAATCCTGACCGGCTTGGGTCTGGCACTGGTAATGATAATTATAAAGTCTACCTCAGCAACCCTCGCAAGCTGGATAGGCATGGGTATGAAGGACGCCTTAAGGATCGGGCTTTATATGATCCCCATAAGCGAACTCGCGCTGATCGTCGCCAGGGAGGCTTACAAGTTCGGGCTCGTCGACCAAAATATATTCATATCCTCGGCATTCGCGGTGTTGTCATCAGTCATCCTAGCCTCGAGGCTTGTTGAGAAAGACACCGTCATCACCGAGAGAGTTGCATCCTTTGTGCCCTTATCCTTTCAGAAGTTCATGGAAAGGATAGCAGCAAACACCAAGACCCTTTTAGAGAAGGTTGTGGTCTCGAAAGAGTGCCGACCGATAATCTTAAGCCTAAGCAAGAAGCTTGCTTCAATGGTCGCAGTGCTCACTCTGGGCTCCATAATACTCCAGAACCTCACGACTGTCGATTCAGGTTTTACATATATTTTTGAGGTTGTGGTGATTTCGGTGCTCCTGGCATTCTCATTCACCATGATTCTCATGAGTAGGAGGGATGTAGAGCGCCTGATGTCATGGTATGTAAATTCCTTCAGGGCTAGGAAGGGGACAGGCGACCTTATTAAGAACTCTTTCTACATACTAACATTCTCATTCTTGGGTGTAGTGATATTACTCAATGGGACTTCAATACTCCGCGGAATTCTTTCAAACTACTTCGAGGTGGGCGTTGCCAGCGCCTTGGTATTTCTGATAATTATATCATTCACGGCTTTCGTGATTTACATTCTATACGGAAAAATGAAGGGGATCCTTGAGGCTATGGAGTCCAGCCTAGGTGCTTTTTCGAGATTGATTTCCCTAACACTTCCGAGCGCCATTATGAAAGATCGATTTCTCCTGCAATTTTGATTTTTTACTACTGGTTTTGACCTGAATTTAGGCTTTGAGGGTTTTGCCTCACTTGTAGCTTGATATGAACTCCTCAACTTCATTCCTGACAGGTATCTCATGCGAGCCGAGCTTGGTAACTTTCATGGCTGCTACGGCGTTTCCGAACCTTATGGACTCGTCTGGACCTTCGCCCTCGCCCATCCTGATTAGAAAGCCCGAGGCAAAGGCGTCGCCCGCACCAGTTGTGTCGATAGCCTTGACCTTGAAGGCTGGAACCCTCCCCTCTTTGCCCTCAATTTTGTAGTAAACCCCCTCGCCGCCGAGCTTTATTATTACGCCCTTTGCGCCAGCCTTAAGTAGAGAGTCCGCTGCATTCTCAGGGGCTTGGCAGCCAGTCAGGACGCCAGCCTCCCTCATATTCAGGAGGAGGATGTCGGCGTGCTTTAGCATTGGCGAGAGGTGCCTCATGCCCTTGTTTATAAGCTCCCTGCCCGGATCGAAGGTCACAGTAGCGCCAGCTTCCTTGGCGAGTTTAGCAGCCGCCAAGGACGAGTCTGCCCTTAGGCTCGCTATATGAACGAAATCGTATCCATCCATCTTCACTGCCGAGACCTCCTCCGGAGTGAGCGCCTCCGAGGCACCCTTGGTTCCGTACATCTCAAGATCACCGTCCTTGTTAATGATCACTATTGTGAAGCCGGTCTCGCACCTGGGCTCTATCTTGATCCATTCCAAGGATACGCGTTCCTTCATGAGTTCGTCGATAGCAATCCTGCCAAAGGAGTCCATGCCCACTTTGCCTAGTAGACCCTCCTCACCACCCAGCCTCTTCACACCGATGGCGACGTTTGCTGCCGAGCCGCCCACACCATAACAGACCTCCTTTATAGGGCTGAGCTCGTCCTTATCGCTGAATTCCTTTACCCTCACCTTTATGTCCACGAGGATGTGTCCTACCGCGAGTACCCTAACTCCCATAAGAGATCATTCCTTGGCAAGCTTTAGTGCGTCCTCGGCTTTTAAACCACCGTGAACTATGGATATGACTGCCCTCGCGAGTCCTATGAAGTTCTGGCTCTGGAATAGGTTCCTGCCAACCACAACTCCAGCTCCGCCGGCTGACATGACATTCTCTACCGCTTTCAAAAAATCGATCTCTTCTTTGGCTTTCGTGCCGCCGCTCATCAGGACCGGTACCGGCGAGACCTCGACGACCTTCTTGAAAGCCTCCGCAGAGCCTGTGTAGTAGGTCTTTATCAGGTCAGCCCCAAGCTCAGCGCTCGCCCTGCAGGCGTACCTCACGGTCTCGACATTGTACCAGTCGCTCATGCCTGGTCCGCGCGGATATGAGAGGATCATGACGGGCATACCGACCCTGTCGCAGACCGAGACTATGGAAGAGAATTGCTCAGCCATTGCCTCTTCGTGTGGAGAGCCCCAGTAGACCGTGGCAGCTACCCCGTCGGCGCCCATGGCAAAAGCCTCCTCCACACTGCCTATGGAGTACTGGAGGAACCGCTGCTCGGGGGGCCTTATGGAAGTCTTTCCAGTGACCTTAAGTATCAGCGGGATTTTACCTGCCCACAGGTCTTTGGTCGCCCTCGCCACACCCTTTGTTGTCATAAGGGCATCGAAGCCAGCCTTTACAGCAAGGTCTATGATGGTTTTGGGAGACTCCCTCCCTTCTGGAAAGTCTGATGGTCCGTGCTCAAAGCCGTGGTCGAATGCGAAGATTACGGCCCTCCCGCCCCTGAGGATCCTTGAGAGGCGGACTTTTTTACCTACACTGCTAAATGAGTCCGTCAATTCGATTACCTGTTATAATAGAGCGAAACGGGCTCATAAAAATGTTGACGGGATTTTGTCCGTTATTTATTTAATGGGAGGCTTTTACGAGGCGTTTAATAGGTGTTAATAGGCATTTACTAGGCTTTTACTGAAGATGGATTACTCGACCAACAATTTTGACCTGGAAGACAAAGGCTTATACGCCGAAGATTACTTTTTTATAGACCTTGAAGCCTTTAGCCATCTGTGAGGGATTTTGATGGAGTGCGATGCTGTTGTTGTTGGCGCTGGTCCTGCGGGACTTATGGCTGCAAGGAGGATAGCCGAGAAGGGCTTCTCCGTTCTGGTTCTGGAGAAGGAGAAGGATCTTGGGGTAAGGGCATGTGCAGAAGCAGTATCGGCATCCGCCTTTGAGACCGCGGAGATACCGACGTCGCCTTCCCTGACGTCCAATATTATTAACGGGGCTTACGTCTTCCCGCCAGACGAGAGCAAGGGCGTGAAGATAGCTGGCGGGAACTACAAGGGGTACATACTCAACAAGCCGCTCTTCCTTTACGCTCTGGCGAGCAAGGCTGCCTCTGCCGGGTGCGAGATACTGATGAGAAGCGAGGTGAAGGGCATAAGGTTCGAGAACGGTCAGGCGAGATCTTTAGTTTACGAGAGGAAGGGCGAGAGCCAGATTGTGAACTTCAAGTGCCTAGTGGGCGCGGACGGTGTAGGTTCAGTGGTGGCAAAGAGCTGCGGCTTTGAGATGGGCAGCTACGAGATAATACCCACGATACAGTATGTGATGGTCAACTGCAATATACCTGAGAGGAATATGATAAGAGTGTACATGGGCAACGAGGTTGCGCCGCTCGGCTATGTTTGGGTTTTCGCCAAGAACGATTACATGGCTAATGTGGGAATCGGCGTGAGGGGCAGGGCGGCAAAGCCTTACCTCGACAGGTTCGTCGAGAGGCACCCAGAGTTCTTCGGGAAAGCCAAGGTAATAAAGGAGGGAGGCGGCGGAGTACCGGTAGGGGGGCAGATCCCCGAGATCGTGAAAGGGAATGTGGTGGTATGCGGGGACGCCGCAGGTCAGGTGATACCCATTACGGGCGGAGGTATAAGGACCAGTATGGCTGCGGGGAGGGTCGCGGGGGAGGTTGTTGCCGAGGCTCTTGAGGCAGGGGACTTATCGATACTGAAGGAATACCCAATAAGGTACAGCGAGCCTTGGGGATCCAGGATCTCGAAGAGCCTTAAGGTCCTAAGGGTGATCGAGAGCCTTCCAGACAACGACCTCAACACGCTGGGAGAGCTCCTCAGCGGGGACGACATCATAGACCTGGCGAACGGGCTCGACGTAAAGAGGGTCGCGGCGAAGCTTATGCTCCACCCGATTATGGCTGTGAGGATAGCCTCTAGGCTAATATGAGCGTTTGTAGTTAAGCAAGGCTAAGGGGCAACTATTTTTATTAAATTAATGTTATTTGCTTTTTAATCCAGTTACGCCATTAATGGAAGTAAAAGTTGAATAAAAATGATTTTTGTCCTCCCAACATCATTTCGTCTTCCATTTTGATCTAAAAGTAAGTCAGGAGCCTTCTTTCTACCAAAGCGACTCAAAGAGTCGGGCTTGAAGAAGAGGACGATGAATGCTGAGAAAGAGGTCAAGACCAAAAAATAGAACGGAAATACGGAGTAGGAAATGCCAGGCTGAAGGAATAGGACTATATTAGCCGAATTTGTGGATGCGTGGTATAGCGATACTGCGAAGAGGTTCCCATTCGTGGAGTTATAGAGCCAGGTGTAGGATATCGAGATAAAGAGTGTGGAGACGAAGAAGTATAGGAAATTATGGTAGTTAGCTGCCATTGCGCTCTCTTTTACTGCGAAGTGCGGCCAGTGCCAGAGTGCCCAGAAGGCGCCCACCATCAGGCTCGAGACGAGGGCGCTGTACCTCCTTTGAAGTGCGGGCAAGGCATAGCCCCTCCATCCCACCTCCTCCCACATATTGACCAGAAAGTTGGATAACAGGATAGGGAGAAACTCAATCAGCTTCAAAAAGTCCAATACATATGATCCCCCGAATGCATGCCATAGGATGACCGAAAAGGCTGCAAGGGTGAGTGGCAAAAGGGCTGCTACTAAGAGCCATTTCTTGTCAAACCCTCTGAGTGTGAACTGCCGAAATAGGTAGTCCGGCCCTCTTTTCCCAAATTCCAGTCTGGAGACTATGAGCGCGGCAAGTGTGGGAGAGGCGCCTCCAATAATCATGAATATGAAGACTGGTTCGGATGGAAACATGTTGTACGAGGATAACACCCACGGAGCATAGGCTAGTCCGGCTATGGTAAGAACCAAGGCTAAGTAAAAAGCAATGAATCTTGCATTATTGTTATTATTGTTGTTCATACAAATGCATATACGAACTTTATCGGTATTTAAACAGATATACTTTTCCAGAAATCAAGCGAGTCCGTAGCCGGTTCGAAAGATCAATGCTTTTATATCGCTTTGAGGATTATTCCGTGAGGCGAATGATTTGAGCAAGAATGAGACGAGAAAAGTCAGTCCTTGCAAGGGCGACTCTAGGCTTAAGAATTTGATAAGGCGCGTTGCGAAGGAGTGCGAGTGGGCAGAGCTACACAGCTTCCCGTCCTGCTGATCTTATTGTAAAGATTAAACGAATTATGCGATTTATATTAAACATTCATATCAAAGTTATTATGGGAAAGTGGGTTGCAAGTTTTAAAATCGAGAATTGGATCTTGTGGGCGCTTAGACCCCTAAGACCTCTATTATGACGCGCCGCCCGCTCCTAGGACCGTCCAACTCAAGGAAGAATACGCTCTGCCAAGTCCCGAGACAGGGAGATCTGTTCTTCACCGGGATTACCAATGAGGGTCCAAGGAAGGCTCCTGCGAGGTGCGAGTCGGCGTTGTCGTCGATCCTGTTGTGGAGCCAGTCCCTCTCACGCGGGAAGTCATCGTCTATTTTGGTCAGAATGTCCTCCATCAAACCCCGCTCTGGTTCGTTTATTATGATGGCGCTTGTTGAGTGCATGGAGTATACGACGCAGATGCCCTCCTCAATGCCGCTCTCTTTGACTGTAGCACATACCTCATCAGTTATGTCTATCAGCTCCCTCCTCTTTGTAGTGCTGATTCTTAGCTCTTTGAAATTGGTTTTCATTAAAAGACCTCCTTATTCTTAATCAATTATCAAACGCTTCGCCTCTTCAATGATCTTGATCAGGTCGGCTACCACGGCTTTTAGAAGTTCCTCACCTTTTTCCTTGTCAGCTCTTGTTGCGTCTCCGGTTAGCGCTATTTTGTAAAGGCTATCGTCGAGTTTTTTGGAATAGATCTTGAATGATGGGTATTTAACCTCATACGACTTTGCCAGATCCATTTTAACCAAATCGGCATTTACAGCCAACATGGCACTCGTCTCGTCCTCGCCTGCGTGACCCTTCGAAGTGAACCTGGATAAGGCTTCGAGACCAAGGTCCTTCCACCAGTCCACAACCAGAACGGAGAGATCGGTCTCGCGGGCGACCTCCCTAGCCGCCATTGCTATTGGAACTGAGTTACCACCGTGACCGTTGACCACGACAAGGAGTTTGATGCCGTTCCGGTTAGCCTCGACCATTATGCACTTTAAATATTTGTAGAGGATCTCCTCTTGGATGTCGAACGTGCCAAGGAAGTTTCGCATAGCTTTGCAGGAACCGTACCACACTGGTGGCAGGATTAGACAGTCTAGGACTTCTGATACTTTTTCAGATATGAACTGAGGTATGAAGGTATCAGTGCCGAGTGGGAGATGATCGCCGTGCCTCTCTAGGCTTCCTACGGGGATGACTGCCAAATTCCTGTTTATCCTTTCAAGATCATGACCTGTAAGCTTTTCAAACTCCAACTAATTCACCCTATTAAAGAGATATTAGGTCTGATCTAAAGTATTTTGTTGATCAAAAAAAGACGCGTAATGTAAATCAGAGATCCTTTGAGGCAATAGATATTTATATATGATATTGATTGGTTCTGAAGAAAAATAAATAGTTGAATTTAAAATAAAAAAAGAGATTATAGTTTTGATCTCATTGTGGTTTAACCCAGATCGTAAGTTGGTTTGTGAATTCCCAGGAGTACAAGAATTCATTGTTTGCATAGTTATCAGTTGCATAGGCTCTTACTCTAGGACCCGTATTTATTGTGAAGTTTCCTGTACTAGAGAATTGCAATTGTCCTCCGGGATTCATGCCTGGAGCTAAGACTACAGTGAATGTCGCTTCTTGTCCCGGACCTAGCCAGCCTATTTCCCATCTAACATCTACGTCGTAAGCCTTTCCATCCTTGGAGGTGCCTTTACCTTTTCCGGGGTTGGTTCCTTCTTGTTGATCTCCTGTATGCATGGTCACATAGGCTTTTCCTTGAGTTGCATTAGCGTTAAAGTTCCCAATACCCAAATATCCGTTATATCCATTGTAATCGATTATGAAAGACTTTCCATTAGAGTGTTAACGATTTAGTTGTTGGGTTAAATGCAGACGGTGTAGAGTTAAGAATGAGTAAGTTTCCGCCCCATTTGTCCCAGAGTATATAGTAGTGTCCTTCTGTATCCATGTTTTTAACAGTATAGTTCACAATCCACCATATGCCAGGCCCTGTCTTAGTTTGGTAAGCTCTTGAGAATGTCTCGTTAATTATAAGAGGTTTGGTGTACCCATTAAGGCTTCCAGAGTTTACAAAGATCTTCAAGAATCTTATAATTTCTTTGTTGCCAAAGTTGTTGTTTTCAGAAACTGTACCAGAGTTAATATTAATAGTATAGATTCCAGGTGCGCTAGGACATGTTTGCTTCCATACATTTTGAAGGATCTCGCCCACATTGTAGGTGCCTGCCATTAAGCCCGTGAAGTTGTAGTAGCCAGAGCCGTCGGTCGTTGTTGTGGTTATTAAGCTGTTAGTTGCCGCATCGAGAATTTGTATTGTCCATTCAGGAAGGGCAGGCTCGCCTTGATCCCATACACCATTGCCGTTAGTATCATTCCACTTGTACCCGCTGATCCAACCGCTAGGCGGGCGGGGCGGGACGGCAATAGGTACATCTTTGGATCCCCATTCATCTAAATAGACATGAAGAGAAGCGCCGGACCACTGACTAGATCCTATAGCCAAATGTGATTCCCAATAGAAAACCAATCGCTCAAATTTGTAGTAACATTAATTTCGTATCTCAATGAAGAATCCCCAGCTTTACCAGCTCCATTAGAAAGTCTCGTTACATTTATTGAGCCATATGAGCTGCTGGCTGTTACGCATTCTCCAATATTTAATGGACTGTTCTTTTCAACGATCTTGCCAACATAAACATACCCACTTTCGTTACCAAGGTAGAATTGAACGGCTTTATCCAGACCTATAATAGGACCTCTTGTGTAATCAAGGTTTATGTGAAAAATCAATGATCCACCAATAAATTTTTGAATTTGTAAACGATGTATTACGTATTCGTCTTCCATCCATCCCTGAAGGTTACCTGTCTCCACCTCTTCAATTTTGCATCCCATCCCTCTAGCTTCTCTAGTTGTGAGGCGAGCACTAGAGGTGTCACGGAGAGTACAGACATCATGAGTGTTGCAAGCAATAGTATACCCACTACTTTTCCAAAATTTTTCAAATTTTTTCTCCTTTTTCCGCAAGAAGAAATAACGCAAACATCCTATATAAACATATGTTTTACTTAATGAAATTATATAAACTCATAATTAATCAATTTTCTAAAAATTTAGCAATATCTTAAAGTAGGATAATTGTTTTGCTAAAGTTAGATTAAAGTTTGACAAAAGCTTTGCAAAAATACGACTTTTCTCGAGCAAAACGACCTTTTAACACGACCTAAAAACCATCCGTGGAGTCGCTTTCCTCGCATACTACTAAGTTTTATTTCATAACCATTTCATATCTCCTTTCAAAAACTTAGGCGATGGCAGAAGGGCTGCAAAAACATCCTGCTGTTAAAAGCTTTGACAAAAGATATGAATCGCCAGCCCCTTTTACTGAGCACTAAAGAGATTTATACTGTGACCTACGGTTTATAAAATGAGGGTGCCCAATGTTAAGGATAGGCATAATAGGAAAGACGAACACAGGAAAAACCACGTTCTTCAACGCCGTGACTATGCTGAATGCCGAGATCTCCAACTACCCATTCACTACAAAGGCGCCCAACATAGGCGTCGGATACGTCAAGACGCCGTGCGTATGCAGGGAGCTTGGGGTCAAGGATAACCCAAAGAACTCAGCCTGTATTAACGGTTGGAGGT
>JAOAJN010000014.1 GCA_026414165.1 Candidatus Methanomethylicaceae archaeon
GTCCTTCAATTGGATCGCAGAGGCGTCGTCTGAGGGGGGCATAATTTGACCGGAGAGGTGCCCGTCCTTTTCCAAGATCGACCATATGAGGTCTATGACTCCCCTCTCACCGAGATTCGAGACGCTCATTTTCATTTTACAGACCTGAGAATATTATGAGCTTTGGGGTTTTTGAACAATTCCCCATTCTGATATGCAAAATTCCATAACTTTTGCCCCACTAAGTGCATGGTTTAAGGCAAGAGGTTTTAAAATTCCTCAAAGGAGAGGAATTAAGACTTTTCGCATGCCTCATCGTTTGAAATAATAGTGATTGGCGATCAAGTACCTCTATGACGATTTGAGGGGCGGCGACCAACATGGTTGAAATTAATTATTTTTCCGCTAGAGCTAATCCAATAATTTATATACCAATTTGGGGGATTTTCATAGCGCAAGCCCCAGTAGCTCAGCCCGGCAGAGCGACGGTTTCGTAAACCGCTGGTCAGGGGTTCAAACCCCCTCTGGGGCTCCACTTTCTATCAAAAGTAAATCAGTAGACGAGCCAAAATGCAAAAAAGCCCATGGTTTTTCTTACCCACCATTTCAATATATAGGAAGGAGAACTAGTGTAAAGATTATTATTGTCGCTATTTTGCAGTATAAAGACGCCGCACTGAGAAGGATTTATGCAAAGCGGTTAGACTACCAAAAATTGCAAGAGTTAATATACACCTTTTCAAAATAAAAAAAATATAATGAATAAAAAGAATTTTTGGAGGAGTAATATTGTCTGATGAAATAATTGAAGAGTTGAGGCAGATTAGAAAGTTACTTGAGCCAAAACCTGCCCCGCCCCCGCCACCACCTCCCAAAGGGTTGATTAACGAGTTCAAGGCGTTTCTTAAAACTTTTAAGGTCATGGGAATGGCGGTCGCATTCATCGTCGGTCTTTACTTGGGCGCCCTTGTCAAGGCGCTGGTCGACGACCTCATAATGCCCATAGTCCAGCTCGCCACCCCAGGAATCGCTTGGGAAGAGATTACAGTGGGACCTTTCAGGATCGGACATTTCACAGGAAGTCTGATAACATTTATAATAATAATGTTCGTGATATTCCTGCTCGTCAAAGTAACAAAGAGGATGGGCATAGAGTAGCGGTGGAATGGCGCTGAAATTTTTTCTCATTTAATATTTTTTATTTCATTTTTGAACTTAAGGCGATTTTTTCCTACAGCGTGTGATGAGAGCGGGTTGTCATGATAACGCCAATGATCACGAGTAGAGCGCCAAAGAAGAACATGGAGTCCAGCCGTTCCCCTAAAATAAAGTACGCCAAAGTGGACGCTATCACAGGTATGAGAAAGAGGTAGGAGCCCGCCTCAGAGGCGGGTAGACCCTCGAGTGCCTTATACCAGAATAGGTAGGCGATGCCCGAGCAGAAAAATCCTAGGGCTAATAGGGAAATCCAAGGCACGTATGAAGTTGGGAGTCTGAAACCCTCAGAGATCAGCGCAGGGGGCGCAAGTAGGATCGTGCCAAAAAGCGAAGAATACGCTGTTATCTCGTTGGCGTTGTTCTCCTGAAGCTTACGCTTGCCGTATATTGAATACGCTGTCCAGCTGAAGACGGACCCTAGGCAGAGCAAATTGCCAAGTGTGGAGGAATAGCCCAGAGAGAGACCATTCCTGACCACTATTGTGAAGACGCCCACGAAAGCCAAGATTATGCCTGCCATCCCTATGGGCCGCAGCCTCTCTTTCAGAAAGCGCCTTCCAAACATTGCTATGAAGATAGGGTTAGATGCGATTATAATGCTGGACTCCGAGGCACTAGTCATGCTCATTCCGATGTTCTGGAATGCGTGATAGGCAGCGACGCCTGTCATGCCCAAAATTAACATATGCTTCCAACCCCTGAGGAGTCCTTTAAAGCCAGAAGTGAGTCCGACAAGAATTAGAAGGAATGGGGTGGCGATCGCGAAGCGGAGGAGGGCGAGAGTTAGGGGGGCTATCTCCTCTAAACCGAGCTTTATGAATACAAATGAGGAGCCCCACAGCACTACTGTGATGATCAGCAGGAATGTGCTCTTGATCTTCATTGACAATGGATAAGATCTTCTCACTCATAGGCTTTATGGAGAGGTGGCGCCTAAAGCCAATAATGATCATTATTGAGGGGTTGCCGAACGCGCAGAGTAAATTCGACCCTACCGAAGAGAATCCATTATTGCTAAGATTGCGGTCGGCGCCATTTAATATTGAGTGGAGATCATGGTACAAAGATTGCGGCGGCTATGACGGTCGTCCATAGACCGTCTTTGTGCCCCTCTGCAGACTGAACTATGTGAGTGGTCTTGATTATGTGACCGCTGGCCTTGTATATCTGCTCACGCTCCTTCCATGCTTGGTTGATGTCAAAGGGTATGCCCAGTGTCATTGCTAGCATCGTTGCCGCAAGGTCCTCTGCATACTCTCCTGCCACCTCGCCCTTCTGACCGTAGGCATGGTGCTCGGCGAGATATCCGTAAAGGTTCTTTTCGTGAGGGATTGCGAGCCCGATCGCAGCGGATACCAGCCTGTTTGGCTCATTCGTCTCGCTCTTTGCCATTACGCAATGAACGATCTGACCGGGCTTAAGAAGTTTTAGACCCTCCTCTTTGCTTATTATCTT
This sequence comes from Candidatus Methanomethylicaceae archaeon, assembly GCA_026414165.1. Taxonomy (GTDB): domain Archaea; phylum Thermoproteota; class Methanomethylicia; order Methanomethylicales; family Methanomethylicaceae; genus WYZ-LMO10. Next base: position 2,653 of record JAOAJN010000014.1, read on the forward strand.
GCAGCCAGGCGGGAATATGCTCGAGACGTGGACCAAGTTGAACTTTTCTATGCCAGCGTCCCTTAAGGCCAACTCGAAGGAGGCTAGTCTTTCCTTATGTGTTCCTACACCTTTTACAAAGAACATTCTTGTGGGAATCATGGGACTAAATACTAATAATATGAAATAGAAGTTAAATTTTTTGTATGCGCGGTTCACTAGATTTTCCTTATGGCGCTCTTTGAGGGCATAATAGCATCACATGCTAAAGTTAATTGTCTAAGGATTGGCATTGATATTTCGAGGTATGTGCCCCAGACTATTTTGAATGACCGATCAGAGGTTAAGTCGATAAAAATTTCCAACAAAGCTTAATTATCCGATAAAGACCACTAATAACCGGTGGTTTCTTGATAGAGGGTAAGAGGAGTGCTGCTCAGGCAGCACTCGGCGAGGTAAGGGATGGTCAGATTCTTGGCATAGGGACAGGATCCACGGTAGCGATCTTCATAGAGATGCTCGCAGAGAGGGTTAAAAAGGATGGGCTGAGGGTGATGTGTGTGCCCACATCCTACCAGTCTGCACATTTAGCCATCGAAAGAGGATTAAAGCTGACCACTTTGGAGGAATACTCCACTCTTGACTTAGCCGTGGATGGCGCGGACGAGGTCGACAGAAATTTGAACCTGATAAAGGGCGGAGGTGCGGCACTCACGAGGGAGAAGATCGTGGACTCTGCAGCCAAGAGGTTTGTCGTGATAGCCGACGAGAGCAAACTAGTTGAAAGGTTGGGTTCGAGATCGCCGGTGCCGATTGAGGTCATACCTATGTCTTGGAAAAGGGTGGCAAATATGGTTAAGGTGCTGGGCGGGGAGGCAAGGCTTAGGGACGGCGGGGACAGGAAGGACGGACCATTGGTGACGGACAATGGAAACTTCATACTTGACGTAAAGTTTGGTGAGATAGACGACCCGAGGGCGCTCGAATTCGAGCTTAAGAGGATCCCTGGCGTGGTGGAGGTTGGTCTCTTTGTGAACATGGCCAACGCGGCGTACATTGGAAGTGAAAGGGGAGTCAAGCTAATAGAGCGCAAAAGCTAGTTTTGCTCAAAGTATAGCGTAATCCGATTTTGCGGTTTTCAGTTTAAGGTTAGCCTGATTTCTAGCGTAAGAGCCGCCATTCATTAAGATTACACATTCCTCGTTTATGTACGTTTTGGTACACAAATGGTTTATAAATATGATTTTTGAACATTTAGGTTCTGGTGTGGCTACCATGGTTGAGATTGATCCAGCAATTCTGTGCGGGTATGTTCTGGCTTTAATCGTTCTAGTATTTGGTTTGATCCACAGCGCTTACAAGATGAGGGGCGGATAGGATATGGACTTCAATGTTGGTGATGTCCTGATAATTTTGGCTTTGATAATAGTGGTTATAGCCATAGGTGCGAAGGGGTACAAAGTCAGCAGTTCTATAACTGGATACTTCCTCGCTGGCAGGGGTCTGGGCTCATGGGTCTTGGCTTTCTCAATAATGGCAACTTACTTTAGCGCAGCATCATTCCTTGCTGGGGGGACCACTTACCTCTACAACTTGGGCTTCGGAGCTTGGCTCACGGCTTGGCACATAATAGGGGTCGTATTGATGTGGACCCTTGTGGCGGAAAGGCTTTTCAGATACTCCTCAAAGACCAACATAATAAGCGTCCCTGACTTCATAGAGCACAGATACCAGAGCAAGGGTGCCAAGATCATCTCTGCGTCCGTGATCTTGCTGCTCTTCACGCTCTACCTGACCAGCGTTTACAAGGGCGGTGCGGTGATACTCGCAACTGTGTTAAATACCAAGTTTGAGGTCGCACTGGTTATGCTCGCCCTGCCAGTAATAGTGTACGTTTGCATCGGCGGGCTCAAAGCAGCGGCACTCAACAACCTACTACTCGGTGCATTGATGCTCATCGCAGCCTTCATAACCTTCTTTGCCATAATGTCCGCTGTTGGCGGTCCGATTCACGGACTTGAGACGTTGGAGGAAATGAATGTCCTGGGCAGGATACCAGGACAAATGTGGCTTCGCCTTGACGGAATGGGACCACAGCCAGCAATGGTAGCAGGAATGGTTCCATCTTTAATAATGAGTATAACATTCTCCATAAGCCTCGCCCAAGTGGCGTTGCCAACGCTCCTGATGCAGTTCTACGCTGCCAAAAACGTTAATGTGATAAATAGGGGAAGGATTATAGGTTCCATCGCGGTGGCGGCATATGCCATACTGGTCTTCTCTCTTGGTGCCTTCTGCCACATAATCCTTGACCCTCAGCTCTCGAGCACCGAGATAACGGCTTTAATGAAGGACACCGACTGGGTAATCCCCAAGGCACTCACAATGCTGATCCCATCAGGTCTGCGAGGGCTCGTGATGGCTGCCCCTGTCGCCGCATCGATGTCCACCCTAGCGGTAACTCTTCTAGTGCTCTCGGGCGCGATCGTGAGAGACATAATCCAACCCATTAAACCCAACTTGGAGGAGAAGAGACTCTTGCTCCTAGCCAAGATCTCGCCAATATTCTTTGCCGCCATATCCCTTGGGCTGACGCTATACCAGACGGATATAATCGTGGAGGTTGTGGGTGCAGCCTTCGGCACAATATTCGTGTGCTTCCTCGGTCCTGTGACCATAGGTCTTTACTGGAAAGGTGCGACCAAATATGGAGCTATGGCGTCCATGATCTCAGGCTTGATCGTGGGTCTGCTGTGGTACAAATTCCTATATAGGGCGACATGGATATACCCTGTTATTCCTGCATTGGCAGTCGCCCTACCGATTTTCTTCGTCGTCAGCAAGTTCACATCCAAACCTTCAAAGGAAGTCTTGGATTTGTTGGAGGCGAGATGAGACATGGTAAACTTCACATCGTTTCTTGATACGAACGCATCATACTACAGAGATAAGCCGGCAATAGTCTTTCCGAAGAGGGGCGAGACCATGTCTTATAGAAAGCTCCTAGACAGAGTAGATCGGCTGGCAGAGGGTCTGAGATGGCTGGGCGTAAGGAGGGGGGACAGGGTGATGATCAGCACGGGAAACGCCCCTGAGACGATCATAAGTTACTTTGCCACTTGGCGAGTTGGAGCAGTTGCTGTACCAGTCAATCCTGATTATAAGGTCGATGAGCTCGGCTACTTGATAGAGGATTCTGAGCCAAAGGTCATAATCGCTATGAAAACGGTGTGCGATCTACTATCAAACCTAGACCTTAGAGGCGTGTCAGTTGTCTCTTTGGAGGGAGCGGAAGGCACTGTCAGCTACGACGATTTGATGAGATCGCCCCCAGTTCCTGAGTCTGAGGAGTGCTCGCTCGATACATTGTGCCAGATACAGTACACCTCGGGGACCACGGGAAAGCCGAAGGGCGCCATTCTGACCCACGGCAACTGGATGGCGGCAGTCGAGGCTGAGAGGTGGGCGCTGGGTCTTACTGAGGAGGACGTTTATCTTGGGTTTTACCCTCACTTCCACATCGGGGTCAGCTGGGGGATAACGAGCCTGAGATACGGGGCGACCTTCATAATTATGGAACGCTACAAGTTAGAGGAATTCCTCGACCTGGCAAAGTCCTATAGGGCGACAGTACTCTCGGGCATGCCGCCCGTCCTGTATGCCTTGGCGAGTGCCCAAGCCGGCACGGAGGAGTTTTTGGCTCATGCGCGATGCATCATAACTGGCGGCGCGCCGACCCCAGAGGAGGTCTGGAAGAGGTTTGCTGAGAGGTACCCCAAAATCAGCGTGGTAAATGCGTATGGACTCTCCGAGACCGTCGTGCTTGGCACCGGGACTGCGGTCCCTGCGAATCGGCAGAGACTCTCAAAGGGCTTCAGGAGCGTTGGTCTGCCCGTGGGCTTCTCGGAAGTCAAAATAGTAGACGAGAATGACCCCGAGAAGGAGCTCAATACAGGGCAGGTTGGTGAGGTTGCGCTCAGAGGGCCTGGTGTTTGCAAGGGCTACTGGAGGAGGGAGGAAGAGACGAGAAAGACCTTCATACCAGGCGGCTGGTTCCTGACGGGCGACTTAGGTTATGTGGACGAAGACGGCGTGCTCTACATAGCCTCCAGGAAGAAGGATGTTATAATTATGTCGGGCTGGAAGATTTACCCAGCCGAGGTCGAGAGTGTGCTCGTTAAGCATCCAAAAATAGCAGAGGCAGCAGTCTTTGCCAAGTATGATGAGATTAAGGGGGAGATCCCGGCCGCGGCGGTGGTTCTAAAAGAGGGAGCCGAGACCACTGCCGAGGATATTTTAGAGTTCTGTAGGAGGAGTATGGCAAGTTACAAGGTGCCAAGGCAAATAGTCTTCCTAGAAAGCCTGCCGAAGATTGGCGGCTGGAAGGTCCTGCGGAGGGCATTAAGAGACCAGTATGGAGGCTTCCCCGTCACCGAAAGGCGCGAACAAATACTCGGAACGGCAAGGCTGACATCCACCCTCCGCTGATGAACTATTTTTGATATCAGGCATCTTTCAGGACTCGATTAAGGGATAGGTTTTTAGAAAAAATATTATGTTGCGAAGATTTTGAAATTGGTTAATGTCTAATTTTGGCATTTGTGACCCTATAAGAATAATGGAGAGATCTTCCAATGGCTCGGGGTATTTGAAAGAGTGCCGGGGGCGGGACTCGAACCCGCGATCTCCGGATTTCTCGTCACAAAGCGCCTTGTCCCTTTGAATGATTATGAGTCCGGCGCTTTAGCCAGGCTAAGCCACCCCGGCGGCGTGGAAATCTTTATCGAGCGGGTATTTAACTCTTCTGAAGGGGACGGGCATCAACAACCCATAGGACTAATCTTCCAAAAGTCACAATTAGAAAGGAGCGGTTATAGCTGTTGGCTCGTTATTGTCTTTGTGTATCTGCTGGCAGTCTTCAACAGTTGTAAATCCTCAGTAACCAGTGTGAGGTTGTTCTTGGCGGCAGCGTTGATATATGAGGCGTCATAATAAGTGATATTTTCCTTAATGGCTATGTTTAGGGTTTCAAGAGCGCCTCCGATCTCTATCTTTTTGAGATTCCTAAAGACCTCGTAAAGAGACTCTAAAACCTTTTCTGCATCGGTTTTAGAAATCTTCCTGTAAAGGTTAACTTGCTTCCAGACCGCATTACCAAGCTCGTAATATGCTAGATCTGTCGTATATCCATCAAGGAGAACCTCAAGTCGCCTCTCCCCACAAAGCACTATAACGGATGACGAGTCGAATAGATTCATCTTTATCGTGTCTCCCTGCTCTCTCTTATGGCTTTAACCCAAGAGTCCTTCTCTATGCGTGAGATTATCCCGCTTGCGACTTCAACCTTTTGGTAGAGCGCCTCCCTCATCTTCTCTTCGACCTCCTTTTGAAGAGACCTCCTGATAACATCAGAGGGCTTTATACCCAACTCGGCAAGTTTGCGCCTCAACTCAACATCTATCTTGGCGGACACAGTCACATACTTACCCATATGGATTACCATTTTTTACTACAAAATTGTACTATAAAAAAATTACTAAATTCACTTAGTTATGTGCCAAAAAATAAAATGCCCAAGCTTTTACAGAAAACATCCCACGAAGTACAAACCCACTTTACCAGGATGAGCGGCGTTGTGAGAAAAAGATAAATTTTTAAAGCGATGCTCATTAAAGAAGTCGTAAGCCCCAGTAGCTCAGCCCGGCAGAGCGACGGTTTTGTAAACCGCTGGTCAGGGGTTCAAACCCCCTCTGGGGCTCCACCGGAAGCTTTTTTGTAAAAAAGCTTCACCGAAAGAACGACTTTCTGAACAAATTCATGTCGGGTATTACAGTAAAGAGAGATGCGAAATAAATTAACTAACAGAGTGTTAGTTATGCTGTTTGATGAAAGACCGAAGGAGGCAAAGGAAGACCTATACGACAGAGAAGAAGAGTTAGAGCAACTAAGGAAGTTAGCGAGCAAACCTTTAGTATTATTAACAAGAATGAGAAGGATTGGAAAGACCTCTGTATTAAAGGTCTTTTTAAAGGAAAGTGGTTTGCCTTATGCCTTTTTTGTACGAACTTCATCTTAACAACGCAAAATCGCCACTTTATGGAAGGCACTTTGAGGAGATAAGACTGGATCGCTTCACCAAAGAAAGACATGCCCATAGATTTTTTGAAAAAGGAGTTCTCGCAGTATGGAATGAAGGTAAATGAAGATTTAATAGTTTACTCAGTAAAAAGGTTAGAAGGAATAGCAGGTTGGCTGACGGAGCTGGGATCTAGGGCAGTAAGGAGAGGGGATTTAAATAAAGAGGTCGTGGACGGGGCCGCACAGATGTCAACAAAAGTTGTAATAGAAGACTTGACCCATTTCTCTCAAAGATAAATGCGTATTGTGAAGACCATAGCCAAGGTTCATATAAGTTGGAGCGAAATCAAGGAATTCATAGAGATGGAGGAAGGATCTATTGCGTATGACTCTGAGCTTGGAAGATACCTCGAAAATTTGGAGAAGGGAGGTTTGGTCAAATTGTGTTAACCAAAATCTTATATAAGGTTAACATATTTATCATTTTTGGCGTTTGTTATGTCCACAACACGTAACAGGATTAAGATAATTGCGATCTCGTCCCTTTTCGCGGCACTGACCGCCTCGGGAGCTTGGATCTCGATACCATTCTTTCCAGTTCCTTTGACTCTGCAGACACTATTTGTGTACTTGGCTGTGCTGGTATTGGGCAGATACGCAGCCCTCAGTCAAGCGATATACATAGGCATGGGCCTTCTTGGGATGCCTGTTTTCGCGAGGGGCATGTCAGGTTATGGCGTACTGGTTGGACCTACGGGTGGATTTTTAATAGGGTTCCTACTAGGAAGTTTTGTTTCTGGGATATTGCTAGAAATGGGCAAAGGAAAGAGATATTCTAATGCGAGCGCTATGATTACCTGTATATTTTTTATCTTTGGTCTGGGATGGGCGTGGTTGGCATACTGGCTAAATTGGAACTTTAATATGGCTTTGTGGAGTGGCGTGATACCGTTTTTACCAGGCGATGTTTTGAAGGCCGGACTGGCAATGATTATAAAAAGAAAGATAGAGCATGTCATCAAATCAGCTACTCCGTGACTAAAGTTGCGATCTTGAGTCTTTGTCATTGTGATGGCGTGCAATATTTAACATGTGGACAAAATGGGCATTCTCCGTCGATTTTCGACATATTTATGGTTTTCAAAATATAAATATTTATCAAAACATCTTCAAACTTGCGATTTTTATAATATACAATAAGGGGGTATTATTACCATTCCATATATACTGATCGTTTATTGATTCATTATTAAAAATGCTATTCGAGGTCAACCTTTGATCCCAGATATAGCAAATAACTTCAGAGGGTATAAAGCGGGCAAAAAGAACAGTAACTCGAAAAGCGAATAATAAACTAAAGGAAAACAGAAAGAAAAAAAGAGGAAATTTTACTTAGCTATCTTTCTGTACACAAGGATGACAGCGATTATGGCAATTACGATGCCTATGAACGCCAGTGCGTAGAACGCTGGGAGTTGGGCTACGGTAGCCTGCAACGAGTCGACGCTCGACTTGAGACTGTTTGCGGTACTCTGTAGCTGCTGGACTGTTGCGGTTATTGTCTGCAACTGCTGAACGGTCGTCTTCAGGCTGTTCAGGTCAGTGGTGAGCGAGTTGACCTTAGTTGTGAGGTCTGAGATCTTTGTGTTGGCGTTGTTCAGGTCGGTGGTGAGTGAGGAGACCTTTGACTCAAGATCGGAGACCTTCTTCTCTAGGGCAGCGATCTTGTCCTCGAGGCTCGTCAGAGTTATAGTACCAGCATTGGTGATCCCTATGGAGGCAGTCACAGTCTTGGTGTATGTATAGTAGCCAGTCTTCGTCACTTTCATCGTGTATGTTCCCTCTGATGCGAGGGAAACCGTGAAAGAGCCGTCTGCACCCGAGGTTGCCGAGACTGTGCCTATTGTGATTGTTGCACCTGAAACGCCAGCGCCCGCAGAATCAACAACTTTGCCAGTCACGGCGATCTTCTGCTGGATTGTTATGGTCTTTGATTGGGTCTGGGTTCCCATGAACGATTTAACGGTGTACGTCCCAAGGATCCACTGCCCTGTTGGCATGGATGAGGGTGTCTTGAAGGATGTTGAGTAGGATCCGTCAGATCCCGATTTCACATATGTGATGTCGACGATCTGACCGTTGGGGTTGAGTAGCTGGATGGTCACATCAGTATTAGCTACTGCTGTCCCTGTGACTGAGATCGTGTCGCCAGGCGCATAAGTATCAGCATCTGTACTGATGGTTAGGGTCGCTGCCATCACTGGTGCGGCGAGAAGGCAGAGTACCAAGAAAAAGGGAATGGAGAGGGTTATTGTCCGCATCGCTTGTCACCCTCTATGTAACTGTCAGCGTCTTCGTCTGTATGTCTGAGTATGGTGTAGGCTCTGCCAGAGTCTTGACCACGAGTACCTCAACTGTGTACTTTCCAGCTACAGATGGTGTCCATGAGACTCCAGGAGTCAGCTCCTGGCCTGGCGCTAGTGTGCCGGTGACCCAGCTGATGAATATGGTCACACCAGCGGAGTCCTTCACCTTGAAGATCGCAGTGAAGGACTTTGATACTACATCGACGTTCTTCACGGTCGCCTGGAGACCAATAGCCTCGTTGACCTTGCCCGTGGTCTTCTCGGCACCAGTGTTGGGGTCTACGAACTTCTGGGCGCTTGCGGGTACAGGTCTCTCGACTGGCACACCCACAATTGCTGTACCAGTGAAGCTCTTCGATTTTCCTGTCGTAGCGTAGTCTGCTGGTAGGCTATCTGTGAACTTAGCGGTCAGGGTGTCTCCGACCTTGGCGTAGACCTTGCCCGTTGCGAAGGAGCCCGAGATCTGTATCTTGCCCGTGAAGATGCCTGTATTGACACCTGTCTCTGTCACAGTTATCGTCTGACCTATTGGATCACTATCAGATGTCACGGTCACCGAACCAGTCTCTATCTGGGACGGATTCTGGTTCAGATCTGGATCAGTCACTGTGATGGTGGCGATCTCGCCGACATTGTAGTAGGTTTTTTCGAACGAGACTTTGGCATCCCAACTCTTAACG
>JAOAJN010000015.1 GCA_026414165.1 Candidatus Methanomethylicaceae archaeon
GTTACTCGCTGGGGTTAGATATCTGGCAGTCGCTCGTGGGTGCCCTTGTGGGTAACTTGGCATGCGTCATAGTCATGTATATGAACGGGGTCGTGGGCGTTAAGTACGCGATACCCTACGCCGTCCAGCTGAGGCCTTCCTTCGGGTTCGTAGGGGCAAAGGTGCCAGTCATACTGAGAGGTGCCGCGGGAATAGTTTGGTTCGGAATCGAGGCTTATGCAGGATCACTGGCTCTGATGATGATATTCTTGGCTGCCGTTGGAGTTCGGACGGCGGACGTAACCCCGATGGCGATCAGGCTCCTGCCGATAGCTTTAGTCTTCTACGTCGGCTCCTTCATAGTCGTGATGCGTCGCGGGCTCAGGGGGATCGGAAGAGTCGCTGACTGGGGCGGACCCCTGATGCTGCTGTACTTTATATGGCTTGTCTGGTTCCTCGCCGGGACCCCGCAGTTCGCTCCCAACATTCCTAAGATGTTTGTCAGTAGTGCCGGCTACTTCAGTATGCAGTTCCTGATCTACCTCGCGGTTCAAACTAACTGGTGGGCGCCCATGGCTCTTAACATATCGGATCTCTCGAGGGGAATCAATCCGAACAAGCCAGGAGCTCTGCCCATTGGTCTGATAATAGGAATAGTAATAGGGCAAGTCGTTGGAACCGCCTTAGGCTATGCGGCGGTCGTCCTTACCCAGACAATACTGCCGCAGGACATAATACTCCGCTTCGCTCCTGGGGCAGTTGCTGCAGGGGTAGGGCTCATCTTCGCATTCCTCGCCCCGTGGTCCACCGACGTTACCGCCAACTCACCGCCACTTATTGACTTGCTCATGGACGTGTTCAAGCTTAGGTGGAAGACCGCGGTCATAGTGGCGGGCATAATAGCATTCTTCGGAGCACCCTGGTGGGCGGTTGAGAGCGGCCCAGCATATGTGGACTACATCACCACTTGGGCATCGAACTACGGGATACTCCTCGGTCCGATAGCAGGAATAATGATCGGGCACTTCTGGATAACGAGGAAGAGGACGTACGACGTGCTTAGGGACTTCTACACGCGAGGTCCAGAAGGACCTTGGTACTCGGGCGGTTGGAGCAAGTCTGCGTACATCTCGCTCCTGCTAACGTGGATAATCTGCTACGCGATAGCCTATCCAACTGGGCAGATAGCTTACGCAGGACCGATGCCCTTCCCGGGCGGCGTAACTTGGTACCCCGCGGTCGTCTTCTCGCTGATATTCAAGGTTATATTCGCCAAGGTTTTCAAGGAATAGCATAGTGGGGTATAATAATGGTGCTGGTTAATGATAAGCGCGCGAAAAAAGTTGCTGTGGTTGCGCATTGCCTACTCAACCAGAACGCAAAGGTGAACGGTTTCGCCTTCTTCCCAGCTATGATCAAACCGATAATAGAGATACTGCACTCTAAGGACTACGGCATGCTCCAGCTGCCGTGCCCCGAAACAACGTTCTCAGGGCTGAGGAGGTGGTGGTACGTCAGGGAGCAGTACGACACTCCCGGGTACAGGGCACATTGTCGAAGGATCCTCCAGCCCATAGTAGACCAGATATACGAGTACCAGAAGGAGGGTTTTAAGGTGGTCATTATAGGTCTGGACGGCAGCCCATCCTGCGGAGTGAGGTATTCAGGGACGAGCAACGAATGGGGCGGGGCTCCGAAGATACCCGAGGAGCAGATGACTAGCTACCCCACGACGACCAAGCCAGGAGTCTTCATCGAAGAGCTCTTGGCTATGATAAAGGAGGCGGGCTTGAGACTCCCGAAAATGATCGGCGCTGGCTTCGACATGCCAGGCTTTGACGAGAAGAGAATAGTCAAGGAGCTGACGGAATTCCTAGAAGAGAGCTGAAAATAAAACACAATTTTTTATTTTTTAGCTGATTTGAGCGGTGATATAGGGTTCAGCATTTTACAGTATAGTCATATTCGTCCTCAATTTTGCTTCCCAGGCTCCGCTCGTCTGGCTTCCGCGAGTTTTTTAACCACCCGCTCGAGGAAATCATCCCGAGGTTCGAGGAAATGCCCATCGGTGCCACCATATAGCCGATACTCACGAGGTTCGTTACGGGAATCTTTCTCTCGGAAAGATCTGAGCCAAGGGCAGAAGAGCACATTTATTGATAAAGTCCTGAGGCGGAAGCCCGAGGACGTTAAAACCTCCGTAAGGAACGTGTACTGCTACGGCACGCCTGCCAGGGTCAGGAAGACCAAGTCCCCGGAAGTCGCCGCCCCCTCGCAGGCGGTGGCAAAAGCCATTTACGAGAAGTGGTTCGACTATACCTTCGTGGACCTGAAGACCAATCTGGAGCAGTGCAGGATTGACCGCAAAAACCTGATAAAATTGGGCACAGGACGAGCCCGCCATGAAGATGAAGATCGGTCAAGTGTAAATAGAGTAGAAACCTCTTGCTGAGTCGTCTCTCGACAACAAGTCGTGAATTACTGTAAAATCAATTGATTTACTGTATGCGAATTTACAGTAATGTGAGGTAACTAAACCCGATTTTGATTGTTGGCTGATTTTGTTTTTGATGAAACTTTTTTCTAAAAAGCTTCTGGTGCGGGGAGTGGGATTTGAACCCACGAAGGCCTACGCCATAGGAGCTTACTGGGCATATTGTGCCTCTCAGTCCTACCCCTTTGACCTGGCTTGGGAATCCCCGCTCGGAGTATTTCTTTAACGAACTTACCTTTAACTTTGTCGTTCGTAAAATTTTACCGAGGTATCAAAGGCGGTATCTAAACTTAAATATAGTTGGTGTGTTCCTTTTAAGGAAGGTAATGTAGATGAAGGAGGACCCTCTCATAAACCTTGCCCAAAAGATCAACAACCCTGATCTGAGGAAAAAGGTAATAGAACTGCTAAAGAGCCCCACGCTCACTTTTTTGGATCATCCAGAAAAATTCACAAATTTGAAAGACTCGCCAGCGAGCAAAAGGAGACATCACTCATACCAAAAGGGGCTGGTGATTCACACGATAGCCACAACCAAGCTGGCCCTGAGCCTTTCCGAGATTTTGGAAGAAGTTTACAAGGTCAGGGTTGATAGAGATGTTGTGATAGCTGCCTCGCTGTTACATGATTTATTCAAACACCTTACCTACGCAGAAGTTTATCCAGGAAAATACGTTAGATCTAAGCTCGGTGAGCGGTTGGACCACCTGTCGCTGATTATCGGGGAGCTCTATGTAAGGAAGTTTCCGTTAGACGTAATTCATGCGGTGGTGGCACACCATGGCGATAGCGGCCCTATTGAGCCGAGGACAATAGAAGCCCTGCTAGTGCATATGGCAGATAGGACTGATGCTGAGATAAACGACAAGGTGCTTTTCGCAGCAAAGGAGATAATCAAAGAGTGCTTGATGAAGGAGGTTGTCACGTTGCCCAGGGAGGTTTCTCCTTATGAGATCGTTCTCGCCAAGAAAGACGGTGGCTGTGAGGAGGTTAGAAGGCGTTTTGCCTCAATGATATGAGGACTAGGATTAAATTAAGCTATAGAAAGAGGTCAAGACCATGCAGGAAGGGCATTGGATAAGGCAGATTGTGGATGAGATAATCGCGAGAAGGGACCCGCAGATACTCATACATACAGGCAAGACACCATCCGGACCGATACATATAGGGGCTGAGCGGGAACAGTTCATATGCAGCGCAATCCAGATAGAGTTGAAGAAAAGAGGATATGAGTCGACATTCAACTTCATCATAGACTCCTACGACCCGTTAAAGTCCATACCAGCGGGCATAGAAGTGCCAAAAGGGTTTGATGAGCATATTGGCAAGCCACTCTCTTCTGTGCCCGATCCTTACTCTTGCCATGATAGTTACGCTAAACATTTTGCGGAGGAGTTCAACGCTTGTCAGGATAGGCTCGGGGTTTACCCCAACATTATATATTCACACGAGCTGTACAGGCGTAAGGAGATGAAAGATGCCATAAGGACAGTTCTGAGAAAATTAGAGGAGTTGAGAGTTATAAGAAAGAAGTACGTTAAGGACGAGGGATATGAGGAAGGTCGTGGAGATGAGTGGAACCCTGTAATGGTTGTCTGCGAACGGTGCGGAAGAATAGCTTCCAAGAAGGAAGAGGTTGCACCGAACCGATTGGATTGGTGGGACCTCGATGAAGATATTGCAGGATACAAATGCACAAGTTGTGGTTATGAGGGAAGGGGCAGAATATCAGATTTGAATTTAAAGTTGAGTTGGAGAGTGGATTGGGCTGCCAAGTGGGCAATCTTCAAGGTGTCCTGCGAACCTGCTGGAAAAGACCATTGTGTCAAGGATGGTGCTTATGACATGGGATTAGAGGTCTGCTCTAAGATCTTTGGGTACAAGGGACCCCTTAAGGTGCCATATGAGTGGCTCACCCTTGGCGAACATGCCATGAAGACGCATAAAGGGATAACCTTCACACCCAAAGAATGGCTTAGGATAGCCCCTCCGGAGTGCATGAGGTACATGATACTAAACGCGGATCCAATGAGGCACATAGCATTTCTGCCAGAGAGAATTCCCGATATTGTAGATGGGTTCGACAGGTTGGAGCGGACATACTTCGGTGCCGAGACTCCGCCACCCGGTGAGGACCCCCAGTATTACAAGGACCTTTACGAGTTGTGTGTTGTGGGTCCTGTGCCCGAGGTTGCGCCTGTGCGCCTACCGTACAGATTCTGCGCGATCATTGTCCAGCTTGAGCCGCTGTTTGGATGGGAGAAGATTTTAAAGAAGACCATGGAGTATCTGAGAAAGCTTGCTGGAGGTGTTGAGCCTTCGGAAAGAGATAGGGTCGACGCCGAGGAAAGGTTGAGAATGGCAAAGAATTGGATGGAGTCCTACGCGCCACCGAATCTGAGGTTCAAAATATCAATGGAACTTCCAGCATACAGACCAAGTAACGATGTGGAGCGCTCTTTCATTGAGAGGTTGGTATATCTGGTCGAGAAGGACTTGCCCGAGGCGGAGCTTCAGAATGAGATCTTTAATTCCGCAAGGTCTATAGGTCTTGAGGTTGGAAAAGCCTTCAGTTTGGTTTACTTAATTTTGCTGGGTGCGGAGAGAGGCCCGAGACTGGCGCCTTTGCTCACTGCGCTGGACAAGGATTGGCTGATCAGGAGGTTGAGGGCAGTTCTTTAGAAGTTAAATTGAAAATACTTTTTCAAGCCGTAGATTTAATTCTAGAGTCCAATGCTTTGAAATTTACTTTTCCATTTGATTTTACAATTTTTTTTATCTTTCATCTTTTATCTAATGGGGGCGAATTTTTATTCCAAGTACACTCTCAACCAAGGAAAAAATTCGCCAAGCCCCTTCGATCTTTCCTTCCAAGACACGGTCGGACAACTCCTCCACGACCGAAAGAGCCTGACCTGTTTCGAGATCGTCATCCAAAGCAGACATAAAGAGTTCCGCATAATCCTTAGCACATTGCCCCATCCCCTCATTGCCTCTTGCCTTGGTAGCGGCTCTGCTTATCTTCTCGTAGAGGAGTTGGGCCTTCCTAAGGGACTCTTCAGAGAACTCGATCTTTTCCCGATAGTTGGAGCTGAGAATCCATGTCCTTAGAACTTCAGCAGAGTATCTCTTCAGCACATCCCTTATATACGCCCGCTCTCCTGATGATTTGGACATCTTTTGCCCTTTCAATAGGACAAATTCATTATGAACCCAGTACTTAACGAACCTCTTTCCGGTGAGGGCTTTTGCGATTAGGGCCTCGCATTCGTGGTGCGGATATATGAGGTCCTTGCCGCCCCAGTGGATGTCCAACACCTCTCCCAAATTGTCCATGGACATGGCAACGCATTCGGTGTGCCATCCTGGCACGCCCCTGCCGAATGGGCTTTCGAACCCTTCGCCAGTAATCCTCCACAGCACAAAGTCAAAAGGACCCCTCTTCCCAGAGGCTCTTACCTCATCCACTATGGCACTCTTAAGGTCCCTCACCAGCTCACCGAACCCGCCTGCACCTTCTACATCAAAGTAAATTGCGTCGCCTGATCTGTATGCGTAACCAAGCTCCAAGAGCCGTTCAGTTATTTTTATGATCTTAGGAACGTATTCTGAAGCCTTTGTGTATCTCGTGGCGCGTGTCACATTGAGGGAGTCCATGTCGAAGAAGTACTCCATTATGAAGCGCTCAGCAACTTCACGGGGAGAGAGACCTTCCTTTTTTGCTCTATGATCGATCTTCTCGTCTATGTCCGTAAAGTTCTGGACATGAATGACGTTGTAGCCAAGCGAGGTCAGGTATCTCTTCAGGACGTCGAAGTTGACATACGTCCGGGCATGACCAACATGGCACAGGTCATAAACGGTGGGACCACATACGTAAACTTTAACCTCAAATGGATCCTGCGGAATGAAGAATTCTTTTACGCCAGTCCGAGTGTTAAATATTCTCATCATATCACCCATACTCCAAGCCTGCGAAGGCCTGGGCAATATTGTAGTCGATTTTTGGCT
The DNA here is from genome assembly GCA_026414165.1 of Candidatus Methanomethylicaceae archaeon. Lineage (GTDB taxonomy): Archaea > Thermoproteota > Methanomethylicia > Methanomethylicales > Methanomethylicaceae > WYZ-LMO10. The sequence continues at coordinate 6,485 of JAOAJN010000015.1, forward strand.
TTTCACCAAGGTACATAAAAGTCACCTTAAATATTGTTTCGGCGAATCGGGGGTTTGGGTAGGGCGTGACTGCTGTGGAGCCAACTCCGAGCAAACTCATCGCAGAGTAGAGGAAATCATTATCGTTGCAAATAACAGGCCCTACGGTGCTCTCCATAGAACCGGGGCGGAGGATGGCAAAGCCTTCTCTATCCTTAGGAAATACAACTGCGCCAGATTCTGCAAGGAGTCTGAGGAGGGGCTCTCTACTGTATCCAAAGCATATTTTGTCCATCAGTGCTATAGATTCGTTCCACTCACCTTTTTTCACCGAGCCATCGAACCCTCCGAGAAATTTTATGAAATAGAGATCTCTATCTTTGACAAGACCGTTCTTCAAATAAAAAGGCACGGACTCTTGGGTAGAGAACAGGGCGATGGTCCTCTTCTTTCCAAGCATCCGAATCCCCTCTCTTAGTAGAGAACGACCCACACCTACTTTGCGCCAACGCCTTTCGACTAATAGATTGGAGATCCATCCGATGTCGCCGTAGTCGAACAAAGTGATCATGCCGATTATGCCGTCTTGATCTGCTACGAGGGTCTTTGAGCAACCAGAGCATTCCATAATCATAAAGTCCTTGAGTTCGTAGTTCCAGCCCTCCTCCTGTGAGAGGTTTAGGAGGAGGCCATAGTCATTTCGTTCTGCCACTCTTATCCTCAAAACTTCCAACCTCGTCACATTCGTGAAGACCATGGGTAATGAACCTTTTGTCGCCCCTCGCGTGCTTTATGCTGCATGGTCCGTAGTCATCATCCTCAGCACCGTACCACTTCTCACAATCTTTGCACTTCATAATTATTCACTGACCACTTTGTTCCGAAAGCCAGGCATCAATAGCTTCCTTCACGAGATTCTCTTTTAGGGCTTCTTCTTCACACAAGACCCTCGCGCCTATCAAAAGGAGGGGCGTATTAATGGTATTGTGCATTAGGAGATCCGCCATCGCGTCGCGGTCTTTGTCAACATCTTTTTCCTCAACAAGCTCGTTGTATGACAGGCCCTTGCTGGATAGTGCTCTTTGAAGAATAAATTTAGCTATCAGGCAGCGAGTGCAAGACGAGCTCTTGTAGAGCCTTATCTTCATCTTCTTTAGATTGCTACCCTTATTAGAAGAGCCCTCTGTGCGTAAACTCAATTAACCTCACCTGTAAATTCCAGCCCTCAATGGGTACCTGTTCCTGAAGAGTTTGTCGAGCTCCGCTGATAGCTTGGCATCCAGCTCAAGCTGAGATTTTGAGATGGATCTGAGGTCTGGATGGGTTAAAAAAGGTCCTCCAAGTATGGCACCCAAATCTTTCCTGTCAAGTTCGTGTATTGGAACAGGATCTATCTGGAGGATCTTTTTGATTATCGTCAAGTCAGTTATCCGGTTCTCGGAGATCGCCGAGATTAGAGCTTTAGAAAGATCATGATCCAGAGGTCTAAAACCTGAGTCGAAATTTATGCCAATAGTCTTCCTGAGAGGTTCTACGTCTTGGATCTTTACCCCAACGCCCAGACTCTCGTTGGGGTTGATCATCATAAGTTTTATCCTATAGCCCGCATCGGGACCAATAGCAAGAATGTTGCCTAGAGGATCGGATACGAACTGCCAACCTTTGGGTCGTTTATTGTAACCCTCTAAGATTTCCTTAACCGACTCCTCTAGGACCTTTATCTCCATAGGATCCTCCCCCTAAAGATATGGAGGGGGAAATATTAATCTGTTATTGAAACAGGTTTCAGATAAATAAAATTAGGCGATATGAGTGCCCTCATTTTATTGTTTATAGGGGGATGGCACAAAATATATATCTAGAAAAATAATCGAAAAAAAATTGGGGTTCAAAAAGACCCCAAGAGGCGATACCTCCTTGTCTGCTCAACCGCAGCAGAAGCCGGAGGAAAAACCAAAGAAAGAGAAAAAGAAGAAGTAAATTTTTAGTAAATAGTTAAAATTCTACCATTTTTTCTATTTTTATGGTATTTTATAAGATTTGTATTATTTTTTATTTGAAAAAATATTAATTAACGCTGATTAAGTTAAAAAATATTTAAATTGACAAGATTCCAATAAAGAATTAAGGAGAGAGTTGGGGCATGGGAGAAGAAAAGAAGGGTAAATCGGAAGAGGTTGCCGAGAAGACAGGGGAAGTCGTGGGCAAGGGTTTGAAGAAGGGGTTCGGTATAGCAAAGGGCATTGGTAAGGGCTTAGCGAAGGGCGTCAAGGGCGAAGAGGAGAAGAAGGAATAGCAAAAAGTGCAACAAATTTTCCAATTTTTTTGAAGGGGAAAATTTGGTTGTAGTTCGAATATCACAAGTCTTAATGGTGTCTCAAGACTTAATCGTCCAGCGTATTTTTTAATTGGGTAGATACTTATCAATTGATAAAATACATTATATACAGATAAGTTAGAGACAAATAACGTAGTGAATAAGATGTCAAGTTTTTCTGAAAATAGAGATCTAGCGCTGTTTTTCTTGATAGCTTTTGGATGGTCATGGTTTTTCTGGCTATTACAGATATGGGGCATAAACCTTTATGT
>JAOAJN010000016.1 GCA_026414165.1 Candidatus Methanomethylicaceae archaeon
AGATGTGTATAAGAGACAGGGCTTACACCGCTTCGGCGAGGGTACTCCAGATACTCTTGCTGGGGGCGTTCGTGATGCCCATAGGTTCCGGGTTCAGTAGCCTGATATACGCGTACGGGAGGTACAAGCTCGTGACACTGCTGGGGGTCGTAGGGAACCTCCCGAGGGTCCTCCTTTACCTCCCGCTGGTGGCGCTCTGGGGGGATGTGGGGGCTGCGGTAGCCTACGTAACTGGGTACTTCTCTGTGGTTATTGTCGTGGTGATCCTTTCTGGAAGGATCGGGTACAAGATATGCGCTAAGGAGAACGCTATTTTGGCAGGGGTGCCAATAATGGTAGCGACCGCGGCAAATCTGACGGGGGTTCACTGGATCGGCGGGACGATAATGGTGATCGCAGCTTCGGTCTTTGCCTACGCCAGGCTGAGGCTTATAACGAGAGAGGATCTGCGCGAGTTGTCTGAGGCGGTGCTCACAAAGAGGCAGCGCCAAGCCATTTATCCCTACACCAAGTACATAATGTCAATGCTCTATAAGGATGTGCCAGAAAGCGATTGATTCCGTATTAACAACATGATAATGCAAATATGGTGGAAAAATGCTTACAAGTATCTTCAAATAGGACGCATAACTACCTTATGAAGACGCGCTAGCGGATCAATAAAATGATGTTACTCCCAAATCACGCTTAAATAATAATTAGATATAGATTATGTTGAGGGTTATGGTCGAAAGGAGCAAGGATTGGCTCGATCAGGCAGAGGGGGACTTAGAGCATGCCAAGAACGACTTGAGGTGGGGCTTTTATGAGTGGGCTTCTTTTTCAGCCCAACAGTCCGCGGAGAAGGCGGTAAAGGCGGTGTTCCAGAGGCTTGGCGCCGAGGCGTGGGGGCACTCTGTTTTTGATCTACTTTCCAATTTGAGAGGTAGAGTTGAGGTCGACGAGGAGTTGTTTGATTTTGCCTTAGAGCTCGACAAAGCATACATACCGACCAGATACCCTAATGCACACCCATCCTCCTCACCTAGGAGGAGGTATACGAAAAAGGAGGCTGAGCGCTTAATTGGGTATGCCGAGAAGATATTCAAGTTCTGTGAAGGTCTTCTTTCCAGAGATTAATAGGGAGGATGTTATAAGGGAAGTCGGCAGATGTGCCAAAAAGCTCCAAGAGGAACTGGGTTTGGAAGGAGCAATACTTTTTGGCTCTTACGCCAAGGGGAATTACACAGTGGCGAGCGACATTGACATTTTAATAGTATTTGACGATAAAAAGAGCAGAGAGGAAGAAGTTTATCGGCGCTTGATGAGGGAGATCAAACTGCCGAGAGTGGAGTTACACATTATTTCCAAAAAGGATCTCAAGGTTCATGAGTGGACAAGATGGATTGAGGTTATAGAGAATGAAGGTGTAAGGATCCTCTAGTAGGATGACTTGTATATTTGAAGCGGTTATGATGAAAGTGTAGCTTAGAAAAAATCGAGTGAGTGCAAGACCTCAATTTATAACAATTTTAATAATATCGAATATTAATGAAGGTGAAGGTAGCGAGGCAATTCCTCGGTAATGTCAAAAATGATTTGATTTAATCTTTTCCGCCAAGAAGCAATAATTCAATCCGAACAGGTGCTCCGTGGAAAGGTCTGTGGGAATGTCAGTCTACGCAGGTCGCCATGTGTGGGGAGGATTGTATTATTTATACTATCATGCATAGAACTAATATCTATCTGAGGTTGCTGAGGGCAACTTTGGTAGAGCGCGGCTCATTAACGCTCACGACTGCAGAAAGAGCTGAAGTTAGACCAAAGGAGGGATGCCTACAATTAATTAGGCGGGTGCACAATTGCTAGACATTCATAATGGTTAAAAAATGACATAAAACAAATAGATAGCAAAGAAGTGAAAATAAAAAAAGATAGAAAAGTCGTATTATTTTTTCCTTAAAAGTACGTATATGGCTGCTATGAGAATTATCAGGATTATGACACCAACGACATATGGAGTATAGTCCACGGGGAGCCTGATGGTGAAGGACCAGGTTGAGGATGCGGAGTTGCCGGATGTGTCCTTTACTGTTAACGAGACTGTGTGGGTTCCCTCGTCGAGGGTTGCGGAGTAGGTTACTCCTGTTGCGGTGACTGTGGCTCTGGAGGTGACGTCGACATTGTCGACCTTGAGGACGACTGAGGACACGTTTATGGCGACGTTGTCTGAGTATGAGGCGCTTATCGTGACGGACTTGGTGGTAAGGACAGAGTCCTTGGCTGGGGAGGTTATGGTTATGGTTGGTGGGGTGGTGTCGGCGATTGTGAAGGACCAAGACTTTGAAGCCTTGTTTCCAGAAGTGTCCTTGACCTCGAAGTAGAGGGAGTGGGAGCCCTCGGAGAGGTCTGCAGCGGGTCTATAAACCAAAGTGGATGAGTTCAAAGTTGCCAAGGCGGTAACATCCACGTTATCAAAGAGCATTCTTATTCCTGTAATGTCCACAGCTATATTATCGGAGTATGTAACAGTTATGGTTGGGCTCTTGGTGCTTAGGACTGTGCCATCCTCAGGATATACTGAAAGTATAGTGGGGGGAACAGACTCTGTTTCAATCGCTCTTCCCACTATGGCAAAGTATGAGAAACCAGGAGATAAAGCCTCATAGTAGTAATAATCGGCATCACGTCCGACCATGGATGTTGTCAGAGGGTTCCAATTTATCGTTAGCCTATACAGCTGTATAGATGTTGGATCCAAGTTGAAAGATGTTAGCGCATTCCTTGGAACTCGGAATCTTATTGTGGCTTGGGTTACTGCACCAGAAGGTATGTTCGTCTCAATCTTTATGAATGATACTGGAGTGACCGTAGAGGGAAGGGACAAGCTCGTTGGGCTATTAGAATACTCCTCGGTGGTTATCTGAACAGAGGATAAAGATTCGTTAGTTACAATCTCGATCGATTCTAGTGAAGATCTAGGTGCTATCGAGAGGATTTCAACTTTGAAAGGCGTGTTGGCGACTATTGATACTATAAGAGAGGCAGTTGTGTTAGTGATAGGAGAAGGGGGTGTTGGAGCCGGGGCTGGTGTGGGCGGTGGAGAGACAGGGGCTGGTGCAGGCGCAGGTGGAGAGACTGGTGCGACAGGTACAGATACTGTAAATGACCAAACCATAACTGCTTTGTTGTTGTAGAGATCGCTGACAGAGATATAGACAGTATGTAGCCCATTGGCTAACGGCGAAGATGGAGTATAGTTGAAATCCGTGGAGGAGACTTTAGAAAGAGCAGTAACATCAACATCGTCTAGCCTCACAACTACTTTTGAAGGATCGACTGCCACATTATCGAAGAAAGATGCACTTATACTCGGAGTATTTGTTGTGAGAGTAGATCCGTTAGACGGGGACAACGAGGATATGACTGGAGGAGTATCATCAACAACATTAACTTTGAGAGTTGCAATATCATAAGCACCTTTGCTGTCGGCCACTAATAGTTTGACAGTATATACACCTGTAGAGCCATAAACATGGTTCACGATAGGACCAGAGGCGTTAGTTCCATCCCCAAAATCCCACGAGTAAGTGAGGGGGTCATCGCCAGGATCTGAAGAACCGCTTCCATCGAATGTGACCGTAGAGTGCACCTTGACTGTTTTATCTGATCCAGCAACCGCCTTGGGAGGCATATTGATTATTCCAAAGGCTACCTTCTTGGAGCTCGACGAGTATGAAGTTATCAGGGATGCCTCGAGTGTGGTAGTCTTCAGCTCCTTGACGGGAATCGAGTAACTCAAACTCAATAGCCCTGAAGGGCTCACCACACTCTCAGCAATAAGCTTGGTTCCAGATTTTATCTTCAAGGTAGATTGCGTCGTACCATATAAAACGACTGTAAGTACCGCGGTTTCGTTCTGTTTGTATGACCGACGATCCGTACTAAGGCTGTTTATAACAGAGCCTTCGACAGAGACATACTTCGTACCATGTGACAAGGTATAGTCGCCTTTAGTTATTGAAAACTCGACCGCGTAGTCTCCTGGAGATGCTGATTGTGTCAGATTTAGCTCGAAACTGATCGTGTTCTCACCTGCAACAAGATTGACATCCTTAGTGTTCCAATCTAGGATTACCTTAATGTTTGGAGGCAGGAGGGATGCAGTGAAGTTTGCGGTTGTATCAAGGTTTGACCAAACAGTCAAATTGCCAGAGATCTTTTCACCAGACATGTATGAGTGCTTATCGAAGTTAACCTTCAGTATCTTAGTGCGGTATCCATTCAAGTCAAATTTGTAAGAGTCCTTTACGGCATTCGAGAGGGAGTAGTCAAAGGCGTATGTTCCTGCAGGCAGCTCGGGGGCTACAACATTAATCTCGTATATAGTGTTGATAGAACTTATATCCAAGGTGTTAGTGGTTCCAAATATCTCGTATTTAAATGTGCCAGTGGCAGAGCTGTTGATAAAGAATTTTATGGTATCGCCAATATTGTAAACTTGTTTATCGCTCCATACTTGAACCACATCCTTGAAAATCGGCAGATAGAGAGAGTCTATGACAAGTGATCGCCCAGAGTGTTTAACCAGATACACTGAGTAGAAGAGTTTCCTGCCAGAGTTAGAGACAGGCACATTTTCAATAACTATATCCTTTGAACTTTTCGGTGCGAGGGAAGTGTATACAGTATTTTCGTAATTCCCGAACTTCACCACTAAGGACATGTTCTGTATGTTCAAATCGTTCAGGTTCTGTACGGCGAACGTCAGTGTGGCGTTTTCGCCCTCATTGTAGAAAGGTTTGTCCATTGTCACATTAACGGAGACCGAGTATCCTATGTAGCGAAATACATGAACATATTCCTTTCCTTCGTACCGGTATAAGAGTTTCATTAATCCGTCGACGAGGTCGTCTGGAAGTTTTGCTGAGAAGACTACATCTTGACTCTCGGCAGGCATCAAAGAGACGGTCTGTGAGCTCTTGTATTCACCAGGGATCTCGCATTCAATACTCAGGCTACCCTTTATGCCTCCAATGTTTGTTATGTTAAATACAGCTGAGATCTCTTCGCCGACTGTGTAGTCGGACTTGAGCGGATACATCGATATATCAAACTTGGGCGGCAGGACTTGGAAGGCTTTTGAGAAGGTCTTGAATGTGGTCCCGTTCGAAGTCAAAGAGATCTCGAGCTTGTAGTTGCCAGCAACAATATCCGGCAGAGGTTCCGAGAAAATAAAATTGGCGTTGTCCAAGGATGCCAGAGAGATTTCTGTACTGTTCTTGAGGAAACCTACATCCCATGTTAGATTTCCTAAAAACTGGAAGGGTACCAGATTTTTCACCGAGATCTCGAGTTCTAACTTTCCGGCTTTTGCCTCGACCTTAGCATCTAATTCAAGATCCACCGACTTGTATACGGTAAAGTCAATGGACCCACTGCCCATGTAATAGTTGTACTCGAACTTGTAGTTGCCTTGGATTAGATCGAATTCGATGGACCCTGACTTCGAGCCTCCAGGGGATAGGGAAATCGATATACTTTTAACATTATCTCCAACCTTCGCAGTGAGATCAAAGCTTGTGTCTATCTCTCCCGTGTTGACTGCTGTGTAATTGAATGAGACTTTGCCTTCTTTATAGGGAGCGTTAGTTATGAACGACAGATCGCAACGCTCTACATATTTTACAGTTTTAGAGCTATAGTGAGAAATGTCGCCCAAGATCTGCACAACTATATCACAGTCATTTTTGATCTGGAACTGCTTTGATACTGTGACTGATTCGCCCACTTGAAGTGTCAACGGATGGGAAGTATCATTAATTCTTAAATTGAAAGATATCGGTATTGGTGAGGTGTTATTTACAAAGACTGAGACATTGAAAGGACTTCTGCCAACACTGTCCGGCATGTCTATTGACACATCGGCGGTGGGCGTTATTACAGGTATAGTCTTTGTCGCGGATGCTCCAGTAACATTCGCAGAGATCTCCTTGATGGAGTTTAGCACCAGATTTAAAGTATAAAGATAAGATTCGCGTGGCGGGATTGATACGGGAATTGTCGATGTTGAGTCTAAAGTGATCTTCAAGGTGTCGTCGAGCCGTATGGGAGCGTTATTCTCAACCAGTATATTAACCTCTGCGTACTCACCCTTCTTATAGTAGGCCTTATTGGCAGAGATCGATATCTGAGTCGCCCTTTCATATATCTGGATAGTTGCACTCCCTTCATCGATGATCTGCCCAAAGTTGTTCTTAAGGATCGACATAAGGTAGTACGTCCCCTTTTCAGCGATGGGACTTATCTGGAATTGAGATGCAGGCATGGTCTGCTTTAAAGTTTGAAGCGTCCTTAGTGTGCCTGATCCAAGTGCTATTAGCCCAAGCTCCGTTCCAAACCAGTAAGAGCCGTCACCACAGGCTATGTGATTAACATAAGCGCTAATGAGATCGTCGGGGTAGCTCCCCCAGCCCGTTGAATTGCAGTAAGCAATTCCGCCTCCTGTCATATATGTAAACCACAAATTCTCCCCGACCGCTAGGATTCTATTCACGTACTTGGAGATTGTGGAATTGGATGGACCAAAATGAGTCACTGATCCGGTGGTTAAATCAAGTCTTGTGACGTTGTTGCTCCCGTAATAGGAGATCCACAATTTTTCATCGAAGAGCGCTATTGAGTAAACCCAGCCAGGGAGTAGCCCATCCTCAGTTGTGTAAGACTTCAGCTCACCAGTGGAGATGTTGTAGAAGTATAGCTTGGAGTTCATCCAGTCTCCCAATATCGCCCATATCCCATTGTCCGATCGGACCACGGCTCGGGAGCTATTATCAAAGATCTTCTCCCATGATAATAAGGAGTTGGACCTGTATGTTCCACTTGAGTTACTAATCCAGACATAGTCATCTATAACATCGAGTATTACAGTACTGGAGCCAGTCTGGTAAGTTGTTCTCGTTCCAGTTGAGGTATCGTATGACACGATCCCTGTATCAGGATAGCCAAAGAGTATTTTGCCATCGAACAAGACCATGGAGTTCGGGCCATCAATTTTCAATAGCGTCTCCCATGTCTGTCCAGCTATGTTGAAACGCTCAAAGTAGTAGTTCCAGTCACCGTCTCTCGAGACAACATAGGCAAATCCTTGGTATAAAACGACATGTGGGATTGAGAACCCGGATGGACCGTAAGAGTGTTGACTGAATGATGATGTCACTCTATCGAGGCTCGCAAAGCCACTCTTATAAATAGCGAACCATATCTTATTCTGGGCGGAGTGAACTTCAAAAGCCTTGGATATTATGTTGTACGGATATGCGGATGACTCGGTGAAGATACTCCATGCACCATCAAATTTTCCAACAGTCTTGTCGCCAAAGACCACCCATACTGAAGAGCCATCGAGGAATATGGAGATTATTACTTCGTTCGGTTTGGGAGAGTTAAATACCTCCCAGTCAGTACCGTTCCATTTTGCCAGTTTGTCATTCGACGCGACCCATAGAACCTCACCTGAGGCTGCCACTTTCTTTGCCTGAGTAATTGGAATATTTAGAATTGACCAAGAAGATCCAGCTAACTTTGCCAAACCATTATTTGTTAATGCCCATAAATTTGAGCCGTCTAGAGCAAGATCTTTAATCTGGGAGACGCCTGAGCCGATATCTGAGGGGGAATATGCTCTCCATTCATTACTACTGATGCGGTATATTGCAATATTTTGTCCACCAATATTTTGTCCACCAATATTTTGTCCACCAATATTTTGTCCACCAATATTTTGTCCACCAATATTTTGTCCACCAATATTTTGTCCACCAATATTTTGTCCACCAATATTTTGTCCACCA
>JAOAJN010000017.1 GCA_026414165.1 Candidatus Methanomethylicaceae archaeon
GGGGACGATCATACCCCACCAAGCGGTCTGAATTGCTGTGTTAAGCAGAAACTCCGAACTTAGCCACGAAACTCCGCCCTCCCAAACTGGCATGGGCCTATCTGCAAACTGTGGCATTCCCATCATGTACAACACAAACCAACCAAAGAATATGAAAATTAGAGGACCAGAGAGTATGTCAATCCATTTTATTGACTTAATCTTGCCCATCCCGAGAATTGCTACAGCCAACAAATATACTAAAAAAGTTAGCGGGGTGCAGATTAGACCTTGTGTCACTATCTTATCAGAGGGCCAACCCAGTATCACAAGGATCATCTCTGTCATTGCCCAAGCCGCTATAAAACCATCTATGGCATACCATAGCAGGTCTACAAAAACCACCATCAGCATCGGCAATATAGCGCCCCTGTGACCAAAGGATAGCCTGAGCTGGATAGGGTAAGGTATCCCCTCCTTCACACCAACGTATCCATTCAAGTACAACAAAACCGCAAGTCCCGCTTCCTATGAAGGAGCTGACCACAGCCTGCACCAACGACAACCTTAATATCTGTGAGATCCATCCGAGAAAGAATATTGATGTTGCAATAGTCAGCGCTATAACCATCAGCGTGTATTCTGTAGTTCCCACGATGCGCTCATGTGGTTTTGTGGGAAGAAACTCGCCACTTACATTGGAACAGCCCATAGATTATCATCGGTTTCAGCTAATGTCGAGTTTATGATTTATTTGTGCATATAAATAAAGTTTACAATTTTTCTTGATTCTCATAATTTTTATTTAATATCTACTAAATTGGAAAGCCTTAAGCTGAATGAGCAGTTCAACTGCCAATCAGCCTAAATATGCTCTGAGTTATAATAGAGGCGCCAATGAGCATAACGAAGCCCGCAAAAAGTCCAAACCACCCAAGGGCATTACTTGCCAACATTCCGAAGAAGAACCCCATACCAACCCAAAAGACCGCGCCTGACAAAGTCCCGCCGATCCTCTCCAATGAGTTATGAAGAGCTATCCTTATACCTAAAATGGCAATCTGAAAGGCGCCGAACGCGAAGCAGAAATATGAGGCAGCATTGTATAGAACGGGGTAATGACCTTTGGGCTCTGGAAAGAATACATTTTGACCGACTTCAGAAATTCGCCAGTTATTCGGAGAGAAGAATGCTCTGAGGGTTTCCATGATATCTGGAGTGAGCATCCACACCAATCCGATAAGTATAAGGAAAAATCCCAGCGAGATTATCCCCAGCTTATCCGTTTCCTCTTCCCGCTTTTTTCCCATGATTTGGCGCCCGACCCAACCAAAGTTGTTTTGACGTTCTTAAATTCCTTTCTGGATCGATCTTATAAGCAATTATAAAAGCTTCTGAAATAACATAATCCAGATGGAGAAAAAACTAGATGCGTGTTCTTTTCATAGAGCCTCCAAAGGAAATATGGTTCGTAATGGGGGATTACTTATCTCCGCCCCTCGGAATACTTCAGCTCGCTGCATACCTTGAAAGAAAAGTTGAAGGTTTAGAGGTTGATGTGCTAGACTGCAATGCCCAGCAGATCGACTGGAAGGGTGTGGAGAAGAGTGTCGCATCATTTAACCCAGACATTGTAGCATCCAGCGCGCTCGCCACGTGCAACGCCTACACTGTTGTCAGGACTCTTGAGACAGCCAAGCGCGTCAACCCAAACATACTCACTGTCGCAGGCGGGCAGCACTTCACCGCGACCGCTCAGGAGAGTCTCGAGACCTACCCCGAGATCGACGTAATAGTTAGGGGAGAGGGGGAGGAGACCCTAGCAGAGGTCGTAAGATGTGCCTCGAATTATACCCAAGAAATATGTGAAATGACGAAGAGGTTTGCCCAAATCAGGGGAATATCCTTCAGACATGAGGGCAGAATCTTTCACAATCCGCCAAGACCCCTCATAAAGAACTTGGAGGATCTCCCCTATCCAGGGTACCATCTAGTCAAAGACCATATGAAAAAATACCATTTTGCCGCCATGGCTGGAAAGGGAGTGCCCCATGCATTGATTGAGGGGTCGCGAGGCTGTTTCCACAGCTGTACCTTCTGTTCGCAGTGGAGCCACTGGCAGGGCACATTCAGAGCAAAATCGCCGAAGCGCATAGCTGACGAAATGGAGTTCTGCTACAACGAGTTTGGGAGCAGGTTCATTTGGCTGACTGACGACAACTTTGTCTTCGGGAGGAGGGCAGAGGAGCTGGCAGAGGAGATAATGAAGCGTGGGCTCTCCGACGAGCTGATGTGGTTCACGCAAGCGAGGTGTGACGAACTGGTCAAGAATGAGGGGTTGCTTCCCAAGCTCAGGAGATCTGGTCTCAGGTGGGTCTTAATAGGTGCAGAGAGTTCCAGGCAATCCGTCCTTGAGGCTTTCAAAAAAGGAATAAAACTCCAAGACATCGTGGGGGCTGTTAGGGCACTGAAGAAGAGCGACATATTTGCCCATACTATGTTCATAATCGGTGAGCGAGAGGACACGGCGGAGTCTATAGCACATTTGAGGGGGTTCGTTAACGAACTGGATCCAGACATGGCAATATTTGGAATCCTCACACCATTCCCTGGAACCGAGCTCTTCAAGGAGGCTAAAAGAAATGGCTGGATAGAGGACTACAACTGGTCCCATTATGACATGATCCACGCGATAATGCCAACGAAGACACTCTCTAGAAGGCAGTTACAGGAAGAGCTTTACCTCTGCTATAGAGACTTCTTTGGCTCATGGGATAGGCGTCTCCATGGTTTATTCTCAACGAATGAGATGGTGCGGAGGATCTATTGGTATATGGCCTTCAGGGGCATAATAAGGCGGTTGCGAGATCTGGTCTGAGGTGGCTTCGCGTGCGGATGGGCGACCAATTAAATTGGGTCTACATATCCATTTCTCTTTTAGGAGTTCTCTTTGTGTTGATGTTGGGCCTTAATCCCCCATACTCAGGCGGAGACTTTTCGTTGCGTAAGCCTGTTATCGGTTTATCATTTGCGTTGATATGCGTATTGGGGGCCTTGGCCGCCCTGTTTCCTAAAAAATGTTCGACGATCCCACACTACAGCAGCATAAGTGCTAAGACCTCACAATATTTTCAGGGATTGTCGAAGGGTCACCACCCTGTTTGTAAGCAATTCGCATCCCACACAATAGTTTTATGCGGAAAGGTGCTCTGTGCCGGGTGCACGGGTCTGTTCATTGGAGCGTTGTTGTCTATCGTTTGTGCGGGTTCGTACTTTCTCTTAGGGCTTGAGGGCATCCATGCGCAGATGTCCATCTTCTTGGGAAGTTTTGGATTAGTATTGGGCTTCGCACAATTCGCATTTAGAGGGTTTGTCCGTTCTCTGATGAATGTATTTTTTGTTGTTGGTGCACTAATGATATTGATCGGAGTTGATAGTCTTGTTCAGAACTTCTTCATTGATCTATTTGTACTTGCTCTGACGTTGTTTTGGATTTTAACAAGGATATTACTATCCCAGCAGGATCACAATCAGGTCTGTCGGATATGTATTTCCATGAAAAAAGAATGTGAGTTGTTTTTAAAGTATAATAAGTCAAACTCGAATCGGTAGCCCTACCTACGACGCAGTCCATAAATGGCTCCGATTATTATCAAGATCCCAAATATCATAACTGCAATCGGCCAGACATCTATAGTCTTTGGAATTATCTGGACCTGTTGGAGCAACCATATGAGACCCGAGAGTAGGATTATAATACCGATGGCTAGAGTGACCAAGGCACCGCCGCGTGGGATCCCGAAACACTCTTTTTCGAGATCTTCTCTTTTGTGTCTTTCCACTTCGCTCACAAAATAAAGGGGTGCACCGCATTGAGCGCACACCTTAGCATCATCGGGGTTTTTCGCTCCGCATTTTGTACAATAAACCATTTTAATCATCAACTCTTTGGTAGATAATGCTCATAAGACTTTTGGTTTTATTGAAATATAATGAAAAAGTTTTAACACTTAGGTAGAAAAATACACTTTTCATAGCCAGCAGCAATGCACTCTATTTCATTCAGGTGTATATTCTTTTGGAGGTTAAAAGATAGAATACCCTCTAAGAACCCCTTTAAGAAAAAGCATTGTGGTTGGGTGATGGGATCTTCTGACAAATTATTTGATGAGGTCTTTTCACCCTGAGTCAATTTTCCAGTCCTGTAGTAGTATCTGGACTCGAAACTATTCTTGATAACAACATTTTTCAATTCGTCATTCTCAAGGCAGATTTCAATATTGCCCCATCCCTCCTCCTGCTTAAGTCTAAAGATTTGCTCAATAATCTTAAGAGATGATTGGGTGGAGGAATTTAGCATACGCTTATAGGAATAGATCCCATACATCTTTCCAATCGCGTAGAGGAGAGACTGACCCGCTGGTCCAAACAGTGCCGCAAGAACAGATCTAAGCTCTGCGATATTTTGATCATTCAAGATTATTGCGCAGTTATCTTTAAGGAGCTGGTGAGGGGGATAAGATTCGTAATTGCCTCTCAATATCTCCATTGGATCCCCCTCCATGACCGATTAAAAATGCCATAATCCAAATTACAAACATCGTTTTTTCTACTATAATAAACCCAGTCAAAAAGATAATCCTTACACATCCACAACACCATTACCCAAAGTTCATTATAGTTTGATTAATATTTTTTGTCATATTTGACTGTTTTTATTATTGCTGAAGTTCTGTCCCATTAGTCGAACTTAATCATTATCAGCATATTAGGGGATGCTGTAGAGAGTTGAAATTAACATTAAGATTAATTAAAAACTACTGAAAATTAGAGTTAAATATCAAGGATCTCCTTTCTCTTCATAGACTAGATGGGTTTAACTAAATTATTTTGTGGGAACTACTCAGTCCGTACCTTAAGATTCTATCACTCATATGTGACCAACGGTCGCCAGATTGTGACAGTTTTATAATATTTCAACATGAGTGATCTTAAAGGGAGAGGCAATGTTCTGGAGGAGGGGATCGGGCGGGGCACAGAAACCGACAGTAGCACCTAAATCTGAGAATACTCAGAGTAAACCAACAATATATCAAGATAAGTCGAGAGAGATTCTAAATAAGATAAAAGAATACAATCAAACAATAAGCACAGCAATGAAGCAAATATCCCAATCAGTACAACAGATCGCAAAAAGTGCACAAACCACATCGTCAGCTATTCATAATATTCTTTCGGAGACCGAAAAAGGAGAGGCAATAATTCAGGAGTTTGTAAAGTCACGACGGGGTTTAGAGGAGAGTGCAAAAAAAGGGAAGAGTTTCTCTGAAGAGGCAATGGCGGGTGCCAAGAAGTCAATGGACGCAATAAACGGTCTTTCAGACATAATCCAAAAAGTCGCACCTTCCCTGAACTACCTGGACGATGCGAGTAAGAAGATCGGCGATGTCATAGAGACCATAAAGGATGTCGCAGATCAGAC
>JAOAJN010000018.1 GCA_026414165.1 Candidatus Methanomethylicaceae archaeon
ACATTCATATGCCTGTCTAAAAAGCGAAACTCATAGGATGAAGGCGCATGGCGCCCCGCGAGCCTCTCGGTCCTATAGACCTCAAGCTTCTGTATATCTTCGGGATATACGAATTCCTTCCAAGACTTCTTGCCCTCAACCTCTTCCTTTTTGTAACCTGAGAGCCTTTCGAATGCGGTGTTGATATTGCTCATAATTCCATTTTCGTCCAATAATAAAGTAGGTACAGGGGCGTTTTCAAAGAGTGTCCTGTAGAGGTTTTCCCTGAGGATCAACTCCTCTTCGTACTTCATCCTCTGCAATGCAAGCACAAAGTATCGGGACATTTCTGCGATCGCTTCCAAATCCTGATCATTATAATCCCTTTTTGAATTCGCGAGCGCAAGTATCCCGACTGAGCGACCCTCGATAAGTATCGGAGCGGCAAGGAAGCGCTCGATCTTAATATGCCACTCGGGCACTCCATTATATGCAAAATGCTCTTTTGGTAAGTTGGTATAGAACGGTTTTAATGTTTTCACTGCATGCCCAATTAATGAGCGGGGCTTTCCATCCACATCTTGTATTTTTATTCTTTTCTCCTTAACCTTGCATGCGTGCTCTTGAACGAACTTGGTAGCAATCAATTCCCCAGTTCTTAGGTCTATCCTGCCAATAAAACCGCATTCGCTTTCGGTGATCGCCTTGGCCTCCTCCAATATTGCGACCTCGACATCATCAATTTTTGTTGTTGGGGAGACCAATAGGCTGTAAAGCCTTGATATTGCTCTGCTCTTCTTCAACTCATAATCCTTCATCTTTTCCATTTTTATTCGGTCTGTGATTTCTGTGCCGATTGAAAGTATTGCCACTAGCTCGCCCTTGCTATCTTTTATTGGTCTGTTTGACCAGTGAATCCAAACCCTTGTGCCGTCCTTTTTTATGTTCTCGTTTATGTTTGATGCGTATTTATCCTCATTTTCAACGATGTCCTTTACAAGCGTACTGAGATCCCTGCCTGTGCTCTCCATTCTCGGCACGAAGGTTTCGTATACAGATCTACCAACGACCTCCTCCTCTGAGAATCCAAAGAACTTCAGACCATACTCATTCATCCATATTACTTTGCCATCAGCGTCCCATTTGAAGATTATAGATTTTGCTAGCTCAACAAGCTCTCTGTACTTCATCTCAGACTCTTTAAGTGCCTGCGTCCGCTCCTCCAGTAGTAGATCTAAAAATTCTAGCCAATCTAGTGTTGGTGAATTTGGAAGTGCCCCTATCCCTATCAATCCCTCCACGCCATCTCTACTAAAGTTCCTGAATTCGAAGATAGCAGTTTTCTTGGAGCCGTCCTTCGCTAAGACATTAATTTCATACTTTAAAGGCTCTTTTATCTTTATCTTTGAAATTATCTCACATAGTTTTTCTCCTTCATGAATGTTGAGAACGCGTAAAAGATCTTTGCCAACAATCTCTTGTTCTGTTATGCCAAAGAACTCACATGATTTTTTGTTCAAAAACTTTATTTTTCCATCACTGTCCAAAACAACCAACATGAAATCGGAATCATTCCAAGCCTTGAAGAGTTCCAAAAAAGGCGCACTATTAATTTCAGTAGTGGTCATTTTCCTCCAGAGTACTCCTTGAAAATTGACTTCTCTCACCATGATTTACGGGTTTAGATCGGATCGCGTTATATTTTATGTGATTTAAAATCAGGTCTGCACCATCTTTAAAGATTGCCCTGATCCCCTTTTCGAAGAGTTCTGGATCTTTAAGTGTCGCTTCACCTCCAATGTGATATATCAGGCTTTGTATGTTGTTCTCTCCAAAGATTTCCGCCAAACTTTGAAGAACAATGGTCTCAAATGATTTGCCCTTAATAATTCTGGAGATCTCGCCGACAAAACCTCCCATTGTCCTGCCTTCCTTTTTTATTTTTAAAAATTCATATCAGGGGCTTCACTCGTTATTCTTTTTCCTCCTCCTTCTCTAATTCTTTCACCCTAGTTTCAATAAATTTAACAATCTTTTCTTGAGTCATTTCAAGTTCGCTCTCCTGCTCTTCGATCTGCTTCTTTACAGTGTTCATTAGTTCTTCTGGATCTACTGGTTTGATCAGGTAAGCGTCCGCCCCGAGATTAAGTGCTTTAACTGCATTATCGAGCGAGGCGTATCCTGTGATTATTACTTTCCTAGTCTTGGGTTTCCTTTCCTCGAGCTTTGTGAGGAGATCTATACCAGTCATATCTGGCAGAACAACATCGATGAGTGCTATATTGTATACTTTCTCTTTGGATTTTTTAATTGCCTCGTCTCCGGTTACAGCAGTATCTACTTCAAAACCCGCACCACTCAGTAACATGGATAGGCTTTCAACAATATCTTCATCGTCATCAATTATCAGGATTCTTTTCTCTCCCAAACCCGGTCCCCTCTATTCCTAAAAGAGTTAATTATATTGAATGATATATAAAGAATGATATATAAAACTATGACTGTGAGTTTAATAGATCATTGAAAAAAGGTAAGATCTTCCAAACATCTAGATATTCTCACATTAAGCCATTTAATATTCGATGAATTTGAACCTTAATGACAAATTAATAAATACTACATGCCTAAATAAATTAAAATGTGGCCCCTTTGCGTGAAAATTGGATAAAAGCAGTCCTTGTTGGGATAGATGGTTCGAAATATGCGGAGTATGCCTTTGAGTTCGCCATCGATCTAGCAAGGCGATACTCTGCAAAACTATTTATTGTATATATACATGCCCTTCCTTCAATGCCTTTAGTGACAGGCGTGCCTGCGTATCCCCACATAATTACTCATTTCCCGAATTATTACCCAAAAGTTCCGCCCGATGTCAAGGAAAAGATAGAGCCGTTATTGAAAAAATACGAGCAGATCGCTCGTGAGTATGAGATAAAGGAAATCGAGTCGAGGATAGTCTCGTTCTGGGGCACCGTGGGGGAAGGTTTGGTATATTTTGCCGACGAGAAAAAGGTCTCTGTTATTGTCATAGGATCACGAGGGCTTACAGGGCTTAAAAGGGTTCTTCTCGGAAGTGTGGCGGATTATGTAATAAGAAACGCACATTGCAATGTCATAGTGATCAGATCAACATGAAATAAAAATGGGAAAGATTGCTATGGGTAATCAATTAAACTATGCGTATAAAATAAAATTTTTATTCCTAGACCTCTGCCCATTTGACCTTAACTTTTCTCTTGGGAATCTATTTTTGCCCGTATAGA
>JAOAJN010000019.1 GCA_026414165.1 Candidatus Methanomethylicaceae archaeon
CTCCAGGAACGAGGGAGAGGTTAGCGGAGGAACTAGTTAAACACCCACAGGTGGAGAGCGTTTGGCTCTGTACAGGATCCCACCACATAGTGGTGGTGATAGAGGAGAGGGATGTCTACAGACTAGAGAGGCTTGCCGACGAAATAATCCTGAGTCGCCCCGAGGTTGATTACACACATCCCTTAATAAGAACGAAAGAAGTAATGATCCATAAGAAGAAACCGTTCTCTCAAAGGATTGAGGATGTATTTCCTTTAGATCTTTAAAGGAATTAATTCAAAAGTTACATTTCCTTTTAAATGAGTTAGACGTATAATGAATGTGATGCTGTACCTCTCCAATCGATCGAGTTTGGATGTATGTTTGTTCTTTTTTTATCGGAGACTCCGCATTTTTATTAATAAGTGGAAGCCCTGATCTTTTCCTTTATTGATTCAAATTATAATTGAAATCTGTCTTAACCGAGCTACATTCCTTTCCTGCCCGTAATTGATTTTTATACATTTATTGCCTACGTAACCATTCTTTTGTATGTTCTATTGAGCTCAAAAGTAGATCCTTCTCATATTCGTCTAATGGACCTGCTCTGAGATTATTTGAGTTCCACATTTTACCATTGCTTATTTTTGGGTTTGGTGAAGACTTCCCTAACCAATTGGCTGACGGCTTGCAAAGATAACATCCTGCAACGGTCCCTATTAGGTGCTTTTTTAACTCCAACCGCTCATCACCCTCATACTGATCCATGACGATATACCTGAAGGAGAAATTCTCCCTGATTATTTTGGTAATTGTTGATTCTAGTTCTTTCTCCTTTTTTATGTCGCGCATATCCCCGAAATTTTGCCTATTTTCACTCTTAGTAAAGTCGATATCCCAAATCTGCAGATAGCTATCCTTGTTCTTGGATAGCAAGATTTTGCCTATATTCAATCTGAAAATGCTCCTATCTGATGGTTTAAGGGTATCTCTGCCAAAATTCATTACAGAATCTTCTATTAGGTAATGCTCATTAATGCGGCTTCTGAATCTATCGTTTCCTGTATGGGTTCCTATCATGACTATCCTCGGCTTGTTGCCTCCATGCCCCCATATCTCGCCCCGCTCGTAGATGAAGTAGACTCCATTGTAGGGCAGATCCTCGAGTTTAAAGGGGAAGCTAATGAGAGGCAGCTGCTCCAGCTGCTCGTGTAGCCATTGGCAAAATTTTGACATTATAAATCAACTCCCAAATGAACAGTTACTTTTTACTATTAATTTTCGATATTAGTATAAAAGAGGTTTACTGAAAAAGAATTTTTCTCGATAAGACAAAAATGAATCCTTTTAATAAGAGAAAAAAAGATGGGTCAGTTCAAGAAGCCTCGCCCACGCTAGAGCTTGTGCTCAGGCGCTCCCTTGCCTTTATCACACCGTTACTGGCTTCATCTAGGTTCTTGTCTGCTGAAGCGATCTGCTTCTTTGCCTTAGCCACGCTCTCGGAAACATCATCCAACAGTTTAACGGCTGCAGAGATCGCGCCTACCACACGCTCGGCATCCCTAGCACACTCCACCTCCCTGCTGAACCTCGCGAGTATGAATGCGGAGGCGACTAGCCCAGGAGTGTTGACAGGTATCACATTTCTCGCGATTACCTCCTTCAGCGTCTCTTGCGTGATCATCTGGTAGACCGCATCAGGGACGAACATCAAGGCGAAATTGGTAGTCCCCTTCTCCGGCGCGACATATTTAGCCACCTCCGCCGCCCTAGCCTCGACCGTCTGGTTCGCCTTCTTACTCCACTCCCTCTGCTCTTGGGCGTTTAACTCTCCCTCTGGCATGGAGGGGACCGAGAATTTCGAGTCTATCGGCAGGATGAGCTTCCCACCGTCGGACTGGGGAACGAATATTGCGAAGTCAGTCCTGTAGGATGTTCCGGGGATCTCGACCTGCTCCCCCCAAAGCGAGGAGGGAAGCGCCTTCAATATCATCCTTATCGCTGCCTCTCCAGCTATGCCCCTCGTCCTTGCACTACCTGAGAAGAGCGCCACAAATGTCTGTATGTTCTGTTTGACATCGTTCTGTGCATTGTCGAGTTGGCTTAGCTTTGGAACTATATTTTCGTCGAGGCTCTTGCGCAGGTTCTCCAGCCCCTCAGAGACTGTGGCTAAACGCCGCTGAAGGTCGGCGGTTAGGGTCTGAGACACTCCATCCACTTTGCCTATTAATGCACTCTGAAGGTCCATTACTGACTTCGAAAGGGAGGCGACCGTGTCGGAAAAGTTCTTAAGGTTGGAGCTAAGGTTCTCCTGCATCCCCTTCTGGGTCGTTTCGAATGAAGAAGCCAAGCCAGCTATGGATGTATTTAGGGTGGCTATGGCGTTGTTTATCGCAGTAAAATCAGGCAACTGGGCAGGGATTGGGGCCTTGACTAGCCTCTTAAAAGCAAAGAACATGATTAAAGAAAAGACTCCGAGGGACAACAAGAAGATCAGCACTAATTGAAAATCATCCATTTTCAGCTCACAGTATTTTTTAGATGTTTTATGATTTAAAAGCATTAATTTATGCAATTCTGAATTAAGTTTACTACAAACAACTTGTTATAGGAATGTGATAATGAACCTCTCTTACCTTTCCTTATTCTGCCCTCTAATCCGCTCTTACCTTCTGTCCAAGATCCAACGGGTGCTTCACTTCACTAGAGATCTGGCCAGAGGATCGGCAAAAGATCCTGCAAGAACTCAATACCCGTAACTTCAGCAAGCACTCCGAGTGCCTTAAGGTATAACTGCACGTCCTCCCTTACCT
>JAOAJN010000001.1 GCA_026414165.1 Candidatus Methanomethylicaceae archaeon
GGGATAGGAAGGTAAAGGGTTGACCCACCATCGTCGTCAAGGGGCACCATTTCCTTTAGTAGTTAGAAGGATCGAGTCGTTTTTAATTTGGCGAAGCGGAGGAGTAAAGGATAAGTGAACTTTGAAAAATAAATGATCTAAAGGAGGGAAAGCTGAGGGATTAAATAAATAACCGATGTTAAGTGATGAATGATGTCGGAAGAAGATAAAAAAGACTGGTTAACAAGATATTACGAGTCTAACGTTAGGGAGTATTTTCCGGTCTGTCCACTATGTGGTCACGAAGAATTAGATATAGAATTCAGCTTTTTAGAAGGGGATTTCTTAACTTGCAAAAGGTGTGCGGCAACATGGCACCTCTATATAGGAATTACTGGGCTTAAGTGGGCCGAACTTACGTTGCCGACAAGGGGCGGGTACGGGCGGCACCTCTTGAACCAAAAGATTGATTGTAAGTATTGGAAAGAAATGTGCCGTGAAAAGTTTACAATTGGTAGAGGTTTAGAAGAAGCTAAATCGGTAGACATTAAAATCCTGAAGGAGGCAGAGCGCGAAGAGAAGGTAAAAAGAGTAAAAAAGAAAATTAAAGCGCTTAAAGAAAAAGCCAAAGATGCACAAGGCGACTTAGAAAGAGCGCGTTATGACTTAGAAAGAGCGCGTTATGATAAAGATCCTAACGAATTAGAGAGGGCTTACGAAGAACTAGAGAGAGCGCAGGAAGAACTGGAAAGGTGCCAAGAGGAGCTAGAGAGGGAAATAAAGAAATTGAACAGTTTATTGGAGCAGTACTGAGCCGAGAGGCTGCGAGATAACGGCGAAAATGGTCGGCGACGTGAAAAATCAAAAAAAGGGAAAATTGAAAAAGGTAGAGAAGGCTTTGGGCGCACTGCGGTCGCTAAGAGACTTCAGATCAGCTGCTCACTAGGCAAGGCGTACCTCTTCGTTGGATAGCCGAGCTCTTTCAACTTGTCCATCACCGCATCCCTCACGAACTCATTAATCCCTCTATACCTATTGGTCTCGTTCACGATTTTTTCTATGACCTCGACGTACTCTTTCGGAACGTAAAACGCCTTCCATCCCTTGCTTCTTGCAATGCAGTTCGATTCTTCCAATTCCATCCCACTTATTTCTCACTGCAGTTCCATTCAAGCATCATTTGTATAATATATACTTTAAATATCGCCTCGTTTCCGCCGCTTCCAGACACACACCCGTTTCCGCAAATAGCTTATACAAACATCCTAATTTCCACTTACAGTCCCAATTATTTGTTTGAAGAGTAAACCTTTCTCACCTACTGGTACCTTACGAGAGCACCCTCAGCCCCGCTTTGTCGTATATCTGCTTCAGGTTCTCTAGAGAATAATCAGTATAGTGCCTGGCTAAAACACTCCTGGGTATTCGACCTTGGAAGGCGTCTATGAAGCGGTCGGGGACGCCCAAACGCGCCATCTCGTTGGCGAACCAGAAGCGGAGCGACTTGGGCGTAATGTGCATGCCAGTCTTGTGCTGGGCGATCCTGAATATGGCGCTCCTGTAAGACTGCCTGAACGGGAAGAGCTTCCCGCCCCTCTTCGGGTCCTGCCTTACCTTCAAGTAATCCTCAAGGGCTTCCTGGCACTCCTCATTGAAGAATGAGTACCAGGTCCTCTTGGTAGTTGTGAGCTTGTTCGGCAGTATTGCACTCTCTTCCAAATCCACCTGGCTGATTTCCAGGTCGAGGACCTCCGAGCGCCTCCTCCCAGAAGTCGCGTACATCAGGAATAGGGCCCTCTCTTTTTCGGCGTCCAGCTCGAAGAAGAACTCTTGGAGCTCCTTCTTTGAGTACAGCCTGGGAGGGAGTGGCTCCGCCCTGCAGAACCGGAAGGTCCTCACAACCTCTGGCTTACCCAAGAAGTCTCGGAAGTAGACCCTCAGGGACTTTAGGTAGTTGTTGTAGGTAAAAGGGTTTTCCACGCCGGCCAAGAAGTCCCTTATCCTGGAGGTTGTCGGCTCGCCGCCGCAGAACTCCAATACGTTCCTGATGCAGATTCTGTGCCTCCTGACCGACTCGGGCCTCAGCCTGAGGTCCACCCTGCAGAACTTCTCGAACTCCTCAAGCCGTACCGTACAGCTGGAATCGGGGCGTACCGTACAGTTTCGCGCCTGTTTAAAAGAGGCGCCTTTTTTTGGTCAAGCTTTTTTGGCGCCCGCAAAAAAGGTTGATGGCGGGCCCGCTGGGATTCGAACCCAGGACCTGCGGCTCCGAAGGCCGCCGCCATGATCCAGCTAGGCCACGGGCCCAAATAATCTTCCTCTATAAGGTCTTAAAGATTGTGCGCCTTGAAAAAGTTTAATATCTTCGCATTTCTCTTATGCGTAGAGAGAAGGGTCTATTAATGTCAAAAAATGAGGAAGGATCATCGAGGGAATTAGTTCTTCCAGGAGAAGGTCAATTAGTTGGGATCGTTGCGCAACTACTTGGCTTTAATAGGGTTAAGGTCAGATGTGCCGATGGTAAGACACGTATCTGTAGGATCCCTGGCAAAATGATCAAAAAGATTTGGCTACGAGAAGGAGATTTGGTTCTCGTGGCCCCTTGGGATTTTCAGTCTGACCAAAAAGGCGATATAATCTGGCGCTACGATAGAAACGAAATAAAGATCCTCAAATCTAAAGGTCTTCTGGGCGCACTTGCCTGAAATATTTTAACTATATACTTACATAATTTAAGTGGACTCTAATGTCAATAAAGGATATTGAGAAGAAAATAAAGAAAGAGATGTTGAAAAAAGTAGAGCGAAAAAGGTTGAAAATAGAGAAAGACAAAGATCTATTTGAGACCGTTGAGGAGGTATTTGATAGCAGAACCGTAATGGCCCTTTATTCACTAATAAATAAGGATATAATTGATAGCATGAGGGGCGTTGTCAAAGCGGGCAAAGAGTCAAGGGTTTATTGGGCTAAAGGAAAGAACGGAGAAGATTTGGCCGTAAAGATCTTTCTTACATCCTCTATGGAGTTCAAGAAGAGCATGCTTCAATATATCCATGGAGACCCAAGATTTAAAGTTGGGAAAGACTACAGAAAAATAGTCTACACTTGGGCACAGAAGGAGTATCGAAATCTCTCTGAGGCAAAGTCTGCCGGCGTCCCTGTACCAACTCCGATATGCGCTTACCAAAACATTTTGGTTATGGAATTTATTGGAATTGACGGCGTTCCCGCTCCGCTCTTGAAGGACTTGCGACATTTAGATAAAGAACTCTATCAACAGATATTAACTGCCATTAAAAAGTTGTACTCTGATGCAGGACTTGTACATGCTGACTTGAGCGAATACAACATTATGGTAAACGAAGGTAAGGCTTATTTAATAGACTTTGGTCAAGCTGTATCAAAAGATCATCCTATGAGTTGGGAATTTTTAAGGAGGGATATTGTTAACATTTTGAGGTTCTTTAAAAAATCAGGATTTAACGTTCCTGAAGAGGAGGCGGTGCTAGAATGGCTGAAGAAATGATAAGCAGGATATATATGAAAATCCCTTTGGAGCGAGCGGGTGTACTAATAGGAAATAAGGGTCGCACAAAAGCTGAAATAGAAAAAGGCACCGGAACGAACATATCTGTAGATGGAAAGACTGGCGAGGTCATAATAGAAAGCTCTGCAAATTCTAATGATCCTTCGGGCATTCTAAAAGCGAGGGATTTAATAAACGCAATAGCTAGGGGGTTCAGCCCTGAAAGGGCCTTCAGACTTTTCAGCGATGGACAGATACTTGAGATTATAGACCTGAAAGATCTCTTGGGCAACTCTAGAAATCAACTCATTCGCGTTAAGGGAAGGGTGATTGGTGAGAAAGGCAAAACGAGAAGGATAATTGAGAACCTAACGAATGTCTATGTTTCTGTGTATGGTCACACGGTAGCGCTCATCGGAGATTATGAGGAAGTTAGAGTTGCAAAGGAGGCAATAGAGATGCTCTTGAAAGGCATGCCGCACGGAACCGTTTACAGATTTCTTAACCGAAGGCACATGGATCTAAAGAAGAGGGAACTCTCTATCTGGGAAGAGACGCCTCAGCTTAGGGAGGAGGAATAGTGTCCGGAGAGAAGTTCAAGGCAATATCTGCCGCGGACTTCTTCTACAAGAATAAAGAGATCGCAGGATTTGATAATCCAGTAAGAGCTACCTACACGATTATTCGAGAGTTGGTAGAGAATGCGTTGGATGCTTGCGAGCAGTATTCTATTTTGCCCGATGTTAGGGTCAAGCTGATAGACGAGGGAAACTCAATCTATAGATTGAGAGTGGAGGACAATGGAATCGGAGTACCATATGAGCAAGTGCCCTATGCTTTTGCACAAATACTCTTCGGCTCAAAGTACACGCTTAGACAGAGCAGAGGTATATTTGGTCTTGGGGGCAAGATGGCTGTCCTTTACGGGCAGATAACCGCTCATAGCACAGTCAAAGTAACTTCGAGCCAAGGAGGCTATGAAAAGTACACTTACGAATTGAACATTAACATCCAAGAGAATAAACCAATAATTAAAAGAAAGGAAGTGATGCCCAATCCAAGCAGATGGAGGGGCACTATAGTCCAGTTCAGCTTCGAAGGTGACTATGTTAGGGCAAAACCAAAGGTGGTTGAATACTTCAAACAGACCTCGATAATCCTCCCATATGCCAGCATTTTATTCATAGATCCCGACGGAGTGATCTATCGATTCGACAGAATAACTAACGTAATGCCAAAACCCGCTGAGGAGGTAAAGCCTCATCCCCATGGAATTGATCTTGAAATGGTTCAGAGAATGATAAACGCTACCAGAAGTAGTACGCTTGTCGATTTTTTAGCAAACAACTTCCATAGGGTCGGAGTTGCCACTGCACTTAATTTCCTAAAGATCATAAAATTAAGACCAGATGCAAATCCAAAGAGTTTGACACCCAAGGAGCTTTTGACCTTAGTAAATAAGATGAAGGAGTACGACGGGTTCCAACCACCCGATGCGCAGTGCCTCTCATCCGTTGGAACTGAACTACTCAAAGCAGGCATAATGAGGGAGTTCAGACCTGAGTTTGTAGCTGTGACCCAAAGAGGGGCTGCTGCCTATGGCGGTCACCCCTTTATAGTGGAGGCCGCCATAGCTTACGGCGGAGAAATTCCCATCACTCCGCCGGATGAACTGACCGTATTTAGATATGCGAATAAAATACCTTTGCTTTACGACTTGCACAGCGATGTAACCATGAAGGTTATAAAGAAAATCAACTGGAAAAGATACAAACTTGATCCTGCCACCATGCCTTTAGCATTTTTCGTTCATATATGTGCCACTAAAGTTCCATACAAGACCGTTGGTAAAGAATACATAGCGGATAGACCAGAGGTAGAATATGAAATAGAATGGGCACTGAAAACTTGTGCAAGGCAATTAAGGATACATCTGGCAAAAAAAGAAAAAGCAGCCGTAGTACAGAAAAGACTCAGCGTCTTCGAGAAGTACTTGCCTATGATCTCACAATTTGCAGCAGAGCTTGCTGGGTCACCAAATCTGCCCACTTATGAAAAAGTTTTAAAGAGGTTACAGACCCATGCAAAAGAAATTGAACAAAGAAGTATTGTCCAAGTTAACTGAATTGGGTATAGAGGTTTATGGACAGATAGAGAGAGGAGAATTTCCAAGGATCAAGCTACCTATTCGAAGCACTTCAAATATAGTATTTGACGAAGAGCTTAAACAGCTCGTATTAGGATCTTATAGAGCAGAAAGGACGGCAAGCAATATAAAACAAATAAGGTCATTAACCCAATTACTTTGGGTAGCTTCTTTTGCCAAAAGACTTGTCGAGGAAGGAAAAAGCAGTACCTTAAGAGATCTTTACTACCACTCCTTGAACTATGGCATTAGGTTTAGGGAACAGTTAGAGTCTGATGATACTGTAACAGATCTAGAGGCATTACTCATGGAGCCTAGGGAGGCTTTTAACATATTTCCAAAAGAGAGGTCATCAATATTCGGGAATCTTACCATAGAATACACAACGCCAGAGACCCATAAGGGGATGCGCGCCAATTTGAGTTCAAACCCTGACGGCGTAATGATAGGACTATCCGTTGCCCAAGCTGATTTTATATCATGCAAAGCGGACAAAGTTTTTGTCATAGAAAAAAATGCGGTTTTTAGAAGGTTTATTGAAGAACGCGTTTACGAAAGATTCAATGCGATTCTCATAGATACTGCTGGACAGGCGCCGAGGCTTGCAAGACTGCTTTTGAGGAGACTAAACATGGAGCTCGGGCTACCAGTATATCTACTTACTGATGCTGACCCTTGGGGAATGCACATTGCTATGGTCATAATTAGAGGATCTGCAAACGCGGCACATCTAAGGGAGCTTACAACTCCAGAAGCAAAATGGGTGGGGTTATGGGCAACCGATATTAAGAGATTTAACCTTCCATCATTCCCCCTCACAAAACTTGATGAAGATCGAATAAGGTTACTGGAAGAGGATCTGAGATATCGTGACTTCGAATGGCAAAGTGAACTTCAAGAATTCAAGAAAACCAAAAGAAGAGCAGAACTCGAGAGCTTTAGTGCCCACGGGCTCAGCGCTATTGTCGATAAATATCTACCAAAGAAACTAAAGATGATATCTGAAGCAAGCTAGAAAAGGCGTAAAGGTTTAATAGTAATTTTAGTTGGTCATCTATAAGGGCCGCGGTAGCTCAGTTCGGTAGAGCGACGGGCTGTTAACCCGTTGGTCGAAGGTTCGAGTCCTTCCCGCGGCGCCAAATTTTTCATGATAAAGATTAAGTTCTAGTATCTAGACCCAAAAGGAATAAATTTTGGCGATGCCCTCTTTTTCATCGGGGGCCCGTAGCTTAGTTCGGCCATAGCGACAGGCTCATAACCTGTTGGTCGAGGGTTCAAATCCCTCCGGGCCCACTCTCCTTCCAAAATTTAACTATTAACATTTAGTACCTTGTTTTTATTGGTAATGCAAATATTGAATTACCTTAATTTTTTCTATGGCATTAATATCGCCATCATCATCGGAAAACAAATGAACCTAATTTCAAATTTATTAGCAAAAGAGGTCATAAAAACAAATGACAGGATCTGATTTATAGTAAGAATGAGCAATAAAATAGCAGAAGTGGTAATATTGATCCCGATTAATAAACCGATTTTGGGCAACGAAGAAAAAGAAGCAGTTCTAAAAGTATTAGAGAGTGGAGCTCTTACTAATGCGTCGGCAGAAGGAGGATTTTTTGTAAAGACCTTCGAAAAAGACCTGGCAAGTTTTATGGGTGCCAAAGACGCTGTTGTGGTAAATTCAGGGACCGCGGCGCTTCAGGTATCCCTTTTGGCAATGAACATAAAGCCTGGGGATGAGGTTATAGTCCCATCTTTCACTTTTGCGGCCACAGCTGGTGCCGTGCTTCTGGTTGGTGCAAAACCCGTATTTGTAGATATAGATCTAAATACTTACAATATGGATCCTGAAGCATTTAGAAGAGCAATTACGAGTAGAACAAAAGCGGTAATCCCTGTAGATCTTTATGGTCTGCCAGCAAAAATAGATGAGATAAGGGAGTATGCAGAAAGGTATGGGATCGCGATTATAGAGGATGCCTGTCAAGCACAGGGCGCCTCTTATAATGGGAGGATGGCCGGAACCTTAGGAGATGTGGGCTGTCTGAGCTTTTATCCTGGTAAAGTGATGACCACAGGCGAGGGTGGCGCAATAATAACCAACGATCAAGAACTAGCAGATAAACTCAGGATGATAAGGACACATGGACAGACAAAAGGTTACGACTCTAAACTACTGGGCGGCAATTTCAGGATGCCTGAGATAGAGGCAGCCATAGGTATTGTTCAGCTAAGGAAGTTGTCCAAATTCCTTGAGGCGAGGGCAAAAAACGCTCGAATATTGATTGAGAAATTGAATGAAGCAGACCTAATTCTGCCTCAAGTACCTGAGAATACCATTCACAATTGGTACCTCTTTACAGTGAGATTTGCAAATGAAAAAATTAGAGAGATAATTCGAAACAGATTGCTTAAGGAAGGCATAGGCGCCACAGTTTATTATCCTACTCCAGTCCATAAACTTCCTTATTACATATCTCTTGGTTATGGAAAAATAGAGCTACCAAATACAGAAATGGCTTCCAAGACTGTGTTGTCCCTACCAGTAAATCCTCTAATTGAAGAAAAAGATCTCGAAAAGACATCAAAAATAATATTTGAGGTCTTGAGCTCGATAAGCTGAATACAATTCAATCGATTTAAATTTGAAGTATGGAGTATGCTAAGCCCTACCAGTCAAAATATCTGCAATATTCTTTGACATTGCAACTATCGTCAAAATTGGCGGGATTCCAAAAGGACCGGGAATAACGCTGGCATCTGATATATATAAAGACTCGATCAATGGCTCCAAGCCCTTAACCAACGAACAACACGTACCTCCAGGATGGACTCCTCTTGGATATGTTGAAACTATGCTCTCAGCATCTACACCCGCCCGAATGAGGATCTCCTCTGCTTCTTTTCTACCCCTATAAAGAAGATCAACATCTCTATTAGATAACCCCTTTATGACGCGCCCCTCCTCCACGGACCCTGTCGGCTCATCGGCGATTTTTACCATTATTCCTAATATGTCTATAGGGCGCACCTTATACCCTTTACTCATAAGGTAAGGCACTATAAATGAAGAATAATGAGGTGATAAGAGGTATCCTTCCCTTTTTATGAATAATGACATGTTAAGTTCGCCACTCAGACAAATGCCCTCCATTATGCCTCCAACAGTTATGAACGTATCAACATACAGTCCAGAACCAGCCCCTTCTATACCCGACCTCATTAGAATTCTGGGGGTTTCTATCGCACCAGCACATAATACTATATTATTTGCCTTGAAGGTTTTTCCATCAAAACTCTCAACACCTACGGCCTTCTCTCCCACAATTAAGACCCTTTTTATGGGAGTCTCTGTGATAATTTGGGCTCCACTGGCTTTGGCTTTTTGCACGTATGCATTTGCATCCCACTTAGCACCATGAGGGCATCCTAATGGACACTTTCCACAAGATTTACATTTAGAAAAATCGATAGCTTTTGGCATGAATCTCCAATCCTTCGAGACAGACAATAAAAGTCTCGTCCCATTACCCATATGGGATTCTGGAACGGGGGTTACACCCATTTCCTTTTCTGTCTCAAGGTAATAACTCTCTAGTTTTTCATGAACTCCTCTTACAGCATTTCCCATAGATACCAAAGTTGTGCCACCTAAACAGACGGTCTGCCAGATCTCCACACCAGAAGGTGCTATCCTGTAAGTTTCAGCGGCGCGCTCTGCTGGGACGTTCCTCCCCTCCTCAATAATGAGCACCTTTCTGCCAGCGAGTGCCAGCTCTTTTGCTATTGTTGCTCCGCCAGCTCCAGAGCCAACCACGATAAAGTCAAACATTATTGATCACTCCGCTAGGCAACCTGACAGCCTCGTCAGGGAATTCAACATATGGTATGGCCGCAAGTGCCCCTATCAGACCTCTACTACCCTTAATTTTTATTAGTTCAACCCCGCATTTAGATGCTATCTCTTCAGTTTCTTCCAATGAGATCATTCCTGATTTGGCTCTATTCGCAAATATCATAAGGCGCTCATCGATCATTATGCCACTCATAAAAGCCATACCAGTCTCGTCTGAAAGTGTCGCCTCCTCCAATCTCTTCTTGAAGGTCTCTATGAGCTTTGCTTTTTGGTTGGGAAGAACTGCAAAGGAAACAGATATAGACACACAATTTTGCGTCTTAAATGGGTTCTGTGGATACAACTGGACTATGGAGTGCTCTAGGTAGTCTACGTTCATTTCGATTGAAAGCTTATGGGAAATCTCATTTATTAGAGACCAAGTAGCTCCTTCGTCTTTCTTGTCAGTGTCATCCACACCAATTATCAGTTTATCTTTCTTAGGTAGGATTATTGTGGCTCTGCCCAGCTTACTACCGCCGCCCCAGTCTTGTATTTCGACTCTCTCCACTCCCTTAGCCATGGCTCTAGTCAACGCAGCCACGCCCGCGCCAGCTAGACCAGAATAAGAGACCTTGATCTTATCTCCTTCTACAGATACATAGTCTATTGACGCAGGTCTATAGCTAGGTGTCAATTTTGAGAAGGCTTCAGATCTTGGACGGATTTTGTAGAAGATACGTGTTCCTTCTCTTTTTGACCAAAAAACACATGGACTATTCTTGGTGTAATGGTAAATCGACCATGCTGCCCCTCCAAAACAGGTGCCCCGTGCATGATCTTCAATAAGTTCAACAACACCTGATTTTTCGTCTGAAACTGCTACAACTTTGTTATGGGGTGATACCCAAGCCTTTCTCGAAAGCGCTCTCTGTATTTCATCCCTACTCATTGTATCCATAAGGGGTCATTTTAATATCTTGACATCATTTATTTATCTTCTAATCCTTTAATATTCTTGGTTTAGTGAGCTCAACACTTTCGTTTGCGGGAATGGGAATCTCAATAAGGATCGGTTCGCGCAAATTCTCGATTGCCTTCTTTACATCATCTGGGTTGGATGCTCTAATGCCTTCTATGCCGTAGGCATCTGCCAACTTCAAATAATCTGGCGGGGCAGTATACTCCACTCCGTATGGCTTATTGTATGCTACTTCTTGGATCTGCCTTATCAGACCAAGGGATCTATTATTAAAAACACAGACAGCAATTCCTAGACAATTTTCCTTTATTGTTGATAGTTCTGAGGAAGACATTTGGAATCCTCCATCCCCCATTACTGCAATTACCTTACCTTGAGGATTTGCTATTTTGACTCCAATGGATGCGGGTAATGAATAACCCATGGCAGAAAGATTTCCCGAAAATATTATCTGCCTTGGCCGTCTGACATTTATAGCCTGCATGATCCATATAGTATGTTGCCCGATATCTAGTGTAAAAGTAGCATCTGAAAACTTGGTTATCGCTTTGGCGAAGTTTAAAGCAATGCTATGAGATAACTGGCTCCCTTTAGGTTTAATGACTTGGCGATAGGGTCTTGGCTTGATCTTGGGGAGAATGGCTTCTATAAACAAAGATACATCGCTCTTTACCTTAATGCTGGATAAGGCTGAAAAGTTTTTATCTTCCACATCGACTTGGATTATTTTGCAGCTTAGTTTTATGTCATATAATGTAAGGTTTGTAAGTCTACAACCAAGTGATATTAAAAGATCACAAGAAGACAAAGCATCGTTTGCAACTGGATAGCCCCTCCTTCCGACAGGACCGAGAGATAATGGATGATCTTCAGGCAAAACCCCCCTCCCCATCATAGAAGTGACTACTGGTGCTCCTATGCGTTCAGCAAGACGAATAACCAAATCCGAAGCATTAGATAGAATTGCGCCCCAACCGGAGATTATGAGAGGAGAATTTGCCTCGTTGATCATCCCTGCCACAATCTCTAAGACAAGAGGATCGGGCTCAGTTCTTGGTGGAGTCGGTACATAACCTTTGTCCTTTGAGATCTTCTTCTGTATATCGCCTGGTAAGCCCACATATGAAGGTCCGGGGCATCCCTCCAAGCAGTAGTAGTATGCCCTACACATAACATCATATGCTTCAGAAGGATCAGACACTTGTGTGGCGAACTTAGTTATCGGAGAAAAGATCGCTTCTAAATCTAAATCTTCGATCCAATCCTTGCCCCGTTCATAAGTGGGAACCTGACCTGTGATCGCCAATACTGGAGAATGATCCTTAAAAGGGACTGCAATCCCCGCAGCAAGATTTACGGCCCCTGGTCCTGCCGTACTAATGCACAGTCCCACTTTTCCAGATGCTCTAGCATACCCGTCTGCGGCATATACTGCATTCTGTTCATGCCTCATCAATACGTGCTTAATCTTCGATTCCGAAAGTGCATTGTATAGTGGTATAGACCACATTCCAGGAATACCGAAAGCTACAAAAAACCCGAGCCTTTCTAGAGCCCTTACGACAACATCAACAGTTTTTAAACTATCGTCCAAGATTAGCAGACACCTTCTTCTTATAATATTCTACAAGACCGCCTATTTTCAATATATCTTGCAGAAAAGGAGGCAATGGTGATGTTTTTAGCACCCCTTGTTTGGTATGGACTTCACCCCTCTCCAGATCTATTTCAATAAAGTCTCCCTCATTAACCGCCTTGCTTATACCTCGGCACTCGATCAATGGTAATCCATTATTTATGCCGTTTCTGAAGAAGATCCTAGCGAAAGACTCTGCAACTACTGCTGATATGCCTGCCCACTTTATTGCCAGAACTGCCTGTTCCCTACTTGAGCCGCAGCCAAAGTTCTTCCCTGCTACTATTATGTCTCCAGGTTTAATTTTGGAACTGAATGATGGGTCGAGCCCTTCTAACACATGTTTTGGCCAGATAGATTTATCCACCGATCTGAGGTATTTTGCAGGAATTATGACATCTGTATCAATGTCGTCTCCAAATTTCCAAACCCTTCCTCTTATCATCAAATATACCTCCTCGGATCGGTTATCTGCCCATTAATGGCAGAAGCTGCAACCGTTTGAGGTGATGCCAAATATACTGACGAAGACCTTGCTCCCATTCTCCCGATAAAGTTCCTATTAGATGTAGACACACACACCTCATTATCTCCCAACACTCCCATATGCACGCCCAAGCAAGGACCACATCCAGTAACTCCTATTATTGCTCCCGCCTCTAGGAATATGTCTATGATCCCCTCTTTCTGAGCCTTAATGTATGTAGATTTGGAAGCAGGTATCACTATAAGCCTTGTATCCCTATGCACTCTCTTTCCTCTTAGTATCTTAGCAGCTTCAAAGAGATCCTCGTATCTACCGTTTGTACATGAGCCTAAAAATGCTTGATCTATTGGTTGACCTTCAACCTCAGATACCGATTTAACATTCGAAACACTGCCAGGACACGCAACTTTTGGATCCAAAGATGACGCATCTAAAGTTATCGAATCCACTGCAGCATCAGTCCTAAAGATTTCACCATCTCGACCTAGAAACTCAATTGTCTTCTCGTCTGCCTCTATAAAGCCTGTCTTAGCTCCCATCTCCACCGCCATGTTCGACATGGTCATTCTGGATGATTGCGACATCGATCTCACAGTTTCTCCAGCGAATTCTAGCGCTTTATATGTGGCTCCATCCGTTCCAACAATTCTCACAATCTCTAGGATTAGATCCTTTGAAGAAACTCCCTTACTTAGCCGTCCGTCACATTTTATGTATAAAGTCTCTGGGACCTTGAGCCAAGTCTTGCCAGTTGCAAGGATATATGCCAGATCTGTCGCTCCCATCCCAGTTGAGAATAATCCGAATGCTCCAAGTGTGCAGCTATGCGAATCTGCTCCGACTACAATCATGCCTGGGGCCACATAACCTTTTTCAGGTATCACTTGGTGGCAGATCCCCTCCCCCAGATCATGAAATTTTGAGATCCCTTGCTCTCTTGCAAATCTCCTCACTTTAGCTTGTAGTGTTGCAGCTTGGTCACTGTAAGGTGGAACCGAATGATCAAAAACTATACCTACTCTGTTGGGATCGAATATGCGCTTGACACCCATTTCGTTGAGTGCATCGATTATCAGGGGACCTGTTCCGTCATGAAAATATGCGAAGTCTACTGATACTTCAACAAAATCTCCTGCTTTAACTCGATGTCCTACCGATTTTGAGATTATTTTCTCCACTGCAGTACTACCCAATTTGGCGACCTCAAACCATTCAAGTCTAGAGGAATATTTTTATTTGTCGCCATACCGGAGGCTCTGTCCAGCTATTAGTATTAATTTAGCGCATCAAGTATATCGATATGATCAACTTCAAAACACCTCTTGAATCGAATTATTAAATTATTTACATCGACATTCATGTAAACTTTCAATAAGGCGCTTCATTTTCTACCTATATTCATTTTAATAGCTTCAATTAAGAGAATAAGTGGGAGATCTCTTTGAAGATCGGGGAAACCTTCCAACCAGACCCAAAGATGAAGGCCCTTTACTTCACATACCTCGCTTTAATTCTTGCCCCTCTATTTGTATTGGGTTTTGGCATTTTTTTATATCTCTTGCTCATAAGTGAGAGAACTGTTGCCACAATTTTTGCAATATTTTACATCCTCCCACTTATAGTTATAACGATCTTTGTTAGTTATTGGATTCCAAAATATTATAATTCAATCAAGTACCTTTTGACTGAAAATGAGGTCAGGGTAGAGAGGGGGGTGTGGTGGAAGATGCGCCACGCGGTCCCGTTCTCTAGAATAATGAGTGTTGACACAGTTCAGGGACCATTATCAAGACATTTTGGAATTGGGACTGTGGATATATATACTGCAGGTTATACTGGACGGGCTGGCGGGGGTAGTGGACCGAGTGTCAGAAGAGCTGAGGCATCTATAATGTTCGTACCTGACTTCTTAGAGTTGAGGGAGGAGATCTTAAATATTGTAAAAGGGCGCCCCTTGTTTGGCGTTCCCGGTGTCCATTCTGATGTTTTGGGTCAGCAGATGTTGGAAGAGCTAAAAGAAATCCGGAAATTGTTGAGCTCAAAGCCAGCCTATTAAGCCTGCGAAAACACAAACAGCAAAATTCTGAAAATCTTTTGACAGAAATCGATCATTAATTCCAATTATCATCTGTTTTCCTAAAAACTAAATTGGGTGAACACAAATCTGATTACCTCTTTTTAATCGTTGATTCAACCAATAAGCCGCTTAAATTTTAATTCGCCTTTCCAATTTTAATTTTAAATGACAGTGCGCTAGCAAAAACCAAAGGCAAAAAATAACTTCCCTTTGCCCTTGAAGTGTCTATATATATCTTTGGCAGCGCGGAAGCATAAGCCCCAAAACTATCAATGTTTGCAACTAAAACCAATGATCTGAATATTATGTTCCCTATTATTCCATCAGGCACCAACAATATAGATACACCTGATTTTATTGCTCTTTCAATCTCTATGCCGAAGTTCTCAACCTCCAATCCGATCTCTCTGATTTTTTGCGTTAATAAAATCGAAAATGAAAGTAGTTGATCCACTTTGGGGCTACGTCCAACATCCTCAAGTCTTCCTCCAGATATTATACCGACTCTATATTGCATACCCAAAAGCTCTGCCAAATCTTTTCCTTTTACAGCAAAAGTCAAGAGATCTTCGATTGTATCGCCCTCATCTATACCAACGGGCGCAAGCATAATAGGTCTTCCTTCTATTTCCATTAATGTTATGCGATAAAGGTTGTTACAATTAAAGGCTACGCGAAGACTCGAAAGAATGGCACCTGCACTTAAATTTCCCCTAACAGCCGCATCGACTATCCCCTCTTTGAGCATATTTACTATGGCATGTTCAGGACGATCCACAATCACTATTGGGATCTCCTCCACAATCTCTGAAGGTCGCGAATCACGAACCGAAACTAATACTGGGTCTGCATACCCCTCTCTCTTAACAAATAAGGCCGAATTCATTACCCTCTCAGAGGATGGTATATCTGGGTTTAGACCTATTGCAACTTTCGCCCTATTGGCCTTTGCTAGCGAATAGATGTTAGGTCGATTTTTGTCCTTAATCATTCTTTAATCTCTCCGAAAGAACTCGTTTCGCAAAATTTATGAGCCCCCCATTGTCGATTAGCTCTGACCCTATGGGCAAAGTCTTCAAGCGCTTAACTATCTCTGCCAACTCTTCTTCTGTTAGCCGCATTCCGCATGCTGCCAATTTCTCTCTTACACTCTCTGTTCCTGAATGCCTTCCGAAGACCAGTTTGCGTTCCTGTCCAACGAGCTGGGGATCATATGCCTCATAAGTAAATGGATGTTTCATTACCGCAGCTACATGTATTCCTGATTCATGCCTGAATGCATTCTCTCCCACAACTGCCTTGTTAACAGGTATGGGTATTCCTGAAAATTTAGATACCATCGTTGAGAGATCGTGCAAAAGCTCTGTCCTTAGCTCGAGGTCTACACCATAAAGTGCATAGAGTGCCATTACGACTTCTTCTAACGCAGCGTTACCACATCGCTCTCCGATACCATTCACAGAAACCGAAATTGCGTCTATGCCTGCCTCATAAGCTGCTAGTGAGTTTGCAACTGCAAGACCAAAATCATCATGACAATGAACGGAGAGCTCTACATCAAATAATTTTCTGATGGATTGTACAAGATATGCCATTCCCTTAGGTCTTATACATCCTGTCGTGTCTGCGATTCCTAACCTATCTGCACCTCTTTCTTTAACAGCTGTATAAAGAGTTATCAATGAGTTTAAGGAGGTTCTGGTAGCATCCTCTGCTGATAATTGTACAAAGAGCCCATGATCTTTGGCATACTCTACCGATGCGGATGCTTGGTTAATGGCTGTGGTCAAATCCATTTTTAACTTGTACTTTAAATGGAGATCTGAGACCGCCAAAAAAATTATAACACCGTCCACATCTGCCCTTATGGCCGCATCAATGTCTTTTTGTTTAGAACGACATAAGCAAAGTATGTCTGCATTAAGCCTCTCTGAAGCAACGGCGCGAACCGCATCCTCATCATATGGAGAGATTACTGGAAAACCTGCTTCTATTGCATGTACCCCGACCTCATCTAACTTCCTAGCAATCTCAACTTTCTGTTCTTTGGTGAATTTAACGCCCGGTGTCTGCTCCCCATCCCTTAAGGTTGTATCGTATATCTTTACTTTCCTGTTCTCCTGATGTATAAAATTATAGGGACTTGTAAAGTACCTCAAGGTAGACACTTTCACAAGGTTCTCTTAGAGAGTTGACACAACAGTAGAATTAATATTTATCTCATAATGGGCTTTGAAGCCCATAATATTTATTCACAAGATCCTACAAATTGAAGATAAGTATTGGAGGCACTTTAATTGCAAATTTTGGTCACTGGAGGTGCAGGCTTCATAGGGACCAAGCTTGCAGAAGAGCTCGTAAAGAGGGGTAATCTTGTAAAAATTTTTGATGATCTATCCTCCGGGAGAATCTCAAACATATCTCATTTGATAAAGACAGGGGCGGTCGAATTCATAAAAGGAGACATTAGAGATTTTTCAGCCATTAAAGAAGCAGGAAGTGGATGTGATCTAATATATCACTTGGCAGCACAGTCTCTGGTCCCATTTTCTATGGAAAGGCCGGATTTAGACATGGAAATCAACATAAAGGGCACCCTCAATGTATTAATGGTCGCCAAAGAGTTGATGAGCAAAGTTGTATTCACATCCTCCTCTACAGTGTATGGCAATGCTGTCAGGATTCCGACCCCCGAGGATGAGGTTTTAATTCCATACTCTTTTTACGGATTATCTAAGATGGCAGCTGAGCACTATTGCAGAATTTATAGTGAACATTTCAACGTCCCAACTGTAGTTCTGAGACTTTTTAATGTATATGGGCCAAGAAACAACAAGGGTTTAATGATTGATCTTTATAGAAAACTCTTGAGAGATCAAAAGAGACTGGAGTTGCTAGGAACTGGCAACCAACTAAAGGATTATCTTTACATTGACGATGCTGTAGAAGCTTTAATGATCGCTCCAGATAAAGCAATATGCAAGGGCGAAACCTATAATATAGGCTCTGGTGAGTCGTTTACAGTATTTCAAATAGCAGAACTTATGCTCGAAATTTTAGGATTGAAAGACGTTGAGATCGTCGCGAGGGGTGGGAAAGCTTGGTTAGGCGATGTGGAACTGACCAGACCTGACGTATCAAAAGCCGAGAGAGAGCTTGGCTGGAAAGCAAAAGTCGACATAAAAGAGGGCCTAACCAAGACCCTTATGTGGTTTGAAGAAAAATTTGGCAGGATTCCTGGTGCAAAAACACTTCATTAGAAGCCTCATTCTCAAGCACTAATCCTTATCAATGCCTGCCCAAAGAGTCGTCTTCTTTTTCCCCCTTCAAAAAATCATCTTATTCTGTTTTTTAATTTCAGCATCAAAAATATACCGATCATCAATACTAACCAAAACACCAAATTAAAGGAAAGCATCAAAGGCCACACCATTCACATGTCAACATGACCATAAATCATAACTACCGTGTCGCCCCCCACAGTTGGGAAACCATAATTTATATACACATAGTCAGGTCAATCAATTTTTATGCTCACACTCAACA
The DNA here is from genome assembly GCA_026414165.1 of Candidatus Methanomethylicaceae archaeon. Taxonomy (GTDB): domain Archaea; phylum Thermoproteota; class Methanomethylicia; order Methanomethylicales; family Methanomethylicaceae; genus WYZ-LMO10. Next base: position 18,218 of record JAOAJN010000001.1, read on the forward strand.
CCAAAATTAAAAGAGGTCCAAAAAATTGAAAATGTTATCGCTAGATTCTCTCTTGACATGATCAAGAAAATAAAAGCGAGCGATTTGACGTCATACTTTATTTAAAAATGAAATGATTTAAATTGAATTTTTAACTTAATTATAAGTTTTTTACATAAAAATTCAATTATTAATGAACACCTTACCATCATCGATCTTTGAAGGAAATGTCTTTGAAAGCTTCTTTGGCAGCTCTATAGGATTCATGTGAACCTATATCATACCAATACCCTTTAAACTTAAACCCGTATACTGCCTCAGTCCTTGTAAGCCACTCTATAAACTTCCCAATGGGGTCTGGGGGGTTCCCCTTACTTAGATATTCATGGATTCTAGATAAGCTGCGCCAAGGCAATACGTAGATGCCTGTGGATACGAGTAGGCTTTTAGGTTCTCTGGGTTTCTCTTCAAAGTTTATTACGCACGAATTCTCATCAATTTCCACACATGCATACTGTTTTGCCAACTCCCGATCGTTTATTTCAAAAAGCGCTATTATCGGTGCCTTAACCTTATGATAAAAAGAGACCATCTCCTTTAGATCTAGAGAGAACAGATTGTCTCCAGCCACGATCAGGTAGTCATCTGGCTGTCCTTTAACAATAGCCCATACAGCGTTTATTGGTCCAAGCTTCTCCTCTTCTCTCATGGAGGGCTCCGGAACTACTATTATATTACTATGCCCTCTTTCTTTTAGCCACTCAATAAAATTTAACTCGAATCGCTTATTTGTTGATATTATTATCTCGCTTATATCATCGACGCTCATTATTCCCGATATAACAAAATCTAAAATATATCCGTTGCCCAAAGGCAAGAGGGGCTTAGGGCGATCTAATGTGAGAGGCCAGAGGCGTTTTGCATAACCCCCTGCCAACACTATTGCACGCATCTTTTCCACCCTGGTCATTTTTATAGGAGCATTCTTATACGAATTAGCCTTTTGTATATTTATAAGATAGATGATTTCTTATTACGCCCCTATCCTTTCGGAGAACAACGAGTCGAACAAACATCACAAACCTTTTGTTATGGCGTTCTTCATTTTAGTAACTTTGACAATTAAAGCTAAATGCTAGAAATCATGGGCGGTTTTGATCACAATTAAAAATCTAAAGGATAAACAATTAATGTGTCATTATATTTTTAGTATTTCAAAAGAGGTTCGTGGGATGTCAAGTGCCGAAACACTATTAAACATTTTTTTAATAGCCCTTTCTCCTGTACTAGAAAGCAGGGTTGCAATACCTTATGGCATATCTAGTGGTGTTGAATTACCCATTGTGCTTTTAATTTCTTTTTTGGGAAATATGGTGCCTGTGCCGTTCTTATTGTTGACTATGCAAAGTATAGAACGATGGATGACTAGGAGAGAAGATGATAGTTACTTAAAGAGACTCTTTGTACGTTACATAAATAACCTTAGAAAAAGGGGCGCCTCGACGATTAATAAGTATGGTTTCATTGGCTTAACAATTTTTGTAGCGCTGCCCGTCCCAGGAACTGGTGCTTGGACTGGAAGTGTTTTGGCATACCTTTTTGGCATAGAACTAAAGCGGTCTACATTTGCTATTTTAATCGGCGTACTCATCTCCATTTTTATAATAACCATAGCCGCTATTTGGTTTTCTTACTTCCTCTGATTAATTATGAAATTTTGTCTCCAAATGTTTAAAAATTGACCGTTGGAAACAAACATTAAAACAATTTAGGATAGAACGTCTATAATCTCAATCCACAATCGCATCTTCTCTAGTTGGATCAACATGAATTTTTTGAAAACCTCATTATTCACCTCATTTATTTTGGTCTTCAAAACCTCAATCAAAGAAAGATAGCAATCGGAATAATTATTGCCAGAAAGATCGCTCTCATCAACCGCTTTCCATAACCACTCGTTAATAATCATGCCCTCCATCTCTTTTCTCAGATCGCTAAATGTACTCCTTGGTCTCTTTTCATGTATGCCAACTGGCTTGCCGATGCATACAAGATCTCCCAAATGATCTGCTATGCGCTTTAGGAATAACCCTGACCAAATATCGTCAAACCGGTCAATTCCCATAATGTTCATATACAACTGATAGAAGGCAGGGACGACTTTCGGAACGAATGAAGTATTCATGCTACATACTGCAAAGTATGTTCCTCTACCGACTATTACTTTCTCTTTTTTAATGTTTTTTCCAACTATGCTACACCTCCCATCTAGCCCGCCATTATAAAGAATTGTAAGGGCATCAAAATCAGGATTGCCCAACCAGTGTCCCATATTGAGGACACATTGCCCCCCTAGAGTGTGCCAACTATAATCCTCAACTCGCGTTTCGGTGGCATAAGGGTGCCCTCTAGGGAAATATCTACCATTAGAATTCAGCACTAGCAGATCTATGGTATTATACCACTTCGAGCATGAGTAAACAGTCTCGCCAGAATTTTCAAATAGATTTGATCTATGCCCTTCGATAAGCCCTTTTATTAGAACGTCATCATCCAACTCTATTATAAAATCTGCGCCTTCTTCAAGAGCAACAAGGAATCCAAAACTAGTCTCCGCATGTGCCCTTTCAGGAATTACTGATGCATATTTTTCATAAAATCGACCGAACCTTTCCATAAACCACGCTCTACGCTCATCTGGTCCATAATAACTCCTCTCCACATCCTTTAGGATCTCGTCGTTCTTTTTTCGAACCAGCAAATCCCCCTCATCAATAACTATTACCTTTGTTGAGGTTTTTACTAACTCTTCAATCTCTTCTACCAAATTCAATAAGGGATTAATGCTAGCCACAACTAAATAGGGTCTCATACGGATGTTCCAATTGCTGCCAAGTTATAAACTCTTTCTAGATATGAGCGGAAGCTAACATCAAATACCAACTTTTGTGGCAATCTACCATTTAACGTTTTTTTATGAATTCTACAAATACGTCCCTCACATTTTTTAGGTCTTTGAGATACACATACTCATCTACTCCGTGAAAGTTCGTATCTTCAGCAATTGTTCCGTAGCTTACTACTGGTATCCCTTCATTCGCCAAAAACCTTCCATCGTCCCCTCCAAGCGAAGCTGCAATTGGCAAGGGCTCACCAAATACTATCCTCGTAGAGTCAACAAAAGATTGAACAAATCTGTTTGTGGGGTGAGTCAAATATCCTCTATCTGTTCCTTTAAAGGTGATCGTTGCAAACCCTTTTATAAAATCCCTAATACTATCAAAGAAAACAAGCATTTCCTTCTTTGCCTCTTCTGGATCTTCCTCAGGCAATAAACGCATATCAAAACGCGTCCATGCCTCTGAAGGTATAACGTTCTCTTTTATTCCACCACCAAGCATAGTAAAAGAGAGCCTACCCCAAACTTTCTTCTTTGGGGACCCTGGAGGTGCATCGGCTGAAGATTGTTTTTCTTCCCTCATTTTAATAAATTTCTCGAATTCGTTTATCAATCTTGAGAGCTCATGGACTGGGTTAATCGCCCTGTGAGGGTATCCGGCATGCCCCTGTTTTCCAATAACTTTAATTTCACCTTGTACTATTCCACTAGCACCTATGGAAACAATATTTGGCATAGAGTCAACAATTATTCCAAAATCAAATTTAATTCCAACGTCTTGCATCAGATACCCTATGCCCCACTCTCCGCCGACTTCTTCCTCTGGCGATGCAAGAATCTTTATGTTAAATCGTGCATCGTCTCTGACAATTTTTGCAGCGCCTAAAGAAACAGCGATCGCGCTCTTATCGTCCGCAGCTCCCCTGCCGTAGGCTTTTCCGTCGCTCAACGTGAGCCTGAAAGGAGGCTTGGTCCAGCCCTCCCCAGGAGGCACGACATCATAATGGGTGACTAGCCCTATAGTTATCTCAGACCCCACATCTAAGGTACCAACAACGCTAGGACGTTTTATCCCGTCTGCCAGATTTGGATCAAAAACATCAACTTTCAGACCTAATTCCTTCATTCTTTCTTTTATCAAAGAAGCACAATCGGAATATCCCTCCTTCTTCATCACATCAGTATCTATCTCTATCAGGTCTTTAAGCAAAGAGAGCTCATACTCTATTTCCATCATAAGTAAGACCATTAGAACCTTAAGCATTAGAAAATTTAAGGCTTAGCAATCTTCCTCTGGATTATTGGGAGCAGGTCTCAGGATCACAATATTAACAAAACGAATAACCACGTTGGGAGGGTAAATGTTGCCCATACAATTTTTGACCACGCGTAAACTTTTGAACCATCAAGCGGGGGAAAAGGTAGCAAATTAAACGCAGCGAGCCAAAAGTTTATTCTAAGTCCTATGGATGATATTTCGGCGAGAGTCCCGCCTAGATTAATCAGACACATAAAGAATATGGCTAACAAAAGATTCATAGAAGGTCCAGAAATTGAGATTTTTCCATATACTCTTTTTATAGCTTTTTCATCGATCTGGTTAGACAAAACTATGGGTGTTATGTAGACCGCTCCAAGCGCTGCAAAAATAAATCTGCCAGCTGATATTAGAGAAATAAAAAGTGCCAAAATTATGCCCCATGGCCAAACTTGATAGTAGGCATAACATCCGCTTTGCTTTGCAGCAGCCCTGTGCGCAAGCTCATGAAGTAAAAACCCCACGCCTGCTGTTAGGGCGGATATTAGGAAGGTTGCAGGAAATAGCGAAGGCGCATAGAATACTACTGATACAGAAAAACAGAAACTTATCACTACCCACGAGAGGATAATTCCGTAGGACTCTCTCAAATAAAGGCACCCAATCAATAGGAACAACGGTATTTAATAAAACTTGCAATACTAAAGTTTCTCTACCTATGACTTATTGTCTAGCCCTTATGAAGAACTCTCGATTAATCATTAATTTTAACAATTTAATTTTAGTAAGAACCTCTCCGCCTCTTCTACTAGATCCTTCAAATTTCTGTATGAAATTTTGGTAAGAATTTCATCTTTAGTCATCCAAACATATCCGTCATGTTCCGCCGAGATCTTGACTTGATCGGTATTGGTCTCTCCAAGGAAATATACTACCTTTTTCTTTATAATATTCCCTTTCCATCTGTAAAAATATTCGATAGTTTTTTTGAAAAAAGGAACGACTTTAATTTTTACCAGCCCGGTCTCTTCTCCGAGCTCTCTAAGCGCAGTTGTGAACTCGTCTTCACCTGGTTGCTGCAAACCTTTTGGTATGTCGTATTTCCCCCTTTTTTTTAGGAATAGGTATCTAATTTTGCCGTTTTTATGAAAGACCAAAAAGCCTGCAGACCTCTCAGTTTTATAGCCCAACTGTGCCACCAAAAAGTTTTAAACTTCAAAAGAATTTAAATAAAATGGTTAATTTTTATTATATTTTAATACAATTGACTGATATTTTTAAGATCGAAATGGTGGCTTGTATCCCCCTCTACCTCTTCAATTTTTATTTTTATAATATATTGACCTTATTCATGCTCGAATACTCAAGAAAACTCAGATCAATCCCTCAAAAATCTTTAAGCTTATTAACGCAAAACAAACAAGAATGTTGCATACCTCAATGGAAAAGTGGCTAATATGCCAATAATGAATTATGCAATCGATCTAGCGCATGTAACTAAAGATCATTCAGGGAAAGTGGGGCATAAAGCAGCTAATTTAGGAGAGCTGTTGTGCTATGGTTTTTCAGTTCCAGTAGGCTTCGTAGTTAACACTGACGCATATTCATTTTTTTTAAAAGAAAACAATCTTGAAAAATTAATAAATAGCACAATAATTGACCTGCCATCAGATCCGCACTCCTTAGAAAAAATTTCTAAAAAGATTCAGACTATGATTGAAAATGCTGAACTTCCCACCGAGATTGCCGATGAGATAATAACTCATTATAAAGCACTCCCAACTCAAAACGTCGCAGTTCGGTCATCCGCAACATCTGAAGATCTTCCTCAGGAGTCTTTTGCTGGACAAATGGAGACTTTTCTGAATATAAAGGGCGAAAATAACTTGCTTAAGCAAATTAAAAGATGTTACGCCTCTTTATGGACCTCTAGGGCTATTGCTTACAGAAACAAAAGCAAAATCCCACATGATGCTCTTAAGATGGCAGTAATAGTTCAAGTAATGGTAAAAGCCAAAAGTTCAGGCGTTCTTTTTACGGCAGATCCTGTTTACTCGGAAAGAACTCGTCTGGTAATCGAGTCTAACTTTGGTCTTGGCGAATCATTAGTCTCTGGTCGAGTAGCGCCAGACCGATTCATAGTTTCTCGCAGCGGAGAGCAGCTAAAAATCATAGCAAGGGAGATCGGAACAAAAAGTCATTTTACAGATCTAAACAAATTGTCTGGATTGGATTATTTAGAACTAGATCCGGAAAAGCGAAGACTACCGTCCTTAAAAGACGAAGAGATCTTAAAACTTGCAGAGTTAGGCTGCACAATAGAAAAATTATTCGGATGCCCACAGGACATTGAGTGGGCAGTAAGCGAAGACGGAATGATCTTCATACTTCAAACAAGACCTATAACATCGTTGTTCAAGGTGGCACCTGAAGATGAAATTGTATGGAGTAGGGGTTATTCTGATGACTACTGGAATGATCCAGTAACGCCTTTGTTCTTTGGGCTGTTAGGAGATCACCTAACAAATGTTGTTAATATAGAATTAAATAAAATCATGGGTTATTCCGCCCAAGGCTTAAAGAATATGGATCAGCTTCTAAGACTACATCGTGCCCACGTATATTTCAACCTCGAAGTACTCAAGAAGAAGGTTGAATACGAAATCCCGCCTTTTTTACGCAATGAAGACATTCTTAACTACTTTCCCGACGGCGGCGGACCTTACGGTAAGGAGACTATTAAGAACCTGCCTTTCCGACTAAGAAAAAGGATAATTGCCGAACTGCGCGTAATGCTATTTGATCCGCAAGGCTCTATTATAAAGACAGCTAAGGCTTATCAAAAATGGACCAAAGATAAATTCGAACCGTTCTTGGAGAACTTTGATTCTAGAATGGCAGAACTAGATAAGAAAAGATGTCTTTTAGAGTATCTAAACCTTGCGAAAGAACTGGACCAGTTGATGGTGGGACACTTCCGACTCGTTCGTTATGGCATTCCCGTTCATAATATTGGTATGAATTTGATGGCGCAATACCTTTTGGCAAGATTTCTCGGTAAGGATGTGTCTTTGACCAGATATCCGTTACTTATCTCTGGACTTGAGCATAAAACCAGTGAGACCAATGATCGAATCAAAAAACTAGCCTTAAAAGCCAACTCTTCCGCTAAGGTTAAAAAGATTATTTTGGAAGTCCCGTCCGATCGTCTATTTGAAACTCTTTCCTCTGCAATGGACTCTGAGATAATGGCCTTCATGCAAGAGTTGAGAAGCTTCATTAAAGACTTTGGTGTTCGCGGCTTCACAAGGGAGCCCTATTACCCCCGATGGTGTGAAGCTCCTCAATACATCTTTGACGTCTTGAAGTCACTAATTAAAGAGGATGGGAAGATTGTAAACGATTCTGAAAATTTAAAGAAGCAGAAAGAAACTGAAAAAGAGATAGAACAAATGATAAAATCGCTACGTTTTGGTTGGTTTAAGTGGAAAATATTTTCTATTATTTTAGGTTTTGCAAGGAAGTATATCGTGTTTCGAGAAGACCAACGTTTTAACCTTGACCGCTGGATTACCATGAATCGCAGGATCTATTTGAAAATAGGTGAGATCTTGAAGGATAAGGGCATCTTACAAGACGCAAATGAGATATTCTTCCTGACTAAAGAAGAGATTCAAAAATTATGTTCAGATGGATGCTGTTATGATGAACTTAAGAATCTACTTATTTCAATTGAGAAAAGAAAAATTGAGTTTTTAAAGTACGAAAATACTACTCCACCGAAATTCTTGCAAGGCATGAGAGAATTTAATGACCCTGTATGTGACCATAAGAAAACATTAAAAGGAATACCTGCGAGTCAAGGTCTAATTACAGCCCCCATCAGAGTTTTGAAGAGTATAGAAGAGATTCCCCAAGTTCGCGCGGGTGAGATAATTGTTGTCCCGCGCACAGACCCTGGATGGACTCCTGTATTCTGTAAGATAGGTGGTCTAATAACTGAGACTGGCGGAATTCTCTCCCACGGCGCTGTAGTATCAAGAGAGTATGGGATTCCTGCAGTAACCAATATCCCTAATGCATGCCAAATTTTCAAAACTGGTCAAGTAGTGACGATTGACGGGACCAATGGTACAGTAAGCATGGATGTTTAAGAGGTAAGACGAATGGAATCTTTGACTCATAGACCAAAAAATCATAAGGAATGGAACGAGTCCTATTATTTTGTTTTCTATGATAAAAAACAAAAAATTGGCGGAATGACACGTTTAGGCTTCAAGCCAAACAAAGAAGAAGGTATGACATTTCTTTTTCTCTTCTTACCAGATGGAACTGTGGCAGGATACCAAGCTCTGGAAAAGAAAAGAAACTATCCAGAAGGGAGGTCATTACGTGTTGGATCTATGGTCCACGAGCCTCTATCTGATGACAAATGGAAATACCACTTTGAAGACAAAATGATCGTGGTCAGAAATCCTGAGGATCTTCTAAAGATTAACAATAATCCTCAACTAATTTTGAAGGTATCGCCAGTAAAGTTGGATCTCTTTTTCACACCAATAAATGAAGTTTACGAGTATAGTGAACACATGACTGAAGAATCAAGGAAAGTGGGCGAGAGATCTGGAGACGCTCACTGGGAACAGATAGCCACAATAGATGGCGATATTATTTTTGGAGAAGAGCGATATCAAATAAAAGATTGCATGGGACAAAGGGATCACACTCATGGCATCCGGGAATGGACACACATAGATTACTGGTTTTACTACGTGATATGGTTTTCTAAGAACCTTGCAGTTAATCCTGCTGCAATAATAACAAATGATGGAAGAAGATCAATAGGTGGCTTCATATACAAAAATGGAAGAAATGTACCCATAATGGATATAAAAATAATAGATCAAAAATTCCGAGACTATTTAATCCCTATAAGCTCAAAGTTGGAGCTAATTGATGCGTTGGGGAACAAATACATATTAGAGGGAAGAGCGGGACCTGTCATACCTGTGCCTTTTAAAGATGAAGAGGGGAACTTCTCAGTTCTAACTCAGTCATTTGGAAGTTTCAAGTTGGATGGACTGGAAGGAGGGTACGGCTCTTTTGAAACGTTAAGGAAAAAGAGTGAGTGATGGCAAGTTCTAAATTCGACATTAATTTACAAACATCTTTGATAATAACTACATGGAAATTTGAATTGATTACGACGGCAGTAATTGCTTTTGATAATCTAATAGTGCGGGGGGAGGGATTTGAACCCTCGAAGGCCTACGCCACAGGATACCCTATCCACCCAAGCCTATGGATCTTAAGTTTGGCACGCCTTTATGGGCGTCCTGCCCCGTTGTCCTGACTTGGGAACCCCCGCCCTAAGGATAACTAAAAAGTAGGGTGTTATTTAGATTTATTTGTGATCCATCCGCGCCCCATTAATCACTTATTTACAACTGCCTATAATTCCAAAAACCGTATAACAAAAAGGTTTAATTCTAGATCGGATTCCTGTCCAATTGGGGGCCCGTGGCGCAGACTGGATAGCGCGTCGGCCTTCTAAGTCGATGGTCGAGGGTTCAAATCCCTCCGGGCCCGCCATCAAAACTTCTTTGTCCGAGCTAAAGAAGCCTTACTAAGAAAGGCGCTCTCTTCAACAGCCACGAAAGGGCATTTTACCGCCTGGGTCAACTAGTGCTTTACAAGTTCTGCAGGGTGGACCTACACTTCAAGCCATCATCAATAAAGAGCAAGTGTGTATACATCTCGAGGATGCTGAGGGAGGTCGGCTCTGATCCGACCGTAGAGGAGCTTAAGGGGTTTCTTGGTCTCCTTCGAGAACCTCTTGTCTTATAATAAATGCGTTAAAGCCCTCAAGCTTTAATTCAGGGACTTCCTGAGGGACTTGAAGTATAAGGAAGTTCAGGCTCTGCAGGGTTGATTATGGGATCATGAGGCTCTACTCCAAGAAGGAGCTCCAGGAATTCTTATGCTAGCTGGGCACAGAAATAGAGCCCTCTTCCTGACATACGCAACTTCTGGGAGAAAGCTTCCGATCCTTCGGCGATCTTCAGCAATACCGACAAATGGTCGAGATCCAGCACAACATGTTCGCCGCTTTGTAGCATCTCCTAGTAGATCTTTAGATCTTTAGGCGATCTACGTCTCACTTTTCAGTTTTCTGAATTCATAATAGAGGTAGAGTGCCTTCCTTATAAAATTACTTTGATTCTCGCCGCAGGAGGTCCGTTCTTGTAATATCCTTTCGAACTCTGGGCTGAGCGAAATGCTCGTGCGTTTGGACACATACAAAAAGGGGCGGTAGATAAATATTTTATTACATTTTCATAAAAAAATATTAAATTTTATTACTAACTCCAACTTTTTAATAAATAATTTTTTATATAAATCATCGGACTATTGATGTTTTGTATAAAAAGAGGAATTGAATATGAACATTGGGTATGCAGAATCAGCAATATTCTACTCGAACGTTTATACCACAGTGGTTTCGGCGACCTATGGGATAGAGAACGCCATAGACACGACATGGATACTGATTGCTGCCTTTCTGGTATTCTTCATGAATCTCGGATTCGCAATGCTGGAGAGTGGGATGCAGAGGGCCAAAAACACTAGCAACATATGCATGAAGAACCTCGTGACCCCTGCGATCGGAGGTTTGGCATTCTTCATTGTCGGGTTCAGTTTGGCATTCGGGTCGGATATATTCGGGTTCCTAGGGAACCCAATCGAGTTGGCAATGCTTGGAAGGCTTGGGGCGCTTGACATATGGCCGAACACAAACGTCACTTCATATGCCTACTTCCTTTTCCAGGTTATGTTCGCGGCAACAGCGGCTACAATAGTTTCGGGTGCGGTTGGCGAGAGGATAAAGTTCATTGGGTATGTGCTCTTCACCGCGATAATACTGACCCTTGTGTACCCATTGGTGGCTCATTGGGTGTGGGGCGGAGGTTGGCTCGCGAGTATTGGGATGGTCGACTTTGCGGGATCTGCAGTAGTCCACCTCACTGGAGGTGCGGCCGCACTTGCTGGTGCTATTGTGCTAGGACCCAGGATCGGCAAGTACGCTGACGGTAAAATTAACCTAATACCAGGGCACAACATATCACTTTCAACAATCGGAGCGATGGTGCTCTGGTTCGGGTGGTTTGGTTTCAATCCAGGAAGCACTGCAGCTGCAACCATCCCGAGTATTGCGACAATAGCAATAACTACCAACATCGCGGCAGCTGCGGGGGCCTTAGGGGCAATGGTGACTGCATGGATCCACATAGGAAAGCCCGATGTTGGTATGACCATAAACGGGCTCCTTGCTGGTCTTGTAGCAATAACTGCAGGATGTGCTAGCGTTAGCCCAGGAACGGCGATGGCAATAGGCAGTATTGCTGGGATCCTTGTCGTATTCTCAGTCGAATTCATCGATAAGGTCCTGAGGGTCGACGATCCGGTGGGCGCGATATCTGTCCATGGCGTCGGCGGAGCTTTTGGGGCGCTTGCGGTCGGCATCTTCGCTGAAAGTTCATTCTCTGGCGGTGTGAGCGGGCTTTTGTTTGGCGGCCGGACTTCACAGCTGGCGATCCAATTGGTGGGAGTCGGTTCGATATTTGCATTCGTGTTTGCCACTTCCTATCTGGTATTCAAGGCGATTGACTATACAATAGGTCTGAGGGTCAGCGAGGAAGAGGAGATTATCGGTCTTGACATCGCTGAGCACGGCATGAGCGCATACCCAGACTTCGAGGTGCCATCGTGAGGCGATAAGGAATGAAACTGGTAATAGCATACATAAAGCCTGAAAAACTCGAGGACGTCAAGAGGGAGCTGGACTCCAGAGAAGTGTTCAGGATGAGCGTAACCAAGGCAAAGGGGTGCGGCGAGACAAAGGGGTACGTCGAAAGCTATCGGGGCGTTAAGAAGGACGTTTACCTCCTGCCTAAACTAAGGCTTGAGATTGCTGTAAACGACGACTTCGTGGACACGGTAGTTGAAGGGATAATTAAATCAGCTAGAACTGGAAAGATCGGAGACGGCAAGATCTTCATCTTGCCCCTAGAGGAATGCATTAGGATCAGGACAGGCGAACGTGGACCTGATGCAGTGGGAGGATGGAGCAGGTATTCTAGCAAACATGCCCCAAACCAAGAGGGCCAGAGGGCGGACGAGCAAAAGAAAAACAATGTAGACAAAGACTTAGCGTCTTTCAAACAAGAGGTATGAGTGATGTGCGGAATAGCAGGCGTATTGCTTAACGGAAAGGGAGAGATAGGTCTCTTCCTCTCAGTGATGCTGGGAGGATTGCAGCACAGGGGGCTCGATTCGGCAGGTGTTGCCCTTTACAGGAGCGAAGAGATGCCGGGCGACGAGTTCATGATAAGAGTATTCACAAGAGATGTTATAGGCGCACTTAGCAAGATCTCGGCTGCAATAGCTAGCGCGGGCGGGGATATTAGGAACATAAAGCTCAATTCTATAAAGGGCTACAGCTTCGACCTCTACACAGTCAGGGCGCATGAGAAAGACCTGCCCCAGATGGTCAAGAACATTAATGCCACCGAGCTCTCGAAGGTGCTGAGCATCGGCAGAAAGATGGATATAATAAAGGATACAGTCTCCGTGGAGGAGCTCGATAGGAACTTTAAGGTACGTGACTTTATAGGTAGCCATGGCATTGGACATGTAAGATTCTCGACTGAGAGCCGCGTCGACCTTTTCCACGCCCACCCGTTCCAGTCCTTCGACCACATAGACGTGGCCTTGGTTCACAACGGTCAGATCACGAATTACTGGAAGGCGAGGGAAAGGCTCGAGCAGAAGGGGGTCAAATTCCAAACTGAAAACGACTCGGAATTAATTGTGCACTACATAACTGACAGGCTCAAGGACGGCGAGGCGCTCGATGAAGCACTGAAGGCATCCGTAGAGGATCTTGACGGACCTTTCTCCTACGTATTCTCGACAGAGTGTGAACTCGGAATGGTAAGAGACAAGCTCGGACTGAGACCAATGGTCATCTTAGAAGGCGAAGAGATTAGGGCAGTCGCCTCGGAGGAGAACGCCTTGCGTCTTTTGAATAAGAAAGGCGTCATCAGGAACGTTAAACCAGGTGAGGTAATTTGCTGGAAAACAGTATAAAGAGAATAGATGCAAGTGGAATGAGTGTCAGGGAGCTCAACTTGGCTCTCAAATTGGCTACTGATGGAGGGCGCATTTTAATAGAAAATCCGAAGGGAATGCACCATATTGCAGCGGGACTCGTAACAAAATGCACAGTGGAGATCGAAGGGTCTGTCGGTTACTTTGCAGGGACGATGATCGATGGACCGTTCATCAAGGTCAGGGGCAATGCCGGCTGGTTCTTGGGAGACAATATGACTGCTGGCGAGATAGTTGTCGAAGGGCACTCCGGTAACGGAACTGGTCAAGGGCTATACGGCGGAAGGTTGGTTGTCAGGGGGGATTGCGGGGACAGGGTCGGTGCACTGATGAAGAATGGTTTAGTGGTTGTAGGAGGAGACTCAGGAATAATGACTGGACTTTACATGATGGGGGGAGAGATCATAGTATTGGGAAGGCTCGGCGAGAGTGCGGGTGAATCGATGGTAGGCGGGAAGATATTTTTCTCGGGACCAGAGCCGACACTCGGTAAAAACGCAAATGTCGAAGAAGTGACCGATACAGAGCTCGAACATGTCGAAAGGTTGCTAAGGGACTATGGACTTGCGACCCCAAAAATGAGAAAGATTGTCCCAGAAAACCCGAGGTACTTCCGAAGATCTGAGGGGAACATTTGGAACATCAGGAGGGAGAGGAACAGATACAAAGTGGAGATTGACCATGGAGTATGCGAGGTCTGCGGGGCATGCGCACGCGTATGCCCGCAACAAGTATTCAAGGAAGTCAAGCAGGGATATATGGCTCCTATAAACGACTTCGAGTGCGTCGGGTGTGAGACCTGCGTGGAGCACTGCAGACAGAGGGCGGTGAGAGTCTATCCTGTCCATGAGATTGGAAGATCGACCTGGACGAGACGGGAAATCGACGAAATCCAGATCAAGGCGGCAATAGGCAGAGCATTAGTGAGGGGCATGGGGGCATGGAATAGGTTCCCTCATTTCGACGATCTGGTATTTCTCTGTGCCCAGAACTCTAGACCACCAATTGACCACTACAGGGAGCCATGTGAAACAGAGATAGTCCTGGGCAAAGGACGAGCCGAGAGACCGCTGAGGTTGGCCGCGCCAATTCTGGTGGGGGCCATGTCGTTCGGTGCTATGAGTAAAGAGGCTAAGCTCGCAGTAGCAAAGGCAACATCAAAGATCGGAATCCCTACGAACACAGGAGAGGGGGGAATGCTACCGGAAGAGAGAGCGCTTGCTTCCATACTCATCGCACAATATGCCTCAGGGAGGTTCGGTGTCTCGGCTGAGTATCTTCGCTCTGCTGATGCGGTTGAGATCAAGATCGGACAAGGCGCAAAAGGTGGTCAAGGAGGGCTACTCATGGGCGAGAAGGTTACAGAAGAGGTTGCTAAGGTCAGGGGCTTGCCGCCAGGATCGGACGCGATCAGCCCTGCGAGGCACCTGGACATAGTAGGTCCGGAGGACTTGAAGATGAAGATTGAACAGCTCAGGGAAATCACGGATTGGAAAGTCCCAATAGTTGTAAAGTATTCTGCAGGAAGGGTCAGGGATGACGTGAAGATAGCGGTCAAGGCTGGAGCGGACATCATCGTAATCGATGGCAAACAGGGCGGTACTGGAGCGGCTCCGGACATTGTTATCGAGCATGCCGGTTTGCCCACTCTTCCTGCACTAGTCGAGGCAGAGAGAAGCCTAAAGGAGCTCGGAGT
The DNA here is from genome assembly GCA_026414165.1 of Candidatus Methanomethylicaceae archaeon. Classification (GTDB taxonomy): domain Archaea; phylum Thermoproteota; class Methanomethylicia; order Methanomethylicales; family Methanomethylicaceae; genus WYZ-LMO10. The sequence goes on from JAOAJN010000001.1 coordinate 33,221, forward strand.
TAAGGACAAGGTGAGCCTGGTGATATCTGGCGGAATAAGGAATGGGGCTGATATTGCGAAGGCCCTTGCTTTGGGAGCGGACGCCGTAGCAATCTCAACAGGGGTGCTAATTGCGATGGGCTGTAGAACCTGCGGGTTGTGCTCCACAGGAAAGTGTTCGAGGGGGATCACGACCCAGGATCCAGCGCTCAGGAAGCGCCTCAAAGTAGAGGAGATGGCAGCCAGGGTTGAAAATTACCTAAGGGCAATAATAGAAGAGCTCAAGATGTTCACCCAGCTCTCAGGCAAGACTTCAGTCAGGAGCTTGGATAAGGATGACCTCAGAGCGCTAACTACAGATGCGGCTGCTATAACTGGTGTAAAACTGGTAGGGAACTGAAGTAGATCGACTCCTTGTCCCCTTTTTATTGATTTTCTAGCTCAAGGTGCTTGCCGAGATCAATGGCAACAGGCAACTCGTTTTAGATCGAGGTATCTAAAGGTCTTCGGCAGGACTCGCTCAATCACCATAGCTTTGGATCTTGCCCACGAAAACTACCTGAAAGAGGTTCCCGAATATGCCTTCACATGCGAGTATCAAAGTAAAGCCCTCATCGACCGTCCACTCTATATCCACCCCAAAGTTTTCTGCCTCGATACCTTTCGATTTCAGTTTGTTGACTGTCGCATGTCTTTTCCAAGTATTCTGTAGACGCACAATGTCTTTTCTTATCCTCGCGGCGTCCTGCGCGTTGTCCTGACTTGGGAATCCAGCCTTTCAAAAGATTAGGAGCGGACCAGTATTAAGTTTTTGGCTAATATGGAAATATTTATTGGAATAGCGCTTTTTAATCACGTCAGGGTCCATGGCGCAGACTGGATAGCGCTTTGGTCTTCTAAGTCGATGGTCGGGGTTTTAAATCCCCGTTTCGTCGATTTAAAAAAATAGAAAATCTATCTAACATATCCCACAAATTTTTAGCCATGTTCGTTTGACATATAATCAATACTGGTGTATCTCTTGAACGCCGAAAAAGTTCGGTTAGCACGATCCGCTGCCTATCTGACTGCACAAACTGTGGTGTCAATTATATCTGGCATAGTCTATTTTGCATTTGCCGCTAGGCTTCTCCCTACAATCGCCGATCTCGGAAAGGTATCTGCCATAACAATGTTTTCAGGTTTGATTCTAACTGTACTAATATTCGCATTGCCTTCCGCAGTCTCTAAGTATTACTCTGAACTTCTGGGGAAAGGACTCTCCTCTGACGCAAGTGGTGTTGCTTATATTGGGTTTAAAATTGGAACCCTCCTAGCCATAATCGGTAGCGGCTTTTGTCTATTATTCGCTCCTTATATATCATTGATATTTTTTGGAAGCGAAGCAGAGGCATTCTTTTTCAGACTGCTTTCTTTGGATATCTTGGTCGTATTTATCTCACAATTCTCTTCTTCAGTGCTTTATGGCTCTCAAAAATTCAAGGAACTTTCCATAAGTTCCATAATATCCAATTCGGTCAAGACTGCCGCAACGATATCTTTTCTATTACTAGGTTTTGGAATATCTGGGATAATTTTTGGATGGATAATTGCCGACTTTCTATATCTTTGCCTATCTTTATTATTTTGCCGTGAGACTATGCGAAAAATGCATGGATCATTTCCGTTATTTACCTTGCTGAAATATTCTATGCCTATTTATGGATCAAACATATTGGGCTATCTTCAATCAACAATAGACCGTTACATTGTTCTTGGGTTGGTCGGGGCCCAAATCCTTGGCGTCTACTCTCCAGCAACTACTGCAGTTCTTTATGTATCTTCACTACCTGGATCCTTGGCATCTGCAATTTTTCCTCGTGCCTCAGGTCTTTTTGGCAAAGGTGATATGCATGGCATAATGAGGACAACAAACGTTGCATCAAGATACTCTGCAATTATATATTCTCCCATGGCTTTTGGGCTCGCAGCCACGGCGCTTCCCACAATAGATCTTTTTGCAGGCTCAAGATATGTCGAGGGGTCACCAGCATTGACGATTATGGCTGCTGCGTCTGTAGTGTTGTCAATTCACCACGTCGTATGTACTTATATCGCATCCATAGGCAAGACTTTTGTCTTCTTTGTTTCTCAACTAGCTGCAATAGTGGCATGTTCCTTTATATCCATCCTATTTGTCCCTCAATTCGGTGCGACAGGGGCTGCCATCGGCAGATGTGCCCTCATATTGGTAAACTTTCTAACAATGCTGCTATATGTAAAGTCAGAGATACGTGATCTTATAGATTGGCGATGCTTCTTCGCTTCACTCACTACCTCATTTATCATGTCGATATTTGTTTTCATTTTTGTATGGAGCTATTATTCAAAATATTTGCTTCCTGCCTACATTTTTGTTGGTGGATTTGTTTATGTAATAATGCTCAAGGCTTTAAAAATTATTAATAATGCTGATTTAGAATTATTAATTGCATTTGTCCCCCAGCGCCTGAAAGGCATCGCTTACCGCTTTGGTCGTTTCTTGACTTAATTGCTATTATTCTTTTTTTAATTTTGCAAATGTGGAATTTTGCGCCCTTCACTAAAAATGCTGATTGAAATCAAACTATTTTTTAGGACTTCTTTTATTCTCTCTCTAAGACTATCAAACTCTCCTTCATAGAATGGCTTAGATTCGAAGACCTGCTCGAATATTATTCTCCCTGCCTCGTCGTCGCTTTTGACCTTAAAAATTATCGACCCTAGAGCAACCTCTCCTTGCTGAAGCAACCCATCAGCATCTCCATCGGTAATACCAATTATGGGAATCCCGAATCTACTGAATATGTCTCCTACGATTGCAGTCGTATCATCTCCAACAGTAACAGCAGAACACACGCCCTCATCTAATAATTTTAAAACATCATACCCTGCATGCTCTACATAGGCTACCTTTTTACTGATCCCCGTCTTCAGGACAATACCTCTTTTATTCTTAACATTATGCCTCAATACCTTTATAGTATCTATTTTTACCTCGGATAACTCTATCCTTCCCAACTTCTCAACCCCATGCCTCTTGATCGTAGCCCCCTTTATATCCAAAATATTCCCATTTTCGCAGATCACTACCACATCTTTAGTCTCTGCCTTTCCTACTACTATCTTGTTTATTAGTATCCAATCTCCAGGCGCGACTGCCAAGATTCTCCTAAATTCCTTTCTGCCTTCTTTCCAAAAAGTAGTCCCAAAATCCTTACCTTCCTTGAACTCGAACCTCAAATCATCGGACAACACATGTGCAAATTCTCTTGCCCCTTCGCCCCAAAAAGCTATAGCTCTACTATTGGTTTCTACACCTACTACAGGCAAAGCTGTTCTTTTATAGATATACCAACTGTCTGCCATCATCCTTTCTACATCGCTTGTATACATCACATTAACTACAACATCAAAATCAAACCGATTATTTTTGACCCAGTCGCTGAACTTTTCTTTAATAATTATTACTTCACTCTCAAGCTGAGCATCCATCATTGCAACTGCACCAATTGTGCCCCCCACCACGGCAACAAAATCCCCATATTTTTTTATTACAAAAAGCATTCTTTCTGCCCAACCCGTATCGAATACTCCTGACATGTGGAGCCGCAGGCAAATCTTCATGAAATCACCAGCAATTCTAAATATTTCTCAGTACAAACAAAGATAAAGAAATAAACCAAGAGATATATGCTCTTTTATGTGTGTCCCCCTTGGTAAAACTGTCAGTAATAATCCCCACATATAATGAGGAGAAAGGTATAGAGAAAACTCTCCGGTCTATTTCTTCGCAGACACTGCCAAGGAGTGATTACGAAATAATTGTGGTGGACGGCGGTAGTGTTGATAGGACTGTTGAGATCGCATCAAAGTATGCAGACTTGATTCTCCAGCAGAAGAGCAAAGGTGTGGGTGGTGCCAGGAATGATGGTGTAGAAGTTGCTCGTGGCAGGGTTATCGTCCATACTGATGCCGACGTCATAGTTCGGAGTGACTGGCTACACCAGATCCTCTCACATTTTTCTTCTGGCGTTGTAGCTGTATGCGGTCCGGACGAGCCCCTAGAACCAGATCCTAAATATCGAACCCTTTACTCTCTAATCAACTTGATTTCATTATTTGCATATAAACTGGGAATTGTTTGGACCAGAGGAACTAATACGGCAGTACTTAAAGATGCTTTTTTAAAAGTAGGCGGTTATACAGACTACCCCCTCTGTGATGACGGAGAGTTGGGCTTGAGACTGAAAAAGATCGGGAAAGTTGTCTACTCACCAAAAATAAGTGTGAAGATGTCGGCTCGCAGGTTCAAAAAATATGGAATATTGCGGGTTATAAAAGACTGGATTAAGGGTGATTTGATGATCTTCATGGGCAAAAGAACATTTGGAAAATATCATAAAGAATCCTATTAACACACTCTCCCCGCCACGCTCTTTTTTATAATAATAAAAAAGCGTTTCTCATAATAGAAATTTAAAATTTAAAAAATTATAAAATTAATAGTTAAAATGTTGATTACTTTTGTTTTTAGCATCTTTAGCGCACTAATATTATTAATTGACTATGGATTTGCACTAATAATCGTCTATTTCTTGTACAAAAATAATTAAAAACGAATTGAAATAATGATATCTTGAGAGGTTCTTCGCACCTTCCAAAATAGTTCTCATAAATAATATTAATTTTAAGTGATAAATAATGATAAAATTAAAAATAAAAATTTCCTTATTATTAAGTAGGTGAAAATTAAAAAAAATCTTAAATACATCCTGTTTTCCAACCCGATTTGGGTGTTATAATGATACCTACATTGGTGTTGCTTTTTGTATCATTTATACCAAAAGCAACTTCGGTGGATCCTTGGCAGACCTGGGCTATCATGTTCTTTTGGCCAGTTCTCTGGCTAGTCTTGGCATTTGTCGCTTGGGGCATTCTTAGGCGTAGGGAGAAACAAGAAGAGCTTCAATCTCAGGAGGGTGTGAGTCGTGGCTGAGGTTTTTCACATTGAGGCACTGATCGGCTGGGCAATTTACTTAATTATAATGGTCTTAATCGGCATATGGTCTGCGAGATTCATAAAAAAACTAGAGGACTTTACAGTTGCTGGAAGGAAAGGTGGCGCTTTTCTGGTGGGTCTAAGCCATGGTGCAGGGTCGATGAGTGGCTTTATGTTTGTCGGATTGCCTGGCTATGCTTATACTGAAGGTGCTTTTGCTTTCTGGTACGAGGCTGGAGACGCAGGAGGCGGCTTCTGGAACTTTACTTTCCTAGGAAGGAGAATGAGAACACTCGCTGCTAAGTTGGGTGCCGTAACGCCAGTCGACCTGCTCTCAAAGAGATTCCCATCTCGAGCTACGTCCGCGGTTGGCGGTCTTATAACTGCAATATTCTGCTGGGTATACTTACTTGCGCAAATTATTGCTGCTGGAAAGATGGCTCAGCTTCTATTAGGCGTTCCATATCAGTGGGGTGTTATAGTCGGTGGCATAGTGGTACTTATCTATGTGGCTTTAGGCGGTCTTCTTGCAGTCATGTTAACTAATGTTCTTCAAGCATCAATAATGTTAATAGGGTCAGTTATTGGTATAGTTGTCGGCTTCTCACTGGTGGGCGGACTTGGGGGCCTTACAGATCGTCTTATGGCAATAAACCCAACCATACTCTCCGTGTGGGGCACAAACAACATGTACTATGGACAATACGGAGAGATTCTTGGATCTCTTTTGATATACATGATTGGTTACATTGGTCTTCCACATATAGTAATCTTCCACATGTCTGGAAAGAGTGTTAAGGCAATAACCAACTCCATAGTCATAAACGTCATATGGGCCGTCATTTTCACATATGCGTGCGTATTTCTGGGTCTCTTTGCAATAGTACTGCTTCCTGGACTATCTGATCCGGAACTCGCTGCAGCAACATTCTTCTACACATTTACAAATCCGTGGCTTGCTGGATTCTTATTAGCGGCGGTCTATGCAGCCATAATGAGTACCGCAGACACTTTATCTCTGACTTCTGCATCCGCATTGATTAACGATCTCTACGTTCGTTACATAAATCCCAAACTGGACGATAAAACTCGAATGCGCTGGACTCAGATATTGGTTTTGATTATCGGTCTCATAGCTATAGCCGTTGCCTTAATTCCTGGTGGCAGTGTATTTACTGCAGTTGTTTCCGCTTTCGGCGTTTTAGGATGTGCCTTCATTACCACAAACCTTTCTGCCGTTTACTGGAAGCGAGCAACATCGGCAGGTGCACTCGCCTCTATGATCGGAGGAGCAGGAACGGCTGCCCTTTGGGGCCCATCTGGACTAAGAGCTCTTACTGCGGTACATCCGTTCTTCGCGGGTCTAATCGCATCCGTGTTACTAATGATTGTAGTGAGCCTTATTACCAAACCATTGCCACCAGAAATACAGAGTCTTGTGGACGCAAGCAAGAAACACTTCATCTCACCATCGGTTGACAAGAGGATCGAAAAGTCCTCTTCAATAGAAACAAAAGTTGTAGCTTCTAACATATCAAAAAGATTCTCTGCATCTTATCTCGCAGAGCTTACTTCCATACCAATATCGCTTGGCACTACAAACTGAGTGGCTCCAGATACGCTATCGAGAAGCAACCAAACTTTTCTATTTTTTTTATCAGGTAATCGAACTAGCCAAAATTGCTTATAAATCACTAATTTATCAACTAGAGTTATCTCCATCTCTTTTAACATAGTCAATTTTTTGAGCCTCTGGAAAGTCTTTTTTACATACTCCTTTGCTCCGTTAAGGCCCGCATCTTCTAATACTTTTAAACTTAGAACCCTTTCTTCATCTAGATCTTCCGTAACTATGTCAGGTTTTGAGCAATATCCTACAAAACCTGTTATACCATCAACCATTAAATAAACCCCGTCGTAAGTCTTGGTTATCCCTAGAATCATAATAACCTTAACATCAAAATTTATGAGCCAATAGGGATAGTACAAGAAACCCATGCTTGCTCCAATTAGTTCTTCCTCGCCAATCCGTTTCTTGAGCAAGTCTGTTGCTGGCTTTAGGTCTCTATAGAACCCCTTAACCACATATGCCTTCATTAGACCACCTTTCACAACACTCTATTCAAACTGGTTTGCTTAATTACTTACCTGTTCTTCAATAATTATGTGAATTTTTTAATCAGGAAGATTTACTAAGCTTTCAATAATTACTATAACATATGAATGTGCCGGAGATTAAGATCTTAAAGATCGACATAACTATCTGTGATGCGGAAGCCTTAGTCAATCCAGCGAACAGTCTCATGAGTATGGGAGGCGGAGTAGCGGCTGCTATTAAGAGGGCGGCTGGACCTGTCGTAGAAGAAGAGGCGATGAGAAATGCTCCCATTCCTGTTGGAAATGCAATCGCAACTTCTGCAGGTCACCTAAAATCAAAATATATAATCCACTCTCCCACCATGGAAAACCTTCTATGAAAACAACAAAAAACAAAGTTCGTTTATCCACCGCCGCTGCCTTGAAATTAGCAGAATCGCTAGGTATTAATAGTATCGCATTCCCTGCTATGGGCGCTGGCGTGGGAAGGCTTCCTGTGGAAGAATCAGCAGAAGCAATGCTCGTTGCAATTCAAGAACATTTTTCGACGATCAGAACTTGCTTAAAGAATTTTTCTTATAGGTCTGAATGATGATCTATAAATGTCTTTAGGAAAGCCTTGCGGTCAATATTTAAAAATGAACACTCTACCGACTACCAAATATTGTGAAATGTGATCCCTTCCTAGAAAATGGCGCCCCGACCGGGATTTGAACCCGGGTCACTGGCTCGACAGGCCAGTATTCTAGACCGGACTATACTATCGGGGCTCACCGAGATTTTTAATTCTTATTTATTTAACCTTATCGGATTTTTCTTCTTAATACAATAATCCGAAATAAGATGTATCCAACAGATTCCTTTGCTTTTTGATACAAAATTCTTATAAAATTAGTAGGAGGGCGCTCAAAATCTGAAGATCTTATAAGAATGCTTCTATACACCTTTAATTGACATTCTGGTTCAGGAGGCATTATATGAGAGGAGACAGCTCGTCTAATATTGTCGCATTACTACTTTTAGTCTTCATAGCAGGTGCTTACATCGGTTACTCTTTCTCTTCATATGGCTCCTCACAATTAACCTCAAAAGTCGACTCTCTGCAGAGCAAGATCTCTTCTTTAGAGTCAAAAATTAACGCTCTCCAGAGCACACTCTTGAATTTTCAGCAGAATAACGCAACACTGATTAGCCCTTCTCTATATGATCTTTACGAATCCGTGAAGGCATCTGTAGTAATGATAAAAGGACTTGTGCCTGTCAGCGACATTTTTGGAACAACTTATCAGGAGGTCCTCGGCTCTGGTTTTATAGTAAACCTTACTGGCACGCCCCTGCTAGTCACAAACTATCATGTGGTGGAAAATATGGTTCAAGGATCCGTCACTTTTATTGACGGTGAGGCATATCCCTTTGAGGTTCTGGGAAAGGATATGTATAGCGATCTTGCAATTCTTAGACCATTTGCTCCTAAAAACAAGCTTGTACCTATACCTGTCGCCCCCTCATCAAACCTTCGTGTAGGCGATTTGGTTGTGGCTATAGGCAACCCTTACGGTCTCCAATCAACACTCACCTCAGGAATAGTCAGCCAACTTGGCAGAGCTATTCAGACCGAGACTGCCTCAGGCTATCTCATTGCTGATGTGATTCAGATAAGCACGCCCATAAACCCTGGCAATTCAGGTGGTCCTCTCTTGGATTCAAACGGAAGGGTGGTCGGCATAACCACCGCCATAATATCGGGATCCCAAAATGTCGGCTTTGCAGTGCCTTCAGATACACTAATCAGAGAGTTCAAGGATCTTGTCGAGAAAGGCAAGTATGACCATCCATATTTAGGTATTACTGGTCTAACCGTTGACTACCTCGTGGCAAAAGCCGTCGGTCTTAACTATACATACGGTGTACTAATCCAATCCGTGGCAAAAAACGGTCCAGCAGACAAAGCTGGATTGAGGGGAGGCACAAAGATTGTAACCTTGGCTGGACGCCAAATATATGCTGGTGGGGACCTTGTCTTGGCAATCAATCAGCATACCATACGGACAATGGAAGAACTCTCGTCATATTTGGAGAGAGCGACTGTTCCTGGACAATCCATAAATCTGACTGTTATAAGGGATGGACAGGTGCTATTCGTTCCCGTAACTGTGGGCATAAGGCCTTGATTTTTATTACCTCTTTAAGATCCAAAAAAACTTATAAGAACCACTAAGTTTTAGCATATCTTGGAACCTTTCCCATATGGCCCGCCCTAGCTCAGTGGTAGAGCGCCCGGCTGTAGACCGGTGGTCGCGCAGGTAAATTCGCCTTTCGGCGGGAGATGAACCTGCGTTAGCTGGGCATTAACCGGGTGGTCGCTGGTTCAAATCCGGCGGGCGGGACCACCCTCTTAGTAATAGGAAACTTTATAAATAAGCATATTTTCCAACTTATTGCTCGGCTCGGGCATATCTTTTATTTGGATAATGGTGGGGTGTTATTGGTAAAGTTCGATATTCTCAAACATGAACTTGTTCCGAAGTTCACAATACTCTCGAAGGAAGAGGTTGAAGCTTTAAGACAGACCTATGGTATAAGGAAAGAGCACTTGCCTTGGATAAGGAAGAGTGACCCAATATGCAAAGTCTTAGGAGCCAAGCCAGGCGACGTCCTGAAGATAGAGCGAAATAGTGAGGTTGCAGGCAAGTCCATAGCTTATAGATATGTTGTTCCAGGGTGATTTAATTGAATAGATTGACAATTGAAGATAGATGGGTTCTCGTAGAGAGTTTCTTCAAAGAAAAAGGTGTTGTTAGGCAGCACCTCGATTCATTTGACGATTTTATAAAGAACAAGATCCAAGAGATTGTAAATGAACAAGGTGTGATTGAGACCGATCTACCAGGATACAAAATTAAATTGGGCAAACTCACACTAAAACCGCCCACAATTCACGAGGCCGATGGTTCAGAGAAAGAGATAACGCCGATGGAATCTAGACAGCGGAATTTGACATACGCATCCTCCATGTACCTGAAAGTCACACCAGTTGAGAACGGATTCGAAGAAGAAGAGCAAGAGGTCTACATCGGCAAACTCCCAATAATGGTTAAGTCCGCTCCTTGCGTTTTATCTAAGATGACTAAAGAGGAGCTCATTAAATGTGGCGAAGACCCAGAAGACCCTGGCGGATATTTCTTAGTCAACGGATCTGAAAGAGTGGTAGTCATCCAAGAAGATCTTGCAGTAAACAGAATATTAGTGGACGTAATGGAAGGCGCCTCCCCTGTAACTCACGTTGCCAAGGTGTTTTCAGCAACCTCTGGGTTTAGGGTTCCAGTTACTATAGAGCGCATGAAAGGCGGCGATCTACAGGTATCTTTTCCCTCGATCCCTGGCAGAATCTCTCTTTCTATAATAATGCGAGCTTTGGGCGTATCTTCAGACAAAGAGATTGTCGAATTTGTCTCAAGCGATCCCGAAATTCAAAAATCCCTCATACCAACGCTAGAGGCAGGAATGGAAATAAATACGGTTGATGATGCACTTGACTATATCGGTAACAGGGTTGCTATTGGACAAACTCGAGACTTTAGGATCCAGAGGGCTGAGCAGATCCTCGACAAATACTTGCTTCCACATCTTGGAACGAATAAGGATGACCGTAAGAAGAAAGCTCTATACCTAGGACAGATGGCTGAGAAACTGATAGAGCTCTCACTCGGTCGTCGTAAACCCGACGATAAGGACCATTACGCTAACAAGCGCTTAAAGCTCGCTGGGGATCTCTTGGCAAGTCTATTCCGCGTTGCCTTTAAGAGCTTCTGTCGTGACCTCAAATACCAGCTAGAAAGGGCAAAAAGCAGAAGCAGGAAGGTTTCTATACCTACTCTTGTTCGGGCAGACGTGATAACGGAAAGGATGAGACATGCCTTAGCAACAGGCAACTGGGTAGGCGGAAAGGCTGGAGTTAGTCAGCTACTGGATCGGACAAACTACCTATCAACAGTTGGGCATTTGAGGAGAATCATCTCTCCGCTCAGTAGGAGCCAACCTCATTTCGAGGCAAGAGACCTCCATTCAACCCAGTGGGGGCGACTATGCCCAAGTGAAACCCCAGAGGGTCCCAACTGTGGCTTGGTCAAGAACTTGGCTCTAATGGCTTTCATATCTGTGGGCGTGGATGAACGCCCTGTGGAAGACCTTCTTTATGAACTTGAGACTGAGACCATCGAATCTGCTAGGAAGAAAGGTCTAACTGGAGCGAAAGTTATCCTTAACGGACGTTTGATTGGCATTCATCAGAAGCCTGAACTTCTGGTCGCAGAACTCAGAAAGCTGAGAAGACGTGGAAGAATCCATCACGAAGTAAACGTTGCCTATTATAACTACGGAGTTATACAAGAGGTATACGTAAATTGTGACGCTGGAAGAGTAAGGCGACCCCTCATTATTGTTGACAACGGCGTCCCACGTTTGACGAAAGACCATGTTGAGAAGCTACTATCAGGAGAATGGACTTGGAACGACCTCATACTTCAAAGCATTGTAGAATACTTAGACGCAGAGGAAGAAGAGAATGCCTACATCTCTCTGACGCCTGAGGAATTGACCAAAGAACACACTCATATGGAGATAGTTCCATCAACAATCCTTGGCATAAGTGCCTCTATGATCCCCTTCTTGGAGGCGAACCAATCTCCAAGAAACACTTACGGCTCTGCAATGGTAAAGCAAGCCTTAGGGTTTTACGTAGCCAACTTCTCTAAAAGGCTTGACACGCGCGGACACTTGCTTCACTATCCACAGAAACCCCTTGTTAATACTAAGCCTGCCAAGATTCTTGAGCTGGATAGGCGCCCTGCTGGTCAAAACTTCGTGGTAGCAGTCCTTTCTTATTCCGGATACAACATTGAGGATGCTCTTATAATGAATAAATCCTCTGTGGAGAGAGGTCTTGGTCGCTCCTCATTCTTCAGATGCTATGAGACTGAGGAGCGGCGGTACCCTGGTGGACAAGAAGACAAGATTGAGGTCCCATCACCAAATGTTAGGGGATATAGAACTCCCGAGTCCTATCGATATTTGGGAGACGACGGAATAATTGAACCTGAATCAATTGTACAAGGAGGAGATGTGCTTATTGGAAAGACCAGCCCGCCCAGATTCCTAGAGGAGTATCGCGAATTTGAAACCACAGGTCCAACACGACGTGAGACCTCAGTATCGATGAGGGCTGGTGAAGATGGAATAGTAGATTTAGTGCTTGTCACGGAGTCCTCTGATGGTAATAAGCTTGTGAAGATAAGGGTCAGGAATGAGCGCATACCCGAGCTCGGGGACAAATTTGCATCTAGACACGGACAGAAAGGCGTTATCGGCATGCTCGTTCCACAGTATGATATGCCCTATACAGAGGATGGCGTAGTGCCCGACCTCATAATAAATCCACACGCAATACCTTCAAGAATGACCTTGGGTCAGCTGCTGGAGATACTAGGCGGTAAGGCTTACGCTGTCTCAGGCGATCCACAAGAAGGAACTGCCTTCTGCGGATCAGACGAAAACAAGATGCGTGCTCTCTTAGAAAAAGCTGGTTTCAAATCTACAGGTAAAGAGGTGATGTACGATGGTCGCACCGGAAGGGTACTTGAGGCCGAGGTATTCATAGGTATAGCATACTATCTCAAACTTCACCACATGGTATCTGACAAGATGCATGCAAGGGCAAGGGGTCCAGTACAGATCCTAACAAGACAACCCACAGAGGGTAGGGCCAGAGAGGGAGGTCTCAGGTTCGGAGAAATGGAGCGAGATTGCCTTATCGGTCATGGGGCTGCCATGCTCCTCAAAGAGAGGTTACTTGATGAATCTGACAGAACAGTTGTATTCATTTGTGAGGACTGTGGTCTAATAGCTTATTACGATAGAATTAAGGATAGGTACATATGCCCAGTCTGCGGTGAAAAAGCCAAGATAACGCGAGTAGTCATGTCATATGCATTTAAACTCCTGCTTCAGGAACTCATGAGCTTGGGGATTGCCCCAAGATTAAAACTTGCTGAGAGGGTGTAAGATCATGTCTGTTAATGATATCGCAAAATCCATAAAGTCCATCAGATTCGGGCTACTCTCTCCAGAAGAGATTCGAAAGATGTCCGTTGTAAATATAATAACTGCTGACACTTACGATGAAGACGGAGTCCCAATAGATGCCGGTTTAATGGACAGAAGACTTGGCACAATAGAACCTGGGCAGAAGTGCCAGACCTGCGGAAATAGGGTAGGACAATGTCCTGGTCACTTCGGACACATAGAGCTCGCTAGACCTGTAGTGCACCCTGGATTTGCAAAGACTGTATATCTTACATTGAGGGCGATTTGCTGGAACTGTGGGAGGATCTTGCTCAAGAAGGAAGATTACGACAAATATGTGCTGTTGATGGAAAAGTATAGGAGGCGCTGGCCTCAACTCAGGCACAAGCTCGCTGAGAAGATAATGAAGAGGGCCAGCAAGCTCCAAGAGTGTCCATACTGCGGACGTGAGCAGTTTAAGATAAAGTTCGAGAAACCCACAACTTACTATGAGGAGCACCCTGAGGGCAACGTTAAACTTGCCCCGAGCGAGATAAGGGCTAGATTAGAACGCATTACAGACGCCGATGCTGCCCTTCTTGGACTTGATCCGCAGATGGCAAGACCCGAATGGATGGTCCTTACGGTCCTTCCAGTTCCTCCATCTTCGGTTAGACCCTCTATCACATTAGAGTCCGGCGTCAGATCAGAAGACGATCTTACACACAAATTGGTGGACATAATCAGAATAAACGAGCGCCTGAAGGAGAATATTGACGCAGGCGCTCCTCAGCTCATAATTGAGGACCTCTGGGAACTACTTCAATACCACGTTACGACCTATTTCGACAACGAGACTTCTGGCATCCCGCCCGCCAGGCATAGGTCAGGTCGTCCGCTTAGAACATTAGCCCAGAGGCTCAAAGGCAAAGAGGGACGATTCCGTTCAAATCTGTCTGGAAAGAGAGTGGATTTCTCTGCAAGAACTGTTATCTCTCCTGATCCACTCATCAGCATGAACGAAGTCGGCGTTCCAATAGAGGTTGCCAAACTCTTAACAATCCCTGAAAGAATAAACAAGTTCAACATAGAAGAGATGAAGAAGCTCATAGAAAATGGTCCTGACAACCACCCGGGCGCAAACTACATCATTAGACCAGATGGAAGAAGGATTGACCTCAGATTTCCAAAGGACAGAAAGACTATAGCAGACTCGGTTGAGATCGGTTATGTTGTTGAACGTCACATAAAAGATGGGGATGTAGTTCTTTTCAATAGACAGCCCTCCCTTCACAGGATGTCGATAATGGCTCACCGGGTTAGAGTCCTTCCCTATAAGACCTTCCGGTTGAATCTATGTGTCTGTCCGCCATACAATGCCGACTTCGATGGAGATGAAATGAACCTACATGTACCTCAGAGTGAGGAGGCCAGGGCAGAGGCATTGGTTTTAATGCTTGTCCAAGAACAGATCCTTTCGCCCAGATATGGCGGTCCCATCATGGGCGCTATACAGGATTACATCTCAGGCGCATACATGCTTACAAAGAAGACCGCCCTGCTTACTAGGGAGGAAGCTTCTCAGCTCTTAATAAGTGCGGGTTATGATGGGGAGCTGCCCCCTCCTGCCATAAAAGAGCCTGAAGAGATGTGGACTGGAAAACAGCTTGTAAGCCTCTTCTTCCCGAGCGACTTCAACTACACACTCAAAGCAAACATATGCCAAAAATGCGGACAATGCAAGAAAGAAGAATGCCCCCACGATGCATTTGTGGTGATACGCAATGGTGTTCTAATCTCAGGTGTTCTCGATAAAAAATCAATAGGTGCTGGTCAGCCGGAGAGCGTTCTGCACAGACTCGTAAAGGACTATGGCACAGATATGGGAAGAATGTT
Source organism: Candidatus Methanomethylicaceae archaeon (assembly GCA_026414165.1). Taxonomy (GTDB): domain Archaea; phylum Thermoproteota; class Methanomethylicia; order Methanomethylicales; family Methanomethylicaceae; genus WYZ-LMO10. The sequence goes on from JAOAJN010000001.1 coordinate 48,273, forward strand.
TATTGATAAAGCCTTCAAACTCTTCCTCTCCTATATTGACAGTAGAGGGCTCACGATAGGGTTAGATGAAGAGGAATTGCCCAAGGAGGCTAAAGAGAAGATAAGGATGGTCGTTGAGGAAGCGGAGCAAAAGACTGCAAAATTAATCGAGATATACAATGAAGGATTGCTGGAGCGCCTTCCAGGAAGGACTTTAGAAGAGACTTTGGAGACAAAAATCATGCAAGAACTTGAGGAAGCCAGAGAGAAAGCTGGGGAGATCGCGAGCCAGTATTTGAAGGATACAAACTCTGCCCTACTCATGGCTAGAACTGGTGCTAGGGGCAGCCTTATGAACCTAGCACACATGGTAGCTTGTGTTGGTCAACAGTCTGTTAGGGGAGAAAGGATCAATAGAGGATACCAAAATAGGACTTTGCCACACTTTAAGCCAGGAGACTTGGGTGCTAGAGCCCATGGGTTCGTCTACAGTAGCTATAAGGATCGCCTTAATCCCATCGAATTCTTCTTCCATGCTATGGGAGGTAGGGAGGGGCTGGTGGATACGGCGGTAAGAACTAGCCAAAGCGGGTATATGCAACGTAGACTCATCAACGCATTGCAGGATATAAGAGTTGAATATGATGGAACAGTGCGCGCTACCGACGGCTCTATTATTCAATTCAAATATGGGGAAGACGGCGTTGATCCTGCCAAAAGTGATCATGGAAAGGCGGTTAATGTTGACAAAATCATTGAAAAAGTTGTAGGGGCTGGTGTTATATAATATGGTAGACAAGAAAGCTAACACAAAAGCAGAGAAAGAAGATCAAAAACTAACGCTAATAAATAAATTGCTTAGCGAATACTTGGATAAGCTCCCTGAGAGCCTTATAACTGAACTCAAGGAGAAACTCTACAAATTGGAACTAAATGAAGAACAGATGCGAAAAGTCGTAGAAGAGGTCAATAGAGCATATATTAGGGCTTTAGTAGAGCCTGGCGAGGCTGCAGGGACAGTGGCTGCCCAGTCTGTTGGCGAGCCTGGCACCCAGATGACCCTTCGAACCTTTCACTATGCTGGTGTTAGGGAACTAAATGTTACACTCGGATTACCGCGCCTTATAGAAATAGTCGATGCTCGAAGAACGCCTTCCACGCCAACCATGACTATAAGACTTGATGAAGATCATAAATACAGCCTTGAAAAAGCAAAAGAAGTCGCATCCAGAATTGAGCGCATAGCTGTAGAGAACATAGCAAAGAGCATAGAATACGACATGGTGAACTCCTCCTTCATAATTGAGATTGACGAAGAAATAGCTCAGGACAAAGGCATTGAATTAGAGTATGTAGCGAGAGCGCTTGAGCGTCTTAAGGTAGGAACTGTTGAAATTGAGGGGAATAACATAATAATCACGCCAACTACGACGTCCCCAGACAAAATAAAGAGACTCAGGGAGCGGATCTTGGACCTCCGCCTGAAGGGAATAAAGGGGATAAAAAGAGTCTTGGTCCAAAAAGAGGGCGACGAATACGTCCTCCATACCGACGGCTCTAATCTATCTGCAGTCCTCCAAGTCAAAGGAATAGACCCGCATAAGGTCTACACAAATAACATTTCGGAGATAGCCGAGGTTCTAGGCATAGAGGCGGCAAGATCCGCAATAATAAAAGAAGCATTTCAGGTACTGGACCAACAAGGTCTTGACGTTGACATGCGCCATGTAATACTGATTGCAGATCTTATGACATGTACTGGTAAAATAAGACAAATCGGTAGGCACGGCGTAAGCGGAGAGAAATCAAGCGTCTTGGCAAGAGCTGCGTTCGAGGTAACCGTAAAGCATTTATTAGATGCAGCATCACATGGAGAAGAGGATGCATTGGAGGGCGTTACTGAAAACGTTATAGTCGGGCAATCGATACCCTTAGGGACAGGGGTAGTCGAGCTCTTCATGCGGTTCCCCAAGGAAGGTGCTTAAGGATGGACCTGTCAAAGGAACTTAAAGTCGCTATCAGCACAGGAAAAGTTGAGATTGGATACAAAGTGAGCCTTAAGGCTTTAAACAGGAAAAAAGCTAAATTAATCGTAATGGCATCAAACACCCCCGAGAATCTTTCATCACGAATAAAACAGGTTGCAGGCACGGAAGTGCCCCTCTATATATTTCCAGGCTCTAGTTGGGATTTGGGCGGAGTTTGTGGAAAACCTTATCCAGTAACAACTATTGCTATAATCGATCCTGGCGAATCTTCTATCCTTCAACTAAAGGAGGGATGAGTCTTTCCAAACATTAGACTCACTGCGGATGAAATGCGCTACATTGCCTTACTTGAAAATTTGACAGGGGCAATTGCAAAAGATTGTGTATTAGAGCCTGAAGGTAATAGGATTATTTTTGTTATCCGTCCTGGCGACATGGGTTTAGCTATTGGTAAAAACGGCGTCAATATTGAGAGAGCTAGAAAAGTAATAGGCAGAAATGTTGAGATCGTTGAACATGCAGATTCTCCTGAGGAGTTTTTGAAAAACATACTCGCGCCTGCGAAAGTCCGGGGAATAAAGATTACGAAAAATTCTGAAGGAAACACTGTAGCTCAGGTAACGGTTGATCCGAAAGATAAGGGCATTGCCATAGGCAGGAATGGTCGCAACATAGCAAAAACAAGACTCCTTATGAAACGCCATTTTGACATTAGCAATGTTGTGATACTTTGAAGGAACTCTCTTCCGACAAAGTTAAATAATTGTGAATCTTTTACGAAGACCGCACTGGGTGTATCACATGGCAGGCTCAAAATCACCAAAGGGGCTCCTCGCCGGGAGAAAATTGTCCAATAAGAGGAAAAAGTTCCGCTGGAGCCTAAGGCAATTCAAAAGAAGAGCTTTGAGGCTAGATGAGAAAGCTGACCCACTAGAAGGTGCTCCGCAGGCGAGGGGCATTGTATTAGAAAAGGTCGGCGTGGAAAGTAGACAGCCTAATAGCGCCGTAAGAAAATGCGTCAGAGTACAACTCATTAAAAATGGAAAGCAGATCACTGCATTTCTACCTGGAGACGGTGCTCTTAACTTCGTCGATGAGCACGATGAGGTGATAGTAGAAGGAATAGGTGGTCCTATGGGTAAGGCGATTGGTGACCTCCCTGGAGTGCGATGGAAAGTAGTAAAGATAAATGGCGTATCGCTAAGTGCCTTGATGACTGGTAAGAAGCAGAAGCCAGTGAGGTGAAGACTTTGTCAGAGATAAAGCTTTTCGGAAAATGGGACACATCCAACGTTCAGATAAAGGATTTGGGTCTTAAGGCTTACATCTCACTTAATCCAATGCTTATTCCTCACTCCTGCGGGAGGCACGAACACAAGCGTTTTGGAAAGGCAAAGGTAAATATTGTGGAGAGACTCGCAAATAGAATAATGCGTCCTGGAAAGAACGGAGGAAAGAAGGCATTAGCTCTAAGCATTGTTGATAATGCACTTGAACTAGTCTACTTAAAAACTGGAGAAAATCCAGTTCAGGTCTTGGTAAGAGCAATAGAAAATTCAGCACCAAGGGAAGAAGTTACACGTATAAGTTATGGTGGCGTGACCTATCCTCAGTCAGTCGATTCTTCTCCACAACGCAGGGTTGACTTAGCCCTAAGGTTCATTACAGATGCCGCAAGAAATTCTGCCTTTGGTAGTAACAAACCGATTGAAGAATGCCTTGCGGATGAAATTGTAATGGCCGCCAGCAATGATCCAAAGAGCTACGCCGTTCAGAAAAGGGAAGAGATCGAACGTATTGCTATCTCAGCCAGATAAAGCTGCCGTCATTACTATTTCAAATACTACTGTTACTTTGGTTACAATATTTTATAGACCCATAACGCAATATCTCTTTTATCCCGCTTTTTTCTACAAGTAAAATGGAATTCCATGCTTTTCCAACTAAACTTTATATATGACTGACTATTCTCTAACTTCAACAGACAATTAAGAGGCGAAATTAAATGTCATCCCAGAAGAAAGAGCACTTGAATTTGCTCGTAATGGGACACGTGGACAACGGGAAGAGTACGCTTGTCGGTCATCTCCTCTTCCTAGCAGGTGGACTTGATGATCGTTATTTAGCCGCCTTGGAAGAGGAAGCGAAGAAGACCGGTAAGGAGTTCGCAAAATTCGCTTGGCTCGGAGACAAGTTGAAAGAAGAAAGAGAGCGAGACATGACTATAGACCTCTCATTCTGGAAGTTCGAGACTCCAAAGTACTTCTTCACCATCATCGACGCTCCTGGGCACAGGGACTTCGTTAAGAACATGATTACTGGTGCGTCCCAGGCAGACTGCGCAATACTTGTGGTGTCAGCAAAGAAGGGTGAGTACGAAGCAGGAATGGGTCCAGGTGGTCAGACGCGGGAGCATGCATTCTTAGCGAAGACTTTAGGTGTTAACCAAGTTGTAGTTGCCATAAACAAAATGGACGATCAGACTGTTAGCTACAATGAACAAAGGTACAATGAAGTAAAAGACGGCGTCTTCAAATTCTTGAAGATGATCGGCTACGACACTTCCAAAATTTTGGCCATACCAATATCTGGCTGGAAGGGCGACAACATAATCAAACACAGTCCAAATACCCCATGGTACAAGGGACCAACCCTCTTTGAGGCGCTAGATACCTTTGTACCGCCTGAGAAACCAATCAATAAACCACTCAGAGTTCCTATACAGGACGTTTACACAATCACAGGTGTGGGCACAGTGCCTGTAGGAAGGGTAGAGACAGGCGTAATGAAGGTGGGAATGAATGTTGTCTTTATGCCTGCAAACAAAACTGGTGAGGTCAAATCAATCGAGACTCACCACATGAAGATCGAGGAGGCGGTGCCAGGAGACAATATTGGCTTTAACGTAAAAGGTGTCGGAAAGACTGACATTCACAGGGGCGATGTCTGCGGCGAGGTCTCAAAACCACCGACAGTGGCAGAGACTTTCAAAGGCAGAATATTCGTCCTATACCACCCAACAGCCATCGCTGCTGGCTACACGCCTGTTCTACATGTTCACACGGCAACAGTAGCCACCACATTCTTAGAACTCGAAAAGAAGATCGATCCCAAGACTGGGGCGGTCATAGAGGAGAAGCCGAGCTTCCTGAAGCAAGGCGACAGCGCCATAGTGACCTTCAAACCCACAAAGCCGCTTGCAATCGAGCTCTACAACGACCTTCCACCATTGGGCAGATTCGCTCTCAGAGATATGGGCAGGACTATTGCCGCTGGTGTCGTAACTGAGATCAAGCCTGCTACACTAGCCAAATAACCCTCCTTTTTTATGGTGTAATGTTTATGCCTCAAAAAGCTAGGATAATGCTAAGCAGTACAGATCATCGAAAGCTAGATGATGTATGTTCTCAGATCAAAAAGATTGTAGAGAAGACTGGTGTTAGGATGGCAGGTCCAGTTCCACTTCCCACAAAGAGGCTATTAGTTCCCACAATGAAGTCCCCCGCAGGGGAAGGGACTAAAACTTGGGATAAGTGGGAGATGCGGATTCATAAACGCTTGATAGATATCGATGCCGACGATAGAACAATGCGCCAAATGATGCGCATTCAGGTACCTGATGATGTTTTTATCGAGATAGAGCTTGTATAAGTTTCAACCACAAAAATTTATTTTAATCTCTTCCGCTTCCCGCTCCCTTTTCTAAGAAGACTACTATATTCTCATAAAGAATTTAGGTTTAAATCTAAATTAGAGTCGCGATCTTCGGCATGCAACCAAGCTATGATCAAAATATTGAACTTAAGTAATCGCTTTTTACATTTTGTAAGAAAAGATCGTATTTCTCTAATGCTATTTTCCCGCACAATATCGTCTAGTTTGTAATAGCCCAAATTTTTCGACGAGTTTTTCATTTGTCTGGATGGAACAGCCAATTTAACAATAAGACAAAGAATTTGTTGTAAAAAGGAGACATAGTAATCATAGAAGCAGGGAAAAAACACAAAGTCCGTTCTATAGGATCCCTTCTGTTATCTCTGGAACCACATAAAAGAGGGCGCTGAAAAATTTAGCAAATAATCTTTATCAGAAAAATAACTTTGTACAATCAGCATGCATATCCATAAGAAGTCTAGTTGTTATTTAATTATTTGTTTATTCTAGCTTATTCCTTAACTATTGAAGTAATGTGATGCTTCCAACTTCCAAATACCTAATTCTTTTATAAATGGGCTCAATAGGCGCCGGGGAAGGGATTCGAACCCTTGCTCCCCAGAAGGGGAACCGGCTTACCTGTCCCTTTTTAAGATCTCGAGGCCGGCGCCTTAACCGCTCAGCCACCCCGGCTAATTGCCTTCAAGAGCACTTTATATTCCCTATTATTTTTTTCATTATGTTTTGGGCACCCTCGGCATTAAATATCTTTTGCTGACTAGATGTCCAATACAAAATATGCCTCCCATTTTCCTTTAACCTGAAAGATTCTCATTAACGAATAAGTCATAGCCTTTACGCCTACCTTATGTCCGTGCTTTTTAGGATCATATTCCTCCCCGTAAATTTTTGCATAAAGAAAGTAAGAGTTTTCCTTTTCGGCTTTTTTTATTTCTTCAACTTTCGCTCTTGCCACAGCAAAACTCTTAGAATCGAATACCAACAATAGATGATCTACCCACATATAAAGAAGTTGCTCTATGTCCTTTGCTTTTATCTCAACTTCCAGTAGATCTCTCTCCTTAACCATTGTCGTATCCAACATGACCTCAAAAGTCGCCTTAGCTGCCTCCTCAAATAAACCTTCTAAACTGTCAGATACTATATGAACATATACATCTGATGTATGATCCAAGTAGGAGTATACCAATTCCGACACCTAATAAATTATGAGAGGAGATCCTTTTTCTGGATTTCTCACTAAATTTAAATGACTGAATTTGTATATGATAATAAATCAGGGCGCCTACTTTTGTGCGCCTTTTTCCTCTGTTTATCCATTTTATGAAAAGGTTGGTGATTAATAATGGCATCCGTAAATATTCCGCTTAAAAAAATAGGAGAGAACATATGGGAGATCTCCAAGAGTTTTAACCCAAACATGAAAGTTCCATGTAGGATCTATGCCGACGAATCATTACTCGATAAGATGAAACAGGATCTAACCTTACAGCAATGTGTAAATGTTGCTCAACTTCCAGGCATTCTTAAATTTTCGATCACCATGCCTGATGGTCATCAGGGGTACGGTTTCCCTATTGGTGGTGTGGCTGCTTTCGATTCTGAGAATGGAATAATCTCGCCCGGGGGAGTAGGCTACGACATCAATTGCGGTGTGCGCCTTGTTCTTACAAACCTGGACATCCGCGATGTTCGTCCCCAACTTCCGAAACTAGTAGATGTCCTCTTTGATCTTGTACCATCAGGTCTTGGCAGCAAAGGTGGAATTCGATTGGATCCAACCCAGCAAGATCGCGTATTAGATATGGGCGTTGAATGGGCTATCCAAAAAGGTTACGGATGGGATGAAGATGCAAAGAGGTGTGAGGAGAATGGCTGCATGAAGACGGCAGATCACTCCAAAGTCTCATCAAATGCAAAATCGCGAGGGGCAAGCCAGCTCGGCACCCTAGGGAGTGGAAACCACTTCCTTGAGGTCCAGATGGTAGAAAAGATATTCGATCAGCATGCTGCCAAGACTTTTGGAATTGAACATGAGGGTCAAGTTGTTGTGATGATCCATTCTGGCAGCAGGGGGTTGGGTCATCAGGTCTGTAGTGACTATCTCCATGTTATGGAGCACGCTGTTACAAAGTACAAGATAAAGATCCCTGATAGAGAGCTTGCATGCGCACCAGCTGAGAGCCCAGAGGCTAAAGACTATTTTGCGGCTATGTCTGCAGCATGCAATTACGCTTGGGCAAATAGGCAGTGCATAACCCATTGGACTAGAGAGGCTTTTCAAAAAGTTTTCAAGAGTGACCCCGAAAAACTTGGAATGCGCCTCGTTTACGACGTAGCACACAACTTGGCGAAACGAGAAGAGCATATTTATGAGGGCAAGAGGCGCACCCTCTATGTTCACAGGAAAGGCGCTACAAGGGCCTTTCCTGCTGGTCGACCTGAAATTCCCCAAGAGTATCAGAATATTGGACAGCCTGTGATAATCCCTGGTAGCATGGGAACTGCCTCATATCTGCTAGTTGGAGCTCCAATGTCCATGGAACTGAGTTGGGGCTCAACTGCCCATGGCGCTGGTAGATATCTCAGCAGAGAAGCTGCAATAAAGAAATATTGGGGGAGCGATATCAAGCGCGATCTCGAGAACAGAGGCATACAACTAAGAGCCGCAAACATTCGAGTAATAGCCGAGGAGGCCCCTGGTGCCTACAAGGATGTGGATAAAGTCGCAGAGGTCTCTCACCAGTTGGGTATCGCTACACTCGTTGCGAGAATGGTGCCGATAGGGGTGACTAAAGGCTGAACTATGAACCAGTCCTCTCCCAATTTGGGAGATTTGTTGTGATTCATGAGGAATCTTTTGAAGGTGTAGGGCTATCCTCTAATGTTTATGTCCTCAAATCTGCAGAGGGCTACCTCATATTCGATGCTAGCGGTCACCCTGATCTATTATCTTTTCTGACGGGTGTAGGGATAGAAAAGGACAGAATACTGGGCGTATTTTTAACACACGGTCACTATGACCATGTAACCGGTCTGACCTCTCTCTTAGGTGCTAATATCAAGGCATTTCTAAACCTAAAGGATCTTAATCTGATGAAAAGCTGCATAGGTTCTCGTGAGGTATCAGACATCTCCGAGGGGATCTCTCTTCTCGAGAAAATTGGTCTCAAAGCCCTACCAACACCTGGACATACCCCGGGAAGCACATGTTTTTACTCGGAGGGAGAGTCTTTTCTCATAAGTGGAGACACCGTTTTCGCAGATGGGTACTTCGGCAGAACTGATCTTATTGGCGGCAGCAACTCCGATATGAAGTCTTCTCTTAAATATCTCTCATCTCTTGAAGTAAAATCTCTTCTTCCAGGACACGGAAGCTATATACTGGATGGCGGCTCCAAGGCGATCTCCTTAGCTCTATTAAATGCCAATTATCTTCTCTAGATGTACATGGTCTATCAACCCAAAATGGCTCCATGCATTATCCATGCCATTATCAAGGAGAACCCTGGCACCAACGTCCACAAAATTATCAACCTCACCAAAAACCCCTTTCCGAGCGCACGGAATCCCTTTCCAAGCCCCCCACCCAACACTCCTCCTATTACAGAGTGACTAATGGATACAGGAATCCCTGCCTGCGTGAACAAGTGTACTACCAAAGCCGCGCTGAACTGTGAGGAAAAGCCCGTTGCAGGTCCCAGACTTGCCATACCCTCTCCAACAGTCCTAGCAACCCTCTCCCCCATCAAAAACCCACCTAAAGATGTGGCGACTATGGCTAAAATCAACGTCTGAAACCCTCCAAGGTCTATGCCGACGACACCAACTATGAGGCCCAAAGTGTTGGCTCCCAATGCATAGGCCGTATAAAAACTTGTCCCTATGGTCAATATCCCATATGTTACTATTGTTTCTGACACTCCCTTGAACATCAACTTACGTGTAATTTTCGTCAAAACATATGCTATGAACATTGCCGATATGGGCGTCGCCAACCATGATAAAAATACACTCGAAACATTCGACCAATCTATCGGTATTCCCATATACAAAGCACTGCCCAATGATGCTCCATAAAGTGCTTGGGTGATCGGCAAAGGTAACCTAAGAGTAGTTGCCAAAATCAGCATAGCAAAAGTCACACCCATTACGACCTCTAACGAAAAAGTCTCAAGCACACCATGCAGAGCCTTTCCCTGTACCGCATTGGAAAGTTTCCATCCTTCCAAGACCGCACCTGCCGCTATTCCGAGTATAAAAATTATTACGCCGTTCCTGTATGAGATTACCTTAGAACCTGCCACAGTACCTGCAGAATTACTTGCATTATTTGCACCAGTTATTACAAGCATAGTCGTTGTCAGGATTGCCAATAGTACCGACATGAAACTATGCACCTGACTTTACAACCATCGCCGTTATTATGTCAGACGCATTTTCAGCAGCATCGGCAATCATGTCCAACAAAAATATGAAATCTCTAATCTGGAGATAGGTTAATGGAGAAGTCTTCTTCTCTCTGCTTGTGAGCATCTTCAAAGCATCAAGTTTTATATCGTCCAACTTCTCTTCGTATTTTTCTACCTCATGCGCGAGATCCAGCGCCTCATTCTTATTTTTATTTATCATTTCTAATGCCTTTATCAAGATCTTTACAATCTCGATAGTTCCATAGACCATTTCCTTTACTTTTTCGTTACAATCTCTAACCTCTTCCATCTCTTCCTTGCTCGGTTCCCTAGATGCTAAAGCCCTTGAAGCTTCTTTGGCTCTATCCGCGATCTGATCCATGGCTTCAACAAGCCTTAGGAAGTCCTCCTTTAGTCCTACAAACAACATGCCGCTATAGAGTTTGATCTCAACACCGCGCTTCACATCATCTGCCTCTCTTTCCATAAATGCTATCCTCTCAGCAGTAGCCTTCACTCTATTCCAATCATGACAGTCACACTCTTCTATTAACTCAGACAATAACTTGATCGCGTCCATTACCAGCTGGGAGTGTATTTTTAGTCCTTCTTCTATCCCTTTGAGAGGAAATGATGTAATCTTTCTCCACATAATTTGCTACCAGTCCGCTCATTTAATTACCAATTCTACTTTTGGCTCCCCCTCAACATACTCGATCTCATCAATATGCAGAACTTCTTTTATCAACCAGTCGTTTCTCTTACAGATCTCGATGACTTCCTCAGAGTTGCTCACTTGCGCCCTCTTGACTTTTGCAGAGAGTGCCAGCTTATTCTCAACTTTTTTACTCCTCAAATCTGCTATTACCTTAATTAGGGATCCGCCTTCTTTACCATCAACATTCGGAATATCTTCTAATAAGGGATAAGGTGCCGCATGGATAGATATGTATCCTTCTTTTTCTTTGAAGACTTTATGGTATATTTCTTCTGTTACGTGCGGACATATGGGTGCAATCATTCTTATGAAAGTCCAAATTACTTTGTATAGTGTTGCTTTGGCTGCACCTTCGCTCTTTGTACTTCTTGGAGTGTATAGCCTTGGCTTTACAGCCTCTATGTATTGGTCGCAGAAATCATGCCAGTAGAAGCGCTGTAGGATGTCTACGGCTATATGGAATTGACTCTCATCCATGGCTTCTATGGTTTTTTCAACGACTTCTCGTAGCCTAGAAAGAATCCATCTATCCACGTCCTCGAGATCTTCGACCCTCAGTTCTGGGGCATTTTGAATAAAACCCCCTGCAAATCTTACCGATGACCATACCTTCTGAATAAAGGCTTTACCATATTTTACTGGCTCCCATTTAAAGGGAAAATCCGATCCCAATGTGAGCGAAAGGACTGCCTGCCTTATGGCATCGGCTCCATAATTCCTGATTCCCTCTTCAGGCATTATCACATTTCCCTTGGATTTTGACATCCTGGAGCCATCCGGTCCGAGAATATGTCCATTCACCAAAACTTCCTTGAATGGGCCCTCACCAGTAAGTATCTTGCACCTTAGTAAAGTGTAATAGAGCCAAGTTCTGATGATGTCGTGACCCTGTTGCCTAACGTCTACGGGATAAGTCTTCCTGAACCTATCCGCATCGTTAAAGAACCCAGTTATTATTAGTGGTGTTATACTTGAGTCGACCCAACAATCACACACATCCGACGTTCCAGATATCTGATTGCTTCCGCATTTTGGACACACTTCAGATGGCGGTTTGTCAATTGTTGTATCTACTGGCAACGCCTCTGCTCTGGGTGGTATGATAAAATTGCAACTCTTACAATACCAAAACGGGATTGGCGTTCCAAAGACCCTCTGCCTTGAGATTAACCAATCCCACTCTATACTGTTAACCCAATCAATTAGCCTTTGTTTCATGAACTTTGGCACCCACTTCATCTTGGATGCTTCCTCAAGCATCCCCTCTTTAAACTCCTTAGACCTCAAAAACCACTGCTCTTTTATCAAGAACTCTATGGGTGTCATGCAGTCTGCTCTTTCTGTATGTGTTAAGACATTATGAGTGACCTCTTCTTCCTTTGACATTAAACCTCTCTCTTTGAGGTCCTTAACGATCTCCTCCCTAGCCTGAATGACACTCATTCCAGTGTATCTTCCAGCATTTATCATCCTTCCATACTCATCGATCGCCTTGATTATTGGAAGTCCAAAGGATTGCTGCCACTTGATGTCTTGTTCATCTCCATAGGTGCATACCATGACAACCCCTGTACCAAACTTGGGATCGACTTCTTCATCCTGTAAGATCTTGACTCTTTGTCCGAAGATCGGCACCTCAACCTCTCTTCCCACAATGCCACTATACCGTTCGTCGAGCGGGTGCACAAGTAAAGCAACACAGGCATTTAGCAATTCCGGGCGGGTAGTAGCAACCTCCACATAATCTTCTGATCCAACAATTTTGAACCTCACATAATGGAGTTTTCCTTTCTTCTGAACATAACCAAGCTCTGCCTGTGCAAGTGCAGTTCCACACTTGCTGCACCAATGTACTGGAAACTCCTTTCTATATACGAGCCCCTTCTGGTGCATTATTAGAAGCGAGTATTGTACTGCCTTCCAATACTCTTTGTCCATTGTTCTATATTCAAACTGCTCCCAGTCAGGTCTGTAACCAAGCTTGATCATAGTCTCCTTCATACTCTTTATCATATTATTAGTCCATTCGCTACATTTTTTGCGGAAGAGTTCTCTGTTTTCTCTAGGCACCTTCCACTTATACTGAACCTTCAATTCTGTGGGAAGTCCTTGACAATCCCACCCTTGAGGGAGTAACACATCAAATCCTCTCATCCTCTTATACCTTGCCAAAGTATCGTTCAAAACATTCCAATACGCGTGTCCCATGTGAAGTTCGCCAGAGGTGAAGGGCGGAGGGGTGTCTATTACAAATGCGGGTCTCCCATCATTTTTAAATTTATAAACAGGATAGTATTCCTTACTGAGCCAAATTCTCTGCCATTTCTCTTCGACCACCTGCGAAGAATAAGTTTTTTCCATCTCCTTTTGAGGATCCAAGGTCTTCCCCTCCAGAATATTTGAAAAGTGTCAAATTAACTCCTTATAAATAATTGCCCAGATCTCCAAGTAATAACTCTACAGAACCTATTCACTCACTGATTTCTTTGCTCCACTTTTTCTGCGGCCCTCTTGTCAATGGCCTTTATAGCTCTGAGCGCAAAATCTGCCTCCATCCTGTCTATATGTTCCTCGAAATTTCTAACACCCAGGACCTCGTATTCCTTTAAAACTTCTCTGATTGGCTTTCCCCTCCTCTGTTCAACTTCCCTTATCTTTGCCAAAAAATAACTTTTAACAAAGCCTCCCGTTTCTTGGACACAAGCTGGCGGCTCCAGCTCAAGTTCTTTGCAAATCTCCACGAGTGCTAGGCATACCTCCGGATCTCTATCCGCAGGACACTTGTTTTCACAATGAGCCTTCGCATAACTTATTATTCTGATTAAATCTTTTTCACTTATGTTCAATCAAATACACTCCTTTTTGGCCTCCGCACAGTTTTTTCTACATCGCCTTAGGCTCTGCGAACTCGGCAAATTCATCATTGGCCAAAGATCTCTACTACAAGGATAGAGATAAATTTTATAGTCCGCATTAGAAATTACCGATCTGGTGACACATATGGGCGGCAGACAAAGAACTACTCTATTAAATCCTGTGAGTAAAGAAGAGAAGAAGAAACAAGAGTAGATTCAATCATGACTACAAGGAGGCCCTACACACTAACAATTTGTTTGCCATCCTCGGTCCTTTCCTTAGGACAAACGCTAATTGAAAAAACCATAATTGCTGGTCAGGTCGCCAGGGCTGCGTCAATATATCGTGTTGACAATATTGTGATTTACCTCGACAAACAGTCATCAAGAGACGATGCAATATTGATGAAAGACCTTCTAACATACGCCGAAACCCCTCAATACCTCAGGCGTTATTTATTTTCTCTTTCCAAGAACCTAAAATATGCTGCCTTGATCCCCCCTCTGCGCACCCCGCATCATCCACTTTCAGAGACCGATTCAAAATTCCGGGAGGGGTTTGTCTTGAAAAGCAACAAAAAAGAATCAATAGTAGATATTGGACTCAAGGAGCCAGTGAAATGTCCAAGTCAACTCCCTATTAATAGACGCATATCTATGAAATTTGTGGATGGCACATGGCTACCTGCCTCCCGAGAGGAGATCCAATGTTATTGGGGCTACCAAACTCAAATGGATCTTAAAGGTCTAGGGCACCACCTTATAAGCGGCAGCTATGATTACGTGATAGCGACCTCGCGTCTTGGGGTTCCCGTAAACTCTGTGGTTAAAGAGTTAAAAAATGCCATCATTACCAGCCAAAGCATTGCAATCTTATTTGGTGCCCCAGACGAGGGCCTTCACGAGATACTCCGAAAGTCTGGTCTTGATGTGAAACAAGTCTCTGATGTGGTGGTAAACATGGTTCCAAACCAAGGAACTGAAACCGTGAGAACTGAAGAGGCCTTGCTGATCTCGCTTGCAGTATTTACATTCATAGAGCATATTGATTTATAAAATTTCACAAAAGTTGTTTTAAGAAAGGATCTCCGACGGATAGAAATATATTTTAGTTATGCTGCTAATCACAAGCCAAAAGGGGAGATAACTATGGGACATAAAAGCAAGAGCGCGCCTAGAAGAGGCTCATTGATGTATTATCCTAGAGTACGAGCCAGGCGCATTACTGGAAGAATCAGGACTTGGCCTCACATGGGCGGACCTCCCCGCCTCTTGGGTTTTGCTGGATATAAAGTAGGCACAACTCATCTTATTATGGTTGAGAACAGGGCTAAAAGCCCTTTATTTGGAAGAGAAGTGGTTAAGGAAGTAACAGTTGTGGAAGTTCCTCCTCTCTTCATTTATGGATTTAGGGCATATACAAAAACTCCCAAGGGTCTTAAAACTCTCGGAGAAGTAATTTATACCCCATTACCAAAATTTGCTGATCGAATACTGACCCTTCCTAAGAAGAACGACTTCTCAAAGATCCAGACGTTTATAGAAAATAACCTCGATAAAATTACTGAATTCCGTGTCTTGGCACTAACTCAACCACAAAAGAGTGGGCTTGGAAAGAAGACTCCCGAAGTCTTAGAGATTAAGGTTGGAGGCGATGATGTTAAAGCGATTTACAGTTACATAAAGGAGATCCTTGGAAAAGAGCTCAGGGCAAAAGACTTCTTTGCAGAGGGTCAGCTAGTAGACGTCATATCTGTGACAAAGGGGAAGGGGTTTGCAGGTGCCGTGAAGAGGTTTGGTGTTAAGATCCAACCAAATTGGCACAAACATAGAAAGGGCAAACGAGTTGTGGGTGCCATAAGCCCTTCTAGACCTCATATGATGTTCACCATCCCGCGCCCTGGTAAAATGGGCTTCCATCAACGCACCGAATACAACAAGTTAGTGCTTAAGGTCGGCGAGAACTCCTCTGAGGTCAATATAGCTGGAGGCTTCTTGCACTATGGCATAGTGAAAGGCGACTATATACTTGTCAGCGGGACTCTTCCTGGTCCGTCCAAAAGACTTGTGAGGTTTAGATATCCCGTGAGGGCGAAAACCCCGAAGTTGGAACCTCCCAAAATTTTGAGCGTGAGTCTTGCCTCAAAGCAGGGGGTGTAGGCATTGGAAAGCGAAGTGATTGAAAAGCGTTCAGTTCCGGTATATTCTCTTGATGGAAGCATTAAGGGCGATGTAGAGTTGCCCAAGGTATTTCTAGAAGAGGTTAGGTCAGACCTGATAAAGCGCGCATTCATCTCTTCCTTCACTGCCAAGATCCAACCCAAAGGACGAGATCCTATGGCTGGAAAGAGGACGAGTGCAGAAAGCTTGGGTGTAGGTCTTGATCTTGCCAGAGTTCCAAGGGTGAAGGGTGGCGGACCTGCTGCCTTTGTACCAAATGTGGTGGGTGGTAGACTGGCGTTTCCTCCAAGGCCTGAAAAGATCTTCCACGAACGAATAAATGACAAGGAGCGCGCACTTGCTCTTAAATCTGCCATAGCCGCCACAGGCATTAAAGATCTTGTGATACGTAGAGGACATATAATTAAAGAGGGCACTCGCCTTCCAATCGTAGTCTCTGACGAGATAAAGAAATTAAAAAAAGCCTCTGAATTCAGAGAGTTTCTCCAGAAGCTTAACCTTTGGGAAGATGTCATGAGGGCGAAATGCGGAATAAAAGAACGTCCAGGCAAAGGGAAATATAGGGGTAGGCGGTGGGTTAAGCCCAAGACCCTCTTACTGATTACTGACGAACTGAATCCTCCCGTAAGGTTGGCTGCCAGAAACTTCTCTGGTCTGGATTTTGCCGAGGTGACTTCCTTAAACATAGAGCGATTAGCCCCTGGAGGGCACCCGGGACGATTAACAATATGGACAGAATCTGCTTTGAAGAAACTCGAAAAGATATTCACATAATGGTGATTGCCATGGACCCTACCGAGATTATAATAAGACCTGTATCCTCGGAGTCCGCTCTCGACCGTCTGGAGAGGGAGAACAAACTTACATTCATAGTTAGTGGCAAGGCAAACAAAAAAACCATTAAAGAGGCCTTTGAGAAGCTTTATGGCGTTAAAGTAAAATCTGTGAACACCTGCATTACAACCTCAGGCGAAAAGAAGGCAATAATTAGGCTAGAAAAGGAATATAGTGCTTCGGAACTTGCTACAAAGATAGGCTTACTTTAGGTGATTAAAAATGGGAAAGCGGCTTTTAGTTCAAAGAAGAGGGCGCGGGGGCTCTGTATTTAGGTCTCCTTCGTGGAAACGTGTAGGGAACGTGAGGTATCATCCTATACTGAAAGAAGAATTAAACTCTTCCGTAGAATTCCTAGTTAAAGATATAGTTCATGATCCTGGAAGAGGCGCCCCCGTCGCAATTGTTACAAACGATAAAGGCTTAAAAACACTGATGGTGGCTCCTGAAGGTTTATTCGTTGGTCAAAAGATCTACTTTGGTGCACAGGCTCCAGCCAATGTTGGCAATGTGCTCCCTCTTAAGAATATACCTGAGGGCACATTAGTTTGCAACATAGAGGCATTACCAGGCGATGGGGGAAGATACGTCAGGTCTGCAGGGAGTTATGCGACTGTTGTATCTCACTCAGGCGATTCTGTGATAGTGCAATTCCCATCGGGCATGGTAAAATCTTTCAGTGGATCGTGCAGGGCTACTGTTGGTTTAGTTGCAGCCGGAGGCATCGTTGAGAAGCCCATGTTAAAGGCCGGTTCCAGCTACCACAAATACAAGGCAAAGTCGGTGAAATATCCACGTGTTCGTGGTAAGGCTATGAGTCCCTATGCTCATCCACACGGTGGCGGAAGCCATCCCAAGGGAGGCAGACCTGTTAGCAGGACGGCCCCCCCTGGTCAGAAGGTTGGGATGATCGCACCTAAGAGAACTGGAAGGAGGAAAAAGTGATAGAGGGGTGAATCCATGTCAAAAGAATTTACTTACAGGGGATATACGATATCTCAACTTGCTAATATGCCAATGGACGAGTTCATCAAACTGCTTCCAAGTAGACAGCGTAGATCTTTAATGAGGGGTCTTAACCCAGAACAGAGAACATTATTCGAAAAGATACGCAAAGCAAAACTCTTGGCTGCCAAGGGTAAGAAGGTGGTGATCAGAACTCACTGCCGGGACATGATCATCCTCCCAGAGATGGTCGGTCTGACGATATCTGTGCATAACGGTAAGGAGTTCGTTCCTGTTGAGATCCTCCCAGAGATGGTCGGTCACTACCTAGGCGAATTCGCAATAACCACTGCAAAAGTCACACATGGCGCTCCTGGTCTAAAGGCTACCCGAAGCTCAATGTTCGTACCTCTTAAATAACATCCCTTTCCAATTTTTTAAGCCATCTTTAGTTTACAAAAAGCGGACCATAATGGCACGAATTAATAACCAGTTTACAATATCGTGCCAAGCCCCCTTCGATTTGACTTAGTCACTTAGACAGATATTTGCAAGAATTCAATTTCTTACCCGAATCTGTAATAATCACTTCTATTTTCTTGCAAGAATTCAATTCCTTCAATCTTAAATAAACGCGCATTACAACTTTTCCCCGATCTGTTATGCAACGTAGAACTTTGGTAATGCTTGCCTTCATAACCATGTTCTGCCTGACAATTTACTCTGGTGCTTACGCCAGCTCACTTTCAAAAGCGGAGATCGTACACTTCTGGGTGGCTGTACCCGCTGGCAATGTGACTGAACCAAAAACCTTACGTGGTGCTGGTCCACCAATAAACATGGCCCCCATCATAATAGACTTAGACACAAGAGGCTTACCTAAGAACCTGCTCAACCCAAATGTGGAAGCCATCTCTACCCATTGGATCTACAATTTGGATAAAAGACCGTACAAACTCGGTCTAGATCTTATTAATACCCATTTTCCGGTGGAATGGGAAGTAAGATCCGAATGGCCTTACGATCCAACCACCCATACGTTCACCAAACCTTTACCACCTGGTCAAAGAATTCCCGGTCTCTCAATCGACTGGATATTCAAAATACCTGCGTATTATATGGATGAGCAAGTAATCTATGATGGTGGTTTACTTATCTTTGACGCTGATTCTGGTCAACCACTTACATTCATCCCAATAAAGATCGTTAGAGGTGGAATCATTCCATCTCAAGGAGGTTTGGGAAGTTGTCATTAGAGCGCAAAAAGCAAACACTCTTCAAAAACAAGTATCGTTATCTCTCTTGGATCCTTGGATTTCTAATCTTTGTGGGACCATTTTCACTACTTACCCGCTTAGTCTACATGGTTATTGGCAATATATCCTTGCCAGATCTTCACACAATCTGCCTCAGAATGCCGCTCGATTGGGTTTTTTCTGGTAGGGTTTACAACCTGCTGGGATCTCCAATAATGACTAGCTTTACCATAATCGTTCTAATCACCACACTCTTGGTTGGACCCATGTTCTGCGGATGGCTGTGCCCGGTAGGTGCTGTAAGCGAAGCTTTAAGCCGATTAGCACCGATACCGAAAAAATTCAGGCTTCACATCCAAGACCCTAATATTACGCGAAACTTGAGATTTGGTTTTCTTACGGGCTTCATCTTAGTCTCAATCCTAGTGGGACTTGGATATGCTTATGTAGGAAGTATTTGCTGCAGGTACTGCACGTCATCAGTCTTGCAGAACATTGTTAACGGTCTATTTGGCAATTCCTTGGCTTTTGAGTACTGGCATACTGGCTCGATTCTGACGCTCATTTTTTGGCTATTGGTGGGTGGCATATTCACGTTTGGTGGAAGAGGGTGGTGCATACTATTCTGTCCACTGGGGGCGGTATCGGGACTGATTCATGCCATAGGTGCCAAGATTGGATTTTATAGGACCGTGAAAAACGAAGAAGATTGCAAGAACTGCGGATCCTGTTCGGATATTTGTCCGATGTGGGCCATAGGTTCTGATAATTCCATAGAACGAACTCTTTGTATAAACTGCAAGGAATGCATAAACAGATGCCCATCCCGTGCTTTTAGTATGATATGGGGGAGGCGAAAGAAAAGTGATTATGTCGATAATGAGGCATCTTAAAAAATTTAAGGCTTATTTTACCTTTATAATCTCGGCTTCCAGTATACCTACATTTTACCTTTTACAAATTTGCAGAACATCATGTTTAGCATGCCCGTTAGTAGGGATATGTGTGATTGCTTTTCCTTTAGTTTTTGGCATCGCAGCCCTCATGAAAATTGCCAAAAAAGCTCAGTCTTTGTTTAAAAAATAAACACAAGTATTCTGCCGCGTCCTCCTCTAAACATTTTCAGATAAAACACCACTAAAACTGCGCCTTTTATATGCTACTTGGCACATCAATAATAACACTTTCCAATAATAAAGTAAACGATAACCGATTTTTCATATATACACTCCAGACATTGTAAAAAACTTTTTATATACCTCCCAAGTTTTAAACTTGCGATTCAACATATCATGATAAATTGGAAGTGGTATAATGCCCGAATGGGGATATTCAACACTGGAGTATGACCCTGACAAAATGGCTAGGGCTAGTGGGCGAGACCTCCGCATTTCTCCAAAGGAAGCCAGAGAGATATGCGCCGCAATAAGGCACATGCGCTTAGAAGATGCCATTGAATATCTTAAGCACGTAATCGAGAAAAAGGAGGGAGTCCCCTACCGTAGATTCAAAAGAAACGTCCCCCATCACTCCGAGATCGCTAACAGATTTGGAATCCCATCGGGCAGATATCCCATTAAAGCTTGCTCTGAGATTCTAAAAGTCTTGGAAAATGCAAAGGCAAACGCAGAGAACAAAGGTCTAGACATAGAGAGTTTGCGGGTACGCCACGCCTGCGCACAGGCTGCTATGAAGATCAGAAACTACATCCCGCGCGCTTTCGGAAGGGCTACGCCCTTCTTTCATCCCCTGACACATGTTGAGATCGTAGTTGAGGAGGTAGGCGCATGAGTATAGCAAGATTCTTTATCAATAAATCATCAAAAAACATGATAATTGACAATTATCTCCGCAACGAGCTCAAGAGGGCTGGCTATGCTGGTGTAGAATTTCAGAAGACTCCCCTTGGTAACAGAGTTGTAATATACGCCGAAAGACCTGGCATGGTCATAGGTCGCCAGGGTGCCACCATAAGGGAACTGGCCCATGTGATCGAAACAAAATACGGACTCGAGAACCCTCAGATAGCAGTAGTCCCAGTCCAAAATCCCGAACTAAACGCCAGAATAATGGCAAGCAGGGTGGCTTCTGCTCTAGAGAGGGGCATACATTTCAGGAGGGCTGCCTTCGTTGCACTAAGACAGATAATGGAAGCTGGCGCACGTGGGGCGGAAATAGTCATTCGTGGAAAACTCTCAACAGAGCGCTCTAGATATGAGAAATTCAGATCAGGGGCTATATTGAAGGCCGGAGAACCGAGAAAATATGCCGTGGACAGGGCCGTAACGAGCGTACTACTCAAGCCCGGAGTCTTTGGGATTCAAGTGAGCATATACTTACCCGTTAAGACCGTCGACGACATCTCCATAGTTGAAGTTACACAGCAGGCAGCTGGGTGATCAATTTGGCAATCTTTAGGATCCAAGAAATTAGAAAGATGAGCAAAGAGGAGCGGAATAAGAAGCTCTCAGAGCTCAGGGCAGAGCTCTCCAAGATGAAAGCGATGCAGGCTATGGGCGGTTCTCTTGAGAACCCGTCAAGGATAAGGCTCCTGAGGAAGACAATCGCCCAATTTCTCACAGTAAACCGAGAGGAGGAGCTAGGGTTAAGCCGAGTTAAGACGCGGGAAGAAACTTCCACTAAAGCTTCGATGGAACCAACAAAAGAAACAAAGAAGGAAGCCCCCAAAACTCCCAAACTCCAAGAAAGTAACATTTATGAAAAAGAGGAATCGGAGGAAAAAAGTGAATGAACATTAGCCCCTCAAACCTTATTTATCATGACCTAGTCGGCCTTTCCGCAAAGGTAGAATTTTCCACAGACCCCACTCAAATAGGTCTAGAAGGAATAGTTGTGGACGAGACCAAGAATATGCTCACAATCTATACCAGAAGGGGCTATAAGAAAGTCAGCAAAAGGAATTCTTTATTCACCTTCTATTTATCTCAGCCAGTGACAATAGAGGGATCTATGATCGCTTACGATCCTGCTGAACGCCTGAAACGAATTTTAAGGAGGAAGAAGTAAATGTCACAAACATTAAAAGAGACAAAATCTATTTCATGTTCTGATAAAAACTGCCCATTCCATGGAAGTTTATCCATCAGGGGTAAGACCCTAACGGGGCGCGTCGTTAGTGACAGGATGCATAAAACAGTCGTAGTCCAAGTAGACTACCTTTACTATTACCCTAAGTACAAGAGGTATGCAAAACGAAGATCAAAGATCCACGCTCACAACCCTCCATGCATAGCCGCAGCAAAAGGTGATATTGTAAAGATAGCAGAATGTCGCCCTCTCAGCAAGACTGTGGGCTTTGTCGTTGTAGAAAGAACTGGTGGTGAATGAAATGGCGAAAAGAGGAAAGGGTCTAGGCGGCGGCATCACCTATAGACCTGGAATAAGCCCGGGTCTGCCCTTGGGCGCCTTATTGAAGTGCGCCGACAACAGTGGAGCCAAAGTAGTACAACTTATTGGCGTTCCAAAGATTAAGAGTAGGATCCGTCGCCTCTCGGCCGCCTCTGTTGGTGACAAAGTCATTGTGTCTGTGAAGGAGGGAACACCGGAAGTTCGACGTCAAATATTTCATGCCGTAATAATAAGACAACGAAAGCCCTTCAGACGATTGGATGGAACTTGGATCCAATTTGAAGATAACGCCGCCGTGATCGTTACTGAAGATGGAGAATGTAAAGGCACAGAAATAAGGGGGCCTGTTGCAAAGGAAGCAGCCGAGCGGTGGCCGAAAGTCGCAGGTTTGGCATCAATGGTAATTTGAGGTGTTAGAAGTGTCCAGCATTAAACCTAAAGTTCAAAGAAAATCTCTCCCAATGCATAAAAGGAGAAAGACCATTCGTGCCTCTCTCTCTGATGAGCTTAGAGAACGCTATGGGACTAGGACTGCTTCTCTGCGAAAAGGAGATACTGTATTGATCGTGAGAGGGGATTATAAAGGACACGAAGGGAAGGTCACCTCTATTGATCTCTCAAAAATGCGCATAACTATTGAGGGCGTTAGTATAAAAAAGACTGATGGAACAACCCGTCCTGCTCCAATTAAGCCATCCAAGGTCATTATTACAAAACTTGATCTATCTGATAAAAAGCGAAAAGCGATTTTTGAATCGAGATTTAAGCGGAGGGAATCATCTTGAAGCGCCACTTAAAGACCTATCCTGCACCACGTTTTTGGTCCATTAGAATAAAGGAAAGGGAATTTGCCGTTCGTCCTTCCCCTGGCCCGCACCCCTTACACTACTCAATTCCTTTAGGGGTCGTCTTGAGGGACGTTTTGAATTATGCCCTAACAATTGGGGAAGCAAAGAAGATACTTTCCGAGAGAAAGGTAATGGTCGATGGCAAAGTTAGAACCGACTATAAGTACCCATTGGGACTGATGGATGTACTATATCTCCGCCCCTCTGAGGAATATTATAGGGTTCTTCCTCATCCCGTGAAAAAACTATCTTTGGTAAAGATCTCCTCAGAGGAATCCTCATTTAAATTAGTTAGGATCATTGGGAAGCGGATCCTCAAAGGTGGAAGGGTTCAACTCAACTTCCACGATGGCAGATCATATTGCATAAAAGTTGATGATCCTTTCAACATCCAAGTTGGATATAAAATATATGATGCAGTGAAGCTTACAATACCTGAAGGAGAGATTGCTGATCACATACCTCTTGAGCCTGGAGCTTTCGTATGCGTTACAGGCGGCAACAACATAGGCAAGTATGGAGAAGTGGTAGAGCCCCCGGCAAGCAGAAACCCAGACCAATTGGTCAAGGTTCGCATAGAGGGTACTGAGAGTACCGTTACGCTTAAGTACTTATTCCCGATAGGTAAGGGAAGTCCAATCATAAACATTAGTGGAGAAGTGTCGTAAAAATGTCCGAGGGTGCTAAGGCCACATCAGTTGGCCAATTGAACCCCATGCGATCCATAAGGATCGGAAAAGTAGTTGTGAATATAGGCTTAGGAGAGGGAGGAGAGCGTCTAGAGAAGGCCATGACCGTCCTCGGGTCGATAACTGGCACAAAACCATGCCCAAGGAAGGCAAAGAAGACTATAAGGGATTTTGGCATAAGAAGAGGCGAGAACATAGGCTGTGTAGTAACACTTAGAGGGGACAAGGTCGAAGACTTTCTAAGGAGGGCTTTCGATTCCAGAAAGAATAGGATAAAGGAATCGTCCTTTGACGAGTATGGTAACATCTCGTTTGGAATAACCGAGCACATAAATCTTCCTGGAACTAAATATGATCCATCGCTTGGCATATTTGGTATGAATGTCTGTATCGTTTTAGAAAGACCTGGTTACAGAGTTGCGAGAAGACGATACCGCCCATCAAAAATTGGTCGAAATCACCGCATAAACAAGGAAGAAGCTATTGCATTCATGACCGAACGATTTGGCATAAAAGTAGAGAGGGGGATCTAAACATGGGAAAAACACGGAAACCAAAGGAGAGGAAGTTTGGTAAGGGCAGCAGAGTTTGCAAACGCTGCGGATCAAAAGGCAGCACCCTCATAAGGAGATATAACCTCAACATCTGCCGTCAGTGTTTCAGAGAGGCTGCTGAAAACTTGGGCTTCAAAAAGTACATGTAGGTGCATGATCATGTGGGTGCAGGATCCTTTAGCCAACGTTTTAATAAATGTTATGAACAGCGAGGAGCGAGGCAGAAGCGAGTGTATAGTCACGCCCGCTCCTAAGCTAGTAGCAAACGTACTTCGTGTCCTTCAGAAGCACGGTTATATTGGTGAATTCGAGTTTATTGACGATGGTCGTTTAGGCAAATTGCGAATCCAGCTCCTCGGCAGGATAAACAAATGTGGGGTTATAAAGCCCTATTTTTCAGTTTCATATAAAGAGATTGACAATTTCGCTTACCAATACCTTCCCGCGAAGGATATAGGTCTTCTAATATTGACGACCCCCAAAGGGATCTTGACTCACAAGGAAGCCATCTCAAACAAGATTGGTGGGCGCCTCTTGGCTTATGTCTATTAGGTGATGGCAATGACAAACTTAGCATTATCTATAAAGATCCCAGAAGGAGTCGATGTCTCACTACAGGGATCTTCGGTTACGGTCTCTGGTCCAAAAGGTAGCATTACTAAAGATTTCGCTCACTCTGGGCTTAAATTCACAAAGACTGAAGAAGCTATAGTATTGTCTGCCTCAGGCAAAGGAAAGCGTTCCAAGGCTATACTTGGAACTATTGCCTCTCACATAAAGAACATGTTCAAGGGTGTTACGGAAGGTCACCACTACACAATGAAGGTGATTTATGCCCACTTCCCCATCACTGTAAAGGTCGCCGGAAGCGAAGTCCACATAGAGAACTTCATGGGTGAGCGGTCTAAAAGAATAGCAAAGATCGTGGGCAATGTAAAGATCACCGTAAGTGGTGACGAGATCATTCTCGAAGGTCCTGATAAAGAGGAGGTTGGTCAGACCGCTGCTAACATACACTTGGCAACACATGTCAAAAAGATGGATCCCAGAGTGTTTCAGGATGGCATATATCTGGTGGAGAGGAGGTAGGTCGCATGTCTGATCCCGATGCCGATAAACTGTCTAGGGCATTAAAGATCAGAAAGAAGATCTCGCAGAAGAGACCTGACTTTGTTAGACAGGAGGCCAACAGGTTTCCACGCTTAGGAGAAAAATGGCGGAGCTGTACTGGAATCAGGTCAAAGATGCGACTCAAAAAGAAAGGTAGGGCGGCTATTGTTGAATCTGGATATAGAGGTCCGTTATTGTCAAGAGGTCTTCACCCCTCCGGAAAGCGCGAGATCTTGGTCTATAATGTTGAATCATTAGACAAAATCGATTCCAAAACAGCAGTCGTCAGAATAGCATCTACTGTGGGGAAGAGGAAGAGACTCGAGATCATCGAAAAATCAAAAACCCTTGGATTGACTGTGGTGAATATCCGCCCATCTGAGAAGGCGCTTTTAGAAAAACCAGAGGCGGCTCCAGAAGCCGAAGAAGTGAAAAAAGAAAAGGAAGAGAAAGAGAGAGGGAGAGGGAAAGAGAAAGAGAAAGAGGAGCATCCTGCAGAACCTAAAGTGGCAGAGGAAGAAGCAGCTGAGAAAAAAGAAGAGGAATGGTCTGCTGAGAGAGAAGAACGAGAATTGGAGGGATCTGGATGAGCCTACGAATACAACGCAGGATAGCTGCAAGAGTCTTGAAAGTGGGAGAGAGCAGAGTTTGGATGGACCCCGACCGTTTCGAAGACATTAGCATGGCTATTACGAGTGATGACATTCGTGCATTGATCAAAGAGGGTGCCATAAAGGCGAGCCCTGAGGAGGGAATTAGTCGCGGGAGGTACAGGCGCATACGTAGGCAAAAGAGAAAAGGACTCAGAAAAGGTTATGGAAGCAGGAAAGGCTCTGTGAAGGGCGATGAGTGGACTGACAGAATACGTTCTATAAGGGAATTCCTTCGCCTTCTCAGAAAGAGACGTATTATTACACCGACAGTTTACCGGATGCTCTATATTAAAGCAAAAGGTGGCGCTTTTCACGACAAGAGGCAGCTCAAAACTTACATCGAAGAACATAATTTAGCAAGGAGGTAAAAACTTGGCAAAAGGACCTACTTATAGAGTTGCATTCCGGAGGAGGCGTGAGGGTAGAACAGACTACAACCTTAGGAGGCGCCTTATCTCTAGCAGAAAGCCTAGACTTGTCATAAGAAAGTCACTTAAGCACCTATACCTCCAACTGGTTGATGCAAGAGTCGATGGAGATATAGTGTTGGCTAGTGCCACTACCATTGAGCTAGAAGAATATGGTTGGAAAGGTGGCACTAGTAATCTTCCCGCAGCATACCTTGCGGGTTTTCTCTTAGGCAAGCGCGCATTAAGCAAGGGCTTTGATACAGCGGTATTAGACTTAAATGGTTACTCTATAACTAAGGGCAACCGTCTCTTTGCTGCCCTTAAAGGTGCTATAGATGCTGGGATGGAGATCCCGCATAGCGAGGACATTCTTCCTGATGAAGAGCGTATTAAAGGGGAACACATCGCCAAATATGCCGAATTACTACAAAAGGAGAATCCTGCAAGATACCAATCTCAATTCTCAAAATACATCAGTGTTGGTCTTGCACCTGAAGGGATAGTCCAACACTTTGAAACAGTTAAAGAGATGATCGCAAAGAAGGTGAAATAATATGGCATATCAGCAGACACAATGGGTTCCAAGAACGACTCTCGGCAAGCTTGTCTTGGAAGGAAAGATTACCAGCATTAAGGATGTATTTGAGCAGAACATACCGATTAAGGAACCGGAGATTATTGACGCCTTGCTTCCTGATATAAAACACGAGGTTTTGGACGTTGGTATAGTGCAAAAGCAGACCGATGCTGGCGAGATCACAAAATTCAAGATCGGAGTTGTAGTCGGAAATTTTGACGGTTATATTGGTATAGGGATCGGTAAGTCAAAGCAGATGCGGTTTGCAATAGATAAGGCCATAGCTGATGCCAAGCTAAACATAACCCCCGTACGTAGGGGTTGTGGACATTGGAAATGCCCCTGCGGAAACCCTCACAGTCTTCCCTTTGTTGTTACTGGTAAGAGTGGCAGCGTCACAGTAACTCTTATCCCCGCACCAAAAGGTGTAGGTCTCGTTGGAGGCGCTGCTGCCAAAACTCTGCTTACATTCGCAGGGATAAAAGACGCTTGGGTTGTGTCCAGGGGCGAGACAAGAACCACCATGAACTTTGCCGGGGCTGTTTACGATGCCCTCAAAAATACATACCGATTTAAGAAGTGAGGTTGATTAATATGAAGTTATTCCTTGCGATTCGAATCAGAGGGATAACAGGCGTCCCCCCAGAGATGCTCGATGTCTTAAACCGATTAAATATTCCAAAAAAACATAGCGCCTCTCTGATCCCTGACAATCCTTCCATGGTTGGTATGCTCAAGAAGGTATCGGATTACATAACTTGGGGAGAGATAAGTCGAGACAGCCTCGTAGCTCTTCTCAAGAAAAGGGGACGACTGGAGGGTAATAAAAGATTAACCGAAGAGTCCTTAAAGAAAATTGGCTTTAATAGCTTTGAAGAGCTGGCGGATAAGATCCTTACCAATGGAAAAGTCCCTCCACTGATCAAAAAGACCTTTAGACTCACACCTCCCAGTGGAGGCTTTAAGGGCCCCATAACTAAGCATGTGAATGAGGGTGGCGAGCTAGGCTACAGAGGCGAGGCGATAAATCAGCTCCTCTCTAGGATGATCTAAAAGAGTGGGGAGGCAAAAACTAAAAATATATTAGTGGAAGTCTTTCTGATTATCGCTAATCTCAGTGGTGTTTACAAATGGTAGTTCGAAGGGATCGTAAGGTCAGGCGACAACGGGGCTCCAGACTTTATGGATGGGGTCAAGTGGGACAACACAGGAAGTCTGGAACCCGGGGTGGGTTTGGCAATGCAGGTCTCCATAAGCACAAGTGGAGCTGGACCGTAAAATACGGAAAAGACCACTTTGGAAAGTATGGATTTGTGAGACCGCTTGCTGTATCAAAGCCTGTAAGATCAATAAATGTCGGATCATTAGCAACATTGGTCCAGGGCAAAATACTTGATAAGGATGAGAAGGGCAGGGCTGTTTTGGACTTGGGATCTTTGGGCTACGACAGGTTGCTTGGGAGTGGAAAGATAGATTTCTCTGTTGTTGTCAAGATAAACCACGCCTCAGAAATTGCCAAGAAAAAGATCGCTGAAGCTGGTGGAGAAGTCATCGTAGCAGGATGAGGTAGCGTTAATCATGGCTCGCTTCCTTGACCTAATGGAACCAATAATGAAATATATCCCGGAGGTTCCGAAGCCTCAGCGGAAGGTGAGCCTTAAGGAAAAAGTATTCTGGACGGGTTTGGCTCTTGGGATATACTTGGTGATGTGCGAGATCCCACTATTTGGCGTACCTATTTATCAGACTGGTTATGAACAACTGTTTTTCTACCGCGTGATATTCGCCTCAAAGAAAGGTTCTCTAATGGATCTCGGAATAGGTCCAATAGTGACCGCCGGACTTATCATGCAGATCCTTGCGGGCTCCAAGATATTAAATGTGGACATGACAAAACCCCGTGATCGAGGGTTATTTACAGGGACACAGAAATTCCTCGCCATTCTTATGACTGCCTTTGAAGGCACAGCTTTTCTCATAGGTGGAAATTATGGTAAGCCAGATACAATGATCTCAGTATTTATTGTACTTCAACTTGTTTGTGTGGGCGTCCTCGTATTGCTTCTCGATGAGATGATACAGAAAGGTTGGGGTCTTGGGAGCGGAGTAAGCCTTTTCATCCTAGCCGGCGTCTCTCAGCAGGTAATCTGGCTCAGCTTCTCCCCCTTCGGTCCGATTGCAGATGGCAAATCGCTTGGTGCCCTAATTGCGTTCTTCCAGACAATATTTAATGGTGAAAATATTTTATCTGCGTTCTCAAGATACCCGTACCCTGACATGACTGGTTTTATCGCCATGATTTTGGTCTTCCTGCTGGCGGTCTATCTAGAGGGGATGAAAATAGAAATTCCTGTAGCCTATGCCAAATACGGTGGCATGCGCGCAAAGATCCCCCTGAAGTTCATGTATGTTTCGAACATTCCAATAATCCTTGCCTCTGCGCTCTTCGCAAACTTTTACCTGTTTGGCCAAATTTTGTGGCAGAACCTTAACATGGCGAATAACAATCCTTGGCTGAATTGGTTTGTAATGTTTAATTCTACGTCAACAACCCGTGAGCTTCTGCCAGGTTGCTTCTTGTATTACATCTCTTCTCCAAGAAGCCTCACTAACGTGATTCAAGATCCAATACACGCCGTTCTTTACACTTTGATACTTGTAACATTCTCGGTATTATTTGCTAAGGTATGGGTTGAGGTCTCTGGAATGAGTGCAAAGGCTCAGGCAGATCAGCTTGTGAAGGCTGGTCTCCAGATCCCTGGCTTTAGGAGATCTCCTGGCATTATCGAACAGATACTCCAAAGGTACATTCCCTCTCTGACTATTATCAGCGGCATAGGGATTGGTCTGCTGGCTGGGATTGCAGATATGTTAGGTGCCATCGGCAGCGGTATTGGTATACTGCTATCCGTAGGTATTATTTACCAGTACTACCAGATACTTGCCAAGGAGCAACTCTCAGAGACTTATCCTGGTCTCGGGAGATTTCTTGGTCAGGAGTAGGGTAAAAATGACTAAGAGGATTTCTAGGGAAGGAAAATTAGTGGTAGTAACGGGTATACCTGGCGTTGGTAAGACAACAGTTCTTAATTCCGCAATATCCTCTTGCAAAGAAAACGGGGTTGAGGTGAAGCATATAAACTACGGGGACCTCATGTTTGAAGAGGCCGTTGCCAATGGGCTAGTCAAAGACAGGGACGAGATGCGGAGGCTTCCAATTAACCATCAGATCTCTTTACAGCTCAATGCTGCTAATAGAATTAGGTCAATTTCGGAGAAAAACAATGTTCTGCTGGACACCCACATGTTCATAAGGACCTTGGATGGGTATATGCCAGGAATTCCTATTTGGATCGCCGAATCTCTAATGCCCGACACAATCGTTCTTGTAGAGGCTGATCCGGAGTCGATCTCGCGGCGGCGTAGGAAGGATGCTGGTATTAGAAATAGAGAAGAGGACTCGCCGCAAAAAATAGAGGAACACCAATTGATGGGCAGGGCAGGGGCTGCTTCGCTTGCCGTTCTTACAGGTTGCACAGTCCTGATTGTCGAGAACAGGGAGGGCGAACACGAGTTGGCAGGTCGTGCAATAGCCTCGCTCTTTAGGAGGTAGAGGGATGGCCCTGGAGTTTTTCTCGGACCTTTACCTTTCACTTGTAGCCTCTCTGTCAGCTTTATTGGGTCCTGCCAAAGACTTTCCATACTCTGCTCTTACCATTCTAATAATCTCAGTTGGGATGGCGCTAATCTCGTCTGCCGTGACTCGTGCTGTAACAGATGTGGAGCAAATGAGGCGCAGGATGATTGAAGTGAGGGAATGGCAAAATGCTTACACAAAGGCTATTCGCTCTAAAGACCAAAAGCAGATTGACAAACTTAAGAAAAAAGAGGCTACCATAAAGCGTGCCCAAGCAGAGATGATGCGAGAACAGTTTAAGCCCCTCTTCTTTACCATGATTCCCTTCATCATATTCTTCTATCTCTTTAATGGCGTATTTGGATACAGCCAGATCACAGTTGCAATCTCCCCAATCGACCTGCCTATAATTGGCACTAATTTTACTTTTTGGACATGGTATATTATTACTTCATTCAGCTTCTCCGCTTTGATCCAAAGGGTATTTAACCTACCTTCCGCATCTGACTGAAATCCTTTTTTATTTTTGACAACAAATTGTGCATGGTGTTGTCTTTGAGGTCTTTGGACGAGTTATTAATTACCATAAGCGGACCTGCTGGATCTGGCAAGTCCCACTGTGCCTCAAAATTGGCTGAATTATACGGTATACCTTGCCACTCAGTCGGATCTATCTTCAGAAGAATGGCTTCAGAGCGAGGTCTTTCCGTCGAGGAGTTTTCCAAAGTGGTAGAAAAAGACCCCACAATAGACCGAGAATTAGATCGACGAACAGCCGAACTTGCAAGTAAGGGAGGGCAAATAATAGAGGGTCGTTTGGTGTCCTTCTTTTCTCAGTCATTTCCTAACACCCTTAGTTTCTATTTGACCGCTCCTTTTGAGGAGAGAGTGAAAAGGATAGCCCTGCGCGAGGGCATCTCTATTGATGCTGCTGAGGTTCGTACCAAAATGAGAGAAGAGAGCGAAAAGCAGCGGTATAAGTCTCTTTACAATATAGATATAGACGATCTCTCAGTCTATGACTTTGTCATAAACACCTCTAAGTGGGACAAGGAGTCGGTAGTGCTGTTACTTAAAGAGATAATTGACCTATATCTCAAAACCTCCAGTAAAGAATAAGGGGCTCGCTCTTAAAATAAATTAAAACAAGCGGTGTTCTTATTGGAAAACTCAATGCTCATTAAAGGGGAAGAACCCACTGATCCAAGGTTCGGGTGGGTTCCTAGATCCCGCCCTATGAAAGAATATCTAGAGACTGGTGTAATAAACCTCGACAAACCACCAGGTCCTAGTAGCCATGAGGTGGTCGCTTGGGTCAAACGCCTCCTCTCAATATCGAGGGCTGGACACGGAGGAACACTAGACCCCAAGGTTACAGGCGTTCTACCAATAACGCTTGGCAGGTCTACCAGAATAATCTCCTTCATCATGAAGTCTGGCAAAGAATATGTTGCTCTGATGGAACTTCATGGGGATGTGGACGACGATCGACTCAATGAAGTTGTAAGAGAATTTATGGGACCTATTTACCAGCTCCCTCCGGTAAGATCCTCAGTAAAGAGAGCCCTAAGAATTCGTACGATAAACTCCATAAAGATACTTGAGAGAGAAGATAGGTTTGTCTTAATGAGGGTCGATTGCGAGGCTGGCACATACATAAGGAAACTATGTCACGACATTGGCGAAGTCATAGGCTGTGGCGCTCACATGAGAGAGTTAAGGCGAACTCGGGCAGGTCCCTTTAAGGAGGATCACGGTTGCATCACACTGCATTCGCTTCTTGATGCAATCACCCTTTGGAAATATTCTGGCGACGAGTCCCTACTTCGTAACGTCGTAATCCCGATAGAGGATGCGTTAATAGACTTCCCAAAAGTTTATGTTAGGGACTCTGCCGTGGATGCTCTCTGTCACGGAGCCGATCTCGCGTCTCCTGGCGTCCTAAAATTAAGTAAAAATATAAAATCTGACGATGTGGTCTGTATCATGACTCTGAAGGGGGAACTTGTCGCACTGGGGAGGGCTAAGATTTCAAGTGACGAGATCTTCAAATCTGACCATGGAATAGTTGTAAAGACAGAGAGAGTAGTGATGGCGCCTGGCACATACCCGAAAGGCTGGTGATCTCATGCACGAAAATGCCTCAGTCCCCTCTCACTACTTCACAAAGTCAAAAATCAAAAAAACTAGAAAATACAACATACGTTTTGACTTCAGAGGTCAGACAATATCTTTAGTTAGTAGCGGTGGCGTATTCTCAAAAGACCATGTTGATCTGGGCACGCTCGTGCTTCTAGAGAGCCTATCATTACCCGAAGAAGGTGAGGTGCTTGATATGGGGTGTGGGTATGGCGCGTTGGGTATAGCCATCGCAAAATCAAGACCAAAACTTAAAGTGACAATGGTTGATGTAAATCCTTTGGCTGTGAAACTTGCCCGAGAAAATATAGAGATTAATCAAGTAAAAAACGCCACGGCCCTGCGAAGTGATCTCTACTCTGAATTGGAGGGCAAAAAATTCGACATAATATTCTCAAACCCTCCTTTGGCAGCTGGTTACAAGATCATATTCCCCATGATCGAAGGTGCTAATTTTTTCCTTAAAGAAAGTGGTTGCCTAGTTCTCGTCCTAAGAAAGGGAACAAATGCCATCCCTCAAAAGATGAAAGAGGTTTTTAATAATGTATCCCTCATATCGAGGAAGAGTGGTTACAAAGTATTCTTATCAAAGAAAATAACGAAGTCCGTTTAAAACTTTTTCACTTTTTCAAAGCAGAAAACCCCAGCAAAACTTATGAGTAACATTCTAATCACATAAACTCGATCCTAGAACGAATAACTGTCAGGCCGAGGTCTCCTAGTCTGGTAGGGAGCAGTCGTAAGATCGGCTCAAGCCTGGAGAGGATGCCTAGTCAGCCTGTGACTCGCAAGGGTCTCGGGGGTTCAAATCCCCCCCTCGGCGCCATCGAAATACTGTCGAATTTTCCAAAGACTGTCAATCTCCTTTTCATAGGATAGGCTTCCGTTTTAGGTATTTTAATGTTGCCGTATATGAATCCATTAACATCAAGGATTTCGAGCACCTCCTTATCGACTAGCTCTTGAGTATCTACTCTGCCCTCCTCTTGCATCTGTGACGTCTATCCTGTTATTTATGCAGTATATTATGACTCCTCTAATTCCCTACTGTTGGGATCTTTCATAAAAGCATAGGCAGATGATATGATAAAAGGCTCTTCTAAGACTTAGTTGACCTTATGCTCGGTATTACACTATTTCTATATTCCGTACTTATTGCCAAATTCAAATATATTTCCTGAATAAA
The DNA here is from genome assembly GCA_026414165.1 of Candidatus Methanomethylicaceae archaeon. GTDB lineage: Archaea > Thermoproteota > Methanomethylicia > Methanomethylicales > Methanomethylicaceae > WYZ-LMO10. The sequence continues at coordinate 82,288 of JAOAJN010000001.1, forward strand.
GCACACAAGACTCTAGATCTTGTTTGCAGTAGGAGTGCAACATATTGTAGTGCTTACAGTCGTAGTAGCATTACTTTGCACTCAAACACGATCTCCTGTAGAACCCATCCTCACCGCGAGGAATCCTCTCAGCTCTTGGTCGTCAAGGCATTCTTCTCGTAGGGGATTTCTGAATACCAAAAGTCCGCGTCTGGCATATCCTCCATATTCGCAGTCCTAATATCGACTTTCAAGGTCTTGCCGAGTGCTTCTTTTGGATAGGACACTACTATCTATATAGTTCGCCCATCGGTACTCCTGCTACCCTTTTCGGTTCTTACTTGAAACCTGACACTGGCGAGGAGCTGAATGAAAGCAAAATTCAAGAGCACTATTTTGGCTTAGGATTTAAAAGAATTGCCTAACTTCAAGCACAAGGGCGAGGCGAAAGTGAAAGCTCGTTATAATGTGCTTATGAACAATATATATTGAGCGGATTATTTTTTTATTCGGTGTTATAAAAATGCCTCGACCGTTCGATTTAAGCCGCTTCCTTGCCCTCCCTGGTAGGCGCCTGATAGCCATCACTGGCAAGGTACACGCGAGATCTGATGCCTTAGCCCGCTTGTTATCACTCTTAGAAAGGGAGCACATAAAGGTTTGTAGCGCTTTTGCAAACTTCGAAGGTGAATATGCCAGGATCCTTGCTTTTCTGGACGTGACGGACTCTGTCGTACCAGTCGAAGAGATCGGAAAGGTCTCGGAAATGCTGGGGATTTTCGAGGTCGAGAGTGTGACGAGATCGGCAGTAGAGGGCTTCATAGCTGATACAACATCTCACCCAATCGTTGCTGGACAATACCGAACTATACTCCTCAGAAGCCCAGGCTACGAGGAATTCTTGGTCGGAATTCGCGAGTGGTTTGGTAGGAGCGGAGAGAATTTTCTATACCACATTGGATACCGCGTAGGTTTGGGCCACGTGAAGTTTCATATGGAGTTGGCTGAGAGAATAGGACTTAAGGATCCCGCCCTGATATACAAAAACATAAGCGCCGCCATGTTCCAGTGGGCGGGCTACGGTGTCGTGGAGGTCGAGGAGCTCGTGGAGGACCATGGGACTCTAGCAGTGCGAGACTCCTTTGAATGTGAGCTAGGGAAGGGTCGAGGGATAGTTTACAGTCAGTTTACCCGTGGGATTATTGCGGGAACATTGACAGAGCTATTCGGAAAGAGGTTCAACGTCGTGGAGAAGGAGTGTATAGCCAAGGGCGACCCAGTCTGCAGGTTTATGGTCAAGGCTTTGTCCGAGAGGAAGCCCACGAAAACCTATAATGTAGTTATTTAAATAAGACGAAAGTGCTATTCCTCATTACAAAACTATATGAAACATATTGTTTGCCCCAAGATGGTTTTTCAAAGCCCATTAATTTGTCGGAGGGCTTCAAATTCAAAAAGTCCAAGAAGAGCTTTTCACAATTTATGATGTAATCGAAGGTTTTTGGAAACTTACTTACTAACTTTCTAAGCTCAAACCCCCGGAACCAATATATTAAAAACTTTTGAGGGATCCATTTTTCCAAAAAGAAAATTTACTATAGATTTTTTACCTTACAATTTGTCTAATAATTTGTCTTAACTTAAAATAAAAATAAAAACTTAACCTAAATATAAATAATATGCTTTAAATAGTATAATTTAATAATTTTATTCATGTACTACTCTTTTGACGTAGGGCGTTTTCTTGTTCAACCATGCAGAACACTAATCGGATTTTTTGGGAGTATGAAATTAGGTGTCGCTGCCCTGCCGACTCTCGCCTCATTCTTGAGAGATCACAATATCACGGTTTGTCAAATTATTTCCTCATCCATAGAAGGGTGCCAAGATGAGCTGATGGTTTTAGCATTTCTAGACCTAACTCATTCGGACGTTCAATTAGAAAGACTGCTAGAAGAGATCAATGGAAGCGGTCTCTAAAATTTTGGAAGTTATAAAACCTGTAACAGAAGGTTTTATAGTGGATACAATATCTGCGCCAATAGTTGCTGGCAAAAATAGAGTGATAATCCTCAGGGATCAAGGCTATCGCCAACTCTTGACCGAGATCCGCAGACTCTTCGGCACAGGAGGAGAGGCGCTGCTTTATCACGTGGGGTTTAACATGGGCATTGGATATGCCAAACTCCACAAAGATCTTGCGGATAAAGTAGGAATTAAAGATCCTGTCGATATATATCAAAAAATAAGTTGTAAGATGTTCCAATGGGCAGGATTTGGGCGGAAGGAAGCTGTGGAGATCACCCCAAACCACGCCATCATTCATATCTACGACTCTTTTGAATGCGAGAATGGATCCTCGGTAAGACCATATAGCCAGTTGGTTCGTGGATTAATAGCTGGTACTCTTGCGGGCCTCTTCAATAGGTCGTTTAATGTTACAGAAGACCTCTGCGCCGCGAAGGGGGATTCCCTATGCCGGTTTAAGGTGATAAGCAGGTAAATATTCCGATAACCGAATTTCACACTATAAAAAACATTTCGTTCCGGAATTTTCTCTGCGAAAAATCTAACCGCGTATGAAGCTCTTTTCTTTTCGCCTCTTAACCATTCAGCGCCGACTATTGTTCGGTCAAAAGAAATTCTTAAATACTTTTATTTTGTTCTTAATTTGCCTTAAAGTAGGAGATGTATCTTGAGCTCATCATACCGACATATCGTCAGGATAATTGATACCGATCTTAAAGGGGAGGATAAAGTAGGCTATGCCCTAGCTCGAATAAGGGGCATTGGGATCAATACTTCATATGCTATCCTTAGAAGCTGCAATGTAGACCCTGAAATACGTGTTGGGCAACTACAAGACAGTGATATAAAACGCATTGAAGAAGCTCTGTCCACAATATCCGAACGATTTTCTCCATACATGCTAAACCGGAGGAATGATCCTTTTACCGGAAAGAACTCCCACTTGTTGGGCTCAGATCTTGTAATTGGGATGAAAATGGACATTGATCACATGAAAAAGATCAAGTGCTGGAAAGGGATACGCCACTCTCTTGGTCTTAAGGTTCGTGGGCAGTGCACGAGGACTACTGGAAGGTTTGGTACCGCAGTCGGCGTTGTAAGAAAAGCGGTAGCGCAACAACAACAGCAGCAGCAAAAGAAAGAGTAGCGGGGTGTATATATGGGAGATCCAAAAAAGAGCAGGAGGCGTTGGGAAGGTCCACGCCATCCATGGAAGAAAGAGAACCTTGAAAAAGAGCTCGCTTTAGTTGGTAAGTACGGTCTCAGGAACAAGAAAGAGCTTTGGGTGGCAAATTCTTTATTGAGGACCTACAGGGATCAGGCGACTTCGATACTCGGTCTTGAGGAGAGCGAGCGGGTCAAGAAAGAGAGAGAACTAATTAAAAAACTCTCACACTTGGGTCTGTTGGAGGAGGATGCAATTTTGGACGATGTTCTTGGTCTTAGCATCGAGGACATTCTGGAGAGGCGCCTACAGACGATGCTTGTGAAACTAAATCTTGCTAAGACCCCATACCAAGCAAGGCAGCTCATAGTTCATGGTCATGTTTATATCGGTAACCGGCGCGTTTCCGCCCCTGGCTACTTGGTCACTAAAGAAGAGGAGTCAATGATCAGGTGCGAGGCGGTCCTGCCTTTAGAAACACAAGTCAAAAAGGTGTAATGAATTATGTCTAAAGCAGATAAAGGTATAAAATGGGGCGTTGCAAACATCTACAGTTCTTATAATAACACCATAGTCCATATCACAGACCTTACCGGTGCAGAGACCATAGCATTTCAGTCAGGAGGAAGGATAGTAAAATCAGACCGCGAGAAACCCTCGCCATACGCTGCCATGGTGGCTGCAACAAGGGCTGCCCAATCAGCCTTGGAGAAAGGAATCACTGGCATTCACATAAAAGTCAGGGCACCTGGTGGTCACAAAAGCAAGACGCCTGGACCGGGCGCACAAGCCGCCATTAGAGCCTTGGCAAGAGCTGGGATGATGATCGGAAGAATAGAAGACGTCACCCCTATCCCCCATGACACAACAAGGAGACCTGGAGGTAGGAGGGGGAGAAGGGTCTAACCACTAAAGCTTAAATACCCTTCTTCATGTTTCAAAAACAACCTATGGGGATCACTATGGATGTTGAAGTTCTCGGCTCTAATAACGATCAATTAAGCGTCATATTTAGGGGCACTCAACCCACTTTTGTAAACGCCATAAGACGGATAATAATGGCCGAGATCCCAATACCTGCCATAGAGAAGGTTTATGTGGCCGAGAACACAAGCGTCCTTTACGACGAGATTTTGGCCCACAGGCTTGGCATGATCCCCATGAGAGGTGGCGAGACTCTCATCCTTCAAAATCAATGTAGCTGTGGAGGAAATGGTTGTAGCTTCTGCGAATCTGTACTCACACTTGAGGTTGAGGCAAAAGAGGATAATGTTGTAGTATACTCAGGGAGGCTAAAAGCAGAAGGTTCTGTATTTCCGGCCAACAATGATATCCCAATAGTCAAGCTTAACAGCGGTCAGAAGATCGCTTTGGTAGCTCATGCAAGACTGGGCACAGGCAAGGAACACGCAAAGTGGCAACCAGTCTCAGTCTGTGTTATAAAATACGAGCCTGTTATCTTAATTCAGCCTGAGTGCGACTTATGTGGAATATGTGTGGAAAGTTGTCCAAGAAAGATCCTCGAGATAAATGAAAATGAAAAGAAGCTTACTATAAGATCGATATGGGATTGTTCTCTTTGCAGGGCTTGCGAAGAGGCGTGTCCAAAATCCGCCATAAAAGTCTCCTATAATGATAAAACCTCACGCTTGACCATAGAGACAACAGGATCAAAGTCAAATGAGGAGCTTCTAATATCTGCCTTTGACTTCCTTATTAAAAAATGCGAGTCATTGAGAAATTCCATCGGAGGCGCAGTAAATGGTTAAGAGAACTTTACCTACTAATCCAAGGACTAGGCGAATAGTGAAAATACTCAGAAAGGCGTCCAGAGCACATAATGCAGAGATCTGGAGGGCGCTATCAGAAGCTCTTTGCATCCCAACAAGGAGAAGAATCACTACAAATTTGAGCAAGATCGACAAGCTTACAAACGAGGGCGATTGTGTAGCCGTTGCTGGTAAAGTGCTTGGCTTTGGAAATCTTTCTAAGAAAGTAGATGTGGCAGCTCTTTCATTCAGCCAGACGGCGAAGGCTAAAATAACTCAGTCGGGCGGCAGAGCTCTCTCTTTGGATGTCCTTGTCAAACTAAATCCCAGAGGCAGAAATATCAAGATACTGAGGTGAAACCATGAGTGAGACAATATATGTAGACGGAACGGACTTGAGACTTGGTCGGATGGCAACTAAGGTTGCAAAGCATCTGATTAATGGTGACAAGGTCGTCATAGTTAATGTGGAAAAGATTGTAATCTCAGGTAATAAGGCATCTGCCCTTAGCAAATATGCTCGTTGGATGAGTCTGAGGACTTACAAGAACCCAGAAAAAGTTGGCCCCAAGCAGCACAGGAGTCCTGATCGCTTGGTCCATTCAGCCATCAAAAACATGCTTCCAAAATCACCATCAGGCAAAGAAGCACTCAAAAGGCTCAAGGTATACATAGGAGTCCCTGAAGAGTTGAAATCCGTGAAATTACAACAGTTTGATGAAGCCCATGTCAAATACCTCCGAGGACCTTATGTTAGGATTGAAGAAATCTCAAAGAGTTTAGGATGGTGTGCTTAATGACCGAAAAGGTTATTGTTGTAAGTGGCAAGAGAAAGACTGCGATAGCCAGAGGGGTTGCCCACAGCGGGAGTGGCAAAGTTTTAGTAAATGATATTCCCTTGGAGCTTTATACTCCAGAGGTCGCAAAATTAAAGATAATCGAACCGATAGAAATCGCAGGTCATGACCTCTTGTCTAAACTCGATATTACCATAAACACAGAGGGCGGAGGCTTTATGGGTCAAGCAGAAGCGGCGAGGGTCGTCCTATCCACAATACTTGCAGAGTTCGGAGGAGAAACCATCCGTAATAAACTTATGGCATATGACAGGCGCATGTTGGTGGAAGACCCGAGGAGAACTGAACCAAAGAAGTTTGGTGGCTATAGCGCAAGGAGGAGAAAACAGAAGTCGTATAGGTGATATTGTTGATAATACCTGTTCGATGTTTCACATGTGGTAAAGTCATTGGTGACAAATGGGAGGAATTCAAGAAGGCTACGCTCGGGGGAAAGAATCCTGCCGAGGTTTTAGACTCCCTAGGAATTAAGAGGTACTGTTGTCGAAGGATGTTCCTCTCCCACATAGATCTTATAGATGAAGCCCTACAATTCCATGTTCATAAGAAGGAGGAAGTAAATGTATAAAGTATAAAGAAAAAATATAAAGAAGTCGAATTAAATCAAATAGCCGTGTTAATGGGTGTTGACTAATGTCCTCGCTTGAAACTGCTGATCTCCTCATACCTCTTGAGGTTTACTTAGCCGCGGGCATACACATAGGGACTCACGTCAAGACGAATGACATGCGCCCCTTTATTTACAGAGTTAGGCCTGATGGTCTCTATGTACTTGACGTGAGGAAAACAGATGAAAGGTTGAGGATCGCCTCGAAATTTATTTCTAGATTCAAAGGGGAAAAGGTCTATGCCGTTTCCGCAAGGCAATATGGATTCAAGCCTGTGGAAAAATTCGCCTCTTTGATAGGTGGTAGAGCGCTAACTGGTAGGTTCATACCAGGAACCTTTACAAACCCGAAACTCCCCACATATGTGGAGCCCGAACTCTTGGTCGTTGCTGACCCGAGAGCCGACTGGCAGGCGATCTTAGAGTCCGCTGAGGTTGGCATCCCTGTGGTAGGCTTCTGTGACACAGACAATAGGTCTCAGCTCATAGATCTCGTTATCCCCATCAACAACAAGGGAAGGAAATCTTTGGCTTTGGCTTACTGGCTCCTCACAAGACAAATCCTAAGGGAACGTGGTGAGCTAGCACCTACCGCAGAGTTACCTGCGACAATAGAAGACTTCGAATCCAAAGTGCTTGTTGCTGAGGAGGAGTACGGAGGATACGATGTTGAAGGATAGACGACCTTCGGTAGCTGGATCTTTTTATGAAAGTTCGAAGGATGCCATAAGGGATCAGATGATCTGGTGCTTTCTCCATAAGATCGGTCCGAGATCCCTTCCTACTGGCATTGAGTACGCCGAGAGGCGCATCCTTGCGCTGGTCTCACCTCATGCGGGTTACATCTATTCTGGTCCAGTAGCTGCCCATGGTTACTATCAACTTTCTAAAGAACCGGTCCCAGAGGTCGTTGTTATAATCGGTCCAAACCACACAGGCATGGGTGCTGGAATATCCGTTTGGGGGGAAGGGACGTGGGCTACTCCGTTGGGCAGAGTGCCTGTAGATGCCGACCTTGCCAAAGACCTGGCTAACAAGGGCATTGTTGAGATAGACCAAGAGGCCCACCTCTATGAACACTCTATAGAGGTTCAGCTTCCTTTCCTACAGTTCATTTACCAGAACCAAAAAGATTTCAAGATACTTCCCATATGTATGATGCTCCAAGACTATATGACTTCTTTGGAGCTTGGAAACGCCTTGGCAGAGACGCTCAGAGACAAATCTTCTATAATTATAGCCAGCACAGATTTTTCTCACTACGTGCCCTATTCAGAGGCCTACAAAAAAGATTCTTTGGTTGGCGAATGCATAATAAAAATGGATGCCAAAGCCTTAAGCGAGACTGTTATTAGTGAGAATGTAAGTATGTGCGGGTCGGGTCCGGTGATGACTGCAATAGTGGCAGCTAAAAAACTAGGCGCTAACACCTGTAAAAAACTCTGCTATGCAACGTCTGGAGACACATGCGGCTCCAAAGACGAAGTTGTCGGTTATGGGTCCTACATTATGCTTCGATAGTCTGAAAAATTGCTGGACAAAAAGTCATCACCACAAAGATTAATTCCCTTCTCTTAAACAAGAGACTATCATGGAAAACATAAAATTACAAATTCCCTTTTCACTACCGTTGTTGGGAGAGACATTTATAGAGGTTGGAAACCCAGTTTTATTATCAACTATAAACTTCTTTACTAATGTTGATGTAACCTTCAGCGAATCTTCAGAGGCTTATGTGCCGCTCTCTTCTCCTCCTTTGAAGAGGTTGGTTGAAAATCATCTGAATACTATCGGAAAGCATTTCACATTCCATATTGCTCCTTCTGGTAACGATTATCTAACCCTGACCTCGGCACTCTATATCGCTGACTCGGAATCTTTGGAAGATTATGTCCCATATTTCCTTAGTAGGCTTAACGGGAGACCTCTGATGACAATAGTAAGATCACTATCGGCCCTCTCCGGGGGTTTCGTTGTCTGTAGGAAGGGAGAGGGCATGGTCTCATTGAGTGGTAACCCCGACGCTTCGATTCTTCTCCACACAAAAGTCCGTAAAAAATCATCGAGCGGAGCGCTTAGAAGATTTTATGATGCCTTCCCAGATCTTTCCCAGCCTATATGGCACACAATGGGGCATATTGTGATTGAGGGCAGTAAGGCGATAAGGGAGAGCAATGCTAGGAAACTTGGCTGTTTGATGACTCTTGAATCATCGATTGGCTGCGCCATTGGGCTATTAAAACCAAAAGACCTCGCCAGGCTTTCCAAGATAAGAATTGCCTATGGAGCTAAAATCGTATCTTTTGGAGACATTAGGGGAGATCTTATATTGTCCCCGAGGGAAACCTCAACATGGGGCGAGTATCAGAGGTTCTATTTTACCACAACGGGGGTGAATGAAGTTTACGAAGGTTGATTTCGTCATAAAACTTGGCGGCAGCGCTATAACAAAGAAGGACCAACCATTTACCCCAAACTTAGAAGTCATCAAAACCATCTCTTTGGAACTATCCCAGATATATAATAGACCGTCTCTGATCCTAGTTTATGGTGGCGGTTCTTTTGGACATCACGTGGCAAGAAGGTACATTAGCGGAGGCTTGATAAGGGATATAAAAGGAACTGCCGAGATCCACTCTGCAATGTTCTCCTTGACCAAAATCCTAACTGATCACTTCCTTCAGCAAGACCTCCCCGTTTTCGCGATAAACTCCTCATCCTCTTTCATATTAAAGAATGGCAATCTACAAGAGGCTTTTTACACACCATTGGAGCTCTCTCTAGAACGCGGTTTGATACCTTTGATTGGTGGCGATGTGGTCTTTGACTCATCATCTGGCATCCGCATACTATCGGGGGACAGGATAGCATCGATGCTCGCCAAAACCTTTCAAGCGAAGGTTTTAGCCTTTGGAACCAATGTAGACGGGATTCTCTTAAAGGGATCAACAGTTCCAAAAATAAAGGCTCAAGAAATTGAAAAGATTTTAGATCACATAAAGCAAATGCAGGAGGATGTTACAGGGGGGATGTCCGGAAAACTTAGGGAGATTGCTCGCTACCTAGTTGAAGGTGGAAAATCAGCCATAATCTTTAATATAACCCGTCCCGGTCAACTTACTAGACTCCTATCGGGTAAGGAGGTATTAGGGACAAATTTTGAGAGTTGATTATATTGATATCCGATCGAAAGCTGTCCCATATTCTGATATGCCGAGATTTGGACGTCTCCTACAAAAAAGGAACACATCTTGATGATGTCGAACTGATCCATTGTGCACTTCCCGAACTCGACCTGGAAGATGTTGACATCTCAACAAAACTGTTCGGGAAGAAACTATCGGCACCAATTATAATCTCCTCAATGACAGGTGGTCATCCTGAAACCAAAAATATTAATGAGCGCCTTGCAAAGGCAGCCAATAGGCTCGGTATAGGCATCTGTGTGGGTAGCCAGCGTGCAGCTTTGGAGGACCCCCGTCTAAAAGATACATTTCGGATTGTTCGCGAGATCTCAAAAGATCTGCTTGTTATTGCCAACATGGGTGCTGCTCAACTGCTCTCACCTAAGGCTAGAGAATATGCAGAAGCTGCCATATCTATGATAGATGCCGATGCGTTGGCTGTTCACCTCAATCCACTTCAAGAACTTGTTCAACCTGGCGGAGACGTCAGATTTAAGGGGATAATCCACGCGCTCTCAGACTTAGTTAAATCGCTCAATAAACCTTTGATTGTAAAGGAGATTGGGTGCGGTATCTCTAGGGAAGTAGCCCAAGAAATTGTGAGAATTGGGGCATCTGCAATAGATGTTGCAGGTGCTGGAGGTACGAGCTGGGCTGCCGTGGAATTTTATAACTCTAAACAGAGCGGCGATAGTTTGAAATCAGAGGTGGCTGAGACCTTCTGGAACTGGGGCATTCCTACTGCTATGAGCCTCTGCGAGGTCTTGTCTCTCAAATCAAACTTGACCGTAATCTCTTCCGGTGGCATACAGAACGGTCTTCATGTCGCAAAATCGATCGCTCTGGGGGCTGATCTTGCTGGCATGGCAAGACCTTTGCTAATACCTGCCTTCTCGAGCGAAGAGGCTATAGTCGCCCGTCTTAGCCGCATAATCGCCGAGCTTAAAACAACATTAATGCTGCTAGGTTGTCGAGATTTAGCCCAGCTTAAATCTGTTCCACTCGTAATAAAAGGGGATCTCCTCAACTGGGTTCTTCAGAGAGGTCTTGAGGTGAGAGGTATTGATAGAAGATAAAATCAGGCAAGTCGCCTCCCTCATAGACCCGCTTCTAAAGAACTCGCTATCTGGAAGCGATAACTTGCATAAGGCTGCCCTATACCTTCCTAGCCAAGGCGGTAAAAGGATGCGCGCCTTCCTTGTGGTGAAATCATGCGAGCTAGTAGGCGGCGACGTAAAATTAGCTCTCCCTGCCGCTGCTGCTATAGAAGTGCTCCACAACTTCACCCTTATACATGACGACATCATGGATCATGATCTTCTGAGAAGAGGGGTGCCTACTGTTCACACACTATGGGGCGTACCCATGGGAATTCTTGCAGGGGACTTTCTCTTTGCCAAAGCCTTTAACATATTGCTCTCTACTAATGTTGAGCCAGATCGCATAAGGTGCGCCGCTCAGATCATGTCCGAATCCGCCGTTAGCCTCTCTGAAGGGCAGAGTATGGACATGGAATTCGAATCTAAGCTTGACGTATCTGAAGAAGATTATCTATTAATGGTGACTAAAAAAACCGCATCCCTTTTCGAGGCCAGCGCAGAGATCGGTGCTATAATAGGCGGAGGAGATCCAAATCTGATATCACTTCTTGGTGAATACGGTCGTAACTTAGGAGTAGGCTTCCAGATCTTTGACGATTACTTGGGACTGACTTCCAAGGAGGAAATCTTGGGGAAATCCATAGGCAACGACATAAGGGAGGGCAAGAAGACTTTAATCATAATCAGGTCTATAAACTCGCCTCTGAGAGAAAGAACTCTCTCACTTCTGGGGAAGCGGTATGCATCCGATGAAGAAATCGCCGAACTGGTTAATGCCCTGCGACGTGAAGGGATAGACGATTATGTGCTAAAGAAGGCAAAACTTCACATAGATCTTGCTATAAGGGCTCTCTCCATCCTACCAGACTCGCCCGCAAAGCAAGATCTCGTGGAATTGGCAAGATATGCAATTTCTAGAATAAAATAGGAGTGACTCTGCCTTGAGTGAAGATCTCCGCACTATATTAAAGAAACACGCCCTTCTAAACGCATTGAAATATGATGGAAAGGCCGAAGTCAAGGCTGTGGTTGGAAAAGCCCTCTCTGAGAGCCCTCACCTCAGAAAAATGGCTTCTGAAGTCTTTAAAATTGCAGCTGATGTGGTCGCCGAGATAAATACGATGTCTATCGCGGATCAAAAGTCCTTGGCAGAGGCCCTTGGTATATCATTAATGAAGGAGAAGCCAAAAAAAGAGGAGCATTTACTCCCGCCTCTCCCAAACGTTCAAAAGTACTCTAGAATCCATGTAAGATTTGCTCCTAATCCTGACTCTGTAATCCATTTGGGCAACACACGCGCTGCTTTGCTGAGCGATGAATATGCTAAGATGTACCGCGGGATCTTCACCCTTCGCTTTGAAGATACATCCCCCTCTGTGAAACCCCCGATACCTGAAGCATACGAAGTGATACGTGAGGATCTGCGATGGCTTGGAGTTATCTGGCACGAGGAATACATACAATCCGAACGCCTCCCGATTTACTATGAGTATGCTGAGAAGCTGCTCAGCATGTGCAATGCTTATGTTTGTACATGTCGCCCAGAACAATTCCGCGAAAGAGTTCTTGCCAAGACCCCTTGCCCCTGCAGAGATCTACCGCCCGAGACTCATCTGAAGCGATGGGAGGAGATGCTTAACGGCACTATAAGAAAAGGTGGTGCAGTGGTCCGCATAAAGACCGATCTTAACCATCCAAACCCTGCCATAAGGGATTGGCCTGCGATGCGCATAGATACAAAACCCCACCCACTCCAAGGTAAAAAGTATAGAGTGTGGCCCCTCTACAATTTTGCATGCGGGATAGACGACCACCTCATGGGAATAACCCATATCCTTCGAGGAAAAGAGCACGAAGTCAACACCCAAAGACAGCTTTACTTGTACAAGTACTTGGGATGGGAATACCCTGAGGCCATTCATTATGGTCGACTTAAAATAGAAGGAGCTGTGCTAAGTAAGTCCAAGATACGCCAAGGCATAGAGTCTGGAATCTACAAGGATTGGAGCGATCCAAGGCTTGGCACAATTGCCGCTCTTAGGAAGCGAGGATTTTTGCCAGAGACGATAAGGCGTCTGATACTTGAGGTTGGCGTAAAACCCTCTGAGGCAATGATTAGTTGGGATAACTTGGAAGCAATCAACAGAAAGTTGTTGGATCCAGTCACAAAACGTTTTGTCTTCGTACCCGAACCCGTGCCATTACGGATCTTAGATTTACCAAAGGAGTTTATAGCACAAATACCATTGCACCCAGATCACCCAGAATGGGGGGGAATTGCCCACAAGATAAGTCCATCTTTGAACACAATCATGGTCTCCTCAAAAGATCTATCTTCATTTAAAAATGGATCCATATTCCGCCTTATGAACCTCTTCAACGTAAAACTCTTGGATTCCTCTAGATGTGCCTTCTTCAGCGAAAGTGTAGCAGACGTGAAATCCCTTGGCGTACCTATAATCCAATGGCTTCCCAATGACGCAGGAACCCAACTATCTGTCATAATGCCCGATGCTAAGGTCACGGAGGGGGTAGTCGATAAAAACATTCTCAACGAATCCTTACCTGGCACATTCCAATTTTACAGGTTTGGATTTGTGAAAGTCTATCGGGAAGACTCCCGCTTAGTTGGCTACTACACACACGGTTAGTTATTTATATTCCAACCAAAAAGCTCATAAATACCCTCCCTTTTCTCTTAATCGCAAATGAACGATGAAGAAAAACTGAGGGATTAAAAATGTCTAATAAACCAATATTTGTAAGGTTTGATGTGCCTCCAGAGGTTATGGAGCGCGCCTATGAGTGTGTAAAACTTGCCGCGGAAGGCGGCAACATAAGGAAAGGTGCCAACGAGTCTACAAAAGCCGTGGAAAGAGGCATGGCAAAGTTGCTCGTCATCGCGATGGACGTGGATCCTCCAGAGATCGTTGCCCATCTGCCCCTCTTAGCGGATGATAAGAAGATACCATATGTATATGTGGACTCAAAGAGCAAACTCGGAAAATCTGCAGGTATTGATGTCTCCACATCTGCGGTGGCGGTAGTAGACCCTGGAAAAGGTAAGCCATTGATGGAGGAAGTAATATCTCGCGTCTCAGCCATTAGGCTAAAGGGCGCACCTGAAGCCAAACCAAAGGAAGCTCCTGAAAAAGAAAAACCAAAGGAAGAATTATCCAAAGAGGAAGCTCCTAAGGAGAAGCCTAAGGAGAAGCCTAAAAAGAAAGCAGCAAAGAAAACTGAGACGGAGAAAACCAGCGAATAAACCATTTTTTTTGGAGGGCATAACATGAGCGGTGAATCTGGTGAGGCATACCCTGCAGAGGTAATCCAAATCGTTGGCAGAACCGGAGTCACAGGTGAAGTTATACAGGTCAGGGTTCGCGTTTTGGAAGGCAAAGACAAAGGACGCATCCTCACCAGAAACGTAAAGGGTCCGGTGAGAGTCGGAGATATTCTTATGCTCAGGGAGACAGAGCGCGAGGCCAAGAAGCTCATACCACGTTGAGCCACAAAAGTTTATAAATTCACTCCTTTAAGAGTGAGGGGAGGCAATCTACAATGGTCCGAATATTCAAATGCTCCTTCTGCAACCAAGAGATTGAGCCTGGAACTGGTCTAATGTACGTAAAAAATGACGGCACGATCTTAAGGTTCTGCTCAAGTAAGTGCAGAAAGAACATGCTGAATCTAAAAAGGGTCTCGAGACAGTTAAAATGGGCTTCTAAGGTGCCGGCGAAATGATCGAGAGAACATTTGTGATGATAAAACCCGATGCTGTAGTTCGTGGACTTGTGGGCGAAGTAATCTCAAGGTTAGAGCGCAAGGGTCTAAAGATAGTTGGCATGCGAATGATTCGGATGTCCGAGGAAGAAGCCTCCTCCCTTTACTCAGTACACAAGGGAAAGCCGTTTTACGACGATCTTATTCATTTTATCCGTTCCGCTCCAGTTGTTGTGATGGCAGTTGAAGGCGAGAGTGCAGTCTCGATTGTCCGAAGGGTAATAGGACCGACAGACTCTAAGGAAGCCCCCCCAGGGACAATTAGGGGCGACTTCTCCTGCTCGAAGAGCATGAACATAATTCACGCATCAGACTCTTTAGACAATGCCCAAAGGGAGCTCTCCATATTCTTCAAGGACTCAGAGATTCTGAGGTACTCCCGCCTCGACGAATCATCCGTTCAATAATTCCTTTGCATTAATCTTTTGTAAAATTCTTTAGCATTATGATTATAGTCTGGAGATCTTTCAATTAAAGCGACCTTCCCACTGCTCCAAATCTCGGCAACCCTCTTAGATTTTATAGCATTTCAGGCGATTTTTGGCAAAATGTATAAGCCACGACGTTTTTTAAATCTCGGGTGAGACGATGCACCTCAGGCAACCAATTGTCACTGTCTTAGGTCATGTTGATGTTGGAAAGACTCTCCTCTTGGATAAGATCAGGGGCACGGCTGTTATGGCGCGCGAGGTTGGGGCCATGACCGCTCATCTACCGTAGCGGTGGCAAACCCAGCACATCGGCGCCAGTTTCCTTCCAATGGATGTTATTGTAAAGTATTGTAGCTCTGTCGTGAAGGGGTTTGAATCAAAGACACAGTTACCTGGGATATTGATCATAGACACTCCTGGGCATGAGGTTTTTTCAAACCTTCGAGTTAGAGGAGGGTCGGTCTCTGACATTTCTATCCTTGTCATAGACATACTCAAAGGGATTGAGCGGCAGACTGAAGAATGTATTGAAATCCTCAGATCTCGGAAAACTCCTTTCGTTGTTGCCGCGAATAAAGTTGATAGAATAGAGGGCTGGAAGTCACATCCGAACAAGCCATTCTTGGAGTCCTATAAACTCCAAGAGCCCTACGTCAGAGAAAGGGTTGATGAGATGATTTACAGAATTGTAGGAGGTCTAGCCAGGTTTGGTTTTTCATCAGACCGATTTGACCGCATACGTGACTTCACGAGGTCCGTCGCGATCGTCCCTACAAGCGCGGTTACTGGGGAGGGAATACCAGAACTCCTTGCACTCCTCTGCGGGCTAGTCCAACAATACTTGACGCGCCGCCTCTCAGTAACCGATGGTCCGGGGAGGGGAGTAATACTTGAGACCAAAGAAGAACCGGGTCTTGGAACGACTATAGATGTAATCTTATATGAGGGAATCCTCCAAAGGGGGGATAGGATCGTAGTTGGGGGATTTGAAGGACCTATCGTAACCAGAGTGAGAGCCCTACTTCTACCTAAGCCCCTCAACGAGATCCGCGACCCTGAAGATAAGTTCTTGTCGGCTGATAGGGTCGTGGCGGCCGCGGGGGTGAAGGTCGTCGCTACAGGTCTAGAAGGTGCTGTAGGAGGGGCTCCCATTATTGTGGTTAACGATGATATTTCATTGGATCAGGCAAAGAAAAAGATCAGCGACGAGATGTCTGAGCTGAGGTTCTCCACCGACGCCGACGGTATAGTCGTAAAGGCTGACACGCTAGGTTCACTCGAAGCACTCGTAAAATTCCTTAAAGATTCTGGTATACCGGTTCGCGTCTCAGATATAGGTCCTATTGGGAAGCGGGAAGTAGTTGAGGCTGCAATCGTCAAGAGAAGGCGTCCCGAACTTGCGGCAATAGTCGGTTTCAATATAAAAGTTACGCCCGAGGCCGAATTGGAATCAAGAGATCGTGGCATTCCAATATTCACAAGCAACGTGATCTACCACATAGTTGATGATTTCAAGGCATGGTCTGCTAAAACTTTGGAGGAGATTCGAACAAAGGAGTTCAGCCAGATAACTTTACCAGGTGAAGTCAGGATCATTCCTGGCTGTGTGTTCAGAAAGAGCTCTCCGCCAATATTTGGCGTCGAGGTAATTGCTGGCACCATCAAGCCTGGCTACTCCTTGATGAAAGAAAACGGAGAAGTATTGGGTGAGATAATGCAGATTCAAGACAGCGGAAAGAATTTAGAGTTTGCAAAGAAAGGCGACAAAGTAGCGATCTCTGTAAAGGGAAACTTTATGGTCGGTCGTCAGGTGAAAGAGGGCGAGACGATGTTGGTCTCTGTGAGTGACAACGACATATTCTTGCTTAAAGAAAAGTTTAGCGACAAAATCTCAAAGGAGGAACTAGATATACTTGACAAAATCCTTAAAATTCGCTGGAGAGACTCGCCCATCGGAACCCCCTGATTTGCGAAAGGGTTATAAACATTATCACACTTCGAACTCTCTTAACAAAGAAATCAACGGTGATAATAATTGGTAGAATTCAAGCTGGTGATCTCAAACCCTGAAGACGGAACCTCAAAGGCAGTTACTGTAACAGACGCTCAAGCACAGTCATTCGTGGGACTTAGGGTTGGGGACTCCATAAGTGGAGAGGCATTCGGCTTTCCAGGTAAAGAATTAATAATCACTGGCGGCAGCGACAAAAGCGGCATCCCAATCAGACCCGACGTACCAGGAGGTGGTAAAAAGTACGTTCTACTATCAGGACCACCTGGCTACCACCCAAAAAAGAAGGGGCAGAGGGAGAGACGTTTGGTCCGGGGGAACGTCATAACAGAGGACATCGTTCAAATTAACCTCGTTGTAAAGGGAGTGGAGAAGAAGGGTGAGTGAGGAGAAGCAGCCCGAGTGTAACATAGGGCTCACCGGTCATGTAGACCATGGAAAGACCACACTTGTGGCTGCGTTGAGTGGTGTCTGGGCCGCCCATCATAGTGAGGAACTTAAGAGAGGGATCACAATAAAGTTGGGCTATGCCGACACAACCTTTAGAAAATGCCCGGAGTGTCCTCCTCCACAATGTTACACAACAAAGAAGATCTGTCCAGTACACAACATCGAAACCACTTTTTTGAGAAAAGTTTCATTCGTGGATGCGCCAGGCCATGAAAGCCTGATGGCGACGATGCTCTCAGGTGCTGCCTTAATGGACGGCGCAATATTAGTAATTTCAGCGGCAGAGGAATGCCCTCAACCACAGACCCGTGAACATTTGGTGGCCTTAGAAATTATCGGCGTAAAAGACATTGTTATAGTCCAAAACAAGATCGATGCCGTGGACAAACAAAAAGCCCTCGAAAACTACAAACAGATCCTCGCCTTCACAAAAGGCACCATCGCAGAGGGTGCCCCGATCATCCCCGTATCCTCCCTTCACGGTGCAAATATTGATTACTTGATACAGACCCTTGAAGAGAAGATCAAGACGCCCGTAAGGGATCCTTCAAAACCTGCGAGGATGTATGTGGCGAGATCTTTTGATGTAAACAAGCCAGGTACCTTTCCAAAGGACCTTAAGGGTGGTGTACTGGGTGGGTCACTTATACAGGGTCGTCTAAAGGTTGGAGACGAATTGGAGATACGCCCTGGAATAAAGGTCGAACAGGGCGGGAGGACATTTTACGAGCCGATATTCACCTATATCTCAAGCCTAATGTCTGGCAATACTATGATGAATGAAGTTGGTCCTGGCGGTCTCATCGGAGTCGGGACATATCTAGATCCATCCATTACAAAAGCCGATAACCTTGTGGGAAGCGTGGCTGGAAAACCTGGAACACTCCCACCTACCCGCCAAGAGTTACAGCTTAAGGTCTCTCTACTCGATAGGGTTGTTGGAACTAAGGAGATGCAGAAGGTCGAACACTTGAAGGCTAGGGAGAACCTCATGCTGGTCGTCGGATCCGCCGTTACAGTAGGAGTTGTGAACGCGGCGTATAAGGACGATGCCCAACTTCTACTTAAACGTCCTGTGTGCATCGAAACTGGCATGCGCGTTGCATTGAGCAGAATGCTAGCGGGAAGGTGGCGACTGATAGGCTATGGGTATGTCCAGTAGAACAAAGCAAAAAGAAACAGTTCCTGTACTTTTAGACACTAATGTATTGATGTATTCTGCCTCCGAACCTTTTGAAATCAGGAGCCAGCTCGAGAGACTTGGCTTTAAAAACATCATTGTTACCGAGGGCGTAAGGCGCGAACTTGAGCGACTTGCCAACAGCGGTCATATAAAAGAAAAAAAATTTGCAAAGCTCTCCTTAGAGATTGCCAATAAATTCGGAACCATGCCTGATCCTCCTATTGTCGGAGGCGTTGACGATCATCTTGTCTACATCTCTAAGGAGTATGGCTACATCGTTGCAACATCGGATGCCTCTTTGAGAAGGCGCCTAAAAAAAGAGGGCCTTCCAGTGATTTACATAAAAAATAGAAGGCTTATCTCTGAATGCAATTTGATCACAAAAACCAATTCATCGCCTACCGATACAGACTCCAAACTATAAATAAGAAACCACGTTCCTTCTGTTTTGCCTCATTTTCTATTATGACAACCCCTGAATTTTCAATTTAACCTTAAAAACGCAAGTAGTTCATCAGCCTATTTTTCAAATTATGCGGATATCCCAATTGTAGTTTTGAAAGGTCCAAGCCCCATAATAATGGGTTGAGGATCCGCTCATAAATTATCCAAAACCTATATTTGATTTTTTAACTAAAATGTTATTAAAAAATGCGCTTTAATTTCAACAATGGAGTGCCTGGTTATGGTCTCACCCTCTCCTAAAAAAGATTTGAGTCGCTTCGTTTACTGCTCGAGTCTACTTGAAGAAAAGATTGCAAAGGTTTATGAAAATCTTGCAAAAGTAATAAATGACGACCTCTTCAAATGTCTCTTCAGGTACATCGCTAGTGATTCCTTAAAGCACGCTGAATTTTTTAGGGCGCTAAGCAAATGGCTTAATCCTGATATTGAACTTAGTTATGAAGAATGCGCAGAGGTTTGGGGAGAAAAGTGGAAGGTCGTCATGGAGCATGCCGAAGTCTTCCAAGAAAAAGGTAAAATAAACCACGAAGAGCTGTCCTCTCTAATAGATGGACTGGAGAAGCTTGAGGGCATGGTTGCGGAAGAATACTTAACAATTATGCACATAAGGCTGATCCAATTAATGGCTGAGGACAGAAAAATAGACCTTGACTATTTTAAGAAAATACTTGAGTGGATAATTGAAGATGAAAATAGGCATGAGCAGATCCTTAAGACCATCAAAAGTAAGTTAATAAAATAACCTCTCACAAACTCTGCCTCTCCCAACATTCAACATCCCCGTCAATTACTTTGAAAACCGGGTTGGGTTTAACGGTTCTGACATTGACTCCCTTCAATTCATCAAACTTTTTCTTGTCTCTCCTCTCAATCTTCTTCAATAAGTGAAAAAATTCATACTCCAACTGTCCGTTGGTGACCGTTACCACCTCTATCAACTCGATACTCCTGATCTTAGAAAAATCGAAAGAATAGCCCCTTCTATTTGCCTCGAGGTAAATCTGAAACAGGTAAGCATCTATCAAATCCAAGGGTCTTTCATAATTTTTAAACCTCAAAAGTTGTGGATGATTTCCGTAACCTTTTGCCTTGCCTCCCAGCACTTTCTTTGCCAGGAGTCCTTCCCTCCAAGCCGCTACTAATCCTTTACAATCGAGATATTTAGGATGAATCGACCAAAGTCTCACTTAGAACCTCTCCACAAACCTTCAAAAGAGTATATGTTAAAATGGTTTCTCTCCCTTTGTAAAATTTATTTGCTTAAAATTTAATGTTGTGGATTTTGGGTCTTTTTCTTTAAAACTTGGGCAAAACATATTAACAAAGAGCTTCGACCGTAAAGTGGAAACAAAAATATACCAATACAAGATATGATTAATGCATCAAGTTTTTATAGTCCTTCTGAATGTGCTATCCATAAATTGCCTGTTTGGTGGAAATTATGTTCAAGCTTCTTCAAATAAATGACGTGGTACGGATCCCGCCAGAAAAGTTTGAATCACCCCTCGAGACTGTAGCAGCCGAGGTGATCAGATCGACCTATGAGGGCGTGGTGATGCGCGAATTTGGCGCCGTCATCGCTGTACTAAATGTGAAGGTCTCAAATGTGGGCAAGATTCTACCAGGGGATGGCGCCGTATACCACAAAGCCTCATTCGACCTCTTAGTTTATACCCCTGTAATTCAGGAGGTTGTAGAAGGCGAGGTAGTTGAGGTTACTGATTTTGGCATATTCGTAAGGATCGGTCCTATGGATGGGCTTGTCCACGTGTCGCAAGTTATGGATGACTTTATAACTTACGATGAGAAGAGGGGTGCTTTGATAGGGAAGGAAACACAAAGGGTTTTGGAGAAAGGCGCCTTGGTTCGATCAAGAATTATAACCGTCAGCCTTACTGGCGGTCCCTCTCGAAGTAGCAAGATAGGAATGACTATGAGGCAGCCTTATCTCGGCGCCTTATCTTGGATCGAGGAGGATATCAAAAAAACTATTGGAGCAAAGGAAGAAGAAAAGGGAAAGTAGATGATAGGAAAAGTAAATGTGGATGTTAATGTTAATACGAACGGGATTAAAAATTTGAATCTAAACCAAAATCAAAAATCCATTTTGAAAAATGTGATGCGTGATTAAAATGAGTAAAGAAAGACCCTCTTCGACAAAGTTTGCATGCAGAAAGTGCAAGTATATCTTAGGTGAAGATGATACTAAATGCCCCATCTGTGGGGGCACGGATCTCTCCGAAGATTGGAGCGGTCTGGTCGTTGTCCTTGATCCGTCATCAAGCGTGGCCGAGATGATGGGTGCGAAAAAACCTGGGCGGTATGCTATAAAGGTTCGCTGAAAATAGCCTTAGGTGTCTTATTTGGGCCTTCTTAGGTTGCCCGAGTGGCTAAGGTCCGAACTCTCAAAGCCTTATGGCATACTTCTCACAGGCGACTTAGAATCCAACGTTAATTCTGTTCTGTCTCTAATAAAAGATGAGCGCCCTCCTAAAGTTATTGTTGTTGGAGATTACGCTCTGACTGGCTTTATAAAATTTGGCTACATTCCTAGTCTTGGCATATTCGACAGAAAGACTAAACGATCTCCTTTCCCCTTGACTATAAATCCCACAGAGAGTGTAGTTAACCCCCCTGGTCATATATCAGACGAGGCTATCCTTGCAATTAGACGCCTCCTCTCATCCTCCACTTCATCACTTTTATTTGTGGATGGAGAGGAGGATCTTTTAGCCCTCCCTGCAATACTCCACTCACCTGAAGGCTCTTTCGTGATCTATGGCATTCCATCTGTTGGGATGATGCTTGTAAAAGTCGATAAAGATGTAAAGAAAAAAGTTTCAGAGATTTTGGACAATTTTGAGCGAGTGTTCTGATCCTACACCCATCCTCTTACTTTCATCGCTTCGGCAACTCTGTTAATTGCGCAGATGTACGCCGCCATCCTCATATCAGTACCATATTTCTTGTACGTCTCATAGACATTATTGAAGGCCTTGACCAACAACTTGTCCAACTTCTCTATGACTTCTTCTTTGCTCCAGTAGTAGTTCTGTAGATTCTGCACCCACTCAAAGTACGAAGTGCTAACTCCGCCTGAGTTAGCTAGCACGTCAGGTATGACCACCACTCCTTTCTTAAAGAGGATCTCGTCCGCCTCTGGCGTTGTGGGACCATTTGCTCCTTCCAATATCAACCTTGCCTTTATTTTGTCAGCATTTTTCTCGGTTATCTGATTCTCCAGAGCGGCGGGTATCAATATATCGCACTCCTGCTCTAGCAACTGCTCATTCGTCACGTCCTCGGCATCAGGGTACCCTACAACACTTCCCGTTTTTTCTTTGAATTTGCTCACATGTTCTACTGAGAGCCCTTTTTTGCTGTAAATTCCTCCTCTCGAGTCGCTTATTCCGACTATCTTGCAACCTAACTTTTCCATGAAATAGGCTGAATAGTACCCTACGTTTCCGAAACCTTGAACTACAACAGTCGCTTTTTTCAGCTCTATCCCAAGCTTCTTCGCCGCCTCTCTCCCTGAGATTGCCACTCCCATGCCTGTGGCTTCCACCCTCCCCTCTGAGCCGCCTATAATTATCGGCTTACCTGTAACCGTGCCAGGTACATTGTATCCTTTGACCTTGCTGTATTCATCCATGAACCAAGCCATTTCTCTTCCAGAGGTATTCACATCGCCTGCTGGGATATCTCTATCTGGTCCTACTATGGATGATATCGCATAGAAGTAACCTCTCGATAGTCTCTCGATCTCGCCCAAACTCATTTCCTTTGGGTTGCAAATGACTCCTCCCTTTGCTCCTCCATAAGGAAGCCCCGCCACAGCGCACTTCCAAGTCATCCATATCGATAGCGCAATCACTTCCTCCATGGTGACGTTTGGATGGTATCTTATGCCTCCTTTGAATGGTCCTAGGGCATCGTTGTGTTGTGATCTAAACCCTGTGAAGACTTTGATTTTTCCATTGTCCATCCTTACAGGCACATAAACACACAGGACCCTCTTTGGATATTTCAGGATTTCATGGATGTTATGGTCTAGATTCATTATTTTTGCGCATTTGTCCAGCTGCTCTAGAGCCATTTGATACGGGTTCCTTTCGGGCATATCTTTTCATCTCGTTGAAGAGATTTAAAACCCTCCCTTATTAAGATTTATTAAAACTTGTTAACAATTATTAATATTAGTCCTTGAACGAGATGTTTCGAAAATTCTAGAGACAGGCCGATCAACAGATAAGCTAAAAAAGGAGAACGCTTTTTTCTACCACGAAATGGATGTGCAAACGATGTCCTCGGAAGAGTATCAAATATCAATCATAGAAGACAAATTCAATCCCCTCCTCGAGAGGAGAGAGGTTAAGGTAGAGGTTGCCTCAAAATCAACGCCCAAGAGAGACCTTTTGAGGAAAGCTGTCGCGGCCTCGCTCAAGGTCTCGCCGGATTGTGTTTACGTGAGGAGCTGCCTCTCTTCTTTTGGTACCAACATCTCCATATGTAGAATACATGTCTACAAAGATCCCGAGCGCGGTAAAAAATTAGAGCCAAAACATGTCCAGCTCAGAAACCTATCTAGACAAGAGCGCGCGCAAGCGATGTCCTCTCAAACCGTCTCAAAAACTGACGAGAAAAAGTAGGTGATCTAAATGACAAAACCATCCGAACTTTACGAATATAGCTACGAACAAGGCAAGATCACACCAAAAAACAGAACCTGTTCTAGATGCGGTAGATTCATGGCAAAGCATATGAAACCCAGTCCCAGATGGGCTTGTGGCTATTGTGGCTACACAGAATTCATACGCCAATAAAGGCATAGAAAATGAGCAAGCTTTACGTGATGGGTATTGAATCTACGGCCCACACCTTTGGGTGTGGCATTGTCTCATCTAATGGTGAAATACTCTCAAATCTGAGGTCAGAGTATGTCCCAGCTGCCGGGGGGATACACCCCCGCGAGGCAAGCCAACACCATGCATCTAAAGCATCCGCAACAATCAGACAAGCTCTTAATGATGCTGGTCTGGGATTAGATGAGATCTCCGCTGTGGCTATTTCTCTCGGTCCTGGGCTCGGTCCATGCTTGAGGACAGGCGCCACCGTTGCTAGAGCTATAGCCTTAATGATCAAAAAACCCCTCATTCCAGTTAATCATTGCGTTGCCCATATAGAGATCGGCAGATTGGCTACAAAGGAGGATGACCCATTAGTGGCTTACGTCTCCGGCGGAAACACTATAGTCTCCGCATACTCTGATGGACGATATAGGGTCTTCGGAGAGACTCTCGACATCGCTCTTGGCAATTGTTTAGACGTATTTGCCCGCTCATTGGGTCTTAGCCATCCTGGAGTTCCAAAACTTGAAGCTCTAGCAGAGGGTGGAAAAAGCTTCATCCCACTTCCTTATGTTGTCAAGGGACAGGACGTATCTTACTCTGGTCTGTTGACCATGGCAACCAGAAAAATTCCGGAGAATGACCCGCGCGACCTGAGTATGAGCCTCTTGGAGGTTGCCTACGGGATGCTGGCGGAGGTTGTCGAGAGAGCCTTGGCTCATACAGAGAAACCATCACTATTGCTTACTGGGGGTGTTGCCCGAAGTCACCGACTACAGCGGATACTGAGGGCAGTCTGTGAAGAACACTCTGCAAGATTTCATGTTGTGCCGCCAGATCTCGCAGGAGATAATGGGGCCATGATCGCTTGGACAGGATATTTAGCTCTTAAAGAGGGTGTCTGTGTGCCTGTAGAATCCAGCTACATAAGGCAAAGATGGCGCCTCGACGAGGTTGAGGTACCATGGAGAAGATGACATTAATAAAGAAGGGCGCAGAGGCTGAGCTTTACCACATGATATGGATGGGCAGAGAGTCTGTACTTAAGCGAAGAATAAAAAAGCTCTATCGCAACCCCGACCTTGATTTATACATACGCACAACAAGGACTAGTTTGGAGGCAAAGCTATTGTCTGAGGCTAGGAGACTAGGTGTGCCAACACCAATAGTCTACTCTCTTGATCTCAAGAATGCTGAGATTATTATGAGCTTTATATCCGGGCCGCCACTCAAGAAAGTCATTCCGAATATGGACCGGAAGTCTCTGTTCGAGACTTTTAGCCTTATTGGCAGCCTCGTAGGTAAGCTTCACAAAGGTGGGATAGTTCACGGCGACCTTACCACCTCCAATATGATTTTAAAGGAAGATCTACTCTTTTTGATAGATTTTGGACTTGGCGACCACACCTTCGATTTGGAGGCACGAGGTGTGGACATACACCTAATGCGCAGAGCCCTGGAGAGCTCTCACCACGAGATCTCCAAATTCGCATATGATGGCTTCATATCAGGATACGAGGGCATAATGGGCGAAGAGACAAAAGACGTTCTAAGAAGGGTTAACGAGATCAGAAGAAGGGGGCGTTATGTCGAAGGTGGACGATGATTTCTATGGTCTCAATTCTGTTTATAACCAGCAATGAACACAAAGTTGAGGAAGCTAACAGAATACTCTCCCAGTTTGGCATTCAGTTGGAGATGTTCCCTCAAAAGAAGATCGAGATTCAGTCCAAATCCCTGTTAAAGATCGCAAAATACGCAGCTCATATGGCGGCAAAGAGGTTGAAATCTCCGGTATTGGTTGAGGACTCAGGTTTGTTTATTAGAGCATTAAAGGGCTTCCCTGGGCCGTTCTCCTCATACATTCACGAAACCATCGGATGTGAGGGTGTACTTAAACTACTCTCCGGAATAGAGGATCGGTATGCAGTATTCAAATGTGCTGTTGCCTTTTGTTCTCCTTCGTTGGGCCTTAACACATTCCAAGGACGCTCAATAGGGCGAATCTCTCTCAACATGCGCGGACAAGCTGGATTTGGATTCGATCCTATATTTGTCCCGCATGGAGAAGAACTCACTTTCGCTGAGATGCTGCCTGAGCAAAAGGATCGTTTCTCCCACAGGGGTGCGGCTTTAAGGGCCTTTGGGTCATGGCTCTCCTCAAAAAGTATGGCTAAACCTTAAATAATAGCTCCTTTTTCTATCGTTTGCTCAGGTGGGCTCTTTGAGAAAGAGTAAGATAAAAGGCAAATCACATTCAATGAGACCTGTGGAAAGTGGCGCACCAAAGTGGGCGAAGGCCACTGCTGATGAGGTAGAGTCACTCATAATTGAATTTGCTAAAAAGGGGGTCCCTCCCTCTCAGATTGGACTGATCCTCAGAGACCAGTATGGAATACCGCTCGCAAAACAGATAACTAGCAAGAAAATATGTGAAACTCTATCTGAGAAAAATTTGGCTCCCGAAATCCCCGAGGACCTATTTAACTTAATAAAGCACGCCTCCAAAATCCGAAGGCACTTGGAGGAACACCCGAAAGACATGAGTTCAAAAAGGGGTTTACAACTCTTAGAGTCTAAGATAAACCGCCTGGCAAAATATTATACTTCGGTAGGAAAACTCCCTCGTGACTGGAAGTATTCGCCAGAGAAGGCATCAATACTTGCCAGATAGGGGTAAAATTTTTGGCTCAAGAAGGGGAGTCTCTGTTACTGAAGAGAGCAGAATCGATCGCAAATGATCTTCTTTCCATTCCAAAAGAAGAAGAGATCCTGATAGTCTCGCATCTAGACGCGGATGGCATCGCTGCTGGGAGCATTATGCTCCATGCCCTCTTAGATTACGGGGCTAACCCCTGTCTGAGGATCGTGAAACAGCTGGATATGGGTGTAATAGAGGATGTCGCCGACTCCCCCTCAAAGTTCGTAGTTTTTGTTGATATGGGTAGCGGACAGAAGCCGCTCCTGCAAAAGCTTGAAGATAAAAATAAAAAATTATTCATAATTGACCACCATCAACCAGAACCTCCTGAGATGGAGTCTGAGATCAACCCTCACATGTTTGGGTACAACGGGTCAAATGATATCTCAGCGTCTGGAACCGCCTATTTGGTAGCTAAAAGGATATCGAGTAATAACCCCTACACCTCTCAGCTCGCGATCGCTGGAGCATTGGGAGATATCCAAGACCGAGGGGAACGCGCCTCGCTTGTTGGGTTGAATAAAGCAATTGCAGTAGAAGCCGAGTCGAAGGGTCTGCTGAAGACAAAGTTAGGTTTGAAACTTTATGGCTTTGAATCTAGACCCTTGGTACAGTGTCTCGCTAACACCATAGAGCCTTACCTACCGGGACTTAGTGGCGACGAAGGTGCCTGCCTCAAATTCATAAAGAGTCTGGGCATCGACCCTGTGAAAGCCGATGGCAGTTGGCGCTCTCAAGCAGATCTCTCCAACAACGAACTTAGAACACTCCTAAATGGTATAATAAAGTACCTGATCTCTCAAGGACTATCGAGCAAAGAGGCCGAAAGTGTGGTGGGGACGCTCTATATATTTCCCAACGAACCGCCCGATTCTCCACTTCGTGATGCCCGCGAATTTGCATCATCTATTAACGCATGCGGGAGGTTAGGCAAGTATGGTCTTGGTGTCTCCATATGTATGGGTGACAGAGGTCAAGCGCTCGAAGAACTAAAGCAGACACTTCAAGAATACCGAAAGACAATCTCCCGGTATCTAAACTGGATTCAAACTAACAACGATTCCATCAAGATATTACCTTACGTTCAGGCAATCAATGGTGGCACGGTTGTAGACGATAGAATGATAGGGACAATCATCTCAATAACATATTCCACAAAGCCTTTTTCACTCGAAAAACCGATAGTTGGATTTGCAGTCTCTTCAGACTGCATAAAGGTCTCCGCTAGGGCATCTCCAAATTTAGTTAAAAAAGGACTAAATCTAGGCGCATTAATAAAAGAGGCCGCCGAGAAATTTGGCGGAGCTGGTGGAGGGCACAATATCGCAGCTGGAGCGCAGATCCCTATTGGGCGAGAAGAAGCTTTTCTCCAATATTTGAACGAATTGATTTCAAAGAATATGGGTGTAGGTGAAATTCATGCTCACTGAGATCTTAATCCGAAGGAACTATTCTTCCTCTTCGGTTGCAGAATCCATTAAGAATTCAATACAGCCTGACAACATCAACATACCCCGCGACACGACCATAGAACTGAAGTTGTACAAGACCTCGCTGATGATAAAAGTATCGTCCAAGGACGACCTCGCATCATTTCTCAGAACCGTGGATGACCTCCTCATATGCCTCCAGGCAGCGGAAACAACAATCCATGAACTCGGGCTAGATGATGCTTCACAAACGTTTTCAGACGATTAAAAGCTTATATTATTGTTTTACTTTTCACATTTGTTATCGCGGTGAAATGAATGTCTGAACAGAAGGCACCGGCAAAACTAAAGGATAAGTGGCGTCAAAAGAAGTGGTATGTGGTAATAGCCCCTGCCGCCTTTGGCAATGTCGAACTTGGCAAAACCTTAGCAGACGATCCACAAAAACTGATTGGCAGGGTCCTCGAGACGACACTCTATAACATCACAGAAGACTTTTCTCAACTACACATAAAACTCTACTTTAAGATCGTTAGACTAGAGGGGGACAAGGCGTATACTATATTCAAGGGACATGACCTTGCTCGCGACTACTTGAGAAGTCTAGTGAGGCGAGGGAGCTCACGCATAGATGGGATCTATTCCATAACCTCAAAAGACGGGTATCGGATGAGGATTGGTATTTTGGCCATCTCTACGGTCAGGACTAAGAGTTCACAAAAGCATGCCATTAGAAGGATAATGGAAGAGACTGTGAGGAAAAAGGATGGGCAGCTCCTCTATGACGAACTTGCTCAACAACTAGTCCTTGGCAAAATCGCCTCTGAGATTTATAACGCTGCCAAATCTGTTTATCCCTTAAGAAAGATTGAAGTGAGGAAAAGCGAACTCGTGTCGGTGGAAGTGCCTGCGCCCGCCCCTACTTCTTCCCCCGCCCCTCCCGCTGCTGAACCTGCTACAACTCAATGAAAGTGTTTTTATCAACTTACTCCCACATCATTATTGTGGGATTGCTTGATGCATAGGCTAGTGAGTAGTTCAGGTATACGCGGTCTAGCCATTAAAGAGGTCTCTCCCGATCTCTGCTTGAGAGTGGGGCTGTCTCTCTCCGCTCAGAATAGGGGAGAATATGTAGTTGGTCACGATGTCCGTCTATCATCTCCTCTCCTCGCAAACTTGTTAATGGATGGACTGAATGCGGGAGGGTCAGACTCGATATTTTTGGGACTATCCCCAACACCTGCTGTTGCTTACTACTCAAGACTCTTTTCAGGCGGTGTGGCGATCACCGCTAGCCATAATCCTCCAGAATATAATGGAATCAAGATCTTTAACAATCGTGGCGCCTCGGTAACTACATTATTCTATGAACGCCTTCTTTCAGACATCTCCGCCGAATATGCAACATGGGATACATTAGGTTCTAGAAGGAATCAAGAAGGATTGCATGAGTATTTAGAGTTCCTTTGCTCGATTTCAAAAACAAGGAGAAAGTGGAGGATCGGTATTGACCTTGGTAATGGTGCAACTTGTATCACTGCCCCCTTAGTGTTTCGCCTCTGTGGACATGAAGTCTTCCCCGTCAACTTGGCACCAGACGGAAAATTCCCTGGGAGAGGACCAGAGCCTAATCCAGAGTCGCTTAACTCCTTGGCAGAAATGATCAGAAAGAATTCCTTGGATATAGGTTTTGCATATGACGGAGATGGGGACCGTTTGGCGATTTTAGACGAGAATGGAGTTTTCATATCTCAAGATATCGCACTGGGACAAATGGCAAGGTTCTTCATAAAACAATATGGCGGATCTGTTGTTGTAAATGTTGATTCCTCTTCTATCGTGGACCTACTAATAAAATCGGAGGGTGGCACCGTCCATAGATCAAAGGTCGGCGACCCATATATACTCGAGGAGATGCTCAAAAGAGGCGCGATATTTGGAGGGGAGACCTGCGGTGCTTGGATAACCCCTCATCTCCCCTGCCCTGATGGTGTATTGTCATCAATCCTCATTCTGAATCTTCTGGAGTATTTGGATATCAGACCCTCTCAGCTCAGCTCAGGTCTTCCTAACTTCTTCCTCGAAAGGACGAAAGTAAGATGTCCAAACGAACTAAAACAACTTGTGATGAGGCAACTAAAGGAATCTCTGCCAGAGATTTATCCTGAGACAGAGCTTTCAGAAATTGATGGTCTTAGGCTATCTTGGCATGACTTTGAATGGGCTTTGATAAGGCCTTCTGGAACTGAGCCCTTTATTAGAATAACTGCCGAGTCCAAAGAGCAGGTAAAGGCTAAGGAGTTAATTAAATCCATTAAAGATATTTTAAATGAGACTATGGAGGGTTTAAAACGAGAGCAGTAGTACTTGCCGCAGGAAAAGGCGTCAGGCTTGATCCTTTTACACTCACACGCCCAAAGCACCTTATACCTATAGCTGGATCTACTATATTGGAACACTCCCTCCGTTCAATAAAGGTCGCAGGAATAGACGAGGTCATTCTCGTCATACACCACATGAGTGATCTCATCAGGTCTCGCGTCGGAGACGGGACTAAACTTGGGTTAAATATAACCTACGTAGAGCAGCCAGAATTGATGGGAACAGGAGACGCGCTCCTCAAATGCCGCCCATTGGTTGAGGACGAGCCATTCTTGCTAGTTTACGGAGATCTTGCCTTCCATCCATCGATACCCAAGGAAATGATCTCTAGCTTCACCCCTGGGTCGAATGTGGTTTTAGGTGTCCATGTAAGGAACACGAAGGACTTCGGTCATCTGGAGTTAAAAGACAACATTCTCTTGAGAATTCATGAGAAGCCTAAGGAGGGCGGTTCAGGCATGGTCAACGGCGGCATCTATGTCCTCGACCGAGAGATCTTCAAATACCTCGAAAGGACTCCAAAGTCAGAACGCGGAGAATTGGAGTTGACCGCCGCTATAAACATTGCAATTAAGGAAGGCAAGAATTTTTTGATAATGCCAACAAGTACTGAGAGATGGGTGGATGTGGGGCGACCTTGGGATATACTAGATGCCAACAGGATCCTCATGGATGCCCTTTTAAAAGAAAGTAAGTTGGAGGGATCCATCGAGGATGGAGTTCATATACACGGTAACACCATCATAGAAGAGGACGTACAGATTCTTTCAGGAACATACATAGAAGGTCCGGTATGGATCTCCCGAGGTTGCAAAGTCGGTCCTAATTGCTATCTGCGACCTTATACTTACCTTTGTCCCAATGTAAGGGTCGGAAACGCTTGCGAGATCAAAGGTAGCATAATTATGGACGGGACACATATCGGGCACCTCTCATACATAGGAGACAGCGTCATAGGAGCAGACTGCAACATTGGGGCTGGGACTATTACTGCCAATCTGAGATTTGATGAGCTTCCAATAAAAATTACAGTGAAAGGTGAGAGGATTGACAGTGGCAAGAGGAAGCTTGGCGCCTTCATCGGAGATCGAGTAAAAACAGGTATTAACGTTAGCCTCTATCCTGGTGTTAAGATAGGAGCGGACAGCTGGATAGCACCACATGTTGTGGTTAACAAAGACGTCCCCCCAAATACTCTCCTTGTCCAAAAGTTCGAAGTAGAAGAAAAAAGGAGATAGTTCATGCAAATAGAGGAGAGAAATGTAATTCTCAAGGACCATAGAAAAGTCAAACTAAGATTTGCCTTGGCGTATCCGAATATTTACACCGTAGGAATTAGCAACTTAGGAATACGCCTCATCTATGAGCTCTTGAATAAGTCAGATGCGATCTTATGTGAGCGTTTCTTCTTTTCCGGTTATGGTATTCAACCAAAAAGTCTAGAGTCCGGCTTACCTTTGTCTTCATTTGATGTTGTTGGCTTTTCTCTCCAACACGAAATGGACTACCTTCGAATGCTCAACATGCTCTCAACCTCTAATATTCCATTAAGATCCGTGGAGAGGCGGCGCCCTCTAATAATTGCAGGCGGTCCAGCGGCATCCTCTAACCCTATGCCCCTTTCGCCGTTCGTCGACATTTTCGTAGTAGGAGAGGTCGAACCTATATTGCCTCAACTATTAGATCTTTTATTATCTGAAGACGCAAAGCACTCGCCAACCCTAACGCCTGGTCTATATCGCCCCGGTAACCCCACAAAAAGGGTATATGCTGAGGACCTGAACAATGCATATCACGCTGTTAGACAGGTGCACCCCACTTCAGGGGAATGGCTCTCTACATCTTTTCTATTGGAAGTGAGCAGAGGCTGTAGTAAAGGTTGCAGATTCTGCCTTGAGTGCTTTCTATATTCTCCTCGGAGGGAGCGCTCTTTCTCTACCATCAAACAAATACTAGAAGAAGGGACCCGGCTCTCGAAGGTCACCAAGGTCTCATGTATTAGCTCTGCCTTCTTTGATCATTCAGAGCTTAAGGACATCCTCTCATATCTGAAAGAGAGTGGTCTATCCTTCTCAACACCATCGCTAAGGATCTCAGATACCGACGAAGAGCTTATGCAGCTTATTGCCTCAGGCGGGCAACGATCAATCACTATAGCCCCAGAAACCCCCTCAGAAAGGCTAAGGCGAGTTATAAACAAATATTTTCATGACGATCAACTTTGGATCCTACTCTCAAATGCCATAAAATCCGGGATCCGATCATTGAAAATCTATTTCATGTTGGGCATTCCTGGCGAGTCCGATGACAGTTTAAATGACCTTGAACCCTTCCTATCTAAGGTAATCTCATTAGGTTTCAGACCATCCTCCGTCCACATCTCAATAAACCCTTTAATACCCAAGAGCAACACACCTTTTCAGTGGCTGCCCATGATCAAAAAGGAGGATTACGATCGCCGCGTCTCTATATTCCGCTCAATAGCTCACAGGCTTGGCATAAGAAGGATTGAGACTCTAGATTATCGCTGGGGAGCGATACAAGCCTATCTCTCAACAGCTGGTCCTGAAGCATCTGAAATTCTGTTGCGTTTGCAGAGAGACCTTGAAGATGGAGGTATGGGTGACTTAGGGGCTTGGAGGCGGGTTCTGAAGCACTATGGTGAGCGCCCTGAAACTCTGTACAAACCTCTAAAGCTGGACGACCCAGTACCATGGAAAGAGATAAAAGGCGTGGTCCCAATCTCTATACTGCGAAACGAATTCCTAAAAGCTACAGGCGAATTTCAATGAAGGGCTTTTCAAAGGAGGAGATCAAGAGAGACTTCCCGAACATTGTTAAAGAGATTGAAGAGAGCCCATCGGAGGAAAGCTTCGGTATAAAAATAGACCGGAGCAGAGGGTACACGCCTAACGTCATAGACTTTATAATGCGCTGCGAAAAGAACGAGGAGGCAATTGAGATCATAGATTACCTTGAAAAGCGAAAAGAGATAACTTCAGCATATGCCGACTCGCTGCGTAAGCAGATTAACGAGAAAGGCGTTAGGTCCTTCGGAAAAAAACGAACTCCGGGGTATTACTTCAGAGCCTTTGGGAAAAAATAGATTTTACAACGAAATCCAACACAGAAAATCATACAATTACTTGCTAGTTAATCATTACCGGTTCATATGATCCTGAAATCCTTGTTTTTAACTTCACTTTACCGTGGTCTTATCCCTTCAGCCCTTTGGCCGAAACTATCTTTATCACATCCCTTTCCTTTAAAAAGTACCCCTCGCCAATCTTCTGTCCATTCTTTGCATTTATTGCAAACAAGAATCCTTCTCCAAGGTCCGTGTGGATCTTATATGCCAGATCCTTTGCAGTGGTCCCTTCCTGAACAAGTATAACATCTGGAAGAACATTTCCTTTATGATCTGTAAACTTACTGGCATCCTCGACGGGAAATACTGGTATCATCTTAAGCTCCTTCATATATATTGACTCTATGGCTTCCTGTACCCCTGTACTTCCCCATTTCTCAATCAGATCCTTTATCTTGGCCAGCCCTACCTTTTGCCTCTCCGTCAAATCCTCTTTCTTTATAATTTCGAACTCTCTGTCCCCTGGCATATATCTTATTAGCCCTTTTTTTGCCGCCAACCTAAGTGCCAATTCAGCCTCCGCTGAACATGGTATTATCGTATAATTCTTAAACTCCGCCCTCAGCCTTTCAACATTCGCCTCAGCCGTCGGGATGTCTACTTTATTAGCTGCGATCACCATGGGTTTAGATATTCTTCTTATACGTTCCACAAACATCATTATGTCGTCGTCAGACCATTGGTCCACCCTTTTGCTGAAGCTTCCATCCGACTTCAGCACTGTAACTATGTGCTTCTTGCCTATCATTAGCCCTGCTAACCTACTGCTCAGTAAAGTCAACAAGTCCTCTTTGAGCTGTAAAACTCCCTTCACTATTTTATCCCAGTCTTTTTTGAGGATCTGAAACATCCACATCGTTATTTCATACTCTAAAAATCTAACATCCTCGACCGGATCCCTCGTTCCAGGCTCGCATGGATTCCCATTTGCATCCGTTGACCCAGAGGCGTCAACAACGTGTATGAATCCGTCTGCTTGGCGCAGATCGTCAAGGAACTTATTCCCGAGCCCTCTCCCTTTATGTGCATCTGGAACGAGCCCTGCAACGTCCACAAGTTCAACGGGAACCCATCTGACACCGTTGATACAAATAGAGTTCCTTGGGTTGTCGATCACCCCCAGCTCCTTACAGACACAGCGAACCCTGACACTAGCAATTCCCCTGTTGGGCTCGATCGTTGTGAATGGCACGTTGCTTATCTTCGCAGGGGCAAGTGTGGCTGCCGAGAAAAAAGTAGATTTTCCTACATTGGTCTTGCCTACAACTCCCGCTATCATCCTCTGTGCACCATAAGTGAAACTTGCTAACTTCTCATATAAAAGAGGGTTCCTAAAGCGGATCAAAAATTTTGTTTAGAATCAAACTCTTTTTTAATCAACCTATCCTATTCACAGACCCTCCCAGGCGCCAAACTTTTATACCAATTTTTGCAAGTCCTAAGATCTCCGTCGAGGTATACATATGGTTCGCAACAGTGAAAGGCGCTCGTCTAAATACCAAACTCTGGAGAGCCCTATTAGGTTCGTTATAGATGAGGCCCGCCGGTGCATCCAGTGCAACGAACCTAACTGCGTTAGCGGATGCCCGTATGGCGTAAGCATTCCAACAATACTATCATTTGTCTCCGCAGGGGACTTGGAGAAGGCTAGGTCTCTCCTCGGAGACCCTCGACTACTCGATCTTAATAGAGCGTGCTTAAGTGAACATCCCTGCGAAAAGAGCTGCACTCTTGCAAAAAAAGGAAAACCCATTGCCATCCACCAGATAGAGCTGATCCTCCTTAGGAAAGACAAAAAAGTTTAATTCCCCAGACTCAATTGCTGACCTGTAATGGTGATATTTATGAAAGTGCTCATTGCCGATGAAGTGGATCAGGAGTGTCCTTCAAGGTTAAGGGCAGCTGGCTTTGACGTAAATGAATGGTACGGGATCTCGCCTGATGATCTTAAAAAGGTCATAGCTGATTATGACATCCTCGTCGTAAGGAGCAGGACCAAGGTCACTAAAGAAATTATTGAGCTTGGAAAGAGACTTAAAATGATAGCTCGTGTGGGCGTCGGCTTAGACACCATAGACGTTAAAACTGCTGAGAGCATGGGCATAAAGGTGATTAATACCCCCCAAATGTCCACGGTCGCAGTTTCAGAATTAACCATATCTCTAATGCTTAACCTTCTTCGCGGCACATACCACGCGATCGACTCCATGAAAAAAGGACTATGGGAGAAGAAACACTTCTACGGAAATGAGCTTTACGGCAAGACACTAGGAATAGTCGGTTTTGGCAGAATAGGCAAGGCGGTTGCGGAGAGGGCCCGTGCTTTTGGCATGAAAATTTTGGTGCACGATCTTTTTGTCGAAAACGGTGCCCTTATTAGGCTTGGGGCAGCACGCGCTCCCTCCCTTGAAGGTCTCTTATCGGAATCGGATATCGTTACACTCCATGTGACATTAACTTCGGAGACAAAACACCTGATAAACGCCAGAACGTTATCTTTCATGCGCAAAGGCTCGTACCTAATTAACACCTCCAGGGGAGAAGTCGTGAACACAAAAGACCTTCTCGACGCTCTTAAGAGTGGACGACTAGCTGGCGCCGCTCTCGATGTTTATGAAAATGAGCCTCCTAAAGAACCTTGGGAGAGAGAACTCATATCTCTGCCCAATGTCATAGCTACCCCGCACATCGGTGCGCAAACTCGCGAGGCACAAGTCTCTGGCGCCATCGCAGTCGCCGAAAACATTATAAACGCGTTTAAGCCGCTTTAGTCTACGGCTGGTGCACTGATGTCGGCATATAAATATCTCGCAGAGATGTGGCAGAAGCCAAGCGAGGGCATAGTAGGGGCTCTACGCCTCAGCAGGCTCATTAAATGGCGGAGAGGTCCTGCTATTGTCAAAGTCGATCACCCTACACGCTTAAACAGGGCAAGGGCTTTGGGCTATAAGGCAAAGCAAGGCATAGTGGTTGCCAGGGTCCGCATAATAAGAGGGCCTGCAAATGTGAGAAGACCAAGGAGCGGCAGAAGGCCTAAGCGGATGGGCGTTTATGGCCTCTCATCGAGGAAGAGCATAAGATGGATCGCAGAGGAGAGGGTTGCAAGAAAGTTCCCGAACATGAACGTTCTGGGTAGCTACTGGGTGGCCTCCGACGGAAGATACAGCTGGTATGAGGTCGTTTTGGTAGACCCGTCACATCCCGCAATATTGTCGGACAAAGATCTCTCTTGGATAGCGAACCCCTCCCAGAGGGGCAGGGTTTTCAGAGGTATAACCCCTGCAGGAAGGAAGAGCCGTGGCCTCTATGTAAAAGGAAAAGGGGCAGAGAAGGTAAGGCCGAGCCGATCTCCTTAAATTTATTAGACAGACAATGTTCATTGGGGACTATGATCTCTTCTTTATCATTCAGCGCCATAGCACATGCTACTGAAGATCCCGAGAAAGTTAAGAAAGCTATGCTCAACCTCCTCCCTAAGGATCTTAGAACATCCATAACTATAAGCCAGACCGCCGCAAAGGGACATCACGGAAATCCCATAACTCTCCTGAATTTCGACATTAATGAACCAGAGTCTGCAAAGGCAACTTTCAATTACATAATATGCTCATTACCAGATGTAGAGGTATCACAGATCCGTAGCCAACTGAATTTGTATTACGACGGCAGATCCGCAATTTTTCTAAGAATTGATAAGCAATCTGCATATCTTGGCTCGCTGCGCCTCTCCCTCTCTGA
The DNA here is from genome assembly GCA_026414165.1 of Candidatus Methanomethylicaceae archaeon. Classification (GTDB taxonomy): domain Archaea; phylum Thermoproteota; class Methanomethylicia; order Methanomethylicales; family Methanomethylicaceae; genus WYZ-LMO10. The sequence continues at coordinate 119,550 of JAOAJN010000001.1, forward strand.
CGATGTGATTAAATTGCGAGTAAACTTTGTCAGGGGCGACCCCTCGTCAATCTTCGACACCCTCTCCACATTAAATTTTGAGAGGAATTTTCACCACTAAATAACATGATTTTGACCGATTTACTAACATCTTTTTATTATTCAAAGTCCCATTCCAAATTGGTGGTCCCATGAGATCCGTACGCCGTCGCTATATACTCTTCAAATCCTCTGGCTCGATTCAGGAGCCCTTACTCCTGTCTTATTTTAGGGACAAATTTAAGCTGAAATATGCTAAAATCATCTATAGGAAATATCCCTTCATCGTTTTGAGAACAGACCACCTTTCATGGGAGTCCATCCGAAGAGAGAAATACTCCAAGCTCACAATCGTCTCTGACACATTTCGGCTAGAGTCAATAGTGACCTCGGGAACAATAAGGAAGATAAAGGAAAAAATAAAAGCCCTCGAAGCCCTCTCTTCATATGGGGATGAAGAAGCCGTCCCAGTCAAATCAGAAGGGAAAGATGTTGAATGATGGCTGACTGAGGGCTCACGCCCCGCAGGGTAAAACCCTGCGCCCACTTAACAAAGTAAAGTTAAACAATTAAACAAGCATAATAAATCTTGTCACATGTCAAAAAACAAATCTTCATCGCACACTGATAAAATACTAACCTACAAAAAGTAAGCAAAATTGAAACAATTTCATTATATTTATGGTCTATAAGAATGCTTTTTCAATTTTTTATCCGATAAATTTAAAAGCTTTATGCTTGCACTATTTTTCTTTGTTAATTTTGGAGGACCTGAATTGGCAAACTCTCCAGAAAAACTGATTAGAATCATAAGGCGTGACTCATTGGATTATCCAGATTATGAAGTTCTGGATACGCCCGATCCAAAGCTCTACAAGGAACTATTCCCGTTCGATTCCCCACCAAAGATCCAGTGGGACGGTGTGGTGGTGCCCCAAGAGATCCCCGATCAACTTTGGATAACTGACACAACATTCAGAGATGGGCAACAGTCTAGGGACCCATACACATTGGAGCAGATAATTGACCTCTACAAGTTCCTTAACAGGATAGGCGGTCCAAAGGGCAAGATTCTCATGACCGAATGTTTTCTCTATACAAAGCGTGACAGAGAAGCCGTTTCACGTGCAAGAGCCTTGGGTTTAAAGTATCCTATAATAAGTGGTTGGATAAGGGCCAGCAAAGAAGATCTAAAACTTGCCAAGGAGGCCAAACTCGAAGAAGTTGGTATGCTGTCTTCAATCTCAGATTACCACATCTTTTACAAATTCAAGGGTTTGAGCAGATCTCAAGTAGTATCCAAGTATCTGGAGGTAATCGAAGACGGTCTTAAGTCTGGTATAGTGATGCGGGCGCATATTGAGGACTGCACACGATCCGACATTTTGGGGGTCGTAGTCCCTTTTGTAAAAAAACTTATGCGCCTCTCCGACAAATATGGGCTTCCTGTCAAGGTAAGAATTCCTGACACTCTTGGTCTTGGTGTACCTTGGCCACAGGCCAGCCTTCCAAGGAGTATCCCAAAGATAGTCTGGATACTCCGCCACATAGCCGGAGTGCCCTCTGAATGGCTTGAATTCCACGGCCACAACGACTTCCATATGGGCATAGCCAATGCAACGGCTGCCTGGATGTATGGCGCCTCACTCAATAACACTACTCTATTTGGAATAGGTGAACGGGCTGGGAACGTTCCTTTAGAGGCCATGGTGTTCATATATGCTGCTCTTAAGGGCACCCTTGATGATATGGACACGCTTGCAATAACGGAGGTCGCGAGATATTACCGGCGGGTGATCGGTTACCATATCCCTTCCTACTACCCCATAGTTGGCAAGAACTTCAACATAACTAGGGCAGGTATACATGCCGATGGTGCCTTGAAGAACATTGAGATGTATCTCCCATTTGATACAGAGAAATTGCTTGGAGTGCCGCCTGGAGTCTCTATCACGCCTTATTCAGGAAACGCTGGTGTGGCTTTTTGGATAAATTATTACTTCAACCTGAAGAACAGTGAAAAAGTCGACAAAGATCATCCGGGTGTTCTAAAGATCTACCAAGATGTTCTGAAGCGATTCGAGGAGGGAGAGGCCTTGACAATTTCTGATAAAGAAATGTTGCTATTGGTAAAGAAGCACATGCCAGAGTTCTTTGATAAAAACAAAAATAGGATAAACCCGTTGTAAACTTGAGCTAATTCAGGTACCTCCACAGTATAACACAAGACTTTTTACCTCCACCAAACATATTTTTAAGAGATGGGGAAGGCAAATCTTATCGATTGTCGCCTGATCAACAACCAAACTTTAATACTGTTGGAACCTCAGAGTAATAAAATCTTTCGAATAACAACAAATTCGCCTCCCCGCCTTGATTAGGAGTGGAGATCTTGCCCAAAAAAATTGTTAGGGGTTTCTTAAGGAGCGACGGTACACCAAACTTCTCCTCAGCCGTATATGCGCGACCAAAGGAATTGGAATACATAATGCAAAAGCCCGTTCATTCTGCAACTTCAAGGTCGCCAATAATCCGTGGCATAGACACCATGATCTCCAAAGGCGTAAGGCGGCTTCCTGTGGTCGGTCCAAAAGGGATCCTTCTTGGAATAGTTACCGCAACCGATTTTGTTAACTTCCTTGGTGGTGGCGATTATTACAAAATTGTGGAGTCTCGGCATAATGGGCGATTCTTCTCCGCTTTATATGAGCCATTAGAATCTATTATGACCGCTGATGTAGTCTATTCTGATATCTGCGAACCTTTCTCATCGGTTCTTGAAAAAATGCTCATAAAAAATGTGGGCGCAATCCCAATCGTAGATAAATCAAAGAGCCTCGTGGGGATCATTACTGAACACGATGTGGTCAGGTACCTTTCTGGTAGGGTGGTTTCGACCAAGGTAAGAGACCACATGACAAGAAACCCTGTCTTCGCCTCACCCGAGACCTCCATAAAGTCTGCAGCAAAACTGATGGTCTCTAACGGCTTTAGGCGCCTCCCACTTAAATCCGAAAGCGGCATTGTTGGAATTGTGACCACCACAGACATAATTCGCTACATCGGGGAAGGATCGGCCTTTAGGCGAATTCTCCTCGATGAGATGGATGCCGTGCTGAGCATGCCAGTAAAGGAAATTATGCGTACGAATGTAGTTAAAGTGAGCGGGGATCTTCAGGTGGGCGAGGCCGCACCGCTCATAAGAAGTAGTGGTGTTGGCGCCGTGCTTGTTGAAGAGGAGGGCGATGTCGTCGGAATCCTTACAGAACGCGACCTTTTAATGGCTTTAGCCATTGAATGATCACATAGCGAAAAACATATAATACCTCCCTAAACTTTTAAACTGAAGAATTAAATATAGTAATGGTTTGTGTTACGTTATTATGTAGTGGTGAGATAAATGTTTACACCTCCAGGACTTGGATATGATCGGGCAATTACAATATTCTCGCCCGACGGGCGCCTCTTTCAGGTAGAATATGCCCTGGAGGCGGTCAGGAGAGGGTGGACTGCTCTGGGTATACGGTGCGTTGATGGTGTGGTTTTAGCGGTGGAGAAGAAGAAGATTAGCCCTCTGATAGACCCGTCCTCCATGGAAAAGATCTTAAAAATAGATGACCACGTGGGTGCGACTTTCGCAGGTCTTTCATCCGATGCTCGCATATTAATCGACAGAGCAAGGCAGGAAGCACAGATAAACAGACTATTGTATGACGATATCATTGACGTAGAAGTCCTGACCAAAAAAGTTAGCGAAGTAAAACAGCTCTATACTCAGCATGCAGGGGTTCGCCCATTTGGAGTAGCGCTCTTAATCGCAGGGGTCGACAAATTTGGACCTAGGCTATTCATGACAGAGCCTAGTGGCGCATACGCAGGGTACTTTGCAGTAGCGATAGGGGCAGGCAGCCAGACTGTGACGGAATTCTTTGAGAAGAATTATGACTTCAAGATGAATTTAGATTCTGCTATACCGCTCGCACTTAAAGCTCTTGCCACGGTCGTAGAAGGTGGAATGGACCCTTCGAGAATAGAGATGGCAATAATCAAGAAGGATACTTGCAAATTCGAACTAATCCCTAGCGACCTTCTCCAAAAATATATAGAGCAAGTGAAGGCGGCAGAAAATGCCTAAGGATAAATCGGTGGTCGCCCGCCTCTCTGTCCACGGAGAGCACTTTGAGATCCTAGTGGACCCAGACTTGGCATGGGACTTCAAAAACGGGAAAGAGGTAAGCTTCAAGGACCTTCTAGTGAGTGAAATAGTCTATAAGGACGCTAGGAAGGGTGACAAAGCCTCAGAAGAATCGCTTATAAAGAATTTTGGGACCGCTGATCTGAAGACCGTCGCCAGCACAATAATAAAAAAAGGAGAGCTCCAACTCACCACAGAACAACGTAGGCAGATGGTTGAGAATAAGAGAAAGCAGATTGTAGCATTCATAGCACGCAACTGTGTTGACCCGCAGACTGGCTCTCCGCATCCGCCATTGCGAATTGAGAATGCTATGGATAATGTTAGGGTTAACATCGATCCTTTTAAGCCGGTCGAGGAGCAAGCCCAAGAAGTTATCAAGGCTTTGAGGACCACTCTCCCTCTTAAGATCAGCCAAGTTAGCCTATTAGTTCAAGCGGGAAGGGAGAACGCTAGCAAGGTTAAGAATTACCTCTCTAAGACTGGAAATGTTGTCAAATCCGACTGGCTCCAAGACGGCTCATGGAAAGGAGAGGTGGTAATTCCGGCAGGAATGCAGCAGATGATAATAGACCGCCTCAACGAACTTACACGCGGCAACATAGAGGTCAATATTATAAAGAAAATTTGAAGGAATTTAAAATTTAAAAAGTGAGGTGTTTAAAATTCCAATAAATTTTGGCACAAGACAACTTGTCGTGCCCGGCTTCTTACTTGCAGAGGGCAAGTATGAGGCTGGTCCGAACGTCTATAACGAGGGTGACAAGTTCTACTCGACAGTGATAGGTCTCGCGGAGTTGAGAAACAATGTAGTCACAGTCATCCCACTGAGGGGTTGCTACATCCCCTCAGTCGGGGACGTAGTCATCGGGAAGGTCGTAGACGTTATCACTACAGCATGGATGTTGGACATAAGATCTCCTTGGCTTGGCGTCCTATTTGCCAAAGAGCATCTATCTAAACCTCTTAACGTCATGAAGGAGGACGCCCGCGATTACCTTGATGTTGGTGAGATGATTATCGCCAAGATCATTTCCTTTGACAGGACTAAAAACCCTGCCCTGACCACAAAAGAGCAAGGACTCGGTAAAATTCAGAGGGGCACAGTCATAGAAGTTGACCCGACCCGAGTTCCTAGGATAATAGGAAAGAAAGGTTCGATGATAAGCATGCTCAAAAAAGACTCAGGTTGCCAAATATATGTAGGTCAGAATGGCAGGATATGGATCTCCGGAAAGAACAGGGAGGACGAGGCCTTGGTCGCAGGGGCGATTAAAAAGATAGAGGCCGAAGCCCACACGACTGGCCTCACCGACAGAATTCACGAGTATCTTATAAAAAACAGGATGTGATGTTATGGATAAAAAACTAATAACTGAGGATGGTAGACGACTGGATGGTAGAAGATTTGACGAGCTCAGGCCTATCAAATTCCAGATAGGCGTGTTGAAAAATGCCGACGGCTCTGCATATGTAGAATGGGGTCGAACCAAGATACTGGTCGGAGTATTTGGTCCAAGAGAGTCTCATCCAAAGCACTTGGCGATGCCAGATAGGTGCCTGATAAGAGCCCGTTACCACATGGCACCGTTCTCAGTCGAAGAGCGGAAGTCTCCAGCACCTTCAAGGAGAGAGATCGAGCTCTCGAAGGTCATCCGTGAGGCGCTTGAGCCGGCTATATTTGTGGAACTCTTTCCAAGAACGACAATTGACATCTTCGCAGAGGTCTTGCAAGCTGACGGTAGCACACGGTGTGCTGCCATCTCGACGGCTGCTCTCGCCCTCGCCGATGCTGGCATACCCATGCGCGACCTAGTTTCTAGCGTGGCAGTTGCAAAGGTAGATGGCAACCTAGTACTTGATGTCATGGACATAGAGGACAAGCTTGGCGACTCAGATATGCCACTAGCAATGATGCCGTCAAAGAATTTGATCACTCTGATACAGATGGACGGGCTTCTTACCAATGAAGAGTTTGCAAAGTCCGTGGAGTTGGCTAAGAAAGGCTGTATGGAGGTCTATGCAAAGCAGAAGGAAGCTTTGGACTCTCACTTCAGGATAGCTAGTAAGGAGGAGGTATAAACTTGACAAACCAGATAATACCTTCCGTAAAGAGACGGCAAATAATAGAGCTTGCCGAAAGCGGAAAGAGGATGGACGGTCGTAGCCTAACCGACCTGCGCAAGGTTGAGATTAAAACTAATGTGGTGGAAAAGGCAGAAGGCTCAGCTACGGTGAAATTTGGGGATACTTATGTAATTGCAGGAGTAAAGTTCGAGATCGGCGAGCCCTTCCCAGACACGCCCAACGAAGGGGTGATGTCTGTGAGCGCCGAGTTCGTTCCTTTGGCCTCTCCTGGCTTTGAGACAGGTCCTCCAGACGAAAATGCCATAGAGCTTGCACGTGTCGTTGACAGAGGCCTTAGAGAATCGAAGCTGTTAGACACGTCCAAACTTTGCCTTATACCCGGAAAGAAAGTCTGGATAGCTTGGGTTGACATATTCATTCTTGATCATTGCGGGAACCTCATAGATGCATCATCGCTGGCTTCCCTATGTGCGCTTCTTACTTCAAAATTACCAAAAGCTGAAGTCGTAGGTGATGAAGTCAAGATCTTAGACGAGTATGCCCCCGTCCCGCTCCGCGCAGTGCCTATCAATATTACCTTGGCGAAGATAGGAGACAAGTTGTTCGTAGATCCCTCACTCGACGAAGAGGAAGTCATGGATTGCAGATTGAGCGTTGCTTTTGCCCTCGATGATCAGAAGCAGGAGAAGATCTGCGCTATGCAAAAGGGGGGAGTAGGCACACTATCGTTTGAGGAGCTTCTGAGGGCAGTGGAGATCGCTAAAGTTAAAAGCCAGGAACTTCGCAAGCTACTCCCTAGTGGTGAAAAGTAATGGGAAGGACAAAGTCTGTTGGTCCTGTAGGAAAGTACGGTCCTAGATACGGCGCCACTCCAAGGAAGCGGGTGCTTGCTATCGAACTCAAATCTGAAGGTCAGAGGTGCCCAAAATGCAAGTCCGTAGACACCCTTAAGAGGGAAGCCGCTGGCATATGGCTATGCAAAGCATGTGGAATCAAATTTGCAGGCGGCGCCTATATCGCGCAGACAACCTTGGGCAAAACTCTGCTCCCCGAGGAACTCAAAGCCCTGAAGGGCTCTTCTACCAAAGAATAGGTCTGCATACGTGGAAGTAAAATTCTGAAGATCAAACTAAACCCTAATGATCATAAAAAACACATAAAATGGACATCAACATGCGCGTCCTCGTTTGTACGTCGCTTAGACCAAGCCCACGCACTAGGACCTTTTGCAGGGACTTGGGCGCCTCATCTTCTATATTTCAATATTACGTCCGCGGGAAATCAAACATATTATCACTCATGAGCTATGCCTATATGAATGGCGCCCAAAAAGTATGGCTTGTGAGTTCGCGTCACGGAAATCCTGGAACCATAACTTTTTATGAAGTCAGGTCTCCCTATCCAACTATAATTGGCTCAATCATAATAAAGGGAGTTACTCTTAGGAGAGAGCTTGGAAATCTCTATCCAAAATCAACCAGAATGCGCCCACTGACTCTCATCCCACCAAAGGACGACTCGCTTAAAGACCTACATTCTCTAATCAAACGTTCTCTACCCGACGACATACCCTCAAAGACTCCATGCACACAACTCTGCATCGTCCGCTCCGCCGAGACGAGCGTAGAATTATTATTTATCGAAAGTCAGACTGGCTTATTATGCGGTCCTAAAATCTCTCTGAGTGATTATATATGGGAGAAGAGATCTTAACCTCAACCTTAATGATAGATGCTGGTGATCCTGTTACAGCAGAGAACTTGTACAAGATACTCCTACCCGAGGTAAAGACAACGAAGACTAAACATTCAAGAATATCCATTAGAAGGGAGAACGGAGTCCTCTACTTGGATTTTGAGACAAAGACCGTCGCGGGGCTTAGAGCCCTCCTCAACTCTTATCTTCGCTGGATCGCTACCTCAATCGATCTCTTTAATTGGAAAAGAGAGAAGTGAACTGCCCTCATTCCGAAGAACGGAGTCCTCCTGCCGATTAAGCTAAAACCAACCATATTTATCCCAAAACAAATAAAAGACAACTCATAAATAATCTGAACGCACTCCTGTCTGATAATGGATATGATTATGTAATGGTGAATATTATGTCGGAACAAATCCCACCCCAAATCCAGAACCAACTTGTACGCTTCCAAGAGCAGCAGGAACAGTACAAGGCTCTTCTACTCCGCAAACAACAGTTCGAAGTGGAGGCAAGAGAGGTAGATAAGGCGCTGCAAGAGTGCACAAACCTTCCAGACGACGCGGTCATATACAAGTCAGTTGGCATGCTACTCTTTAAGAGCGAAAAGGCAAAGGTCGTTGCAGAACTTACTGAAAAGAAAGAGGAACTCGAACTCAGGATAAAGACCATCGAGAAACAGGAACAGCGCCTAAAACAGCAGCTTGAAGAACTCAGAAAGCTAATAATGGAACAGGTAAGCATGTCCGGCACGGGTCCTGCGTCTGGATCGTGATTACATTGAAGACTCTCCCAATCGAACTAGTAAAGGAAGCATGTGAGGTTGGGGAGAGCACCGCAAGAAAATACGTGAGCTCCAAGGTTGATGAACGTCTGATAAATTCCCTTGATATACAAGTGAAATATGAGGAAAAAGACTTGCTCTTCAGCGTCGACATCTTCATCGATCTCTCACCCCTCAGCGGCGTCGATCCCGAGAGACTCGCAGACGAGGCTGCCGACGCTGCCCTATCAGCGATCGACAAAATTGTAAGAGGAAAGTGACTTGCCAGAGCTTCTGGTATACCTATCCGCCTTTAGGCATATTACAATTGTCTGCCACCCAAATGCCGACCCTGACTGTATAGGGTCCGCATATGCCCTTCAGACCTCCATAAACTCGACAATCCCTACCTCTAAAGTAACAATATATGCCCCCGACTCGGTAAATACTGCATCACACCGTCTCATAAACTACCTCAAAATTGAAATGTCTCAAGAGATCCCGCCTGAGACAGATGTCTTCTTGCTTGTGGACACGTCCTCCCTCGATCAGGTCCCCGCTGTAAAATCTCATATCCTAAATAATGGCACTCCCTATGTTCTATTGGATCACCATTTCCCCGACTACCAAACTATGAATAACGCTGCCTTTACCATAGTCCGGGAGACCTCATCTGCCTGTGAAATCGTATACGAGGTGCTAAAAAAGCAAACTTTAACAACAGCGGCTCTCGACGCTTTACTAGTCGGCATAATTTACGACTCAAGGCGCTTTCTAATCCGCCCCGGTCAATCCATAAAAGTTGCCTCAAAACTAATTAAAAGAGGAGCCAAAGCAGAACTGGCAATTGATCTGTTGTCGACCGATCAAGACCCATCAGAGAAAATGGCAAAACTCAAAGGGGCTGCCCGCACCAGAATCTTCCGCACACCCTCTTGGACATTTGCACTCACCCATGTCGGCGCTTTTGAGGCATCTGTGGCTCGTGCCCTAACGGACCTGGGCGCGGATCTGGCTTTTGTCATAAATGATTCTACTGAACCAATTAGGCTCACAGGACGGTCGCAGGATCACTTCTACAATCAGACTGGTCTTAATCTGGCCCGGGACATTATGAAACCGCTAGCTGAAGAGTTCTCGGGTCAGGGAGGAGGTCATCCGACAGCCGCAAGCGCCAACCTTAAAACCTCTACCAGCAAACTTCTGACGCGGATCTTTGACTTACTTGCTGAGAAGCTGCACATTCAAAGGGGATCAATAGTGGAAATAGATACCAAAAAATGAGTAGCTACCTTTATTAGAAGACCATTATTTCTCTCTTCTGCTTGGTGGTCCGCTTGCCCATTGTTGAAGTTCGCTCCCTTTCTTACACATATCCTGGATCGGTCAGACCTACCCTGAGCGATATTAACATTTCTGTGGAAGAGGGGGAGTTCATCCTTCTAACAGGGCCAAGCGGATGTGGCAAAACGACTCTGTGCAGGTGCCTCAATGGTCTAATTCCCAACTCTTATGGGGGCGAATTCACCGGAAAGGTTATAGTGGATGGTCTTGTCACAACAGAACATCCGGTCTACGAAATTGCCCAGCATGTAGGTCTCGTCTTCCAGAATCCCGAGAACGAGCTCTTCTGCACCTCCGTAGAACGTGAAGTTGCCTTTGGTCCAGAGAATTTGGCTCTTCCAAGAGAAGAGATTCGAAAGAGGGTTGAGGAGTCCTTAGCGATGGTGGGCATCTCCCACCTGAGGGATAAATCTCCCGAGGAACTTTCAGGTGGAGAGCAACAAAAAGTTGCGATCGCCGCACTCCTTGCGATGAAACCAAAGATACTCGTTCTCGACGAGCCGACAGCGAACCTTGATCCAGCGAGCGCCCAGTCTGTCCTGAATACACTTCTTAAGCTCAATGAAGAATCCGGAGTAACGATGATACTGGTAGAACATAGGCTTGAAATGGTCGCACATATGGCTGACAGGTGCGCAATCTTGAACGAGGGGCGCCTCGTTCTTGTGGGGGAGCCTGAGGACGTACTTTATTCTGATGAAGCTGAGGCTATAGGTATTGGCATTCCAAAGGTAGTTCAAGTCGCAAAAAATCTAGGAATCAACAAAATAAATGGTAAGAGGCCCCTGACCTCGTGGTCTCTTGCCGATCTTTTGAGGATGTGAAAGAGTTGATCGTTTTTGAGGACGTCTCCTACTCCTATGCTCCTGGTCGATATGCTATTGAACACATTAATCTCTCCATAGAGAAAGGTGAGGTTGTGGCGATCCTTGGAGAGAACGGGGCAGGAAAGACCACACTGATCAAGCACATTAATGGTTTACTCAAACCTCAGCATGGCTCGGTCATTGTATCTGGGATGAATACCAAGGATACTACTGTCGCCACATTGGCAAGATATGTGGGTCTGGTGTTTCAAAACCCGGATCACCAACTATTTGCGGAGACCGTGGAAAAGGAACTCATGTTTGCCCTGATAAACTTCAACTTCCAAAAAGAGGAAATCCCCCGAAGGGTAGAATGGGCCCTCAAGGAGTTCGGACTGATTGAATATAAAGATCGCCCTCCATTTTTGTTAAGCGGCGGTGAGCGAAAGAGGCTTGCCCTTGCTTCGGTCCTATGTTATGATCCACAAATTGTAATACTGGACGAGCCTACCACCGGACAGGACTACCGCCAGAAACTCCACCTCGCCTCTCTTATAAAGAAGCTGAATTCTGAAGGCAAAACTGTCGTTGTGGTAACGCATGACATAGAATTCGCAGCCGACTTCATTCCAAGAGCGGTCATAATGTCAAAGGGTAGGATAATCGCCGATGGCAAATCTGAAGAATTGCTCACGAACCGTGAGCTACTGATGAGCGCCTCCTTGCTCCCTCCACAGCTAGTTGAACTTTCTTGGGACTTAGCACTGAACCCTCCAACCATTCACTTCGACGAGGTTGTCTCCTCTGTGAAAAAACTATTGGGGGGCAAGAAATCATGAAAGCCTTCAGCTTTGAGTACAAGCGTGGAACAACGATAATTCACAAATTGGACCCCAGATCTAAGTTCATTTACACCATACTTTTCACTGCCTTGACGGTCTATTTTGTAAACCCTTTAATACTTTTTTTAGTATTCCTTTCCTCAGTTCCAATGGTGATTATAGCTGGCATAGGCAAAAGATGGTTAAGGTCTATAAGAGGCTCGCTATTTTTCATAGCCTTCATATTCATCTTTAACCTCGTCGGTAACTTTTGGACCACCGGGTCAATAGCGGATGCTATAATTATGTCAATATCGATGTCCCTGAGATTTATTGCGCTCATCTCTATATTCTCAGCATTCTTTCTAACAACGTCTCCCGAAGACTTAACCCAATCCATGGTCCAGCTCAAAATCCCATATGACTATGCCTTGACATTCAACATGGCAATGCGATTCGTCCCGACCCTAAGTAGAGAGGCTCAGATCATCATGGATGCCCAAAGATCTCGTGGTCTCGAATTGGAAAAAGGCAATATCTTTCAAAGAGTCAAGAACTATATCCCAGTCCTGATTCCTCTGATAATAAGCTCGTTCAGGAGGGCCGAGCTGGTCGCAGATGCCATGGAGTCGCGGGCCTTTGGTGCAAACAAAAGGCGCACATCTCTATACGTCCTCACGATGGATAGACGAGATCTTTTATTCATCTCATGCTCATTAGCCGCATTTCTGGCAATCTTATCTCTAAAAATAATGCTCGGCATTCAATAACCTTAAATCTTTCAATTAATCTTCTCAATCTCGGTAAATATGTCTAGATCTTGCTTTGTAAAACAGTTTATGCGAGAGATGGCGCAATACGTCCTTTACGCCTCTCAAATAGTAAACGACGAAGAAGTAGAAAAGATGATTCAAATTCTACTCGAAGCGATACATGGAAATAAGAAGGTCCTAATTGTGGGGGCAGGGCGGTCTGGACTAGCTGGTAGGGCATTTGCTATGCGCCTAATGCACTTGGGGTTTAACGTTTATGTCTTTGGCGATGTAATAACCCCTGCTGTTGGCGAAGGGGACATCGTAATTGCGATCTCTGGGTCCGGAACAACCAAGATTATAGTTACTGCCGCCACAGCTGCAAAGGAAGTCCGCGCAAAAGTCATTGCTATAACATCCCACAGAGATTCGCCCCTAGCGAAACTTGCTGACCACGTGATCGCTATTCCGGGCAGGACTAAACTTGCCACAGAATCAGATTATACCATAAGGCAGATACTCGGCGAACATGAGCCTCTGGCACCTCTTGGGACTCTCTTTGAGATAACTCTCAATATCTTCCTGGATAGCCTAATAGCTGAGCTCATGTACCGTCTCGGCAAGACCGAGCAAGATCTGAAGAAGCGCCATGCCACAATAGAATAAACCCCCCACGAAAATTTTAAAAGACCTAGAGTGTTTCGGCATAAGCGAGGCGTGAAACTTGCCAAAGTACAAACAGACTGAAGAGATCGTAAAGCTGATGAGCAATAAACTTAACGTCAGAAACATAGGGACGCTTGCCCATGTTGATCACGGCAAGACAACCTTATCTGACAGCCTCTTGGCTGGGGCGGGTCTTATATCACAAAAGATCGCCGCTCAAGCCCTTGCCCTTGACTATGTCGAGATCGAGCAATTGAGGCAGATGACTGTTAAGGCTGCGAACGTAAGCCTGTTACACGAGAGAAACGGGCAGAACTACGTCATAAACCTTGTAGACACTCCTGGACACGTCGATTTCACTGGACACGTTACAAGATCTCTCAGGGTTATGGACGGTGGGATCTGTGTCGTGGATAGCGTCGAGGGTGTTATGACCCAGACCGAGACGGTGCTCAGACAGGGGATGGATGAGAGGGTCAGACCCCTGCTCTACATTAACAAGATAGACCGTCTCATCAAAGAGCTCCGTCTAACTCCACAGGAAGTTCAGGAGCGGCTTCTGAAGATAATCCGCGACTTCAACTCACTAATAGAGACTTACGCCGATCCTGAATTCAAAGAGAAATGGAAGGTAAACCCAAACAAGGGTCAAGTTGCATTCGGATCAGCCCTACACAAGTGGGGATTTACACTCCCAATTATCGCCTCCAAGGGCATGAAATTCTCCGACATTGTGGATGCTTACAACAAAGGGGATATAGAACGGCTCCAAAAAGAGTTCCCGCTACACGTTGCAATCCTTGATATGGTTGTTGACCATGTTCCCAATCCAGTCGAGGCTCAGAAATACAGGATACCCAAGATATGGAAGGGGGAAATAAACAGCCCAATAGGGCAGGCTATGCTCAACTGTGACGAGAACGGACCTTTGGTGATCTGCGTCAACAAGGTGATCGTAGATCCACACGCAGGTCCAGTGGTAACAGGAAGAGTCTTCTCTGGAACAGTGCACGAGGGTGACATACTCTATGGCTTGATGGCCAAGACCGAGGGCAGAGTCCAACAGGTTAGCCTTTACATGGGTCCATACAGGGAGATAACTCCCTCAATCTCCGCTGGCAACATAGTAGCACTACTTGGTATGGAGAATATCAGGGCGGGAGAGACCTTAGTCAGAACTCAAGACAAAGACAAGATGTACCCGTTTGAAAAGATGAAATACATCAGCGATCCGGTGGTCACCATGGCTATTGAGCCCAAGTACAGCAGGGATCTGCCGAAGCTCATTGATGCTCTCCACAAGATGGCGATAGAGGATCCCACACTCTCAATCAAGATAAACCAAGAGACTGGCGAGTACCTCATAGCAGGCATGGGTAGCCTTCACTTGGAGATCGCACTTTGGGATCTGAATCAGAGGACTGGCGGGATCGAGATAACAACAACACCGCCTATAGTGGTTTATAGGGAGAGCCTAACCAAGGCACTTGGACCATTCGAGGGCAAATCTCCAAATAAGCATAACAGGCTATACGTAACCGTTGAACCACTTAATGAGAAGACTATGGAACTCATCCAGCAAGGAGTAATTCACGAAGACATGGATCCGCGCGAGAGGGCTAAAATCCTTCGAGAACAGGCGGGTTGGGACACCGATGTAGCGAGAGGCATCTGGGCTATAGACAGTTATGTCAATGTACTTGTTGATGCAACGAAGGGTCTTCAATACATGCGTGAGATCAAGGATACGGTGATTCAGGCTTTCCGCCTCAATGTAGCTGAGGGCCCATTGGCAAGGGAGCCAATCCGAGGTTTGCTTGTTAAGATAGTTGATGCAAACGTCCACGAGGATCCAGCTCATAGAGGTCCTGCCCAGATAATGCCTGCAATGCGCGATGCTATGTTCCAAGGTTTCCTTAGCGCAAACCCGATATTGTTGGAGCCCATTATGAAGCTCGACATGAAGGTGCCTCAAGACTTCCTTGGCAGTGTCACAAGGATCATTGCTGGCAAACGTGGGAAGATTATATCTCTAGAGCAAATTGATCAGACAATGCACTTGGTTGCCGAGATACCAGTGGCCGAAACATTTGACTTATCAGACCAGCTTAGAAGTGCAACTGCAGGCAAAGCCTTCTGGGGAACAGAATTTGCACGATGGTCGCCAGTGCCCTCTAGCATGATTGCTGAGACGATACGAAAGATAAGGGAAAGGAAGGGACTTCCGCCAGAGCCTCCAAAGCCCGAGGACTTCATGTCCATGTAATTCTGACCGTGCAATTAAGAGAGTAATAGATATAGGCACGGACACCAATTTTTTCTTTAACGCGGTCGTGGTCTAGTCCGGTCTAGGATAAAGGCTTCCCAAGCCTTGGATCCCGGGTTCAAATCCCGGCGACCGCACCACAACTTTTTTGATGCAAACGCAAAAAAGCTTGATCAAAAAGGAGTTTTTAAAACAACTACGAAGTATGTAAGGTATGATTTGGGCTCCGATACGGTAAAAACTCGAGGAATTTTTGCCATCGTAGATAGGGCATGTTGCAGAAAAACGCCAGAGTATGCTCCTTATACCTTAGCTTCATTCTCTCGAAATACTTCCGATATCTTCAAGAACACGGTGCCGCCACCTCCTTGATCTTCTCGCTCAGGAGCTTTACCCTCTGGACCTTTTCCCACAGGGCTCGGCGGATGAAGTCGTTGCGCGAGACGTACTGGGGCTTGGGCCAGAGGGTGTCGATTTCAGCCAGAAGGTTTCGAGGAATCTTAATCAAAACCTTCTGACCATCTATTCCTGGTTTTCCGATTTTCCCCACACAAACCAACTCCCTATTGCTTCTCGATTATATGTTATGCATAAGCAGTATATACCTAACGCTTATCGATAATATATACAAATTAAAAATGATTATCTATCGCTAAACGATAATCAATAGATTGAGATATATGAAGAGCTTAGAATTACTTGAACAGACAAGCGCATGTAGAGTGTTAGTCTATCTTTCAAGAAACAACAAGTCTGCTGTTTCAGATATCCTGAATAAAGGCGACTTCTCACAAACATCACTTTATAACGCCCTCCGCAAGCTCAAGGACGCCGGTCTTATCCAGGAAGAGCTCGAGAATGAATTTCCCCGCAGGAGGCTGATCTCTTTGACGGAAAAGGGGAGGAAGGTAGCAGAGAAGCTAGAGGAAATCGAGGGGGCAATAGGGATATAATTTCCGAAAATTTGAAATAAGAGCGAAAATGAAGATTAAAAATTCGGCTTTATTAAAAAATAAAAGAGTGATTTTAGAAAAGACTGAGCTATTTGCTAAAAAAGGAGGCCTCAAAAGCACTCCTAAGGTTAAGATAAAGCACATCAGGGGCATCGCCTCGGCCTCTTTTTATACTGGAAATATTACTCTTGACGAAGAGTTCGTCTCGCTTTGGGAGCGTGGAGTTTTCGATGACGATATTTTGGACTTTGTATTAGCACACGAGATTGGGCACTTGATAGATTATGGAAACACCATAAAAGATAAGCTTTCATCAAGCCACTTTAAATGCCTGATCAAAATTCTTATTGCTACAATTGCTGCTTTGGCATTAATGAAGACTATACAAATCCTAGCTGTCATTCCTCTTTTTATCTTAATTTTGTTCTTTCGAGCTTGGTACATAAAGCCCGAACTTGAGGCTTACAAAAACGCAGTGGATTTCAAGTTAATAGGCGCTAAAAAACTCATAATTTCAAGACATAAAATTGACGAATATTATCGCAAGCAGCTTAAACCTAAAGGGGCTCTTCATTTTTGGCACCGTCTTTGGAAATATCTTATTCATCCATCAATTACTGAAATAGCACAGTACTTAGGCATAGATATCAGTTTTGAAGTAAAAATAAAAAAATCGACAGCCGAGGCGAAGGCAGAAGGATCGAGTGCTTTTTTAATTTGGCGAACTCGAGCGGAGGAGTAAAGGCTAAGTGAACTAAAGCAAAATATATTTTCAAAGGTATTAAATACCATATTTTATATATCTTTAAAACCATTTACGAATACCAAGGGCGACTTGAAGAAACTCTCTTCCTTCGTTTTGGACACGCTACAAATATACTTCCCTTGGGACGACGATCTTTACACATACCTTAAGAACAGAGGATTTGCATCTAAACTAGAATTTAAAGCACTTCCCCTCATCTACACCGACGACTGTGAGAGTACGACTAGAAAACACGAGATTCCGAGAAACTACGTCATAGATCCAGAAAAGTTCAACACGACTCCGGAACAGCTCGGGTGGAAGAGGTGCAACGAAAAAGGGAAGAAGTACACAATCCCCGCAGAGAAGATCCTCCTCGATGCTCATATTAATGAAAATTACGAAATCGTTTTCACCGTCGTACCGACAAGCAACAATAGGGAGCAGTACCACCTCGAGTACTCCGTGATGTCAGCCTTCGGTAAAGGGTACGCTAACTGGTGCACTTTCTACTTCAAGAAATCCGAGTTCGAGTCGTTCATGTCTGAAATAGGCAAAATAGGTATAAAGCCGTGGGAAGGAATCATGAAAAGCGGATACGAGAGCAAGCAGAGACAGAGAGAGGAATTCAACTTCGTAGAACTTCCCGTAAGGGAGTACTGCTTTAACATCGGTGAATTCAAACTGGCTGAGGCTTACTTGAGAAATTCCGGTTACGTCCAGCAGATCCCTGGATTATTCTACGACTCTCGGAATCTGCGGCACAGAGAACTGATGGAGCCATTCATAAAGTTCGGTATTTTGACGACAGGTGAGCAGGGCTTCTGGCAGAGGCCTCCTCAAGTAGTCATGAAGATCTCGCAACCCAAGTTCATAACGACAGGCGGTCGGAAGCGGAGGGTTAAGGGAGTTATTGATGAAAATAAAAGAGGTAACTACTTCATAGTGGATGCTTCCGAGCTGATCTCTGCTTGGAGGAAAGTCTAGACTTATGGAAGTGTAGCAAACAATCCAAATTAATATAAACATTAAACCCATTTAAATATCGGGAAAAGCATGCCGCATATCAAGGTAATATTCGGCGACTGCCGAGACATGCACGAAGTTCCTGACGAGTCGATAGCTCTGGTTGTAACCTCGCCTCCGTACTACAACGCACCTTTCGACTATCCTGGACTATTCAAGAGCTACGACGAATTCCTTACACTGCTCAAGGATTGGTCGAAAGAACTGAAGAGGGTGATGATGCCAGGACGCATAGTGGCTATTGTAACTGATGATATGCTCGTGGAACACACAAAATATCCAGTGGTTGCGGATACGACCAAGATAATGGTGGAAGCAGGATTCAAGTACAGGGACAAGATCGTGTGGCGAAAGCCCGAAGGGTACATAAGGATAAGCAGACGGAGCGGGGTCGTCCTCCAACATCCATACCCGATGTACTTCTATCCCGACAACATCCAAGAGAGCATCCTTCTGTTTCAGAACGGTGATTTCGACTACAGACGAATAAAAAACATCTCTCCCGAGATCTTGGAAAAATCCAAGATAAATACCAAAATTCTGCAGGGCGAGAAGTGGTACCTGACGGTCTGGGATATAACCAACGTACTTCCTATCAACAACAGGATCGAAAAGGGAGTTGCAGCATTCCCTGAAGAGATTCCAAGACGCCTAATCACTTTGTTTTCCTTCTACGGTGAGACCGTACTCGATCCATTCCTCGGGTCTGGGACAACTTTGAAAGTAGCTAAAGAATTGGGCAGGAACGGAATAGGGTACGAGATCGATCTGGAGCTTAAAAATAAAATCCTAGAAAAGCTGGGTAAAAAACAAAAAACTTTGACTGGTGATATTGAAATAGAAATATTTGAGCGGAAGGATGCTCTTAGATTACGTACCGAACTGGACTCGCGTATAAAAATAGGAAAATAACCTTTAGATTATTCTGTCCTCCCGAGCTCCTCCTTCAGCCTTTCCAGTTTACTCTCCTTGTTCAATGCTAAACCTTCCTAAGTTGCCAAACACTCATCCACCGCCCTTCAGGAGCGCATCTTTAGTAATATCGGCTCCAAGGCGACCAAATTCATTTCAATGAAACCTTATTTTCATAAAACATTTATCTCTTTACGATAATGCTTCTATGAGCTTTTTAAGAACAACAGAAGCCTTATCCCTTATGACAACATCTGCCCTATCATCTAGAGGTGTTGGGTCCATGTTGATTATTACCAAAGCCCCTCCTTGCCCCTTAACAACCTCTGGCACCAATGCAGCAGGATAGACTGTAAGCGACGACCCAACCACCAAACAGCAATCACTTCTGCATGCAACATCCATTGCAGCCTCCATCAGCCTTACTGGCTCTTCAAATAATACCACAGACGGTCTCATCAACCCTCCACAAGATTTACAAGTAGGAGGTCTGCCGCTCCTCTCCAACTCCTCAATACACTCTATTGTCCTCCTCTCAACAGAGCAGAGATCGCAACGACTCCAAATTATGTTACCATGGAGCTCTATAACAGACTTAGAGCCTGCCTTAGTATGCAATGTATCTATATTCTGCGTTATTATCAAATCTATGTAACCTCTCCTTTCGAGCTCGGCCAAAGCTGCATGACCATCATTAGGTTCCGCACCCGCAATAGAATTATATCTCATCGCATAGAAGCTCCAAAATCCCTTCGGATCCTCCTCAAAGTAGCTCCTTGAAGCCATCCTAGGATCGAATTTTTTCCAAAGTCCTTGACTACCCCTAAAATCTGGTATATTGCTCTCTGTACTGATTCCTGCTCCCGTGAATGCTATGCTATGCGTTGCGTCTCTTAATATCTCTGCAATTTTCACAACATGCTCCATAAGCTTTCGCCTAAACGATCTTCAACGCTCTTCCAACTTCATGTACAACCATGCCTGCCACGACCCATGCATCTAAAGCTTTCTTGTACAATGAGATCTTTGCATCAGCTAGCATCAAATCCTCCTCCTTAAACTCTCCCTTCTGGAAACCTCCTATTACCACCGAAGGACTATCTTCCTTTATTATCATGTCTCCAAACTTTTCTACCTTTATCTTTCTTCCCTCTTCGGTCAATATTATAGTCTTGCTTGGCTTGAGATCTTCCAAGAGCTTCTTGAGACTCATTTTCTCCAACTTCATAAGCCATTTGCCCGTCGGCGGTACCTTGCCTACATCAAACAACTGCTCCACTAACCCTAAAAACCTTAAGTAATTTCTTGGCAACTTTATCTCAGGGTCTAAAGCAATCACAAAATCATTTAGCGTGTGCACATAAACTTGGAGCAACCCCTCCCTATTGAGCGGACTCCCCAACACATTTAGCAAAGTTACATACACTATGTCGGGTCTGCCCCGCCTGTCCCAGTCCCTAAGTCCCCTCATCGCCGCATAGTGATATGATATGTCTAGAAGAACTTTATTGGGGTCTTTGCCCCTCTTCTCTGCCCATCTCTTTACGGAAGGGTGATCAGCGATCTCTTTTGGAACGATCTCCAACGCCGATTCCGCTATTATCAAACTTAATCTCTTCATATTATCATACTCGCCTTATCTATGAGAAACCCATCTGAAAACATTTATGTCTAGGCTTTCTTCTTTTTTATCGGTGCGCATTATTGCCATCAAATCGGCGCCTACTTAAAGATTTAGCCGCTCAAAGAATCGACAACCTCTTCAGGTTAGCTGAGGTAAATATCTACTCTAATCCAGCACTTTCAGATAGATATGTGGAGATGGCTATACAAATATCTAAAAGAACGAAAGTGCGCATACCAAAATATTGGAAGTACTTCATGTGCAGGTCGTGCCACTCTTTTCTATATCCTGGCATTAGGTCGAGGATAAGAATCTCTCCCAAAAGGAGCCCCCACATTGTAGTCGCATGTTTGGTGTGTGGTGCTATTAGACGTTATCCCATTAAAACCAAGAAGTAAAGGTAAAAGAATATATATTTAAGTTAGATTTATCTCTGAAGAACCAAATGGAGAGGAGACATCTTTGCCTCTTGCCCAGTATGTTCCACCAGACAAGCTAATTCGCGCATTGGCAGACTACCTTAAAGAAAATGTAAAAGAGATCTCACCACTTCCTTGGTCAAGTTACGTGAAGACTGGTCCACATGTAGAAAGGATCCCGTCGCAGCCAGATATCTGGTATATAAGATGTGCATCTTTACTTAGGAGAATATACCTAGATGGACCAGTAGGCATCGAATCCCTAAGAACTGCATATGGAGGCAGGGCAAAGAAAGGAATGCGCAGAGAACACCATTATAAAGCTGGTGCCTCCGCAATTAGGAAGCCCCTTCAGCAGTTAGAGAGTGCTGGTCTAGTGACAAAATTGGGCACGAGAGGTCGAGTGCTAACCGATAAAGGAAAATCCATAGTAGATAGGATTTCCTACAAACTGCTCAAAGAGCTTCAAAAGGATGTCCCTGCGCTGAGTAAATACCTTCCTGCTAAGGCTAAGTAGGTGATCTCTTTGGCTAGTTCTCCCGACGAGTTGGAGCTCATTAAACAAAGGAAACTAGCCGAAATGCAGAGGAAATTAGCAGAGGAGGAGCTAAGACAAGAACAAGAAGCACAGAAGCAAAACGTTCTTCGCGTGATTCTAACTCCTGAGGCAAGAAGTCGGTTATCTAACCTTAAGATAGTCAAGCCAGAGTTCGCTGAACAATTAGAACTTCAGCTAATACAACTAGCTCAACAGGGACGTTTGCCCGTTCCTTTAACTG
Source organism: Candidatus Methanomethylicaceae archaeon (assembly GCA_026414165.1). Lineage (GTDB taxonomy): Archaea > Thermoproteota > Methanomethylicia > Methanomethylicales > Methanomethylicaceae > WYZ-LMO10. Next base: position 141,425 of record JAOAJN010000001.1, read on the forward strand.
ATGATCAACTCAAAAAAATTCTGCTCGAACTCCAAAGCAGAAAAAGGGATATCAAGATAACTCGATTATGAGGTGTTAGATTTGGCAAGAAATAAACATCTTTCTAAAAAGAAACGCCTGATTAAAGCTAACAAAGAAAGTAGTCCAGTGCCCATATGGGTAGTTGCCAAGACTCGTGGTAAGTTTAGGCGACATCCAAAGATGAGGCACTGGAGACGAAGCAAGCTAAAACTATGAGGTGAATTTGAATGAGTAAAGAATCCGTGGACCCTGAGGTTTTAGAAGAAGAGGAAGAAGAGGAAGAAGAGGAAGAAGAAGAGGAAGAAGAGGAAGAAGAGGAAGAAGAGGAAGAAGAAGAGGAAGAAGAGGAAGAAGAAGAGGAAGAAGAGGAAGAAGAAGAAAAAACCGCAAAGAAAGAGGAACTTAAGGCGACTAAAGAGGAGAAAAAAGTAGTAGAAGAAGAAAAGAAAGAAGAAAAGAAAGAAGAAAAGAAAGAAGAAGAGGAAGCGGAAGAGGAAAAAGTTGTTGAAGAGAATGTCGTCACAATAAATTTGCGACATGCTTACCTAACACATGGCAGAAAGGCCGCTCCAAAAGCAATTAAATTGGTTAAGAAGATTAGTCAGAAGATTGCCGATACGGAAGACATCAAAATACACAGCGATTTAAATGCCCTGCTTTGGTCAAGGGGCAAAACAAAAACTCTGCGAAGGATCTCAATAAAGGTTCAAAAATTAGAAGATGGGACTGCCAGAGTGCTCCCTGCGGGGGCATAATCTCATTTGCCAATCTCGCGACTATCGCTGTACGGTAATCCCAACATAGGCGCTTTCATGTTCACAACCGACAAATTCGCATTGGTCCCTCCCGACGTCCCCTCCAAATTTGCCGAAGAGGTTTCTGCCACCCTCAAAGTCCCTCTTTATAGGACCACAATTTGCGGCAGCGTACTTTTAGGGATCTTCATAACTGGCAATTCAAGAGGACTGCTCGTACCTCACAACGCGAGAGAGGAAGAGATATCTTTTATCGAATCAAATGTAGGCGTCCCCGTTGTCCAGTACAATGGAAAGAAGAATGCTTTGGGGAATATGGTCCTCCTCAACGATTCTGTTGCCTTAGTTGGGGTCGGGGCAGATCCTGACCTTAAATCTTTACTTTCGAAAAGCCTTGAAGTAGAGGTCCACGAGGGGGCTATTGCTGGGTTATCCTTGCCCGGAGTATGCGCAGTTGCAAACAATAAAGCCATGCTCTGCCATCCCCAGACCACCGATGAGGAGACAAAGAGGCTTGAGGAAATTTTTAATATTCCCGTTAACATCTCTACCGTTAACTGTGGGTATCCTTACCTTAGGGTGGGGATGCTGGCGAACTCGTATGGTGTGGTAGTCGGCGAGGCTACCACTGGTCCAGAAATGGCGCATATCGAGTCGTCCTTAGCTCTGATTGGGTGATGTATATGAGCAAAACCTTCATAGTCAAGGGAAAGGCGAAAATTGGTATAGACTGGGTTAACTTTAAAAAACAAGTGACTGCACCAAAAAAAGAAAGGGCAATCGATAATGTATTATGTATGCTTGGTGGAAATCATAAATTGAAGAGGTTCCAAATAAAGATCGAATCTGTAGAAGAGCAGGCTGGTACATAAAGATGAGCACCCCCCAACGCCCCACAAAGCCCCTGACTCCCAAGGAAGAACTCGACGCTCTACTCGTCGAGTTCTCAAATCTTAAGGCATACGCTGACGTCTTGCGTCAGCAGATAGAATTTACAACAGGCGCCTTGGCAGAGCTCACCCTAAGCAAAGCCTCACTCTATGAGATCAAGAACAGGGAGGGCAAGGCTGAGACTCTAATCCACATAGGCGCTGGGAACTACATAAGGGCTCACCTCCAAGATGTTAAAACTGTAGTGGTGGGCGTGGGGTCTGGCATATCCATTGAAAAAGGCATTGATAGCGCAATATCTGATATCGAAGACCGAATAAAGAGGGCGCAGACGCAGATATCTTCCCTACAAAACCAGTACCTCCAGGTTTCAGCTAGGCTAGACCAACTGCAAGTAAGGATAGATCACCTATATTCCCAAATAGAGAGCTCGGGGAAGGCGTAATTCGTGTTTGACCGTCTAAAGAATGTCTTCTCCTCACTCATAGAAGGGATCTCCACAAAACCAATCTCCGAGAAGGATCTCGAGTCTTACCTATGGAATTTCCAGATAGCCCTACTTGAGTGTGACGTCGCCCTTCCGGTTGCTGAGGAGTTCGTTTCAAAGCTCAAATCTGCCCTGATTGGCAAGAAAATCAGCCGGTTCGAGGACATCTCCCCACTGGTAGAGGAAACTTTTCGCTCATTATTGAGGGAGGGGCTAAATTCCGCCGACATCCTCTCCTTAATCTCTTCCAAGAAACCATTTGTTATCATGTTCGTTGGGATAAACGGTACTGGGAAGACCACCACCATAGCAAAAATTGGAAAATACCTGATGGATAGGGGGCTGAAGGTAGTCTTCTCCTGTAGCGACACCTTCAGAGCAGGCTCAGAGGAGCAACTTGATGTGCATGCCAAGCGGCTAGGCATAAAGGTAATAAAGCACAGATACGGCGCAGATCCCGCCGCGGTTGCATACGATGCCATATCCTACGCTAAGTCAAACCAAATAGATGTGGTCTTAATAGACACTGCAGGCAGAATGCAGACCGACAGGGGCCTGATGGACGAGTTACAAAAGATTTACAGAGTCGCCAAACCCGACCTTACTATCTTTGTTGGGGACTCGCTTACTGGGAATGATGCTCTGCAGCAAGCTCAGGAGTTTAACAAGTTCGTTCCTCTGGATGGCGTGATCCTTACAAAAATCGACGCAGACTCAAAGGGTGGCGCTGCCATATCAATATCCAGCATAATCAAAAAGCCCATTCTCTTCTTGGGCACGGGTCAGGGGTACGACGATATAATCACCTTCGACCCAGACTGGGTTATTAAAAATATATTATTAAAAACCAACAAAAAATAAATAATCATTAGCAAATAAGCGAATTTTTTAGCGTAAAAGTTTTAAGCAACGTTTTTTATTGAAAAAACCTCAAAAGGTGATGTTTATGAGAACAATGAAAGGAAGAGACCTGCTGACACTTTCTGACTACACCAAGGAGGAGCTAGAAAAGATACTTCAGCTCTCGTTAAGCATGAAGCACGATGTAAAGTGCGGCAACTACACAAGACCATATCTGAGCGGTAAGAGCGTGATCCTCCTCTTTCAGAAACCGTCTACAAGAACCCGCCTCTCATTTGATGTTGGTGTCCACCAACTTGGTGGTCATCCAATATACTTGAACTGGAATGACTTACAACTTGGAAGAGGTGAGACTATTGCAGACACTGCAAGGACATTTGATGCCTATGCAGATGGGATCGTAGCAAGAGTATTCAAACACACAGACTTAGAGATTATGGCTGAGAATGCCCGTGCCCCAGTGATCAACGCCCTCAGCGACTTAGCACATCCGTGCCAGGCGTTGGGCGACTGCCTAACCATAATCGAGAAGAAGGGCAAAATCGAGGGCACAAACGTAGTATTCGTGGGTGATGGCAACAACAATGTATGCAGATCGCTTGCCGAGGCCGTTCTAAAGCTTGGGGGCAACATGACAATAGCCTCTCCCAACAAGTACCAGATCTCCCAATCATACGCCGATTACATTAAGAAAGGCGCTGCAAAGGGCTCGTCTCTGACATTGATGGAAGATCCCAAGGCTGCAGTCAAAGATGCCGATGTGATTTACACCGATGTTTGGGTCTCCATGGGACAGGAAGCGGAGAAAGAGGAGAGAATGGTCGCATTTCGCCCCTACCAAGTCAACTCAGAACTCCTGAGCAACGCGCCCTCCGATGTTATAGTCATGCATTGCCTACCGGCCCATAGGGGTCTGGAGATTACCGACGAAGTCATAGACGGCAAGAACTCTGTAGTTTGGGACCAAGCTGAAAACAGACTTCACGCACAAAAAGGTATTATGGCACTGCTTATCTAATCACTTCGGTGCCTTCGTTGAAAATCTTAGTCTATTCAAAGCTTGACCCTGCAGGTATAAACATCTCCTCCCACCTTCTTTACGAACTGCCCTTTAAAGAGGTGCCTTTTGGCGCATCTGTGGCGCACTCATACGGCGATTTTTACCTACTCAGCACAGACTCGCCCCTAATCAATTTGTCCCTCTCTTTTCCTAGCACAGAGTGGATTCTTTGTCTCTCAAAACATAAGAGCGAATCAGGAATGCGCTGCCTCACGGCTCATACCCCGGGAAACCTTTGTGACCATGCTGATTTCGGCGGAAGACCTAAGGAAGTCGCAATCTCGAACCCCGCCCTTCAAGCCTCTCTTCTCAAAGAACTTCTCCGTACATCTTCAGATCTAGGTCTTGAAGTTCCCATTTCTGTTGAGGCAACACACCACGGTCCAACGAGCCTCTCTGTTCCTGTTACCTTCGTAGAGATCGGGAGTGATGAAGCCGCTTGGAAGGACAATCTGCTTGGGAAGACCGTAGCCAAAGCCGTCTCAAACTCCTTAAAATCCTCCCTAAAGGACGGCGAATTTGCTATCGGGGTGGGCGGAGGGCACTATCCCGAGAAATTCACAAACCTAATGTTGAATGAGGGCGCCCTAATAGGACACATCATTCCGAAATACGCAATGAATGAGGGGATGGACCCGTGCATGTTCAAGGCGTGCATCGAAAGGACCCTTGGCAAGTGCTCCAAAGCCTATGTTGACTGGAAGGGCACACCCTCAAAATATAAAGAATATCTAAAGACCATTGAAGGCATCGACTTAGTAAAGGTTTAGCATCATAAAAAGACGTTTAGACTAGTTTTCTACCTCGAATTTATTCCGAAGGTAAATACACTTTTCCCTCTTTTCTCAAAGAATTCTTTGCTATATTCTAGGTAGCTTTTTTGTGGAAAGCTTTAAATTGAACCTTATCTTTCTCCCTTTTGCTCTTATGGAAATAGGCAGATGAGATCAAATGACCCTCTCCGACTCTCTACGCTCAATGGTAAAGGTTCTAAAGCTCTCCAGGAAACCTGATATGGACGAGTTCAAACTATCGCTCAGAATCTGCCTCTTGGGAATGATCGGAGTCGGAATATTTGGATTCATAATACAACTGATATCAACCCTCATAATAGGCTCAAGGGGCTGATGCTATGTCTTCCGCACAATCCACCCAATCAAGGATATTCGCCATACGCACCACTGCAGGGCAGGAGAAGAATGTTGCGCTGCTGATAGAGCGTCGTTGTATGGCTAAGGAGATACCAGTAAAGGCCATAATATCCCCGCCAGACGTCAGCGGATATGTCTTTCTCGAGGCAAGCGGTCCAAACGTTGTCAATCTAGCAATTGAAGAAATCAAACATGTGAAAGGATGGGTTGCAGGAAAGGTCGAGTTCGAAGACATAATGCGCTTCATAATGCCAAAGCCCGTTGCTGAAGTCATCGAGGTAAACGACAAGGTAGAGATCGTCTCCGGACCCTTCAAGGGCATGCAAGCGAAGGTCACTAGGGTCGATCGGGCAAAATCAGAGGTCACCCTCGAGCTCTTAGAGGCCCCATACACCCTCCCCATAACAATCCACGCTGAACAAATCAAGGTAATATCCCATGCTGAGGCACCAAAGTCCGAAGCGAAGGGGTCGGAGAAGGAGCAAAAGACTGACATCTTTGAAGCCTTTTCCAAACTAGAGGAGGAGTAAGATTGGGAACTAAGAAGACCTTCAACTTCTTGGTAGATGGTGGAAAGGCTACCGGCGGACCACCAATAGGTCCATCTTTAGGTCCTATTGGTCTCAACATCCTTCAGGTAGTCAACACCATAAATGAAAGGACCAAGGAGTTTGAAGGAATGAAAGTTCCGGTAAAGGTAATCGCCGACCCAGATACCAAGGAATTTGAGGTCGAGGTCGGTGTACCCACCACCACCGCCTTGATAGTAAAGGAGCTAAAGTTGCAGAAATGCTCCAGCAACGCCAAGGCGGAGAAAGTGGGAGACCTCAGTATAGAAGCCGCAATCAAAATTGCCAAGACCCGTTATCCTCTCTCTGTCGCAAAGACTTTGAAGTCATGCCTCAAAGAAGTTCTTGGTACCTGTGTGAGCATCGGCGTTACCGTAGCCGGTAAGGATCCACGAGAAGTCCAAAAAGAGGTCGACTCAGGAGTCTACGACGACCTCATAAATAAAATGGAGGCACAGTGATATGCAATTTGACCTTCAAAAAATCACTTCTGCAGTCGAGGATGCCAAAAAGAACTCCAAGAAGCGTAACTTTGTGCAGGCCGTCGAACTCTTTGTCAACTTTAAAGGTCTCGACGTTAAGGCGCCAGAGAACAGGATAAATGAGGTCGTGTCACTTCCGCACCCAATTGGTAAGGATATAAAGGTCTGCATCATTGCCGACGGAGACCTCGTGACCAAGGCAAAGCAAGCAGGTGCTGATCTTGTGCTAACAAAGCAGGATTTAGATCAGTATACTGGAAACAAAAAAGCCGTGAAGAAACTAGCCGAGACTTATGAGTTCTTCGCTGCTAGAACTGACCTGATGGCTACGGTCGGTAAGATCCTCGGTCCGGTGCTCGGTCCAAGGGGAAAGATGCCCGATCCAGTGCCACCCACAGCAAACATTGACCCTCTCATTAAGAAGTACCGAAATTCCGTCAGGATAAGGATTCGTGACCAACCTACAATAAGATGCAGAATAGGCTCAGAGGACATGGACTCAAAGAGCATCGCTGAAAACATAATGGCAGTACTTAACGCCATAGAACGGAGAATAAAGCTCGATCAGTTCCTCTCTTCCATTGTTATCAAGACCACTATGGGTAAGCCCGTGAAACTTAGATGAGGTGATTCGCTTGCCAAGAAAGACACTCGAGAAAAAGAAGGCTGCTGTTGAGAAGCTAGAGACTCTTCTCAAGAAGTACTCGGTCTTTGCCATAGCCGACCTTCGGGCCCTTAAGGCCAACCAACTTCAGGTTCTCAGGAAGAAATTCAAGGACGATCTGGAAATATGTGTGGCAAAAAACACTCTCATCAAGAGGGCTCTGCGAAACCTAGGCGAGAAATTCCAAAACCTTGAAGATCTAGACAAGTATCTGACTGGACAGAACGCCCTTATACTTTCAAACAAGAATCCGTTCTCACTATACTTGATGTTTGAGAAGAACAAGGTCCCGTCGTCAGCCTCTCCAGGCGACATAGCGCCTACTGATATCGTTGTAAGCGCAGGAAATACTGGTCTTCAACCAGGTCCGATTCTCAGCAAGTTCGGGGCTGCTAAGATCCCCACCAAGATCCAGGACGGCTCTGTATGGATTGCGAAGGACACAGTAGTGGTCAAGAAGGACGAGGTCATCTCTGCAGACCTTGCAGATCTCCTAAATAAGCTCGGTCTCAAGCCTATAATGGTTGGCATTAAGCTCAAGATGGCCTACGACGGAGTCGTTATACCAGGGGATCTCCTGTCCATAGACCTCGAGAGATACAGGTCCGATATCACAACTGCCGTACAATACGCCTTGAACCTATCCTTGAACACGGCATACCCGACCAAGGAGACGGTTCCGTTACTCCTTGCGAAGGCCTATAACAACGCCAAGACGCTTGCCGTTCGTGCAGGCATACCTCTACCCGAGACTATACGCGAGGTCCTTTCGCTGGCAGAGTTACAGAGCAGAGCTCTAGCAGACGCCATCTCTAAGAAGCATCCAGACCTCTCCATAAACTAGGAGGCGAAGAATTTAAGTATAAAAGTTTCCTATAAAAAACGCCTTGTTGGGGGTGATTAAAATCGAGTATATTTACGCTGGTCTGCTCCTTCACAACGCTAAGCAGCCGATAAACGAGGAGAACCTCACTAAGGTTCTTTCGGCATCTGGGATAAACGTTGATGCTGCTAGGGTTAAGGCACTTGTGGCAGCGCTCAGCGAGGTGAACATAGACGAAGTTATAAAGTCTGCAGCCGTACCGATGGTAGCGGCCCCCGCCGCGGCAGCACCCCAGCCTGCCCCTGCAGCAGAAGCTAAGGAAGAGAAGAAGGAAGAGAAGAAGGAAGCGGCAGCAGAAGAAGAGACCGTGGAAGGGCTTGGCGCCCTCTTCGGCTAATTGGGGATGGGTTTATATTCAAAAACCCTCCCTTTGCCAAATTTTCTATGCAAAGGTTTATCCCATAGCTTTATAGCTTTTTTAAACGATCTTTCAAAACCAAAACATTTGTTTATGGGATGATTTGACTTGATAGCTGGACCCGAAGCCTACCGCCTCAAATTCTTCTTGGACAACGGCTTTACAAGGAAGCAATGCAAAATGTGCAAAAGGAACTTTTGGACACTAGACCCTGAACGCGAACTTTGTGGGGACTCGCCCTGTGTCCCCTACTCCTTCATAAACAACCCTCCAACAAAGAGGTCCTTTAACATAAAGGAGATGCGCGAGGCATTTCTCTCCTTCTTCGAGAAGAGAGGTCACACAAGGGTTAGGCGGTATCCTGTTGTCGCTAGATGGCGAGACGACATATTCCTCACAATAGCCTCAATAGCCTGCTTCCAGCCCCACGTGACGAGTGGAGAGGTCCCCCCTCCATTCAACCCCCTCACAATATCCCAGCCTTGCATAAGAATGAATGACCTGGACAATGTAGGGAAGACGGGAGGGCGGCACCTCACCATATTCGAGATGATGGCACACCACGCATTTTCATCCAAGGAGAATGAAGTTTACTGGAAGGAAGACACGGTCTCATATCACCACGAGTTTCTCACAAAAGACCTAGGGATCCCTGGAGACGAGATTGCTTACATTGAACACTGGTGGGAGGGCGGAGGCGACGCGGGTCCGGATCTTGAGGGCATCGTCCGGGGTCTTGAGCTCTCGACCCTCGTATTTATGCAATACAGAAAAATTAATGGCGCATACCGCGAACTCCCCCTAAGGATTGTTGATACCGGCTATGGGCTGGAACGCTTTGCCTGGATCTCGCAAGGAACGCCCACCGCCTTTGAGACCATATACGGGCGCCTTTTCGAGGACTTGCTGAAGATCTCTGGCATCGAAAGACCAGATCCAAAGGTCCTTGCCGAGGCTACGAAGTTCGCTGGCATGATGAACATAGTTGATGAGGGCTCCATAAGGGCTGCCAGGGAACGTGTCGCCTCAACATTGGGGATGGACCCTGCCTCCTTGGACTCGCAACTGAAGCCCTTTGAGATCTTAATGGCAATTCTTGATCACACGAAGACCCTTGCCTTCATGCTAGGCGATGGCATCGTTCCATCGAATGTTCAGGCCGGATACCTTGCCCGCCTAATGATAAGAAGGGTCAAGCGCATGATGGACTATGCTCAGATATCTAAACCACTCTCAGAGCTCTTGGCCATGCAGGTCAGCTACTGGGGCGACCAATTCCCTGAGTTGATTGAAAACCTAGACTATATCGTGCGAGTCGCAGACCTTGAGGTCGCACGCTACACCAAGACGATCGATCAGGGCAAGAGCCTAATCTTACGCATCATAAAAGATCCTGAGATAAAGAGGCGCGGAGCCCTCCCTCTAAACCAATTAATCCAGCTCTACGACTCCCACGGATTACCTCCCGAGATCGTAAAGGCAGTCTCCGAACCTCACGGGATAAAAGTCGATATCCCCGACACCTTCGACACCATGGTAGCCGAGCTGCACTCCTCGTCACAATCTTCCAAGAAGGAGGATGAAGACATTCTCCAGGATCTACCCCCGTTGCCCCAAACAGAGCTTGTATATTACTATGAGCCAAAGACGAAGCGACTCAAAGCAAAGGTGCTTTACTCAGACAGAACGCGCGTAATCTTGGACAGGACAATTTTTTACCCTGAGGGTGGTGGGCAACTCAGCGATACTGGATCTCTTACCGTAGACGGTAGGCAGATCAGAGTAATCAACGTTCAAAAATCCCGGGGAATTGTCGTTCACTTTGTTGAAGAGATTGCGCCCATAAAAGAGGGCACCTACGTGGAGTGTTTGGTGGACTGGGAAAGGCGGGTCGCCTTGATGAGGCACCACTCCTCAACCCATATTCTACTTGGAGCCGCGAGAAGAGTGCTTGGTGAACATGTTTGGCAAGAAGGCGCACAGAAAAGCGTCGAGAAGAGCCGTCTCGACATATCTCACTTTGAAAAGATCTCCCCATCACAGCTTAGGGAAATTGAGGTTCTTGCCAACAAAGTCGTCCAAGAGTGCAGACCGATCAGGGCATATTTCGAGGATCGCAACAAGGCAGAACAGAGGTTCGGAATGCGTCTCTACCAGGGTGGTGTGGTTCAAGGTCCAACGATTCGCGTTGTAGAAGTTGAAGATTGGGACGCCGAGGCGTGTGGAGGGATACACTGCTCCAACACTGGAGAGATCGGCCTTATCAAGATAATTCGATCGGAGCGTATACAGGACGGTGTGGAGAGGATAGAGTTCGTTTCAGGCGAGCAAGCCATACGCTTCATTCACTCGCAGGAGCTCACCTTGCAAGAGATCTCGAGGATCCTTAACACGCCTGCGGAGCGGGTAGAGAAAGCAACTGCCAAGTTGATGGAGGAATTCTCAACCTCTAAGAGACAAATAGAGCGCCTGAGAAAGATACTTGCGCAAAGGGTATCGACAGAGCTCTCTCTAAGATCTGAGAAGATCGGAGGGATCACGCTTGTTAAGGGCACCCTCGAGGACCTTTCTAACGAGGACCTGATCCCCATAGCCTCTCAGATTGTGGAGAGAGACCATAATGCATTGGCCATCTTGGTATCGAAGGTAGATGGCAGCGTAGTATGTATGGCTGGGGAAGGTGCTACTGGAAGGGGTTTGAACGCCGGAAAAATCACAGAGGTCTTTACGAGGTCCATGGGAGGCAGGGGCGGGGGCAAATCAGATGTAGGACAAGGAAGGGTCCCTCTGGAAACTCTTGATCGCTTTGAACAATCCATTCAATCCATAAAAAACATAATAGAAGGTCTGAACAAAAATAAGAGTCAATAATTCGTTGGGTGGTCACATTGTCCTCTAATCTTGACTTCGACTTCCAGAAAGTTGAGGAGAAATGGCAGAGACGATGGAGCGAGTCTCGAATATTTGAGGCGGATCCCGAAGAGGCCCGCCCGAAATTCTACGTGACAGTTGCATACCCTTATCCCAATATGCCCCAGCATATTGGTCATGCAAGGACCTACACCCTTGCAGATGTTTATGCCCGATATAAGAGGATGCAAGGTTACAACACCTTGCTTCCTATGGCATTTCACTATACCGGAACTCCCATACTCGCCCAGAGCAAGAGAATACAGTCGAATGATAAGGAGCTCATAGAGCAGTTCAAAAGCGTCGGAGTCTCAGAAGACGTAATTAAGACATTCGACTCCCCTCTGAATATCGCAAGATACTTCCATAACGACCTAAAACTCGGAATGATCGAAATGGGGTATTCAATAGACTGGAGGAGAGAGTTCACTACCATCGACCCAGCTTACAGCAAGTTCATAGAGTGGCAATTCTACAAACTGAAGTCCAAAGATTACATTACCAAGGGCACACATCCCATCGGATGGTGCCCATCATGCCGAAATCCAGTCGGGCAGCACGACACCAAGGGCGACGCTGAACCAGAGGTTGGCGAATTTGTAGCCATAAAATTCATTATGGACGGATATTACCTGCCCGCTGCCACGCTAAGGCCAGAGACCATATTCGGCGTCACAAACATTTGGATCAACCCAAGGTCTGACTACGTGGAAGTCGAAGTCGGTAGAGAGAAGCTGATTCTCAGCAAACCTGCTGCAAAAAAGTTCTCCGAGCAACAATCTGGCGTTACTACTATCAGAGAACTGAAGGGCTCGTCACTCGTTGGAAAATACGCAGTCAACCCCGTAACTGGCGAGCGAATACCTTTACTTCCTGCCGACTTTGTTGACCCGGAGAACGCGACTGGAGTGGTCATGTCAGTTCCAGCACACGCACCTTACGACCTTTTGGCTATAATGGATCTTCAAAAACATCCAGAACGCCTCAAAGAATACGGTCTTGATATTGGGGTCATATCGTCGCTCAAGCCTATACCTGTGGTGAGGTCTCCTGGCCTCCCAGAGATCCCTACACTTGATCTTGTCCAAAGGCTTGGCTTACGAGATCAACTCGACCCTAAGGCAGAGGAGGCAACAAAAGAACTTTACCAGCGGGAATTCCACAATGGAGAGATGCGGGCGGAGACCGGCAAATATGCTGGTATGCCTGTAAGCAAGGCCAAGGAGGAGATAAAGAACGACCTGATTAGTTCCTCCAAAGCACTCAAGTTCTATGATATAATTAACGGACCCATATATTGCCGCTGCGGATCCAAAGTCACCGTCAACCTAATGAGCGACCAATGGTTCATAAACTACGGCGATCCGCGCTGGAAGTCTACCGTCAAAGACCACTTGAGCAAGATGTCCCTACTCCCAGAGGAGCTAAGGGAAGAGTTTGAGAATGTAGTTGACTGGCTCAAGGAGAAGGCATGCGCCAGAAGGGCCGGTCTGGGCACTCCGCTCCCTTGGGACAAAGACTGGATCATTGAGAGCCTCTCCGACTCCACAATCTACATGGCATTCTACACAATAGCAAAGACGCTAAATGAGGCAAAGATCGATCCTTCGCTCCTGACACCTGAAGTTTTCGATTACATCTTCCTCGGTCAGGGCGATCCGTCATCCCTTGGAGTTACTAGGGATCTCTTGGAGAAGATGCGAAAAGAATTCCTCTACTTTTACCCTCTTGATAGCAGGCACTCAGGCAGGGATCTTGTTCCTAACCACCTAACATTCTTCATATTCAACCATGTCGCCATATTCCCTCCCCAGTTATGGCCTAGGCAAATAGTTGTCAACGGCAGCGTACTCATGGAAGGCAAGAAGATGTCAAAGTCTTTGGGCAACATTATCCCCCTCAGGAAGGCGATAAGGATGTACGGAGCCGACACGCTTAGAGTCTCAATTCTTTCCGCCTCTGAGCTACTACAGGACGCTGACTTCAGCGACTCTTTAGCAAGGACTACGAAAGTCAAGCTCCAAGAATTTTACAAATTCTCATTGAGATACTGTAACACTCCTCCCCTCAGTGGCGAAGAATTCGACTCGCTTGACAAATGGCTCCTGAGCAGGACCCAACGCATTATAGAGCAGACGACATATTCGATGGAGAACCTCAGGGTTAGGGAGGCAATACACTCATCGTTCTTCATTCTTCAGCAGGACATAATGTGGTATCTCAGGAGAAAGGGATCGCAAGCAAACGATGAGCGGACCAGAAGCGTCGTAAGATATTCCTTAGAGACCATAATCAAATTGATGGCTCCTTTCTCACCCCACATCTGCGAGGAGCTCTGGGAAAAATTTGGTCACAAGGGCTTCATATCTGTCGAGAAATGGCCGGAAGTACAGCCCTCCCTAATAGACGAGCGCTCAGAACTCTCCGAGGAGTTAATCAAGAGCATAATAGAGGATACTTCTGAGATAATCAAGGTCACTGGGATCGCCCCCTCTAAGATCTACTACTACACGTCTCCAAAGTGGAAGTGGGAGATTTACCTCACACTTTTAGAGCTACTTGAGAGTGGTGTAGACCCTAAATCTCTATTGAGAGAGGCAATGAAAAACCCAGCAATTAGATCTAAGGGAGGAATTGCGACAAAATTCATAAATGCTGTATCTACGAGCATTGTAACAATGCCCAAAGATCAGAGAAAGAAGGTGCTTTCTGTTGGCATTTTGGATGAGTCGGATATCTTGAGTAAAAACCTACAGTTCCTCTCGGAGTACTTCAAGAGTCCAGTGGAGTTAGTCTCTGGAGAGGCACCACACTATGATCCTAAGAGGAAAGCTGACCAAGCCATGCCTATGAGACCTGCCATATACATTGAGGGCTCTTGATGACCTTCCTAAAAAGAGAGGCTGTTGAGGATCTGCGTTATCTGCTCAACAGGGGGTACCCTCGACCCTCTGCGGTGAAGTTTGTTGGTGACAGGTATGTTCTTGACAGATCTCAGCGCCTGCTTCTTTACAGAGGGGTTTTTCCCGACGATGTTGCGAAAATGCGTCGTACCAAACTCGTGGGATCTGAAAGGGTCATCGGGTCTCGACTATCGATAGATGGATTTAATGTCCTATGGACAGTATCAAGCGCCATGAAAGGCGACCCTGTTTACCAGTGCGACGACGGTTTGATCAGGGACCTCTCAGGGATCCATGGCTCAGTGGATGGTAGAGAGGTAATGGAACCTTTAGAGATTATCGTTTCAACAGTTGCCTACCTTAGACCAAAGGAGGTTATTTTCTTCTTTGACAAATCCATAAGTAGGAGTGGCGAGATAGCAGGGACTGTTCGTAAATTACTCTCGCATTACTGCTTGCTGGGGAGCGCTATAACTGTGCCCTCCCCTGACCATGCTTTACTGGGATCTGGAGACATCATAGCAACGAGCGACTCTGTCGTGGCTGATAAGGCGACCTTTCTCTTTGATCTGGCCGGCTACATTATAACTACACGCCTCAACGTAAAGCCCTTATCATTGAAGGACCTGTGAAAAAAGGAAACCGCTCCATACATATGATGCGATCATAACGTCACAATTTCTATCAAAATCAATTTGAATATTGGAGACTGGGATTATCTTTGAAAATAAAATATCCAGCGGGGTGAATGTAGCACAATTGTAAATCACTCAGAATATAAATAACAAATTTTTAGCATGGAATTTTTTCCTCGAAATCCTCAAATATCTGGTTCAAATAATCACCCATGCTGGGCCCGTGGCGCAGACTGGATAGCGCGTCGGCCTCCTAAGTCGATGGTCGAGGGTTCAAATCCCTCCGGGCCCGCTCCTTGAATCACACTGCATGTCGATCCAATATCTAGGGTCCACAAACTTTTAGATGGCGATGCGCCAACTTTCATTAGAGGATTACAAAATGGGCGGTACCACTTTGAACCTATGCATAAAGGCGCCCCGTGAAAAAGCCGAGATCTTGAGGCGCGCCCTACAAAGGCTTGGAATTCTTGATCGTTCAAGAACAATAACGCCAAGCAACGGCTCTGTACTTATACCCATTACTCGCAACCTCTTGTCTGATGAAATGAATGTACTTGCCCAACTATCTCAAGTTGAAGTTACATATTCAGAACTCCCCTCCCCTCGGAGTAAGCCAAAAGACCTCATGAGCACACTTGACGACATTCTGCCGCCCCACCTCTTGGCCCTGCTCCCGCGGTCATTTGACATCGTTGGCGATATTGCAATAATAGAGGATCTCGCCCCAGAGCTTCTCCCCCATGGAGAGACCTTGGCAAAAGCTATGATGCAGATCCACCCAAGAGTAAGAACCGTTCTACTCAAGACAGGGAAAGTAGAGGGCGATTTCCGCATACCTCGCCTAACCTTACTGGGTGGTGAAGAAAAATATGAGACGATCCATGCGGAATACGGAGTCAAACTGAAGGTAGACCTCTCAAAAGCCTATTTCTCTCCTCGCCTCGCCACAGAACACCACAGGGTCGCCTCACAGGTCCGTGATGGTGAAGTAGTTGTGGACATGTTCGCAGGAGTTGGTCCATTTTCGATTCTGATCGCTAAAAAAGCTTCAGCGAAGGTGTTCTCGATAGACATAAATCCCAATGCCATATCTCTACTTAAAGAAAACTTGCGCCTCAACCGCCTAAGAGGCGAAGTCGTCCCACTCTGCGGCGATGTGCGGACCATCGCCCCTCAACTCAAGGGGATTGCTGACAGGGTGATAATGAACCTTCCTGCATCGTCTCTGGACTACCTTGATGTAGCAGTTGCTATCCTAAAAAGTGACGGAGGCATGATCCACATATATTTATTCACCAAGGACGATCCCATACAAAATTCCAAAGAAATGTTTAACAGTAGACTGAACGGGCAGGTCAAGAAGTGCGAGATCGTTAATGCGAGAGTAGTCAAGCCCGTCGCACCTAGGGAATGGCAAGTCGTAATAGATGCCTTAGTGGTACCTTGATCAAAATCAAAAATAATTCTGTATGCGACTCCGGGAGTCTTCATAAACTTCATTCTCTATTTTCTATTCTCTACCTTCTATTTTCTATTCTCAATATTCTGTAGGCTCTTGTACCCAACAGAATCGCATAATAAGCAATGCCAAATATGCACATCCATGCGAAAGCATCATACGCCAAATGCACAAGTCCTGACTATGAACCGGGTTTATTATAAAAGGGTAAAAAGGCATAATATCGTCATAGATTGGAGCATCCACTAAAACATGGACGATTGCGCCCAAAAAACCAGTTATGATGAAGACTCTCAGATTGATCTTTCCGGTATTCTCAAGCACTTTCTGTAGACTATTCCTAGCCTGTTTTCCAATCTGTACATGATCCGACCAAAAACACTCCGACTATTAGCGAAACAATGATTATATGGAAGTATCCATGTAAAGGACAATTTAGCCCCAAAACAAGGACAACGAAGGAATCAAAATCCAGTATCATGCTTGTCAAAATCAGTGTCGGCACATGCACTATATTCCTTAAAGGGATTCCGATTGCCAGAGCAGCACCGAGATGAAAAAGCGTGAATGGCATTTCACCAACACTCTTCAAGCCCCACATCTTCAAACATAGATGCCTTATTCAACAATTAGCGTTAATTTTATTCTAGTCTCACACCTCTTCAATAAGCTCACAATATTCCTGTTTAAATCCGCCGCAGCCTTGTCAGAATTTATCATCAAAGTTCTTCCGCAAATGTATCCGCTCTTCCTTATTACCATGTCCTCCTCGCTTTCAAACGTGAGAGAGTGGTGTCCGCGCCCCCAGACCTCCTCGTACATACCATTGACTTCTATTATCATCCCAATTCTCGATCCATCCAACTTCGCTACCCTCTTGAACTCTTCAGGAAGATCCCGAAGTGCCAGCTCTGAACGCGTCGCTACCACACAATCACCGCGTATACTCTTCATTTTTTCCTTTGTTACCTCAATCGTGGTCCTATGTAGTGCTGTTATTAGGGGATCTCCCCACGCGTAGAATGTTACTTTCAGAGTAAACACCAAGACTTTTTTATAACCCTGACCAAATAAAACTTTAGAAGTGAACTGTAGTGGATTTTGCCGAGAAGCGTGAGAGGCTCGTTAAGCGTTTAATTGAAGAAGGGGTTCTAAAGAAGCCAGAAGTGATCAGAGCGATGCTAAAAGTTCCAAGGGAGGAGTTTGTTCCGCAAGAACTGCGGGAACATGCTTATATGGACTCCCCTTTGCCAACACTTGATGGACAGACCATCTCGGCTCCGCATATGGTTGCTATGATGTGTGAACTCCTCGACCTCAGGAAGGGTCAAAAGGTACTCGAGGTTGGGGCGGGGACTGGCTATCATGCGGCTGTATGCGCAGAGATAGTCGCACCACTCGAAGCGCCCCCCGGGGAGAGAGGTCATGTTTACGCAATAGAACGACTAAGTCGCCTTGTGGCTTTTGCGAGGAGTAATTTAGAGCGTACGAAATTTAGCGACCGTGTGACCATTATTGAGGGCGACGGCACACTAGGATATCCAGAGGCCGCACCGTTTGATAGAATCCTTGTAACAGCAGCTGCTCCTAGGATCCCCCCGCCCCTTAAAGCCCAACTCAAGGATGGTGGGAAGATTGTAATCCCTGTTGGCGAAGCCTACTCTATCCAAGATCTAATACTCGTGGAACGGAAAGGCGACTCTTTTAACGAGTACACGTGCGGAGGCTGTGTCTTCGTTCCTCTATATGGAAAATATGGATGGTCCTAGCCTGACCTCACAATTTATCTTCCTATCCTTCATTTTTCACATTCAGGTACAAAATTTGGAACTATTGCTGGGGAACAAATTTATTCCTTTAGACTACTAACTTATGATCCGCCAAACCATCTTTCCAAGCTCGACTGCCTTTCTACTTCCCTCTTCATCTTTTTGACTCTCTGCAGAGCTGCCTCTACCCTTTCCAAAGAGAAATCATGGTTATCGCAGAGTATTTTCTTGACCCTATCGCTATCCACTTCGCCCCATTCTAGCCTGTACTCCCCCGTGGTTTTTGGATTCAAGAAGATGTCCTTTATGGCATCCACATCAACCCGCGGATCTGCCTCAAGCGCCCCTCTCTCTATCGCGACCTTCAATGATCCATACTCCTCTATTATTTTTATTGCCTTCTTGGGCCCTATGCCCTTGAATCCGTCTGGGTTAAAGTCCGTTCCGAGCATAATCCCGATATCAATTAGCTGTTCCTTACTTATATTCAGGTTACGTAATACATCGTCAAGCCTTATGACTTCGGGCTCTATGTCTATATATACAGGCTTGTTTGGCAGCTTTCTCCTACCCGATATGGTTAGATTTCTCACAAGCCTTGGCGCCCCAAATAACAAGGAGTCATAGTCCTGACTCACCGTTGCCCAGGCGTCTCCGCGCCTCGTCATGAATGCCGCCTGCGCCTCCCCCTCTGAAGGTGCCTGTACCCAAGGTATGCCCATAGCTTCGAGTAGATCCCTCGTCTGGGCAACCATCTCTCCAGTCAACCGCGAGGTAGCCTGTGCCGCCTTCCTCGCACTCTCCAAGTCACCCCTCTCAAGCGCTGCTTTGTACTCTTCTTGGGCCTTTTCCTTGATCTCGGCCCTCCTCTCTATTTCTCTAAGTTTGAGCTCCGGTGGCTTACCGTCAAAGACGTATACTGGTCTTATTCCGGCCTCCAGCAGGTTCACAGTTCTATAAAATACGCCACTGAGGTGGCTTGTCACCCTTCCCGCAGAATCCATTAGCGGAGTACCATCTGGCTGCCTTATTATCGACAAAAATTGGTAGAGTGCATTGTATCCATCAATTACTAATATCCTGCCCTTCATTTCCTCCAAGGTTATTGTCTGTGCCGTGACTAGTCCTTTTAGGTTTACTCCCATCTTCTAAGTTTCCCTTACCTTTGCTAGGGTTATCACTTTTCCCTTCTTCTGAGCTGAAACATTAACTTTGCCCCTCAGTTCAAGCCTCATAATTGCCCTGTTAAATTCGCCCCACGAGATGTCCTTTATCATAGTTCTGAGCATCTCCAAGAGGTCGTCGTCCCTTACTGCTCCATCCCTCTTCCTCAAAAGGTCGAGTATTATGAGATCTAAGGGCTCCGCGCGCCAGCCCCCCTCGTCCTCGGGAATATTGATCCCCCCTTCAAGCAAAGTTGATTAGCGGTTGCCTCCCGCTAATCGCCTGTTTGCTCCTCTCTTCCCACGATTTGTAGAACTTGTGCATATCCTCTGTTATGGAGGGTCTGATCTTCTTGAGGGCTTTCTCAAAGTGGTACATAGTTACCTCTGCGGCATCCGGGTTCTCCCTAAGGGCGATCAGCCCGGCCTCCCTACATACAGCCTCTATGTCTGAACCAGCATATCCTTTTGTCATATTGGTGAGCTTTTCAAGGTCTACATCCTTTGCGAGAGGCATGCCCTTTGTATGAATCTTGAATATCTGGAGGCGCGTCTCATTGTCTGGCTCAGGGACGTAAATTAACCTGTCAAACCTTCCTGGTCTAAGGAGTGCTGGATCGATTATGTCTGGACGGTTTGTTGCCCCAACAACCACAACATTCTCCAATCCAATTATGCCGTCCATCTCTGTTAGCAGTTGGCTTATCACCCTCTCTGTAACCATTGAGTCCCCTCCGCCAGCCCATCTCACTGGGGCTATGGAATCGATCTCATCGAAGAATATTATCGCTGGCGCCGCCGTCCTCGCTCTCCTGAAGACCTCTCTTATAGCCCGCTCAGACTCTCCCACCCATTTACTAAAGATCTCTGGTCCTTTTATCGTTATGAAATTCGCCTCACTCTCTGTGGCCACTGCCTTTGCTAACAAGGTCTTACCGCACCCAGGCGGTCCATATAGCAGCACACCCTTCGGTGGCTTTATTCCTAACCTCTTGAACCTCTCCGGGTACTTGAGGGGCCATTCTATGCACTCTCTAAGCTCTTGCTTAACCTCCTCTAGACCGCCTATGTCCTCCCATTTCACCATGGGAACCTCTACGTATACCTCTCTCAGCTCTGTTGGTGTGATCTCCTTATAAGCCGACTCGAAGTCCTCCATCCTGATCTCAAGTTTCTCCACAACTTCGGGAGGTATTTTCTCTTGCTGAATGTCTATCTCCGGCAGGTATCGCCTTAGGGCTTTCATGGCCGCCTCCCTGCAAAGAGCTGCTATGTCTGCACCAACAAACCCGTGGGTCAGGTTGGCTATCCTCTTCAGATCCACATCCTTTGCCAAGGGCATATTTCTTGTATGGACTTGCAGGATCTCATACCTCTCGGCTGCTGATGGGACTCCTATCTCTATCTCCCTATCGAACCTACCAGGTCTTCTGAGTGCGGGGTCAAGGGCATTCGGTCTATTCGTGGCACCTATGACTATTACGTCTCCTCTGGCCTCAAGTCCGTCCATGAGCGCCAACAACTGTGCCACGACCCTCTTCTCAACCTCGCCCGTTACTTCTTCCCTCTTGGGGGCGATGGCATCCAGCTCATCAATGAATATTATGGCGGGGGCGTGTTGTTTAGCCTCCTCAAAGAACTCCCTGAGTTTCTGCTCAGACTCTCCATAGAACTTACTCATGATCTCTGGTCCATTAATGGCTATGAAGTAAGCATCCGTTTCGTTAGCCACGACCTTTGCTAACAAGGTCTTACCGCACCCAGGCGGTCCATATAGCAGCACCCCTTTTGGCGGGTCAATTCCGAGCCTCTTGAATAGCTCCGGATGTTTCAGGGGCAGCTCGACCATCTCTCTTATCTTTCTTATTGGCTCTTCAAGCCCCCCTATGTCTTCATAAGTGACCCTAGGAACCCTTGCAGCTTCGGCAGGTTTCTCGAGGATCGTAAGGTTTGTCTCGTCCGTAACGAGCACGATGCCTGAAGGTTTTGTGGAGACAACTGTGAAAGGTATGGCCTGACCGAGGACAGGTATCAACACATTGTCTCCCTCAACTACTGGTGTATCTGCAAGCCTTCTCTTGACAAAACTCACAAACCCAGAATCAACTGTTATAGTGAAGGAGAGGGGTGCCAGCTTTACCATTGTGGCTATCTTTGCCTCCGCCTTCCTTATTGTTACCCTCTCACCTATCCCTACACTTGCGTTCTTTCTGATAAGACCATCCATCCTTATGATATCCATTCCCTGATCCTCTGTATAGGCGGGCCATACTATAGCTGCGGTCTTCCTCTTACCCTCTATCTCAATGACGTCTCCAACACTCACGCCTATTGCCTTCATCGCGTCTGCATCTATCCTGACCTTACCCCTTCCCACGTCCCTCTGCTTGGACTCTGCTACCCTCAGCGTCAGCTCGTTTTTATCCCTCTCCAAAATTTTTGCCCCCAAGATTATGATATCTGAGATCTGATAAAATATTCTATTAGCAAAAATACTTCCGGTCACTTTTTAATTTTATGGAAACATTGACTAAAAAGTAAAAAATCTGAAATCGTGGGGATGCCCATCATTGACCATAATAAAACTCGTTAACCTGGAAGCGTCTGAACAATCTCGACGTCTACCTGCCCCACTCCCTTAACCTTGCTGAAAGCATCCTCAATGGGTTGAGTGCCGCCCTCGAAGACCCCTGGCATTATAACAAAAACCTTGAGCGCCTTCAAGCCAAATGCGATCTCTTCCTCTGCGATCTTGTGGATGTAGAGGTCTTTATTACCCTTGGGCACTGCTTCTCTCAGTCCGTTCTTCAAAAGCTCCAAATTAACCCCGTCATCCTCGGGGAGTATTTTAAAGACGGCCAAAAGTCTTGCCATATAAATCACCTCAGGGTCCCAAAAATCCACACTTTGGACATTTATAGTTATTAACAAGCTCCCTACACTTCCTACAACGCCAGAAGACTACCTCGCCGCAATTGGGGCACGGGAGTTTTACCCCCTTCTGCTCTGGGAGTATAGGCTCCTTGCAAGAGATACATACGGGCAACTCCAGCTCGCTCATGCACTTCACCAAGGTGTGAAGGTTAAAAACTCTTCAAATATATAAACTTAATATTCATAAGACTAAGGAGCGACCGAAAAGAGTCCTACAAAACAATATCTGCTTATATAAGTCTTACATTTTATTCTTCAAATAAAGACCTGAGAAGCGGCAAAACTGCATATCTTACTAATCTTGATCTTGCTATTTTGGCAATAACGCTACCTTGTAGGTCCATGTCATAGCCAGCTAGTTTGTCTAATAACCCTCCACTATAAGCCTCTGCCATTGCCCTCTCCAACTCCTCCTCCCTCATGTTCCTAAAGATCTTTGCCGCCAACCTCATCCTTTCGAAATCCCTCCAGTACAGCGCCTTCCATCGCCTTTCAAACTCCGAGAGTGAAGATCCTTTGATCGCACCAGCTGCAGCAACTCCTGCCAATTTTGCCGTAAGACACCCCAAAATTACCCCTCCTCCCGTTGTTGGCTTTGCAAAACCGCCAGCATCACCTACAGATACTGCTTTCCCCTTCACAGTAGCTTTAATTGGACCCCCTACCACGACTTTACCATACAGTTCCCTAAGAACCCTCGTCACCAACTTATTTGCAAAACCCTCGTTCTTCTCCATGAACTTGTTCAAGAGCTCCTTCGGCAACCCTCTTCCTGCGGCGAGCCCCACCCTTAAATGATCCCTTCTTGGAACCGTCCAAGCAAAGAACCCAGGGGCCCAACCCCCAGTATAGATTTCCACAACATCGTCCTCAAAGTTCTTGACCTCGACATCCACCTGCGCAGCAGGAATGGATCTCGGCACCTCCAAGCCTATGGATTGGGCGACTCTGCTCTTCGTACCCTCTGCATTGATTATAACCTTGAAATTCATGGAAGGATCATACAATGTTCCTGTCAATATTTCAACTCCCGCTCTCTCGGCCCTTTTCATCAACTCCTTATCAAACTTCTCCCTATCTATGACCGCTGCCTTCTCATCTGAGGTGGTTATCTCATACATTCTACCTCTTGGAGAAAAGACCCTCACCCTTCTTATCCTACTGAGCAAGACACACTCGTACCCTCCCAAGATCTTCTGTAAACCTTCCCTGCTGACCAGACCTGCACAATGGTCTGGGCGACCGATCTCTTTATCCTCCTCAACCACGGTTACCTCTGCTCCAGCAAGGGCTGCTTCCGTTGCTGCCGTTAGCCCTGAGGGTCCCCCTCCAACCACCAAGATCTCCCGCACATGCTCCCCCTCGATACATTTTTATCCAATCTTCTTTAAAACTCGTACTATGGAATTTGAATACAAACAGGCGATCGTAGTGCGACAAGACCTAAAGATGACCAAGGGAAAGCTCGCCGCCCAGGTAGCCCACGCATCACTCTCCTCATACATCATCACTAAAAATGTAAGACCTGATTGGGCATCCAATTGGATAAGAGAAGGACAAAAGAAAGTAGTACTCAAGACAAGATCTCTGGACGAACTTCTTGAGATAAAAAAGTTGGTGGAGCGAGAAAACATCCCCAATTCTCTGATTTCTGATGCCGGTCTAACTCAGCTCGAACCAGGCACCATCACATGCATCGGAATAGGTCCTGCCCCGGCGGACATCATAGACAAGATCGTTGGTAATCTAAAACTCTTGTGATCACCATGCCCCTTATTCCTACGCTTTCTCAATTAGAGCGGTCTTGTGGTATTTTATTTTATTCAACAACTGGAAAGGGAATTGGCGGCAAGATCAGAGTCAAGCCCGAGGATTTTATCGTGGAGGAGATCACCCCCGAAGGAAAGATCGTTAACGAATCACTAAAATCTTTGAACAGGGGTAGAGGACCATACACGCTCGCCGTTTTAAAGAAGAAATCTCGTGATCTGCTCCCCACCATATCCCTTCTACAAAAGCTCCTATCAGCTAAAGTTTCATTTGCAGGCATAAAAGACAGGAGGGCGGTGACCTACCAACTAATCTCTATCAATCGCCCACTAGCAGAACCGATTAGAATGAACAATTTAGAGGTATGGGCTGTTGGCACCTCTAAATGGGAAATCAGACCTGGCGAACTCAAAGGCAACAGATTCACAATAACGATTAGATCATTGGATAGTGAAAATATCTCTAAAGAAGCACTATCCGGGCTGAACTGGTTGCCAGGCTATTTTGGTCATCAGCGATTTGGGACTACAAGGCCTAACACGCATAAAGTTGGTAAGTACATCGTGAGAGGTGACTTTGAGAGCGCTGTGAGAGAGTTCCTCGCCGAACCCTACGAGGGCGAGCCACGCCAAATATTCTCCTTCAGACAGAACCTCAAAACCACGTGGGATCTGAAGGCTGCTCTCTCCTCAATCCCCCCTCTTCTGCTATATGAGCGAGAAGTTATAAGGTTGCTAATCTCCAGTGCGGGCTATTTGCCTTCATTGAATTCCCTTCCGAAGCCCCTTATCCGCCTGTTCGTGAATGCATACCAATCGTACCTCTTCAACTTGGCACTTTCAGAAAGGTGGTCAAAATATGGCTTGAATTATGTAGATCTGGGCGACACGGTGTCTATCCTTGATAATTCCCTAAATCCCTCCAGGACCATAAAAGTCACACACTCAAATCTAGAAAAATTAAGAAAACTAGTGGACTCAAAAAAGGCCGTACTTCTCATGCCTGTTCCTGGGAGCGACCTTTGCGTTGAGGGAATAAACTACGAAATATACTCAGAAATCTTGGAGAGGGAAAAAATCTCACCTGGCGATTTTTCAAACACAATGGGGTTGGAATTCAGAGGGACCATGCGCCCGGCATCCTTCTGCCCTACTAGTCTCGAAATGTCTGATCCTTCTGAAGACGAGCTAAACCCTGGCAAAACAAAGGTTACAATAAAATTTACACTGTCAAGGGGTTTCTATGCCACAGTGCTGCTCAGAGAGCTCATGAAACCTGAGGATCCTAAAAGCGCGGGCTTCTAAAGTCATGAACCGAAATCTGTTAAAGAGGGGGCGCTCTTTAAGGTAACAAACGCTCTGGCGTCCTAGGGAATAGTGCTGCCTCTCTAACATTGCTCAGGTCTAACAGTTGCATGGTCATTCTTTCTATACCAATGTTGAATCCGCCGTGGGGCGGCGCTCCATATTTGAAATGTTCAGTGAACCACTGCATACCGACAGGGCTTATCCCCTTCTCCCTAATCTGCTCCACTATCTTCTCGTAGCGGTGCTCCCTCTGACCTCCGGAGCTGACCTCCAGCCCCTTGTATATCAGGTCTACACTCCTTGCCCACTGAGGCTCTTCATCAACCCTCATAACGTAGAAGGGCTTCACCCTGAACGGGAACCTATTGACAAAGAAGAAATCACTCTTGTACTTCTCCTTCACGTAATTTGCAAGTATTGTCTCAGACTCCCTGTCATAATCCTCTCCGAATGGTATCTTCTTCCCAAACTCCTCCAAGATCTCATATATCTTAGGAAATCTTAACTCTGGGAAGGGTGCGCTCGGGACTTTGATCTCTTTTCCCAACAACTCAAGCTCTTCCACGCACTCCTCCTTGACCTTACTGATCCCTGAGATCACCAAATTCTCTTCAACCTTCATGACCTCATACTCGTCTGCTATAAATCCGAGTTCAACGGCACATCCCCTATGCTCGCAGAGATGTCTCGGCGTGTGACTCGGCTCTGCCCTCCAGCTCGGTCCTAGGTCATATATCCTATCAAGACCACTTATAACAGCGAGCTGCCTGTGGAGTTGTGGATCTTGCCTCAGAAATGCACTCTTATTGAAGTAAACCACTGGAAAAACTTCTGCTCCGCTCTCAGAAGCTGCACCCATCAGACAGGGCGTGAATATCTGCTGGAAACCGTCCTTCCTTAGATAATCCTGCATCCCCTCAACCATTTTAGACTGTATCTTGAAAACTGCCAGCACTTCTGGTCTTCTCAGATCGAGAACTCTATTGTCCAACCTCGTATCAAGGTTAGACTCTATCTTCCCTGAAACTGAGACAGGCAGATTTGACACGGTCTTGCTGAGGATTACTATCTCCTTGGGTATTATCTCTCTGCCCTTGGGGGCTATCTTGTTTGCCTTCACCACTCCCTTGACCGATATAACATACTCTTCCTTTATCTTCTCGGCAAGCTCAATAAGTTCTTGCGCCGTCACTCCCTTCTTCAAAGTTATCTGGATGAGCCCCTCCCTGTCCCTCAATATTATGAACTTTAAATTTCCAAGGTCCCTTAATCTGTGGACCCAGCCTGCAACTGTTACCTCCTTCTCCGCATCTTCTGGCTTTATCTCTGACGTATAATGTGTTCTAATTGGCATTCTACACACACTCAGCCAAAATTACTCAAAGACTATATGAATAGTTTCGCCCGTGAGTTTCTTAATAGCTTCCTCCGCCGATCTTGCGTCTATCGGCATTTTTTTGAAGTCACTCTTCGGTATCCTGATGGTGCTCTCCCAACTACCGTCGGGCAACCATACCGTATTTGCCCCAATGACCCTAGCTGGAACAACTATCTGTTCTAACAACCTCTTTATACTCGAACTCTTCTCTATTATCCTGACGGTTATTTTTTTCTCCTCACTCAGCTGTTTGCTTAGTTTGCTTAACAACGCTCTATTCGCGCCCTTGCCGCCACTCACCATCACTATTATCATCCGGGGCAGAGCCACGGTCTTATGTATTGTATAATCCTTAATCTGCGGATTCTTCGTCTCATGCTCAATAAACCACTTTGATATCTCTATATCTGCCTCTGTAATCTCGCCCCTATCCAGCTTCTCCTGGCACTTTGGGCACAGCACCCCGCTTTTTGCACAGAAGAAGCAGATAGGAGTCCGCAAAGCCCTCACTTCGCTTTACTTTTTTTTACTTTGCCCAGTTTTATCGATATCGAGCTAGCCCTCCGGCTGCCCTGTCCGTCTTTGAGGGGGATCTCTTCCGTACCGATGTCTATGTTCTTAATCTCTGCATCTGGCATGAACTTTCTCCTGATAACCTCAACCACATCAACAGCCTTGCTTATTGACTGACCTCTTGCCTTTACGACAACCTCGCTTGCCCCTTCATGGAATGCTGTGAGACATGCTAAGACATAGTTCATCGGCGGCTTCTTTCCCACGAATATCTCTGCCTCTTTCGACAACTCCGCCCCTCCAAGTAATTAAAAGGACTCAACGTTTAAACTGAATTCTTGAATAAATATATTTTGGTCTCTCGACTAAAACTTATTATACGTGACTTTACAAAAGTAAAGTCGTGATTTGCTTGGCATCATCATCGTCCCTAACAGATAGACAACTACAGATCTTGAGGATGCTATTTAAGATTAGCGATAGCACCACTGTGTTTACGGTTAAGAAAACACAAACAGAGTTGGCTAAGGAACTCAACCTCACGAGGCAAGCTTTAAACATACACCTCCGGCGCCTCAGAGAGGAGGGCCTCATCAGGACTGGCAGGGGTTTCATAGACCTCACAAGGAAGGCTCTTCAGATTCTGGGCGCTGGCACCTCTGAGGCTTTTGTCTTTCTAAGAGTGATCCCGTCAAAGAGGGAACAGGTCTATGAGATCGTAAAGTCGCTGCCCTCCATCAGGCTCTTCAGGGTGACTGGCGAGATTGATCTTGTTGCCATGGTTCCACAATCCCAGCTCGACTCTTTCCTTGAGAAAGTCTCTTCAATCGAGGGCGTTGAATCCACGTCTTCCCATGTGATAATATCCGTCCTAAAATGAATATTGACTATAAATTCAGATTGATACCTAATTTTTGGAAGAAAAATTTATAATACTGGAAATCTTGAGTGAAAGAAAACTGGTGTTCCAAATGCCTGTCCAAGACCCAGAAAAATTGAAGATCGCCCAAAAGCACCTCCTATACATAAAGATCTGTAGGAGGTGCGGGGCTAGAAATCCGATGTCTGCCGAGAAATGTAGAAGGTGCCGTAGCAAAGAGTTGCGTCCTAAGAGACGGGAATTGAAGCGTTAACAAAAGGTTTTTCTACCTTTTCACAGTTTAGCAATACAAGGGCCCGTAGTCTAGTCTGGCTAGGACACCTTTATGGCCTAAAGTCGCCCTCACACGGCGAAGGTCTCCGGTTCGAGTCCGGACGGGCCCACTCCAATTTTGGCACGGACCAAAGTTTTAAATTATTCTACTGACGCTACCCTTCATTAAAAGTAAACCTCAGCAGTCTAAATTTATGATTGCCTAAAACGAATCCTTGAATTCACAGATAGTGGCGAGATCCTCCCTACAATACCGCACATCCGTAATGAAGTAGGAGGACCATGTAGGGATAAGTCTTGCAGGGTCGTAAGTTTGTCGCTCATGTAAAGTGGGCCATGCAGAAGGGTAACCAATGATAGATAAGTGACAACAGTTGCACTCATTAAGTCCAAGAACGAGATAACGAGGAAGGACGATTAAGTAAGGAAACGCTACTAACGAAGTCAATCTGTGCCTTAATAACTTGGAACGCACCAGTAGACAATACTTTTTCCAGTGATTTCAATATTATCTTTTTTATTTAAAGAGAATTTTGACCATAATTTTTATATCATATAATGAAAATTAATATAATAAAAATTATGATTTCATCACATAAAATTCGCTACTCCACGCTTAAAGTGTATCGAGTCGAACGAGGAGAGAGACAATTATGAAGGGGTTGGCTCCATTAATATCGATTGTCTTAATGATACTCCTCTCAATAACGGGCTCTACCGTAACTTATGTTTTCATCAACGAATTCGCTGGAGATCTTACTTCTAACTCTCAAACAATTATACCAATAATGCTGGTAGAGTTTGTAAAAGCAAGAGACTATGATGTGGCAGAGATTTATATCAGGAATCTTGGCGCAAGCACAGTAAATGTCGACAGCGTTTACCTGCTATCGCTGGATGGTGTTGTAGTTGATAGATACGCGCTCCCTTCCCCCACTCCCATACCATCCGGTCAATTTGCTAAGCTCGCCGTGAAACCGTGGTCCCTTATGGCTCCAAAAAATGGGAATTATTATGTGAAGGTCACAACTTTGGAGGGTGGTCTTGGGTTCTCTGACAAATTCTACCTGAAGAAGCTCTATCTCGGCGATTGGGTAGAATATTCCGCAAATCCAGTCCTCGACCCCGCGATTAGAGCGTACTATCCCTGCGTGATCTATGATTCAAACAGTTTCAGTGGACACGGAGAGTCTGCTAAGTATAAGATGTGGTTCAACTCCTACTCTGACAAATACACAATATGGCTCGCTCATTCAAACGACGGCATAAATTGGATTGTTGGTAACTCCTTCGTATCTGGGCTGGCTTCAAGCGCAGGTCATCCTTGGGTTCTGCACTTTCCAGACGGGTTTCTGGGAAAGAATAGCGGGAATAATCCTAGCGGAACAACAATGTACTACCGAATATGGTACTGGGATGCAAGTAAACTTTATACGGTCGAGGCAATTAGGTATGCCGAATCGCCGGATGGTGTTAACTGGTATAACGATCAACCCCTCCAGAACGGCGCTGTACCGATCATAACAGGAATTTACCCTGACTGGAACAGGGGCTCATACGGTCCAGCATGTGTCCTTTACAATCCCTCAGCCAAAAACAGTGGGACTGACTGGACATTTATGATGTACTACGACGGCACATCTGGGGGTAATGAAAGTCTTGGCGTTTGCTTCTCGAGCGATGGTGTGATCTGGAATGGGTATGACCAAAATGGGGATGGAAAGGCGGATCCCGTACTCACAGGGAGCGGCTCTGGCTGGGATGCACAATACGTCTACCCATGCACGGTCCTTAAGATAGGATCACAATATCACATGCTCTACAGCGGAGGTGTGTCTGGAACGAATGAGGGAATAGGATACGCCATTTCGAGTGACGGTCTCACATGGACAAAGGATCCGAACAACCCTGTCTTTCACAAGAGCGACGGTATATCTTGGAGAAAAAATCGAACATATACGCCTGCTGTGGTCGAAGTTGACGGGACTTTTAAGATGTGGTTTACGGGTGTTAGTGCAGAGAATTACGCAATCGGCTATGCCACTCCTAAGTAAACCATAAAACATTCAAAAACCAATTTCACCGCTAGTGTCCCTTTGAGTTACTATGCGCCTTACTAGGGCTGTCTTCAGTTAATTTAATTGTAAAGGGTCGCTTGAACCGAAGGTATGCCTAAGCCCAGGAATCAATAATCTAACCTCGATGGAGTATAACACATGGTCAAAACAGACTAAGATACTCCCTCTCAATCTTCTTTACCACTTTCTCCCAGTCATGCTTGTGGGCTTCCTCGAAAGCCTTAGCGCTTATCCTTTCAGAGAGCTCGGGGTTCTGGAGCAATGCCCGCGTCTTCTCCGCCATGCCCCTGACATCATATCTGTTTACCAAAAAGCCAGTCTCTCCATCCTTTATGACCTCTCCTATGCCTCCCTGTCTAATTGCAACTACTGGAGTCTTTGATGCCATGGCTTCCAGCAGTACTATACCGAATGCCTCACCAAATATAGATGGCATCAGGAAGACATCGGCCAATCTATACAATTCGATCAATCTAGCCCTTGAAACATTCTCTTCTACAACCACGTTATTCTGAAGGTCAAGTGCCTTGATGATCCCCCTCAATAACCCTCCTGAATTGCCAGCACCAGCTATAGTGAGTCTTGCCTCGGTAACATCGTCCACGATCCTCCTCATTACTTCGAGGAGGAGATGTACGCCCTTCCTGTAGGAAAACCTTCCCACGAATAGGATATTTCTGCCGTTGAATACCTTAATTGCTGGGGCGAACGCCTCCAAGTCGACCCCGTTTGGTATCACGCTGGCATTCTTATCCGTAAAATGAGATATGAAGGCCGCTGCGGCATTGCTCACCGCTATAATTCTGTCTGCCATATTAATATACTGCCTGTATGGAAATAGGATGTATGACGAAGGTCTCCACAGGTGCTCGAATTCGTACATTATTTGTATTGAATGGTTTGTGAGTACTGTCCGCATTCCCAGCTTCTTACCTACAACTAACGAGAATAGCGATATAGGAGAAAATGCATGATGCGAGTGCACAATATCTGGCTTGATCTCTTCAATAACACTCCTCAGTTCTTCAAGTCGAGGTACATCGAGAGTGTTGGAAGTTCCAAAGAATGAACCCACCCTAATGACATTGAGTCCGTGGCCCTTGTCATCAAATCTGGCTTTTTTAGTCACTATAAATACTTCATAGCCATTCTCTTCAAGCGCCTTCGCTAAGTGCTCTATATGCGTTGTTATGCCTCCGAATTTAGGATAGAAGTAGTCACTGCACAGTGCTACCCGCACCAATCATCACCTCGTATAAATGGGATACTTGTATCACGTCCATATATTTCTCATCATATTAAGCCGAATATCATACATCCTTACACAATCCGGAACTCCCTGCTCAATGAGTTGCCGTTATTGTGACACTCTGCCCCGCGAAACCTATTTCCTTAACCGCCACATCTGGGTCCGTCAGTTTAATGCAGTAGTCGTGACGGTCATGCCGATGTTAAACGACTAGCATGATGTATAACCATCAGACCAATTCTCTCAGATCATCCGCATGAATAAAGTTACATTCTAACCCGTAGAAAAGTAGAGAATTAATACTTTTCAAAACTGCATTAAGGCAGACGAACAAGTCCTCATTCCCAACAATTCTCCTAGAGGAAGAAAGATAACGAGCCAAACTACAAAAGTTTCAGCGAGTCACTTTCTCCATCACTCTATCAGTTATCTTACCAACAATTGACTCATACCCCATTGTCATGATGTGTATGCCTGCAGTTCTCGTCGTCCTCTTCAACTCCTTTATAAGCTCTGAAAAATAGTCTATGTTAACCGTGTCTATTTTATTTCTACTTTCCGTTGCGTTACTGAAAGATTCTGCGCTCTTAAGTCCTTCTATGTACTCCCTTGGCACATAAATCCCTGGTATCTTATTTACTATGAATTCTGCTATCCTATGTGATTTACACGGAAATATCCCGATTAATATTGGAACGGAAGAATTGAGCTCCTTCACGAACCTCTTTGCCTTATCAACATCGAATACTATCTGAGTCTGTATGAATTCCGCACCCGCATTAATCTTCCTCTCTACTTTGCATACCTCAACCTCCAGCGGATCCGCATTCGGGTTCCCTACGACCCCGACATGTAATCTTACCTCCCCCTCTATGGCGTTTCCGTTAAGATCAATTCCTCTGTCAACCATGCCTCTCACCATCTGCACAAACTGCGTAGAGTCCAAATCATAGACTGGCATCGCACCAGGGTTATCCCCCCCAGTTGTATGATCGCCACTAATGACCAATACATTCCTTATACCAAGTGCTGATGCCCCCAAAAGGTCTGAGATCAAAGCAAGCCTATTCCTATCTCTTACTGTCATATGGCATATAGTCTCAAGTCCAGTTTCCTTCTGTATCACATATGACGCAACCAAACTACTCAAGTATGCCCTAGCTCGGGGGTTGTCCGTAACATTACATGCTACGACATGACTCTTGAGAGTCTTTGCTGCTCCAATGATCCCTTCCAACCTTGTTGTCTTCTTCGGCTCGATCTCTCCGGTGAATACAAATTTACCATCATTTAATGCCTTCATAAAATCACTGTATGCACTCTTCAATTACGCTCCCGCCTACCTCATTCTCAGCTCTTGAGGCTCTGCCTTCTTCGATCTGTCTCGAACCTTCCTTATCTCTTTAAATCTTTCAACAATGCCCTGCTCCTCAAGCCTCTTGTAAATCATCACCCAAGCGCAGTCCCTCACGTGTCCGCCCGCCTCACACTTTCCATTTGCCATCCCACCACAGGGTCCGTTGAGCAAACCTTTAGCACATCTAACTATTGGACATATCCCTCCAGTTTCGTGGATAATGCAGTCGCCACATGCCCTGCACCTCTCGTAGAATCTTCCTATTCGTTCAGTCTCACCCACGAACAGAGTGTCCAAACCAGGTATCACGATCTTGCCAGTAAACTCGCCAATGGCTTGAGCTCCAGACCCGCAACATAGAGCTAGAATGACATCTGCTGCATCTACTACGTCCAAATGAGGGGAAAGATCTCTCCTCAAAACTCTAATGTCGCATGGTGTCTCCACGACAATTTTCCCGCAAGTCCTCTTCCCGAGCAGATTTGCCACAGCATCAACCTCTTCCTCCCCTCCCGTCTGGCAGAGCGTGGCACAAGTACCACAACCCACAATGAACACTCTCTCAAAACCTTCTAACGATCTTAAAAATACCTCTTTGGGCTTTGACTTCGTTATAATCAATTAAACCAACTCACGAGTTACAGTAAGAAATCTCGCCATTAATTTATAATTATCGCATGGGCAGCGGCTTTTTATCCTCGACTGTGGCATATATCGTAAGAGGCGGCTTAATATGGTAGTTAAAGAGGAGACTTTCACCGAGATTGTGACTTTCGAGTATATAATGTGGCGAAAATCTTACATCGGCGGGGAGATAAAGGTTCTACTTGATGTTACTGAGGATGCAGGAAATACTGGGAGGGGCAAGATCTTAGATATACTGAGCGCTAAGCGCCCCTACCTTTACGACGACTACACCGACCTGCACGGGGGCATTGACTCATTCTGCAAACGCACAACACTTGAGGAGATCAGATCAATGCTAGTTGGACGCGAAGGAACCTTTGAACATGACGAAAAAACCATTCCACCAACACACTGCTTTAAACTCAAGGAGCAATTTCCAATAGACATAAAACCGAAGGGTAGTCATTTTGGTCCTTGATATTGCCGCCGTCATTTTGGCAGGAGGACGTTCTTCTAGGATCGGAAGTTACAAACCTCTTTTAAAACTGGCAGGTCGGCCACTCATATCCTACGCAATAGAGATCGCCCGTTTTACAGCAGAGTCTCCATACATTCTTGTGAGTAGCCCTGAGCAAGCAGAAGTTCTCATGCAGTTAGAATGCACAGACAACGCTACCTTCCTAACAGACCCTGAGGACTCTGATGGTCCTTTCTCTGTGGTGAAATCCTTATCCAAGGTAAATGAAAACCTGATATTTCTCATGGGATGTGATACCCCTTTTCTTGAACGTCGCCTACCACTTATTTTACACCAACATCTTGGCAACTCCTCTGCAGTGGTTCCAATGTGGCCCAATGGTTATTTGGAGCCGCTTGCTGCTCTTTACAGCAAGAAGTCACTATCAGGGATAATCTCTGCAAAATCATTCAGAGAAATCGTAGCTAAGATTGGTGCAAGGACTGTTGAGATAGGTGTATTGGGCGTCCTACCCGAGTCCTTCTTCAACATCAACACATTATCAGATTTGAAAAAAGCCGAGCTAATGCTAAAAAATATATCAGGAGTTTGATATTATAATTTAAAAAAGATTTAACTTTTAGCAAAAAGTTTGCGCTTTGGTCTTGTTGATACCTAAATTTTTCCTTCAAGATCCATATCCTACGCCAACCTCACCAAATTATCCCGCTTTGAATTGATTATTGAAGGCATAAAGTCCTATTTGAACGATGAACACCTCTTTATTTGAAGCTTACACTTTTTCTACTTCGACATAATTCGTGTGATATGTTGAACCGTCGCCCATATCCGAGACCGTACTACTCGTGGTAAAGTTTGGGGTTCCGCCCCCTACAAGCTTTGGCCATGGTATCCCATAACTCAGGACCACGCCCCTTCCAACCCTAGAAGAGATTTTTACTCTCATCACACACTCCCCTCTATTATTATATACCTTCACAATATCGCCATCCTTTATGCCTCTAGCTTTAGCGTCCTCCATGTTCATCTCAACAACCATGCCCTCTTCCGAGTAAATGCTCCTAATATTGAAGTATTGGCTCTTCAACGTATCCCTATGAAATGGCGTAATGAATCTTAGCGGATAACCTCTGTGAACCTCGGTATAATCAGGGATCGGAGGCAACCCGTCAGCTTCCGCTGCCTTTGAGTAAAACTCTATCTTCCCGGATGGCGTATTGAATCTGAAATCACAAAATGCGACATGCGGCACGTTCGGCGTGTTAAGCCTCAAAAATCCTTTCTCTCTTAAACTCTTCAATGTGATCCCCTGCATAAACCCCGTCCCGCTCCTCAGAACTTTGTCGGCTAATACCTCCGGCTCTTCAATAATGTCCGAGTATCCCATCCTTCTAGCCAATTCTGTAAAGACCTCGAAATTCGATTTACTCTCTCCGATAGGCTCTATTGCCTTTTCGTTTACTGAAACATAGAGTCCACAGTATGTAAAATGAACATCAAAAGTCTCAAAGTGGCTTGTGGCGGGTAGTACGATATCTGCAAAGTCAGCGGTATCTGTCATAAATAGATCATGAACAACTGTGAAGAGATCCTCCCTTGAGAGCCCCTTCCTCACTTTGTTAAGATCTGGGCAGACTGCTGCTGGGTTTGAGTTGTAAACGAAGAGGAACTTGATCGGCGGGTTTAAATTTTTGTCCAACAGTGCCTCTCCTAGCTTAATCATGTTTATCTTCCGCCTTATCTCTCCAGTTTTGTTACCCTTCAGCATATCATAATCAATGGTGAAATAAGCCGAATTTGAGTAGAAGAAACCCCCACCACATCTGCCTATATTCCCTGTCAAGGCCGGAAGGAGGCTTATGCTCCTTACGATCTCTCCTCCATTTACATTCCTCTGGATCCCCAGCCCTATGAGTACGGCGGCGGGCTTTGTTCGACCATACTCTTCAGAAAAGCTTGTAAAAGTGTCCTTATCTATCCCGCATATGGCTGATACCTTTTCCGGTGTATACTTTCGTACGACCTCCTTAAAATTGTCGAAACCATGAGTGAACTTTTCAACAAACTCCCTATCATAAAGGTTATTGGTGATCAAGTAGTTTGCTATCCCTAAAGCTAGCGCAGAGTCTGTTCCTGGTCTTGGCTGAATATATAAGTCTGCATGCTCTGCAGTCTCACTCTTAATAGGATCTATTACCACAACCTTTGAACCACTCTTCTTTATTAGACCAAAGAAGTGAACGCTGGTCCAAGCCGGGTTGAAGCCCCAGATCACCACATACTTTGAGTTCAAAATGTCCTCTGGATCCATGCCTGCAAAAGTCCCATAGTGATAGTTTAATGCCCTCTTACCTGTTTCGGAGCATATGGTGTACTCGAGCTGCGAAGCACCAATTTTATTGAAGAACCTGTAAGGATAATATCTACTGAGCAATCCCATGTGTCCCGCATAATCGTAAGGAAGAACAGATAGGGATCCGAACTCCTTCATCACTTCCTTCAATTTCTGGACGATTGTATCGAAAGCCTCATCCCAACTTATCCTCTTGAACACACCACTGCCCTTTGGTCCTGACCTCTTCATGGGATACTTCAATCGTTCGGGTGAAAATGCCCAGTCAAGTATCTTTTGTCCTTTATTACACAAGAAACCTCTCGTGAACCCATGATCTCTTCTTCCTTCAACTTTCAATATAGTGCCCTCATCACCCACATAAGAGTACATAACACAAGTGTCGTAGCAATCCTTTGGACATGTCGAAAAGAACCTTCTCTCTACCATGTTAAAAACTAGGAGATCTGCTTCTATTAAGTTTTGGTATTACATTGTCGATGGTGCGAAACAACTATTTGAAGTCCCTATGAGAGGTGAATGCTGAGATCTCTTTTCTGACTTTAATGTGGTTTAGAAGTGATTGGTTGCTCTGAAAAGCCTGTGGAGCGCAATCTCTACCTGACTTGAGTTGCTGATGATGGTAGTCCTTGAAGTAAGAACCTCTGAGTTCGAGCGAACGCCTCCCTATCCAAAAAGATCCGAACATAAGAATAAGCGTAAAAGTAACATGAACAACAAGTAAAAATGAGTCTGTTTGAAAGCGTAGGTTTTAGATGCTTGGAACGCTGAACTAATCCAATTATCCAAATTCTAAACTAACTTTCACGTTTTGCGGTTATAACAATTCCTTTTAGCACCGTGAGTAGTGCTGGTAGTATCGCCAATACCATTATTAGCGTAAAATCAAAGTAAGCATTAACCTGCACTCCCATTGTGTAGCCCTTCGGAATTGATAGAGTTATGACTCCACCATGAAATGCAAAATATATGTACAACACAGATACCAAGCCCGCGAGGATTAACGTTGGACCATAAACCTTCGTCTTTCTGAATAACACTTCAATAAAGACGAATACTGCGAGGATCGCGCCTAAAGCTGGGAGGGATGGGTGGACGAAGCTGGAGATAATCGGTACAACAACACTGGAGACCTCTGCTGGGATATACTTACTCGCAAATTCTGTTATATGTGATGGCAGATAGCTGAGGATGAGAAATGCCGCTGCGGAGAGAAGTGCGCCCCCCACTACGCGCACTACCAACCATCCCGTCCCGATCTCCAGATCAAACAATCTTGGCATTTATCGGCACCATCCTTTCAAAGGTTCCATAGGGCATATTCAAAATGATTAACATATACAACTTTTGCTGTGATGCGACCGCGTTGGAGATGTATCCTGATATCTCCCCTAAATAGATCTGCCCTGGCTGAACCTCTAACCACAAATCCTCCACCTGACCGACCCAATTCCATGCAGCATCATAAATAATACCACTCAACGTTCCGCTAAATGGAAATATGGATGCATCCTCAAACCTCAAAGGTATGTAGATTCTTGAATGCGTGCTGTTGTGGGTCGCTACCGAAAACTCTCCTAACTGAGGGTCTTTTATCAGCACACCCCATTCCATCGTAGTTATCTGAGTTCTCTCAATCCTACCGACCAGAGGAGCTGGAAGCATCATAGTAACATTGTAATTTTTCACAACATTTTCAGTTATGAGATCGGGTCGCCCAACCCATGGAACTTGGAAGTATAGATCGATAGATCCGTTATACTGACCGCCTGTCTTGACATCCATATAACACTCACCATAGCCTACCTGTGAGCCATCCTCATCCATCACCCGAATATAGCCCATCCCGGAGACTTTGAACATCGTAGAATTGTTAATGAATGATATAGGGACTTGCAAAAAGAGATGTGTGGAATTGTAAATAACGAATCTGGGCTCGAGTAACCTCAAGTTGCTGTATGGTGCACCCCAATGGAGTTTACCGCTGGCAGAAATGAAAAGATTGGCAAAAGGTTGTATAGATCCCCTCAAAGTGGCATTTACTGGAAACTCATAGTCTTCCACCATAATTGACATCAGAAAATCATGCGTGATCCTCGAGATGTCCATCCTCATATTTACTGTAAGCGTGCCAGATGTGCTAGGCGGTAATGTGAGCTTGTTGCTTTCCAATTCAAAAATCGTATTCCCTTCAGGACTCTCCATCGTAGCCCTCACAAAAATATCTGATAGTGGGAGCAGTCCTGAGTTTTTCAAAAACACTGGGAGTGTGAATTCTATAAGACTCTCTGTAATCTTCTGCGAAGGAGATCCGACATTTACTGTGGGTACGGACTTGACGATAGTATATGCCACGGAGGCGAGTACGACAACAAAAATAACGATAGAAATGACTATCAGGGAATCAAGAACCCTTAATCTTTTCAAATAACCCTCACTTAACTCTTTCTTGGTGCTTTTTAAGGTTTTCGCAGTATTATGGATCTGGAATTACTAACGTCAGCAAATCCGTCGGAAGTGGATGCTGACTTATAGAGGATACAAATGTGACATATCTGAAGATTCGCCATGACTGGCATGCTCAAATAGTCTTGAGAAAATGTTATATTACTAACATTCTCAAATTATGTTTAATTTATGGGGTGATCTATTGAGTAGAGATCAGGCTTTAGGCATACTTCTTGTCGTAGCTGGCATACTTGGGATAATCATTTACGGTTGGCTGGTCTTCTTCACAAGCTGGTGGGCGGTAGTCCTTCAGATCACCGCCTTCGTGGCCATAGCAGCCGTCCTTGCGATTATTGCCTGGATCGGTTACACACTTGCTACCACTCCTCCACCAAAGCCGATAGAAGAGATAGAGAAGGAGATGGAGAAAGAACTGGAGGAGTCAAAACCAGAAGAAAAAGCAACGAATCCTGACGCAACAGGAAACACAAAAGAAAAAGAAGGCACAAAAGAGAGCTAACAATTAACGATTAATTTCTAAAACTCCTCTTTTTTATCAACGGAATAATTCCCTGCTGTTACATTAATGCTTCAAGATTAGGGTTCTCCCCTTAAAATATTCTCTCCCAATATCGTCCTCACGCTTCCTTCATATCATCCACAAAGCATTAGTATAGTCTCCGCATAAACTTTTGCTGCCTTCAACATATAATCTACCCTAACCGACTCGTTGGGGACATGTGAAAGATCCTCTTCGCATGGAGAGAACCCAACGGTCGGAATTCCCAGTACGCCCATAGAATACCCACCATCTGTCGCAAAATCCCATCTTTGAATCTTTGGCTTGAATTCAAGAATGCTTTCTACCGCTCCAGTTATAGTCCTTACCAAATAATGATCTGAGGAGATTACATATCCTGGCATATACTTCTTCCCGACAAACCTGAAACCCGTGTAAGACTCTTCTTCTTTCTCACATACATGTGCGGATGCTCCCTCGTCTCTTATCTTTTCATTTATCCTTCTCAGCATGTCCTCCAGCCTCTCTTTAGGAAGAAATCGGTAGTCAACATAGAACTTACACTCGTCTGGTACCACATTGTGCGCCCCTGGGCTGCATCTGAGATCGGTCACCGCCATCGTACTCCTTCCCAAAAGTTTGTCCTCCTCATCCATAATCTCTCTGGATAGATCCTCTATCCCTATTATCGCACGTGCTGCCTTATAGAGCGCGTTCTCTCCCCTCCAAGGGGCACTTGCATGGCAGGCTCGACCTTTTGTAACAACCTCAAACTCAGCTCTGCCCCTATGCCCTACCGCTACGTTGAGTCCTGTCGCCTCGCCCAAGATCATGTAGTCTGGGCGCCCCTCTTTTAAGGTGTGGTCCAAGAGGTACTTCATCCCGAAACAATAAGTAAGCTCTTCCATTACCACCCCGGTGAAGATTACATCCCCATTGATATTACAAAATTCCTTTACCGCCTGCATAGCCAATATCATGGGTGCCCATGCCCCCTTCGTGTCCGCAGCCCCCCTACCAAAAATTCTGTTCCCCTCAATGACCCCTCCAAATGGATCATATTTCCACGAATCGAGTCTGCCTGGAGGAACATGGTCTAAATGAACATTGAATGCCAGTTTCTTCCCTTTCTCCTCTGAATGCCCTTTTAAAATACCGATCACATTCCCGACGGCATCTAAATAAGCCTCGAAACCTGCCTTCTCCAGCTCTCTAAGCAAAACTTTAGCCACCGCACTTTCGGATCCGCTCTGGCTTGGCACCTTTAAAAATCGAACAGTCGTCTCTACCAAATAATCCAATCTGGAGTC
This sequence comes from Candidatus Methanomethylicaceae archaeon, assembly GCA_026414165.1. Taxonomy (GTDB): domain Archaea; phylum Thermoproteota; class Methanomethylicia; order Methanomethylicales; family Methanomethylicaceae; genus WYZ-LMO10. The sequence goes on from JAOAJN010000001.1 coordinate 181,924, forward strand.
TATGTAATCTAAAACTCTTTTTGGAAGTTTCATTAAGCCACCAACCACCTCAGGCTATTTCATTACAAATCTTCTCAATCTTAGAGTTGAGAAATGACATATCTAAGTTTATCTTAACCCACCAAACCAGCGTGTTTTAACTATAAAAAGAAAGATAAACCTTAATATGTCTTAAAAGCTGAGGGGCACATAACTAAACATGGACTTTCCTTGGATGACTACAAGGTGGTAAAATGCCATTCAATACGCTTCTTCATTTCATTGGAAATATAAAGATGAGCCTTGGAGTGCCGATACCAGGAAGTTTGGGGCGCCCCAAGTATTACAGATTAACATTATCGCTTATAATTTTAAACATCGCAGTGTATGCAATATCTTCTTTTGAAAACAATTTTCTTGGTATTGGAGATTACTGGTTAGGTGTTGGCGGATTTGTTCCTTTGATGATCACCACTCCATCTCAATGGTATAGGGTGCTCTCCTCAATGTTTCTTCATTCAGATCCATTCCATCTCCTCTTCAATATGTACTTCCTTTTCATATTCGGTAGAGCAATTGAGAACTCTTTAGGCAAGGGGCGATTCATTTTGCTCTATCTATCTTCAGGGATATTTGCGTCACTCTTCCATACTGCCTTTGGCTTTATTGAGGGGACATTGTCTTACACTGTACCCGCCATAGGGGCTTCTGGAGCCATAAGCGGGATCTTGGGCGCATATCTCATGCTCTATCCTGGAACATCTCTACTCATGGTATTGCCTATATTTTTGTTGCCTTGGATCTTTTGGATAAAAGCTTCGTACTACATCATCTTCTGGTTCGCGACCCAAGTCATTTACGGATTTACAAAGACTGCTGGCGGAACTGCCGTATTTGCACACGCAGGCGGCTTCGTGGCCGGGATCGCCCTCCTTTCGATCCTTGCCAACAAGAATCGCATATATCAGCTCAGACTTTTGAGGAGCATCTCCTTTCCCAACTATCTAAGGTTTACGAGGCGCGCTCATAGAGGGCTTGGCAGACTGACCAAGGTCGTTCTTTCCTTGTTTATGCTTTCCCTACTGGCAAGTTCTACCTACGCCTCATTCTTCTCGACAGATCAGGGATCTATGAAATTAATGACAATCCATTATACCTGCAATAGTGTATCCTACAATGACTACTTGGGCTTCCGAATACAGGATCTTGAATCTCAAATATCAAATACTCCCCTCACGACTACCAGAATACTCCTCAACAGGCTGAACGCTGCAGCCCTCCTTTATAACACAACCTATGCCCAAACCAAGAAGGAGCTAACAATTATCAACTGGACTTCTTATCTACCTATTAGGCTCATCTTGGACTCTTCCTCTACTACTGTGGCTGTGCCAACGACCGTATATTCGTTCAAAGGTCTGTATGATCAAGACGGAATTGTTACATACGCAGAGGGTCTGCTCACAACAAATGTTGTCAACATAGCACTTCAAGGATCCATCTACAAGGTCACAATAGGAGAGACTCTTACCTACATTTTCGTCATCTCTTCACAAAGTATTTCTCTAAACCTCATACAAAAATACACTGGAGCGATTTCCACGATACTGACGATCTTTGCGCTTGCGTTAATCGTATTACGGGACAAGACGCTCGCTATTGTGGGTGAAGATTAATTAACTTCGTTCGCACCACAAAATACAATTTTTGATTGGGTGGTTATCTCCTGCCCCCATTCTAAGAAATCGAGTGCCCGAGGCCGGACTTGAACCGGCGACACTCCGGTCTTCAGCCGGATGCTCTCCCAGGCTGAGCTACTCGGGCTCCGTCTCGTAAATACTCTGTTGGGTTTAATAAGTTTTTTACTGGCATTAACTTTTTTATTTTGGCTCTCGTTTTATTATAAGGGGCGATGATCGCTCAGAGTTAACATGACCTTTGGGGATGACTTGAAGGCGTTTGCGATAGCCCCCTTTAAACGAACCTTTTAAATACTTCTACCACAGATTTTTTCAAGGTTGCGGCCGTAGTCTAGCCTGGTCTAGGACGTTAGCCTGCCAAAGGCTTGTCCTGTAGATCGCTAAGGACCCGGGTTCAAATCCCGGCGGCCGCACCAAAACCTCATACTCTTATAGTCTCATAAAGTGTGCTTTTCCTCAGTTATTTATTTAATAATCACTTTGAGTATCAAATAGCAATCAATAATTTTTTATTCCGCATAATAATGGTAATGCCCTCTGCGAAACATTCGAATAAAAATTAGGCTATTGCCTTTAACCTCTCAATTAATTCTTTTCTCATTTTTTCGTCCGACTTTATCTGTTTTCGCGCTTTACTCCAATTTGGAGAACAGCGCCCATAATTTGTCTGTTCATTAATGTACTTGTGTATTATTTCATCAATTTTTGATTTGTTTGCCTCTTTGACTTCTATTCTCGCCTCTTTCAATAGATCGTTAAACCATTTCCAACAAGCCATAAAATCGCCAATATAATAATTCTCAAGTCTTGATATATTGCTTTCTAATTAGCCCGACATCCCATTATCATTAAAAATTATTGTATTATTGTTTCACTGCCTCATTTCATATTCAAAAAGTGTAAAGAGACCCCCGACTTCAGTGATTTTTATTTAGAGCTTAAGATATGAATTTCCTTAAGCGCAACCTGATCCTCTTTACACCAATGGAGCGTTAAACTTTAAAACAACTTTTTTGTAATAACTTCTGTCGCAGTGGGGGTCTTAAGACTGCAAAACAAAGGTTCTGTTGTTGATCGCCTAAGAAAATACATAAAGAGCACTGTCGAGGTTCACCTTCTCGACGGGCAAGTCATTAAAGGTAAACTTGTACAGGTAGACGAGGATCTCATGAACATATTCTTAGAGGATTGTGTTGACATAGATGGTCGCCCTTCTCCCGCTACGGTAATCATGGGCGGCTCTATCTCCCACGTGAGTATCCTCTCACTTCCCGCAGAGGACTCCCTAGAAGATAAGGTATTTCAGCTAATCCTCAATAACAAAGACATTTCCATAACAGAGATCGCAAAGATCCTGAATACAAAGCCCAGCAGCGTGAGATCTGCTATCCTTCGCCTGAAGAAAAAAGGCCTAATCTCCACAAACGAATCGAAGAGGACCAGTCCGGAACAAAAATGATATTTTTCACTAAATTTTATTATTTAATGGCAGGCGATGACGAAAAGTCCCAAAGACGTTAGGATGATTGGGATCTTGAGTTTGGAGCCTGCCTTTATCGAGCTAGTTAGATCCAACAACCGCTTTTTTACACAACGATAAAATTATTAGTCGGCGATAAGAGTTAAAACATCCATGCCCAAAGCCTCTGTAAGGTGGAATGGAGATCTCAAGCTTGTTGGAAAAGATCAGTTTGGACACGAGGTTCTCATGGAAGCCCACAAAAGGTACGGTGGCTCCGGCGAAGGCACCACTCCCATGGACCTATTTCTGATGGCTTTAGGTGGTTGCGCCAGCCTCGAAATAATCACCATGCTCAAGTCCCGAAATCAAAACCTGACATCGCTAGATGTGGAACTCGAGGGCATCAGGAGGGAGGAGCATCCGCGGTTCTTCAGCAAGATCTCCGTCAAGTTCAAGTTTCAAGGAGCTTTGGACGACAATATTGTTGACAGAGTGGTTCGCCTGACCATGACAAAGCTATGTCCGATAGCCGCAATGCTCTCAAATATTTCTGAGATGAAGTGGAGCTACGAGATCTCGAAGACTGCTCAATTAGAGCAACCTATAAAAACTTAACAAGCTTAATGAATATCCGGTGTAATTGTTGAATATATGTCTTTTGACTTGGGAGTACCCGCCTAAGATCGTCGGAGGCCTCGGCACATACACCTACGAACTCACCCGGCAACTTGTTAAGATGGAGCACAACATATGCGTCTTCACAATGAATGATGGTACCTTAAAGACAAGAGAACTGATGGGCGGCGTGGAGGTTCACCGCCCCAAACTCCTTGATATTTCAGAGATCTTTCCAGATGTTGTAACTGAGGAGATAAGGCGATGGGGTCCAGGCATGCGCTTCTTCTCAGATGTCTGGCTCTACAACATTCTAATCAGCTCAAAGATCGTGAATGACTTGGTTCCCAACGAGAAGCGGAACTTCGAAATCCTCTCGGTTCACGATTGGCTCTCCTCAATGGCTGGCATAACTCTGAAGAAGTCTCTAAAAATTCCCATGGTCTTTCACCTCCACTCCACCGAGAAGGGCAGGAGCCTCGGCGATGGTTCTAAGCTAATAAACGACCTAGAACGCAAGACCGCCGACTTTGCCGACAAGATCATTACTGTATCCTATGCCATGAAAGATGAATTGATCTCCTACGGTTTCCCTTCGGACAAGATCGAGGTCGTATGGAACGGTGTGGACCCCAACAAATACTCCTTGGAGAAAGTCCCGCAGGAGAAGCGGCAGGCGATCAGGTCTCGCTACAAGATCGCCCCTGACGAACGAATGATCTTCTTCATAGGCAGACTCACAGGCGTAAAAGGCGCCGACCGCCTACTCATGGCCATGCCGCATGTGCTGTCCAAGTTTCCGAAGACAAAACTCGTCGTTGTCGGAAAGGGTGAGATGGAGGGCGAGCTCGTTAGACTCGCCACATCCCTCGGGATACAGAACAACGTAATATTCAACTTCAACATGTTGCCCGAGGAGGAGCGTATTGCCCACTACGCCGCCTGCGACCTAGCGGTCTTCCCGAGCCTTTACGAGCCTTTTGGAATTGTTGCGCTCGAAGCAATGTCCTTGAATAAGCCTATCGTAGTGGGTGCTAGGGGCATCAGCGGCATGAGGGAGATAGTAGTCTCAGGAGGACCAAACCAGTGCGGATACCACATCAATCCATACGATCCGCAGGACATAGCTATGGGGATAAACATGATACTCGGGGATGAGAACCACATGCGAAAGCTAGGCGAGAACGCCCGGGCTAGAGTCCTCTCCGAGTTCACTTGGGACATAATATCCAAGAGGATAATGGAGATCTACACAAGGGTGGCTGAGGGCAAAAGCGAACACCCCTATTAATTCATCGAGGCACCAATCGAATTTCATGACATCCTCATCTAAAGTGCTTAAACCACTCTTATGAACCTATTAATGTAGGGATCACACCAGTGGCTCCAATACTGGGCTGGGTTCTTTAAGGGAACTGGATTCATGCTCCCTTTGGAGGGGTTCGGATTCTTACCAACGGGATGACCGAACAATTCGTTTGAGTAAAGTAGAGCTCCCTCGGAGAGCATATGATCAAGATTGTTCAGCAACACCCCTCTGACCTCTATCTCAAGTCCCATATGTTCCAAGAGCTTTATGAGATAAGGCGTGTCTCTTGGCCAGATGGTGGCCCTGTGGTACTCTTCATCCCCAAAGTACGGTTCTAACCTCTTGGAAATCGCAACACCAAAAGGGAGTGTGACATTGCCAATTACCCTGAGCGTCCTAAATACTAATAACTTCTTGAAATGCTGGTATCCTATATTAACCTCATCTCTGCCAAAGAGATGTAGCGCCGTGACCATGCCGACCATACCCATCGATGTCAACTCCTCCAACCTTCTATTACCTTCACAGTCCACAATGTCTGAAACAAACCTTCCATTCCAGAAATTCTGTATAAACGCCTTCTCCATCTCCTTGAGCCTATCCACAAGTCTGCTATACGATTCTGATCTCTCCTCATTTGTTGAACCGCAGAGATATCTTAGGGCTCTTATCCAATACCCGTTAACCTCTGGCAGGCAGTATTTAGGTAGAGCGTACTCTTCGTTACTCCACTCACATGGCAACCTACAAGGTCTTCCGTTTACTATCGAGTCTGTCCAAGACTGGTGTGGGGCACACGCAACGAGCCCCCTTCTTAAAACTGGGGGTCCTCCCCAAACCAAATCCCTCGCTTCCATATCATCCAAGAGTTTCCCAGCCAAAGAAGAAGCCTTCTCCCTAAAGTCTCCGCCCAAAATAGCGCACAAGTATAGCAGAAGGGGCGGAGCATCCGCAGAGTGATCTTTGCCGTCCACAATATTGGGTAGAGTTCCTGCCTCCTCAAGTATCTTCATCAGTGTTGCTGCAAATGCCCTGATCCTGTCCCCCCAATCGAAGACTTTTGTGTAAATTTGGAAGTTGTTTATGATTCCTTCAAGTGCGTCCCTAATCCAAGGAAATCTGAACCACCAGCAGCCCGCCTCGGGGAACCATACTCCTTGCGTATATAAACCAAAGCACCTCAAGGTGGATAGCCTTAGGATCATTATATCGCGTAGCCTCGGCTCCAAGAAATAGACTCTGCTTATCCAAGAAGGGTCCTTCACAAGCACATCATTGTTTAATCCCTCGACAATTACCTTCATTTCTCTACCTTCTAATGTGCAAACTGCGGGAGCATAAATTCTCCTACTCTCTCTAACGAACCTTATGTACCCTTCTTGGTCCCTATGTCTAAAACCGCTGCCCAGCTTGTAGACCCACTCTGTAAAATAATCGACAAATTCGATCTTTTCGAATGGTCCAACCTTGGCTTTCAAATCATTCCAAAAGATCATCAACCACTTCCCTTGTGGGATGATTTGAACGCCAGAAACCTCTTTGCCGTCTATGCCCCTCACATCAAAAAATGGAAGAACCCTCATAACATTCCTATTCAATTTAACTTGGAACGATTCATTTCCGAAACTCAGCTCTGCCTCCAAGTCGGTGTAAACGTACTTTGCTCTGTAGGGTCCAACGCAGACCTTCTCAGCACTCCCCTCTATGGAAAACATAATCCCGTCCAAAAGCTTGTATAAACTTCCTTCCTTAGAGACCAGCAGTCCTTGGTATGGATAATCCCTGTTGGGACCAAAGAACCTCTCATTATTAAGAAGAACCTCTACCGAGAAGACCGAAGACGACCACTCTCCCATACTCGCCTTCAATAAGACTTGCTTGTTTCTCGCGAAATCCCAGTCCTGATCCTCCTCAACCCCCACCTCTATATCTGGCAAGTGCTGCACTGCGCATCTACCTCCGAACATTAGAAAGAGTTATTTCTGCAGGCAGTAAATAATCATTGGGGGATTTCCTTGCGGGATATTTACGAACTCACACCATCAATGCGTCTCCTCCTCACCATGCACAATATCTCGGCTGTCAATACAGACTCCGCAAAAAGGATTGACGACCTTAGGTCATTCTCAAACCTTCACAACGAAGAGCTGAGGGAGGCCCTCAGAGAACTCCTTTCACACGGGTATGTAGTTGAGCGTGACGGAACGTACTACCTTAGCAGCCTGGGGATCTCTGTAGTAAGAAGTGTTTACACCTGAGGATCCGATGATGCGACCAATCCTTCATATCACATGGGAGTACCCTCCCTTTGTGGTAGGTGCCCTCTCAAAATACCTCTCTGAGATTATACCAAATATCGCATCCCAATACACGACAGTCTTGGTGGTAAGGGGAGATACTGATGGTGTATTCGAATCTCAGGGAATTAAGATCTACAAGGTTGGGTCTTCGGTCCGCACGCACCCCCACATCTTGACTTATGCCCATTTGTTGAATCTGGACTTACTGCGGGGCGCTGCCAATGCGTTACACGAAAATGGAGGGGCATCATTAATTCATTCTCACGATTGGATCAGTTCAATAGCCTCAATCTATTTATCCTCATACATTGGGTGCCCCCTCTTCATCTCCGTCTACACCACCGAGATCACAAGAAGCCATTCTCTGAAATCCGTCCTAAGTTTGGGCATATTCGATTTGGAACGATACTGCTTCCAGAGGGCTGAAAGAGTATTTGTGAGAGACCATCAGATGAGGGATCTCCTAGTCAGCGAATATGGGGTAGATCGAGGGAGGATCGTTTTGGGGAATGATCCTGAAACAATTCTAAAAACTTACAGGGGGATCCTAAACTGACACTTAGAGTAATGATGTTAAGCTGGGAGTACCCTCCCCACGTAGTCGGCGGACTCGGGAGGCACGTCTTTTACCTCTCGAAGGCCCTCTCATCAAAGGGTGTAGAGATACAAGTCCTGACGTTCACGGACGGATCGTCCCTCTCCGAAGAAGTAATCGAAGGCGTCAAAGTAATTCGGATCAATCCTTATTCCCTAAGGTATCCCGACTTCACATCATGGATCCATGGGTTGAACCTCCTAATGTTAGATCGTGCCTTAAAACTCAGGGGCTTCGATCTCATACATGTTCATGACTGGCTCACTGCAACATCGGGCATAGCGCTGAAAAATCTGACGAGGAAGCCACTCGTAGCCACCATCCACTCCACAGAATTAGGCAGGAGGGGCGGCAACCTAAAAAATGAACATGAGCGCCACATCCACGAGATAGAGTGGTTCCTCTCCTATGAGGCATGGCGCGTGATCTGTTGCAGCAGGTACATGGTGGGGGAGGTCTCAAAGTTCCTTGGCTGCCCTCTTGATAAGATCGTCCAGATCCCAAATGGGTACGCACCAAACTCATTCCCAAAACCCGCTCCCATTAACCGAAGGGAGTACGCAAGGGACGACGAGAAGATCGTTCTCTATGTAGGGCGTCTCGTCTACGAGAAAGGCCCACACCTTCTGTTGGAGGCCGCCAGCAAACTCGGGAGGAGCGACCTGAAGTTTATATTCGTGGGCGACGGCTCCATGAAGCCTTATTTGGTTGAATTGAGCAGCAGACTCGGAATCTCCGATAAGGTCTACTTTTTGGGGCACGTACCCGATGATGTGCTCCATGCATTATACAGGTTAGCAACAGTCGCAATCTTTCCGAGCCTATACGAGCCGTTTGGAATAGTTGCACTAGAAGCAATGGGTTTGGGCGTACCTGTAATCGTATCTGCTGTAGGAGGTCTCGACGAGATCGTCCAGCACGGTCACAACGGTATAAAATTCACTCCTGGATCTTCCGGTGCTTTGGCGGAAGCCATTAACCTTCTGGTGGACGACCCAGGGCTCTGTAGAAAGCTTTCTGAAAACGCCCGTAGGAACTTGGGCGCATTCACATGGGACAGGGCTGCTGAGGAGACTATCAAGCTTTATGAAAGGATACTTGGAGAGTATCAAATTGGATCATGGAAGCCGAGGGTGTGATCCTATGAAGCGCTCTGTGGGCATTGACATGGGCGGAACTTGGATTAGGGTTGCCCTCGGAACCGAAGATGGGGTCATCCTGAAAAAAATAACCGCCCCCGTCGATCCTCTAGCTGACAATGCTTCAATCCTCAACCAGCTTGAAACCCTCATAATTGAGGTCTCCGGGGATTCCCTAAAGGAGATCAAGGGGATTGGAATAGCGGCTGCAGGCAAGCTCGATATTAAAAGGTCCACAATCATATTTTCGCCCCATACATCCATAAGGTCTCTCTCCGTAGAACCGCTTCATGAGAGCCTCAAAAAGCCACTAACATTTCTTAACGACGGTGTTGCCGCCGCCTTGGCAGAGTTGAGGCTGGGGGCTGGTAGAGGTCACGATAATATCGTCTACGTTGGAATAGGCACAGGCATCGGGGGAGGCATAGTTGTTGATGGTCACCTGCTTATAGGAAAGGAGGGCAATGCCCACGAGATGGGTCATATGATCATAGACGCGGGTGGTGCAATAGAGTGTGACTGCGGTGGTCGGGGTCACTGGGAGGCTTACACGTCAGGGAGTGGCTTGCCCCGCCTTTCTAGACTCCTAGCCCAAAGCTTTGTGGGACGTACCCCCTTTCTCGAGAGGTCGTTACGTGCCAAGGTTGAGGCAAGGGAAGTGTTTGAATATGCACGGAAAGGCGACAACTTCGCCCTCTCCGTAGTCAGAGAAGCCACGAGACTCAACGCTATAGCCATGGCTAACTTGGTCAACCTCTACGACCCTAGCTTGATATCGGTTGGCGGCGGCGTGGCTATTAAGAACGTGGATTTCGTAGTCTCGCCGCTCCAGTCCTACGTGGAGCGTTTCTCCTTCAACACGCCCCCTAAGATCGTGCCGTCCCCGCTGGGAGAGGAGGCCCCGCTGCTGGGATCCGTCGTCTCTGTATTTGGTCTTGATTTTAATATTTGAGCTTCGAATCTGCTTTCTATCTCTCCTTGGCTATCATGACCTCAGTGGCTTTGATTACAGCCTCGACCCTGTCATCGATCTTTATGTTAAGATCATCGACAGCCTCGGTGGATATCAGCGCAGTTATAGTCGTTGGCACATCTATCTCAAGCCTTATCTTAGTAACTACATCTCCTCTCTCCACACTTTTGACAACGCCCTTTAGCCTGTTTCTGGCACTAATCTTCAAACCAACCGCCTCCCAATATTCCTCATCACCCAGAACCTCTCCCACATAATTCTCGACCCTTCGATACTCCTTGAGCAGGTAATCCCCAAGTGGGGTGAGCTTCGCCCCGCCTCCTCCACTCCTTCCTCCTTTAAAGGTCTCCACCACGGGTTCGCCCACAGCATTTCTCATCTTCATTAGATAGTTCCATACATAACGGTATGACATGCCAAGCTTTCTGGCTGCCTTCGAGATCGATCTCTCTTCTTTTATGGCCTCAAGAATCCTGGCACCGCCATAGCCCAATATTGGCTCCCCTTTGTATTCGAGCCAGATCTTTGCGGTGGGCTTTGTTGTCTCTTGGGCGGGCATACGATTGAATATTGACCGTTATGTTTTTAAATACATATCGATAACGATGTATACAACCATACATAACGGGTATTGGTGCTCTACCAATGTGGAGAACTTCGAAAACACTATCCATTGCAATCTTGGCAGCACTTATCATCATAGGTCTGCTTGCTTACGAACAGTACATGGTATCTGGAAGGTCGATGGTTGTCCTCGCAACAACCACGAGCACTTATGATTCGGGGCTTCTGGATTATTTGATCCCAAAATTCAAGTCTGAATACAGTATCAGCGTTCATATCGTTTCAGTAGGAACAGGTCAGGCGATAGAGGCTGCCAAGAGAGGGGATGTCGATCTCGTCCTAGTCCACTCAAGGCAGCTAGAGCTTGATTTTATCAACAGCAGTTATGGCGTCCATAGGGTGGGCGTAATGTACAACGACTTCATTATAATCGGACCCTTAGAGGACCCTGCCAATATAAGCGGACTAACCAATGCCACAGAAGCACTCCGAAGGATCGCAGAGGAGGGCAATAAAGGCAATACTTTTACTCTGTTTATCTCACGTGCAGACAGGTCTGGCACACATATGGTTGAGCTAAGCATATGGGCGCGCCTCGGAACGTTACCGTCAAGCGCCACCCACAGGTGGTATCTGGAAGCGGGCGGTGGCATGGGTGCAGTCATGCGTATGGCAAACGAGAAGAGGGCCTACACAATCACGGACAGGGCTACCTGGATCTCCTTCAAAAGTCAACTTCCAAACTTGAGAGCCCTCGTCCAAGGAGATCTCGCTCTTTTAAACCCCTATGCAATAATACTGACGAATCCGGAAAAGTACCCACAAAGAAACTTTGATGGTGCCATAGCCTTGGCTAAGTGGATTATCTCAGAGGAAGGTCAAAAACTCATAGCGGACTTCAAGAAAGAAGGCGAAGCTCTATTCACACCCATCGCCCGTAACTATACGAGAGCCCATGAGCTTGGCTTTCTAGACCAAGAGGAGGAGATCGCTTGGTATGATGCTCAGAAACCATTGTCCTAATGCAATTTTATTATCAAGGAATCATCTCAAACACCTTTCAGTTGGTGATCTTAATTTTTGGGCGTGATTTTTAATGGCTGAGGACTTGTTTCTCCAAGAGATTATAAATATCACACTTCTATCTCTCAGGGTATCTGGTACTGCTGTGTTAATGGGCGCATTGATAGGCATTCCTGTTGGAACATATTTGGGGTTTAGGCAGTTCAAAGGGAAAAAGACGATGATGCGCTTAGTGGACATAATGCTTAAGAGTATAGTGAACACATTCATGGGCCTTCCGCCAGTTGCCGTCGGGCTGGTCGTTTACCTTCTCCTAACCACTTCGGGTCCCCTCGGCTGGCTAGGTCTCCTCTATACGCCCGCTGCCATGGTAATAACTCAACTGATCATGGTCATACCGATAATAATCGGCGTGACTATGTCGGCAGTAGGATCGGTCGAGAAGTCCATAAAAGAGAAGGCTCTATCACTCGGTGCCACCGAGAACCAGGCAGCTTGGCTGGTTCTGAGAGAGGCCCGCGTGGGCGTCCTAACATCAATAATAGTCGCATTCGGCGCAGCAATATCTGAGGTTGGCGGCATAATGATCAGCGGCGGAAATATTAGGTGGCTCACCCGAACACTGACGACTGCCATAGTCGTAGAGACCGAGCTCGGTAACTTTAATATGGCTCTCACGCTCGGTGCCATACTCCTGTCTATAGCATTTGTGATAAATCTTGCATTGACCATTCTTCAATTAAAGGGTTCGAGGAGGTAGCCCAAACATGATCGCCTTAGAAGTGATTAATTTATCCAAGGAATATTCTGGAAGACTCGTTCTGAAAAACGTAACCTTTAATGTTCGCGAGGGCGAGTTTTTTGTAATTGTGGGTCCCAACGGGTCTGGCAAGACCACGCTCCTCAGGATACTCGACCTCCTCGAGGATCCCACCAGCGGCAAAGTCTTTTTTGATGGTGAAGAGGTGGACTACTCTAAGGATAGGGTCGCTCTCCGCAGGAAAATAGGCATGGTATTCCAACAGACCTTACTATTCGACATGAGCGTCTACGACAATGTGGCATATCCTCTGAAGATCAGAGGCGCTCTTACTAAGGTTGATATCGAACAGAGGGTGATGCGTATGCTTGAAGATGTAGAGTTACTTGGCTTTGAGCAGAAGAACGCCTTAACACTTTCTGGCGGCGAGGCACAAAGAGTCGCTCTGGCTCAAGCACTAGTGACAGAACCGAGTTTTCTACTATTAGATGAGCCTACCGCTAATCTGGATCCTAAGAACGTCTCCATAGTTGAGGGGGTCCTCTCGCGTCTTAATAGGGAAAACAAAACCACCATAATAATGACAACGCACAATATGTTCCAAGTAGAAAGGTTGGCACAAAGGGTAGCCATACTCAATGAAGGCGAGATAAAAACAATCGGTGCCTTTAGAGATGTTTTTGGCTACCAAAGCCCATTAGCCTGGTAGAATTTACATACTTTGTAAAGATCAAACCTTGAAATAACTCCTGAGTATTTTTGCATATGCCTCTGGCGGTGCAGTTAGTCCTACCTCGGATCCATAGATCTCCAAAAATGCCCTATCAGTTGTGGAACCGCTCGGTCTCGCCATTATCCTGGCATGCAGGCTAAACCACTCCCTCCTATCCGGGAAAGAGTAGACTGCCATGTTAACTGCCCTCACCCCGAGGTTCCAAAGCCCTCTAAGTATCCTCACTATTCCCTCCGAGAACGCCTCTATGCCCTTCTCGCCAAATTCTGTCAGCGAGCTCACTCCTTGAGTACTGAAGCCTAAAACTTCATAAGCCCCCAAAGGTGCCCATGGTGCAACCCACATAATGCCGTCATTCTCCCCTACATACCTTTCGGAATACCTTTCTTCTTCCAAGTCCGACCAGTAGCTCCTCTCATTCCTTCTCCAGTACCTCTCGCAGGCCTCAAAGAGCTCCCTTTCCGCCCTCAAACCCATCTTGGAGGCTATCAGCTGAAAGTGTGGGTGAAGTATGGACGCTCCAGCGTTCGGCAAGTGGTTCCATCCCAAAAAATGGAAAATCGCCCCCATCTCCGCACCCATTCTGAAGAAATCCACGGAGGCTTTAAATCCGTCCATGAGCTCCTCCTTAGAGAACTTATCAAGCTCTAGCTTGTGTGCATCCGTAAAAACACACACGCCGTGGAGATCCGCTAATGGATATAGGTTCGGAAAGATGGTGGCTCTTCCCCTCTTTATCCTACCTTCCCTTACAAAGTCCTCAGGAAACTTCGGCGTTTCCCTGTCTATGTTCTGTGGGCAAAAAGGGCAATCTGGCTGAATCGGAGCCTCAACCTTGATCTCCTGTTTCGGCCTCAGCCCCCTCGCCAAGTTTACCCTTGAAACCCCGCCTGTCAGGGGATCCACTCTGACCTCTATCTCTTGAGACACCTCAGAAAATTTCTTCCTCGGATCCAGTATCCTTGCAAACTCACTAAATTTTTCCAACCTCATGCCTCTCACCGCCGAAGAGCCCAGTTTTTGCCGCACTGATGGCACCTTCAACAGCCTTAATAACGCTCTCCTTCCAGCCCTCGGGTAGGCGCTTTACCATCAGAAGTTCCTGCGCTAAAGCTCTGCACCCTAGGACTTCGTCCACCCACCTGCTCAGGTCTCCCCTTGCGATGTGGAATTTTAGGGACCTCTCGTCTATCCTACCTAGTACCTCGCGCAACTCCGTCAAGTTCTTAACACTCACGCCAAGCGGCTCAGCAAATCCAGAGTAAAAGTGGAAGGCATGAGTCTCTGGGAGATCTCCAAATAGCATCCTGTAGTATGCCGCCTTATCGCCCATCGCTTCGTACAACCTGTACCTGAAGTCCGCTAGAACCCACGTAAGACTTAAGAACGCCTCAATGGGACTATTGAAATGGCTGAAATAAGAGTGGACTGCGCCCGCCCCGCCGCCCTTTGTACTCATGTAATGGTAATAATCGCTAGTGGTGAAATACCTCCAAGCCCTGAGGTACCTTCCGCCCGCGCTCTTTGCCATGGGCTCGAGGTACTTTACTACATCGAAGCAGTGCCTCTGCATATCGTTCCCAAGCCAGGCCGATAAATCGCGCTCAAGGTCTGCCCAAGATATCGTCTCTGGGATGTCTATCTCGTCTTTTGGCTGGAGCCTGGAGGCTGCCTCCGAAGGTGTAGAGAACTCCATATCCCCATACTTCTTGACCTCCTTCGGAAGTGCCCTTATAAAATCATGGATTCCGCTATCTGGCCAGTGGTGCTCCCCGAAAGTCTCAAAGTCCATGGCTATTAAAATAAGATCTCCAGGGCTCCTGAAGAGCCATTCGGCATACTTCTCTGCAGTTAAAGGCCACTCATTCCAATCTCTACAAGTGAACCTGAAACCTATGTCATCCGAGAGCATGTAGTTTCTCATTAATATT
Source organism: Candidatus Methanomethylicaceae archaeon (assembly GCA_026414165.1). Lineage (GTDB taxonomy): Archaea > Thermoproteota > Methanomethylicia > Methanomethylicales > Methanomethylicaceae > WYZ-LMO10. The sequence continues at coordinate 197,007 of JAOAJN010000001.1, forward strand.
AAGAGCTGGGTTTCCTTTGCTCTGTACATGTAGTTGGGAGACCTCTGCCCCAGCACTCTGTCCGCACCCTCGGTGAGCACAACTTTGAAACCCATATCCTCAAAAACTTTGGCAATACCATTGTTATAGATGAACTCTGTATTCTCTGCAGCAGAGGGTTCCACGCCAAAGAGTTCCTTTATAACTCTCCTGTGAGCACCGACCTGCTCTTTGAACTCCTCAACATTTATCATACATGCCAGCGAATGATAATAAGTCTCTCCCACGAGTTCGCATGCCCCCGAGTTGACAAGTTCCTTTATCAGCTCTATAATCCTCGGCTCCCACCAGCTGCATTGTTCAAGAAATACTCCAGAGACCCCTAAGGCGCACTTGAACCCGTCCTCCTCTGCAGACTTTAATAGATTCTCCAGCCCGGGTATGTAGCAATGCCTGGCTACTCTATTCAAGATCTCCCTGTTAAGGTCGTCATCAAAGTATATGTCTTCAACCCCTCCCTGATAGGGGTACTTCCTCCCAAAGTTCCGCTTAATTCTCCTCGGCTGGTGCATCTCGAAAAAGAATATTATTTCCTTCAATTCGTACCCTCTATGAACAAATTGTTCAAACAACTATTTCAAACTGTTCTGTTTTTGAGTTGTGAATTCGGAATTTCGTTGTAAAACTGGTAATAGTTCGAATACCGATCACCGATTTTCTATACTCTTGAGACCTTTTAATAGCCCCTCAAAACTTTTTATCCCTTCTCTCAGATCCTTCTCGGTTACAGGTCCCTGTGGCGTGGGGATCTCTGTCACCCTTTTAGGAATTCTGAGTTTGTCGAAGGAGAACCCCTCTCTAAACTTGAACTCGTACTTGTCCCTCAGAATGCTTTCCCCGAGCCCCTTCAGGTCCGCTGGAGTAAAGTTTATTCCAATCACTGAGAGACACTTGCTCACCACTTCTGGTGTGTAGACCCCCCTGGCGAAGAAGCAGACCACTAGGCTGGAGAGGACCTGACGCCAGCACTCCTCTTCAAATATCATCTTGGCTATCTCTGTGGGCTCAGCCTTCCTCCCTTCAGCATTCAATTTCTGATCTATAGCGTAGCCTGCGTTGTCTAGATGGCTGTGCCTTGCCCCAACAAGAAATCCAAGATGTGTGGCGAGGCCACAATGGTACCCTGGCATCTCGTTCCCTCCGAAGGCAAGCGCAAACTCCTCTCCTCCATACATGGAAGATGCGTAATCCAAGCCCTTTCCCAGAGCCTCGTAGAACCCCCCTTTCAACCCTGCTATCCTCTCCGCAGCCTCTATGTACGTCCTGTAGTCCCCCCACTTCAAGACCAGTCCTCCCGTCTCCTCCGGCCCAACGATCCCTCTCTCCATGCATTCGGTCGCCCAAGCAAGAACCACTCCCGTGCTAATGGCATCCAAACCCAACTCCTCGACCCTGTCCATTAGCTGGAGGAATCCCTCGGGACTCCTTATCTCCAGCATGGAACCCAGTGCGTATATAGGCTCGTAGTCATATGATATCATCTTCGTCTTGTAGAAGTGCGGCTCACTCTCATATGGAACCCTCAGCGCCGCGATGTGGATACAGCTCACAGGACAGTGTGCGCATGCCGCCCTCCTGCCCAAGAACCTCTCCGACATAGCCTCCCCCGAGAGGGCTTCCGCGCCCTCAAATGTCGCCCTCTGCAGGTTTCTCGAGGGAAGCGACTTTGCCACGTTCAGCGGTATAACGTTCATGGGGGTCCCGAGCTCATGGTACTTCTTCATCAGTGTTGTCTTGGTAAAGTTCCGATAAAGTTCGTCGTACAACACTCTGTAGCCCCTTGCGTCCTTCAGTATTAGGCTGCCCCTCCCCGAGATAACAATTGCCTTCAGTTTTTTAGATCCGAAGACTGCCCCTAGACCGAGCCTGCCGAAGTGTCTGAAGGTTTCTGTGATCACCCCTGCATAGGAGACCAAATTTTCTCCTGCCCTACCTATCCTCATTATCGCCCTTACGCCCGCACCCGTCTCCCTTTCCCTTATAATCCTACCAACGGTGGAGCTGCTGCTCATCCCCCAGAGAGCCGAGGCGTCCTTGAATCTTACCCCATACTCGTTCACCACCAAATAGACTGGGCTCTCACTCTTGCCCCTTATCACAATTCCCCCGAGCCCCGCCATCCTCATCGCGACACCGCACCTGCCGCCTGCATGACTCTCACCCAAGTTCTTGGTGAGGGGGGACTTGAACATAGCCACGGTCTTGGATGCTAATGGAAACACTCCATTTAGATACCCTGCGCAAAATATTATGGGATTCTCAGGCGCGAGTGGGTCTGTCCCAGCCTTACACTCTTCCTGCAATAACCTTATTGCAACTCCAGTTCCTCCGAGACACTCCTTGAAGATATCCCCTCTCTCCTTTATCCAGTACCTCCTATTAGTAAGATCTATGTACAGTACCTTTGACAGCGCCGAAGCCTCCGTCACACTCCTTCGACCTCCTCCAGTTTTATCACCCCATATGGGCAGTATGAGACGCAGTACCCGCAGTAAGTGCAGACCGTCGGTTTGTCCAGTACCTCATCCCAGAATATCGCGCCTATGGTGCAGCCCACCACACAGTTTCCACAAGATATGCACTTCCTGTAGTCGAGTCGCACTCCTCCTCCTTCCCTCTTCATCAGAGCTCCAGTTGGGCAGACCTTCACACAGGGGGGCTCTTTACATGCCCTGCAGACCTTCACAGCGAATCCGTGCTCAAACCCGCCAGTGGACTGGACGAAAATCGCGGTCCTCGCAAGCCCTGCCTCAGCGAAGCGCCTGTTACATGCAAACATGCAGGACTGACAACCAACACAAAGATCAACATCTATGACCGATATCCTCTTCGCCATTTTCAATTTCCAATTTATAATGGTGGGCATTTCTATTAAACCCTTATCTATAGCACCATTACAGCATTTAACACATAATACAGTCCGATAATCAGAAGACCGCTCTCAACCGCTCAAGCATCCACCTTCTAAAAATTACTTCTTTTCTTTTTCTCCTCTCTTTAATGGCTTTATAAAAACGACGAACACTATAAGGGACAATCCCAAACAAAATGATTGCTATCGGTAAGTCCGCCAATGAATCGCCCTCCCTCTAAAGCTACTAACGATGACGCACTAACAAGCATCGGCGCCCCCTCCTTACACTACAAAGGCATAAGATACACCGAATAGGAAAAGTTCACAAACTTTTTGCCCTCACACTTGGTAGAGGTAGGCTGATCGCTAGTAAAGTCCATAGATCGACAACAAGGATCGCCACCCTTCCTATGATTGAGCTAAAACCCATGCTCCTAGAATGCTCCCCCTCCCAGAAACCCTGTTAGAATCCCAATTGGCACAAACACAACTGGTTTGCCGACCGAGAAGAGAATCGCTGAGCCCTCCCCTTCGATCCCAAAAAGCTTGGTATATATGATGTGACCATCACCATATATGACGGGAAAATCAGAGACTAATGCTCAACCACAACATATAATGCCTAATACTATTTATCAATCGATACTGTTAGATCTTTTCTCTTTGAAGTGTTGGATAAATCATAAATGGATGCGCTTAGAGTATACATTCCTAAATACACTACAAAAGAGGCGATTAAGGTGCATTTTGATCTGGTTTTTGTGGGTTTTGGTACTGTTGGAAGGGGTCTTGCTGATCTCCTGATCGAGAAACGATCGTTGCTTGAGAAGGCATACGGAATAAAATGGCGAGTGGTTGCGATATCAGACCTTAAGCTGGGATCTATAATTGATGACAATGGCATTAACTTAGCAGAGGCCTTACGCCTGGCTGACTCTGGGCGGAATTTGGAATCACTTCCCGCAAAGAGGAAGGGTCTCTCTGCTTTGGAGGTAATAAAAGAATCCTCTGCAAATACCATAATAGAGGTTACTTGGACAAATATTGTCGATGGCGAGCCTGGCTATACACACGTGAAGACTGCTTTATCCTTGGGCAAGAACGTCGTCACAACCAACAAGGGTCCGATAGCCCTCTACTACCGGGAGCTTATGGATCTCGCAAAAGAAAAGGGCGTGCATCTTCGGTTTAAGGGCACTGTTCTCAGCGGAACCCCTGCCTTCAACCTCTTCGACGGTCCGCTTTCGGGGTGCTCAGTTCAGTCCATCAGGGGGATCCTGAATGGTACTACAAACTTCATCCTGACCGAGATGGAGAAGGGCGCCGACTACGCTTCAGCCCTCAAGGAGGCGCAGAGGCTAGGCTACGCGGAGGCCGATCCGACCATGGACGTGGAGGGCATGGATGCTGCAGCAAAAGTGGCTATTCTGGCAAATGCCCTCTTGGGTGCGGATATAAAGCCAGGAGACGTGAAACGGAGGGGGATATCCTCAATAACACCTCAAGACATTCAAAATGCCGCGCGCAGGGGCGAGCGCATAAAGCTAATAGGGAGAGCAGAAATGAATGGTGGCAAAATCCTCGCAGAAGTCTTGCCGACCTCCCTGCCAACTTCCGACCCACTCGCAAATATCATGGGCGTAACAAATGCCATAACCTTCAAAACCGACTGCTTGGGAGATGTTACTGTGGTTGGTCCAGGTGCTGGGAGGAGGGCCACGGGCTACGCTTTACTTACCGATCTTATATCAATTGCTCGAAGCAAATAAAATCAAAGTATGCTTTCTTTCTCCTCCAAAATTTTTACATGGACGCTTTATTGCCTAAATTAGAAAAAATTAAATCCCTCAAATGCTAGTTATTAAAAAGTTATTATCACCCAACTATGAGGCATGTGCCCATGAATTATGTAGAAATCGCTAAAAAATTAAAAGACTTGTTAGGGCTTGACAAACCTCCTATCGCCGTCAAGTTCGTTAAGCCTGGAGAGCCCGTTCCCGAAGCCTTCCAAATACCAGGAAAGAAGATCCGTTTCTGTCAGGCGGTCATGGAGGCGACTTGGGGCAAGGCTCTTGCAGTAATTCCAACAGAGATGGCATGCGGTCCAGGACCGGGGTCCTTCGGAGCCCCTGTCAAGGAGAGGGTCCTTAAGGGAGAAGTTCACTATTCGTTGGGATTGTTTGAGAAGCCGGAGGCGGCGATCAGATGTCTTGGCTCTAACACGAAGATGATGCCTGGCTCTGTGGCATATGTGCTTGTAGCTCCCTTGGAACGCGGTCTGATCGACCCAGACACAGTAATACTGAGGGTCTTGCCGGAGCAGGCGATGTGGCTATGCCACACATGGGCGTACAGTGAGGGCAACCATCTCAAGATGGACCTTCAGACAGAAGCAAGTTTTTGCTCAGGCGTAACGGTCTCCTCGTACCTTAAGAATGAGATACAAATCGGTCTTGGCTGCTACGGCTCGAGAACCTCAACAGACTTAGGTAGGAATGAGATGTTGGTCGGAATTCCGGGCTCCATCCTTGGTAAAGTGGTAGAGGTCCTTGAGCGACTGGGCAAACCAATGCTGGACTCTAAGAGCAAGAGAATATACCTCGAGTCTTATCCTGAGAATAAGGATGAAGTATTGGTATCCAAACCTTCATAAGATTTCGCTCAGGCAATTTTTAGTGGCACAAAAAAGATAAAAATCTCCTTGGTGCCTCTACACAAAGAGGGCCGGTAGATTAGTGGCAGATCACCTGCCTTGCACGCAGGGGGTCGTGGGTTCAAGTCCCACCCGGTCCACCAAACCTTTCTAAGTTTTATCAAAAGAAGCAATTCACCATCAGACTTAAGCAATTCTATATTAATAGATAGATAAATAGTTTAGATAAGGCATTATTGTGAGAAAATCAATATACATTTAAAGGAGTTCGAGAGTTTACTGAAGATCGACTTTGATGAGTAGTGGCGACTGTTAAAGAGCAATGATTAAAGGCAAAAGTACTTCCCTTAGTCTGGAAAAATAGATTAACCAAAGATTACAAGAAGGCGAATCTGGGGTTTTACTGCAAGACCATGTGAATATTTATTTTCCAAATCATTTAATCATTTTATTTCTCCGCTCTCTTTTTCGTTATTTTGTTAGTCCGCCCGTTTTCCAACTTTTTCAACGCATCCTACTTTTAATTATTTATTTAATTTTCCAACATAATTGTCCTTTTGGCAGCTTGCCGACGTTCTTTAAAGATCTTTTTTATGTTATTTATTTCTTTATTTCTTTATGTTGTCCTATACCAGACTACTCTTAAGATGCGTAATGCTAAAATATAACGTCTCAATAATATATTAGAAGATCAAATGGTTAATTTTAAAATATATAGATATTATTAATTCATTAAAAATGAACACAAGTTTCGCTTCTGAGCAAATATTTTTCGTTTTTAATAATACAGCGGGTGATAGCAATTATGCCCCTTAAAGAATCTGCCCTTATTGCGTTAATTCCTGCAATTTTCCTCGAGTTATTGGAGCAGACTACAGGAACTCTAGTGCCTAGCCTTACAGACTTAACAAGACCACTTTTTGAGGCATTCTATCAACAAGGCGCCCCTTTATACTATATCCAGGTGGGGCAGATTGTTGTGGCAATTGCAGATGTTCTTTTATTTCTTTTAGGGTTTATATTTTTAATCGAATTAATTTTTCAGATCTTCGGGGAGTTATAGAAGGAAGGTTTCTGCCTATGACGGTTCTGCCTTCGAACTTGGACCCATCTTAATGAAAAAATATGAGTTCTTAGGCTATGTGATGATAGACGATAGGAGGTATGAAAGAGTATTAAGTGACGAAACACACAGGATCTTGGATATTGAATCACTATGTGGCTAATAATAAACCAAGTCACTTAACTAGCATGGTTTAAAAATAGGGATGAAATTTTGAGCAAATCTAATATTTATCCCATGGTATGGATTTACTCCAAAGACCTGCTGGATCGCCCATGTAAAAGAGATGTGCGGTCTTAAACCAAGAAAAGCGCCAAACAGGATAAGCCCGAATGAAAGAGCAAATCAATGCCCACCCGATAAGGTCGAGGCTATTAAGGACGTGCTTAGAGAGTTTGGCATGATTCCTTAGAGCTCGGCGAGGGCCATTTAAACCCAAAAGCGGAAATTTGCACATTTTCAACGCGTTTCGTCGCTCGATTGCAAACGTTAAGTAGCCGACGAAATATAAATGATCTAGGCCGATGGGGTGTTGGGTGTTTAACAATGTCCGAAACGGGTAAGAGAGCGGTCCCTAAGGGAGCGAAACTCGAAGAAAAGGTGGAAATGGTAAAAAAGAGAATTAAAGAACTTCAAGAAAGGGTCGAGAGGACAAAAGCCGAGATGAGGAGGAACGCCCTCTTTGATTGACCAGGAGGCGAACCTATGTGACCGTCACGTTCACGATCCACTCTTATAGAGGTGGGACCGGAAAGAGCACAACTACTGCGAACCTTTCCATACTCCTGGTAGTGCTGGGCAAAAGGGTCGCGACCATAGAAATGGACATAACCTCCCTAGTACTGCATTTGATATACAATGGGTCGGCGAAACTCATGAGGAACACCGTGAATGACTACGTGTACGGAAGATGCAAGTTTGGGGGCATGGTGCTGGACCTGACTGGGCATCTGAAGTTGCCGAGGGATGCGCTGTACTTCATAGGATCAAGCATGACGTCGAGGAGATCGTCAAGATCATGAGGGAAGAGTGCAGCGAGGGGATTCTTCAGTCACATCTCAAGGAAGCTCGATGAGGAGTAAGGCGTAGACTATGTTATATTCGACACTCGCCCCGGTCTGAACGAGGACACATTCATGGCAATAATGGCTAGCGATGTCAGCTTGCTGCTCATGAGGATGGACAAACAGGACATAAACGGGACCTACATAACGAGCAAGATCTTGAAGAAGTTAGGTCGGGTGGGCCACTTCATCCTTAATATGTTCCCCCTGAACCTCGCCGAACCTCCTGACTTGTAATCTGAGTTCTCGAACATAATAGACGCCACCATGATAGGCATGCTACCGTTCTACGAGGAAGTTTTGTCGCACAGGTCTAGGGAGGCCTTCTGACTTTCCCGCCTGAAGCACTCTTATTCTTTACATATTATCAAGGTCGCGAAGAAGGTCATACAAATGACTGGAACTGGTTCTTGAGGAAAGAGATCGTCCCAACCCTATTTTTACTTTTCTTATATTTTTCTACTTTTCTAATTTTAATACTTCTTTATTTATTATCTGCTTTTCCATTTTTCTTTTTTATTTTCATTTTTGGTCGCGCTTGGAGGAAGTAACAAATAGTGTTGACTTTTGCGAGTCATTCCTCAATTGGCAGATGAAGCGGGTGATCGCCAAGGAGTTCCAAGAATAAGCCCTCACAGGAAATGAGCCCGCTCTAATACCGACATCTGACTACGCAAGGCTCAATTAGACTTGAATTGACCTGAGCCATTCCTAAATGTGCCTATGGAGCAAATATGGAACTTTCATGAAGCTACTAATCACTACAGAAAACGTCACCAACAACTCAGTTAAAAAACTGACTCCATAAAAATCCTGATAGACCACTATAGGAATCTTGGGCAATTTTGGTATATCATGGAAAGAACCCTATTTCATTATGGGATTGACTATTAGCTTTCTTTTTATAAAGCATCTTTAGATATCTTTAAAAACCGTTAAGCAAATATAAGAATCTATAAAAGTCTATTATGTATTTAATAGAATATTTAATAAGCTATCTGTATTGGTGAAGTCTTTGAGTTCGCCCATCCCTGCAGTCTCTTACTATTCCGTTATTGCAAGTGATCCTAAGCTTGTATCCTTATTTGAATATTTGGTAAAAGAGGCTAAGGATGTTCTACTACCAGTCTTTGATCCTCGTCATGGTTATATATATGCCGACATAATAAAATGCTGCAATATCTCTCCTTATGAGTCTCTTGAACTTATAAACAAGATCGTCTCTCTGGGCCTTGGTACAAAGGAGTATCACGACCAAGTATTGCGTTGTCCTTACTGCGGCTCAGAACAAATCCGTGTATATTTTCACTGCCCATTTTGCAACTCTACACAGCTTTACAAAGAACTTCTATTGGAACACATAAGAGATGGGGTTATAGGACCGATCTCAAAGTTTAAGGATACCTCAGGGACACTCGTATGTCCTAGTTGTGGGTCTAAACTATCCATAGATGGGAAAGACTATAGGACTGTCGGTGTCTGGTATAGATGCTTGACATGCTACCGACAAATGGACATCCCCAAGATAACTTACCTCTGCAGGGAATGTGGAAAGGAAGTTACTGCACATGGGTTAGTAATCTCTTCGGTGGGGCGCCTCATAATAAACAAGACAGCCTTAGAGGAATTCTCAAGACAACACCTCGCCATAAAACCTATAGTAAACATGTTGAGAGACGCTGGATACATAATAAACTCTCCTGGCTCCATTTTAGGAAAGTCTGGCATCTCACATTCGTTTGATATATTGGGTACTGATAAGACTGGTAACACTATCGCCATTGATATTGCAGTTTCCAAGGTGCCCATTAACGAATCTGCAATAATGAACCTATTTGTAAAAATGCTAGATGCTTCTCCGACAAAGACAATCTTGGTTTGCATCCCTAGCATTCTAGAGAGTGCCAAAAAACTAGCCCTACTCTATGGGATAATCATATTGGAGGGAACATCGATATCCGATATAATCACGCCCCTTAAGTCAATAATCTCCTCAAAAATGACAACCATTGCAAAATCATAAATAGGTCGAGATTGAACACTCCAGCAGAATAATATTGCGAATATATCACATCATTTAATGTTTAAATTATCACGATCGTGAACATTAGTAGCGTCAGAAATAGCATGATCACTATATGCTTGAGCCCTGCTGACATTGTCCCCTCTCCCATCTTTCCTGCCACTAGCCCAGAAGTTATTGCTTGGATAATTGTCATGTAGAAGAAGACCCGCCTGTATTCCTCATATGATGCTTGCGCCGTAAAGATTATTGTTCCGCTGAGCTGTATGATGGGCATGAAGAACTGATTCAAAAGTATCATAATTGTAAAGAGTAAAACACCGAATGCAATGTACGTGACTCCTATATACATCCGCATAGTCGTTCTCCTCTCCTCGTTAAGTAGTATTATGCTCTTAATATAGTCCGCGAGACTTCTGATGATCCTAGAGACATCTCCTCCGAATCTGTTCGTCTCGTATATCACGACGCTCACTTTTTTTACGATATCGGAGTCGACCCTCTTTGCAAAAGCTTGAAAGGCCTCTTCGAGACTCATACCCAATCTAACCTGTGCGAGAACCCTCCTCAATTCTCGGGAGGCTACACCATAATCCCTTGTTGCTGTTGTCTGGAGGGCTCTGATGAAACTCATGCCCGTCAGTTGCCCTTCGGCAATGTCGTAAAGTATATCGGGCATCCTCACTTCTATAGCCTTCTTCCACCTGAACTCGAAGTACTCAAGGGTTGCTATTGGAAATAATGTGATCATTATAGCCATCACAATTATATAGTCCGCTAGTCTGAGGTTGACCGCACTTACAAGATATCCTACTAATCCGATTAAAATCCCTGCGGCACAAGAGACTATGTATAATGTGTACCTTTCCCTCTTCTTAACATAAGGCATATTCACTCCTCCTTAGGCACCATTAAATCGATCAATATTATGAGTGCTGTGGATACTATGGGTATTATGAAGAACGTAGTTAGATATAGCCACAGAATTACGTTTATTCCTCCACCTCCAATGATTGACATTGTGGAAAGCATAATAATTATAACCATCGGCATCACTATGCCTGCTGTTACGTAGACCTCTGCTAGGACGCCGAGTTGCTCCAAACCTTTCTTCAAAACCACTCTCCTCCTCTTCATAAAGTATTTCGCCTGTATGCGGAGGTACCTCTTTAGATCCCCTCCGGCATTACTGACCATGAGCACTCCCTTCAAGAGCTCGGAGAATTGTTTCGAGGGAGTCTCATCTGACCTCCTTCGGAGAGCCGAATAGAAGTCCTCGCCGAGGATCTCGGTTCCTCTCACAACCTCAGCTATCTCCTCCCTTATCACAGGATCTATGTCTGATGTCGATAAACTCTTAAATATCCTCTCCGGGATTATGCCTGCCGCCGATAGTATGGCCATGTAATTTACTACAAATGTGAGTGCCTTTTCCATCCTGCCCTTCCTATTACTCGCGCTGATTGTCGGCAATGTGTAAATTATCCAAAAAGCTATGCCTCCGGTCAGTAACCCTATTCCAAGACTCATTGTCAAAGCATAGAAGGGCATTGCCCTCATAAGTAGGATTGGTAGCGAAACAAAAAACCCAATTAAGAATGCTATAAATGCAGCGAATAGCATTCTGCTGATGTACCTCGTCAACGAGATCTTCATACCGGCCCGCTTTATCTCCTTCTCAAGATCCTCAAAGTAGGTCTGAATTAGTTCTGCCCATCTACCGAACAGCCTGTAGGCAAGGGTATATATGTCAGGAGTGGAGAGGCGCTTTTTCTTCATAAACTCTCCACCAAAGCTCGCTTGAAGACTTTCTCACTATCCGCATAATACTCCCGGAGCAATGTTCCGATTTCCGCGTACCTCCTCATTCCCTTTCTGACCATCCAGTTTAGCACGACCTTCCTTTTATTGATCTCTGAAATTACGCCTTCTAATGAAAGTCCCTTTCTCTCAGCTATACGTTTCAAAACTATGCTCTCCCCTGTTTTGATCTGCTGGTCTCTAGCGGGATCCCATCTAGCGACCTCGTTGAGCACAACCTCATTCTTCTCCTTGTTGTACTCCTTGATCTCCGTTATGTTTAAAGTCCTCCTAGCAGGCTTATCTTTGAGACTAACCCTGCCCTGCACCATTATTATGTCAAGTAACCCTATCAATGGTCTCGGCACATTCATGGGCTCCGACTCTAGCCTACTTACGACTTTCTCTGGCGTATCCGCGTGAATGGTCGCCTGGACACCATGCCCTGTCGCCAATGCTTGGAAGAGTGTGTATGCCTCCTCACCTCGTACCTCCCCCACAATGATGTAATCTGGTCTCTGCCTGAGTGCGTTCTTTAGAAGCTCAAATAGAGTAACATCACTTGATTTCCTACCGAATCCTGTCCTTGTAGCCATCGGTATCCAGTTCGTGTGGGGAAGGTTCAGCTCAGGGGTCTCCTCTATCGAGACGATCTTCATGTCAGGTCTTATGAACATGGAGGTACAGTTTAAGAGTGTCGTCTTTCCCGAAGCGATCTCGCCAGCTATGAGTATCGAACTCTTGTTCTCTATAATGTACCAAAGATATGCAGCTAAATCTACTGAGATCGTACCCAGCTGTATAAGGTCTGTAATTGTCAGGGGATCGGCCCTAAACCTCCTAATGGTGAAGGTCGTTCCCTTCCTTGAGATCTCAGAGCCGTATGTGGCGTTGACCCTGCTCCCATCTGGAAGTGACCCGTCCAATATAGGGTCTGCTACAGAGATGTGCTTCCCACAGAGGTAGGCCAGTCTGACAACGAACCTGTTAAGCTCCTCCTCCTTATCATATGCAAGGTTTGTTTTGATTGATTCATATTCCCTGTGCCAGACGTATATTGGCAATCCCACGCCGTCACATGAGATATCCTCGATAAAGTGGTCCTTCATTAAAGGATCGATCTTCTCAAATCCAAGAAAGTCTCTCTTTATGTAATACAAGAATTTTTTTAGCATCCCCTCATCGACTTTCATAATGTAATTCTTTACTATTTTTCTTACTCTCTCCTCTATGATGTCATATATATTCTCCTTACTGAGCTCAGACACATCGATGTCGAGCTCGTCCAGAAATCTCTTTTTTATCTTTTCTAACAAAGATTTATCATCAGGTGTTAAGGTAGGCTCTATAACTTTGTACGTGATTTCTTTGGTTACAGGATCCTCTAAGATTGCTACATATACATAAGGCTCTTCGATTGGGTAAGTGGATTTGAACTGGCTTCCTTGCTCCATCATTTGCCTCATTCAGTATTAATTTTCAGAAGTATTATACTTTTTCATATGACATTTAATAGAAGTGCACAGCCACTTGACATTAAGCCTTATAAAACGCCCAGAGCTTTGCCTCCCTTCTCGAATGAACTTTTGAAAACCTTAAGTAATGTTTATATAATGCTTTATTATAAACAAACGTAAGTGACCTATATGAAGACCTTAAGTAGGAAAGGAGTTTCCCCTATAATTGCAACGCTACTGTTGATAGTTATTGCTGTCGCTGCAGCCGTAGTGACTTACACATTCGTTATGGGTTTTGTAGGTACTGGAACAGAGTCATCAACTAATGTACAAAGTCAATTGACTTACGATGCCTACTCCGTAAATGGAACATCTGCCAGCTCGATCACTGCATATATAAGGAATACGGGTGGGCGGGCGGTCACTATTAATGCCGTATATGTCGATGGTGTCTCGTTCACTCGTGATAGCGCCGCCGCCATAGGTACTGTATGGGGCGATCTTTCACCTCCAGAGTGGGCATTTTTCGTTGGCACTACCAATACTTTAAACTTAGGCGTTAATGAGGTTGGCACTTTATACATAGATTCTTCGACTCCCGCTGCCCAGACTCAGAAGATTCGCATCGTATGCCTTGATGGAACTATTCTAGAATTCAGTGTTCGGAAATAGTTTCCTTTTTTTTTATCCCCTAAGAAGACTACTAAAGTCCGCATTAACTATATTCAGAGTCATATAGGGTGCTCCAGTCCATCTGCTGTAAAGTACTGTGACCGTATAAACCGATCCCTGCGAAACATTCGCCTCTAAATGTCCTGAACCTGTCCTCCATCCGGAGTCTATGCTCAACTCCCTTACTATGACTCTTATATCCTCGTTCACGTACCAGTTGATGTACATCTTCGATCCGAGCGCCACCACACGAGTCGTGGCATTAAATCCGACCTGTGTATAGGGTCCAAATATTGGGTCATTCGCGGCTGCTCCCCACGAGAATGTTATGCTCAGACTCTGCCAGTAGCTCTCCCCCAGTTTCGTGCTGAAACTCCTCCTTGCGGACAGGTTGTACCACTGCACGTACCACCTGCCTGCCTCCATAATATCTTCCGCTGGGATCTCGGTCCCCCCTTCGTCTCCTGCAGTTTGTGCCCCAGACAATATGTTTCCCCTACTCGTAACGATTTTCGAAAGCACCATTCCTACATACTTCAGCGTGGTGTTGATA
>JAOAJN010000020.1 GCA_026414165.1 Candidatus Methanomethylicaceae archaeon
CTCTAAAGCTTTGAGGCTATCCCTATCAAGATAGCCCATCACGCCAAGACCTTTCATAATGAGAAAGCGAAGTACTGAAGAGCGATCATCTGATCCACGTGCAAGGGCTATTTGATCAACCTTATCAACAATTTCCTTTGGAAGCCGAACCATGACTATTCGGTTTTCCATTTTTCCTCCCTTCCTTTTAGTGTATTCTCACTTTACACTTTTAACTTATTATTTATAAACCTTTCGAATCGTAAACTATAAATCTACTAAACACAAGTATTTAGGTGATGGTTTATGGAAAAAGATCCCATAACACTAACTCCGATTGAGGCTTCTCTTTTATTATTGATTAGATTATCTGAGAAAAAGGAATTTAGCGCAAGAGAGATTTGGAGCGAAATCCCTGATAAGGTTAGCCTCGTAACTGTCATAAAGGCGCTTGAAAGACTCGAACAAAAAGGATATTTAGAGATCGAGAGGTCGAAGAGGAGGGGACAGAGCCTCAAAATAAGACCAACTGATAAAGCACTTTTGTATTCGCCTATGGAATCTCTTTATAATGAGAGCCTAGTTTGTGTCGTTTTGGGTATAGAGAGCATTTCAAAAATTATAAGAAAGGATCTTTCAAGCATTCCATTTATCATATGTAATAAATATTTATTTTTGCCACTCTTTCGATCCTATGAGAGCCTGAAACTTTTTTATGAAGATAGCGACCCCATTGATAAAATAAAATCTTCATTCTTCGCTTTGGAGGTCTTTGAGCAGAGAGCGAACACTATAGCTTTTAGCATATTTGATGCTTTCTTTTTTGATCTTTCGAAATTGGTTTATGCACTCGATGATAAGATAATTGTTGACTTCCTGGCACTCTCTAGCGATCAGATTAAAGAAAGAACTATTGAAATTTGTAACGGTGTAAGAGACGAACTTCTTAAACTTTTAGAAGTATTTAAAAAAGAAGAGAAGCTTCTAATTCAAAGACCGAGCGTTTTTCAAGATTGGGCTATCGATGCTCTACAAAAAAGAGAAGGTAGGAACAAACTAATCGTAAATTTCATACTTGGTGGAAAGGACCCAACTTTCTTAAAGAGAGCAGGAAACGATAAACGAGAATTGGAGGAATATCTTTCGATCTTCAAATCCTGATAGGAATACTTCCTGGTCAACCCCCTCCCTTCCCCACCCTTTTTCTTTTCGCCTTCCCATTCCTTGCTCTTCCTTCCTCCCCTCTCGTCTTCTCTGCGGTCCTGCTCCCGATCGCGGCTCCTTCCCCTCCACCCGCCTTCGCCTACGGGCGGACGAACGGGAACGGGGAAAAAAGCGAGGGGTTGACCACTGTTCATGTTCGACTTAGCGCCAGGGGAGCAGCGAGGAGCTCCTGCCGGCTGAAGGTTATCCTCTCGGGAGGCTCCTGCACGTTTACCGTTTTAACAATTTCCGCATTCCATGCCATGTTGTAGAAGTACACCAACAGCTCAGCCCCTTGAGCCTTGGCGTAGAACAGCTCTGGCTTTATTTCCGAGACCGGCATCGTCACGGTGGCTTTCGCGTCTTCGTAGATCTTGCAGGCGATGACGTACTTCTTGCCGTCCTTCTCTGCCAGGATATCAGGCTCGGACTCCCCTCCGAGCCTTTCAGCCAAAAATCCCTGGTCCTTGAGCCTTAAAAGAACCATTTGTTCATAAACCGCGCCGAGGCGCCTTTTTGCTTCGCCCTGCGCGCTCCTCTTCTTCACCATTATCATGCTCTGGGACCGGTTGAACCTCACAGCCATGTCCCTCGTGGTTATCCCAGCCCTGTAGAGCTGGTAGATCTCGGCGGCGTCGGACCACTCGGGCTCCTTCTTCATC
>JAOAJN010000021.1 GCA_026414165.1 Candidatus Methanomethylicaceae archaeon
GCTTATAAGAGAAAAATTTAAAAGTCGAGAGCGATGATAATTCATCATGGAAGATTTGATTCAGAACCTCAAACTCTTCAAGCCGGACAGAGATTTTATCGAGAGAAACGAATCCGTAAGGACTTTGGTCTTGAGGGTTTATAGGAAAAGTCAAAGCAACGCCTCCGTGAACACGTATGTTGCCAACTTGCGGAAGTTCTTTGCGTGGTTGGGCATGGAGCCGGATGAGGCGAAGAATGCGGAAATTAATTGGGAAAACAAGATCAACGCGTTCATCGATGAATGCGTTTCAAAATCGCTCTCACCCAAGCGGATACACAGCTTGGTCTCTGCAGTGAAGAGGTGGGGGGTAGTAAACGAGGTCAATATTGCCTGGGGGAAGGTGGAGCTGCCAGGAGTCTGGAAAACGACAGAGGAGCGGATCCCAACTAAGGAAGAGCTGCGCGAGATCATGAAGGTCGGTGATTTGACGGATAAGATAATGGTCGCGTGTCTCGTCTCTTCGGGTCTCAGAGTGGGGGCACTAATACGGCTGCAGCTGAAGGATGTGGACTTTGATTATGAGTGCCCCCTCGTAAAGGTGAGCCCAAGGGCCTCGAAGGCACGGCAGGGGTATTTGACGTTCTTTTCCCCGGAGGCAAAATCACTGATAAAGAGCTATTTAGAAGACCGCAAAAATAAAGGCGAACAAATCACAGGTGAGAGCTTCTTACTCGTAAGAGAGCGCCCTTTGGGCTTGCCGATCTCTGTGCCTGCTGCCGAGGAAAGATGGCTCAACCTTTTGCGAAGGGCGGGAAAGAAAGTAAAAAAAGGGAGGAGGCACATTGTAAGGCTTCATTCGTTGCGAAAATATTTTAAATCGTGGTGTTCGTTATCGGGGGTCCAAGAGAGCGTCACCGAATTATTCATGGGTCACCGTCACGGAATTTCTCAAGTTTATTTTTTGCCCGATGTAGAAGCTGCTTCGAGCCCAGAAGTCGTAAGCCGGCTTTTGACGGAATATAAGAAGGCTCTGCCGGCTTTAACGATCTTTTCGGAGGAAGAGAAGATCAAGGAGCTCGAGGGCAAAGTCGAAGAGCAAAAGCGGATTTTGGAAGAGGAAAAGCGGAAGCATGAAGAGGAAAAGCGGAGGCTCGAAGAGGAGCGAAAGTTCTTGGAAGAAAGGGTAAAGAGGCTAGAGGCTCTGGTCGATGAAGTTATTCGCGCGCGCAGAGAAATAATCCTGAAAGCGAATTAGTGTTGCGGAGGGGGTCACATGAGAGCGGAGGTGATCGCAATGTTTCTCGTTGTGATTTTAATGGCGATCTTGATTTTCTTGCCGTTCTTTTTAGAAAACAGAAAGAAGGCAAAGGTGGAAAAACATAATGAAGAAACCATAAGGGCTAAATTATATCTCGGGGGAAGGGCATATCTCGTGAGGATACCTAAGGC
>JAOAJN010000022.1 GCA_026414165.1 Candidatus Methanomethylicaceae archaeon
ATCCACCACCAAAATATCCTCTAGTAGAAGAATTGTTGGCTGCTAAATGCGGTCTTCCCACACTTAATGTAGCACTTATTTGAGTACATGTTTCATTAGAAAATTCTAGACGGTCTATGATGTTAGTAAAACTACTACTGGTTTTCCCACCACCAAAATATCCTCTAGTAGAAGAATTATTGCCTTCTAGACCATATTTTGCCACACTCAATGTAGCACTTATTTGAGTGCGTGTTTCATTAGAAAATTCTAGACGGTCTATGGTGTTGTAAAAGATATAATTAACATGATACCATCCACCACCAAAATATCCTCTAGTAGAAGAATTGTTGGCTGCTAAACTACCTCTTGCTACACTCAATGTAGCACTTATTTGATTACACGTTTCATTAGAAAACTCTAGACGATCTATGATGTTAAAAGAACCACTATTATCAGTATATCCACCACCAAAATATCCTCTAGTAGAAGAATTATTGGCTGCTAAACCCCATCTTGCTATACTCAATGTAGCACTTATTTGATTACATGTTTCATTAGAAAACTCTAGACGGTCTATGGTGTTAAGATAATTATTATAACCACCACCACCAAAATATCCTCTAGTAGAAGAATTATTGGCTGCTAAATAGACTCTTGTTGAACTTAATGTAGCACTTATTTGATTACATGTTTCATTGGAAAATTCTAGACGGTCTATGGTGCTAAGATAATTATTATAATCACCACCACCAAAATATCCTCTAGTAGAAGAATTATTGGCTGCTAAACCGTATCTTACTACACTCAATGTAGCACTTATTTGATTACATGTTTCATTGGAAAATTCTAGACGGTCTATAGTGTTTATAGTGTTGAAGTAGCTACTACCAGTCCTTCCACCACCAAAATATCCTCTAGTGGAAGAATTGTTGGCTGCTAAATACGGTCTTCCCACACTCAACGTAGCACTTATTTGATTACATGTTTCGTTGGAAAATTCTAGACGGTCTATGATGTTAGTAAAACCACTACTAGTATTCCCGCCACCAAAATATCCTCTAGTGGAAGAATTGTTGGCTGCTAGACCATATTTTGCCACACTCAATGTAGCACTTATTTGATTACATGTTTCATTAGAAAATTCTAGACGGTCTATGGTGTTGAGATTAGTGCTACCATTCCATCCACCACCAAAATATCCTCTAGTAGAAGAATTGTTGGCTGCTAAATGCGGTCTTCCCACACTCAATGTAGCACTT
>JAOAJN010000023.1 GCA_026414165.1 Candidatus Methanomethylicaceae archaeon
GATAAACATTTTCCTCGAGAACCCCCTAATAGTTGGTGAAGCTAAAGGTTATGCTGAATCAGTTGATGAAGTAATGAGGCTGCTTAGGAAGGCTGAGCTAATTAAGGCGAGATACTCTAAGGAGTCAAGGAAGGTTTTAGTAATTCTATCAGCCAAGAGGGGAGCGGCTGGAGAGATAAGAAGGATATCTGGGGAAAGGAACATTAAGCTAGTTATAGGCAGATACTAAACTAAATGTTTAAACATCTTTAAGCTCTCATTTTCTAGATCAAATGCCCCTCGATAGGAATATTGATAAAAAGATGTCTGAAGCCGTTGCTTGAAACAAAGATGCTCTCATAATTAGGCAGGCGATTTTTTAAAGAAGAAAAGATTACGTCACAAGGTCGCCGAGACTAAAATGGTTAATGGAAGATAAATTTGGGCATGTTTGCGATAGTTAAGTAAGCATTAGAAAGCCGAAGTAAGCCGGAGATCAGAGAATAAGGTTATTCTATAATGGATTTCTTCTCTCGAAAGTATTAGCATACAACTATCTTTTACCAGAATGTTTATATTTTTCAGGTTTTATTTTTATTCTGGTGCTATGTTTGAGTCAGGTTTTGGTATCCAAGGTTGGTAAGAAGGGGGCCATTTACATACCTAAGCGTGTATGTGAGCAGCTGGGCATTAGCGAGGATGATAGGGTTCTGATGAGGGTTGAAGGTGACAAGCTGATTTTAGAGTTTATACCTGACCCGCTCTCCCTGGCATTAAAAACTAGGAAGTGGGCTAAAACCACCCTTGAAGATTTTGAGAGGGAGTCTGAGGAAGAGCAGAATGAGCTCCTCGCCACTTAGGGTGCTGCTCGACTCAACTTACATTCTTCCAAGCTTCGGGGTTGAGGTGGAAGGGCTCTCCATCGAACATATAGCCCTTCTTAGGGAGGCTGGCGTTAAAGGTAAAGTCAAGTTCCTCTGCCTGCCGGTCGTCTGGGTTGAGGTTATAGGCAAAATATGCAGGGAGAGAGAACGTTTAAGGGAGGACATAGACGACATAATAGATGTAGCCGTTAAGTCCCTCT
>JAOAJN010000024.1 GCA_026414165.1 Candidatus Methanomethylicaceae archaeon
GGAGAATACGATTTGGCAGATCAGGTTGCAATAAGAATAATTCAACGTTCAAAGATCACGACAAAGATCATAAACGGGCGGGATCCGAAGAATATTTTAAGGGCAATTATGGGTGAGAAGATAGGCACCACGGTATTACCATAAGGGTGTTGTAGATGTCAAAGAAAAGAGAAGAGTGGGGTCCGCACACACATTGCATAATCTGTGGAAATGCGATACCCGAGGGAGAGAAGACCTGTTCGGAAGAATGTGCTAAGAAATACGAAGCTGAGGCAAAACGCTACAAACAACAACAAAAGATGAGTTATATCTTTCTAATAATGATGGGTGCCGTGATGGTTGGCTTTCTTTTGTTATCATATTTCTTTTCTGGCGGTTAAAGGTTAAATATCTCTTGAACATTTTTTCTTTTGGGCGGGGGTTCCCTAGCCAGGTTAAAGGGGAAGGACTCAAGATCCCTGTAAGATGGGTTATCCTTTGGCGTAGGCCTTCGAGGGTTCAAATCCCTCCCCCCGCACTATTAGATTAAAATAACTTTGAAGCCCCTCCCTATCACAATTAGAACCCTAAACTTGTTTTCTACTTATGCCTTATTTCACATTTACAAATAAAACTCATAGTTCGTTAACTTGCCATCTATCATCTACCCACAGTCCTACTATTTCGACCCCAAGATCCCACGTTCTTATTTTTTTAATCGCAGACTCCATTTGTTGTAGTTGTATCTCTTTTCCTACAGGGTTCCCTGCACAGTCATGATGTGCTATTATTGCGATAATCTTTGAATCATGCTTTTTTACCGAAATCTCTACGCGATCTTTTATAGATTGTATTTTTATCTTCTCTCTGTCATCTGAAAGCAGCTTAACAGGTCCTGGCTCAGTAATCATATCGACAAAATCAACTGAATACTTATTCTTTAACCATTCTATTACTGGAATTTGAACCCTTCCATCCATACAATTTATGGCAGTTCCAAATTTTCTCATCATTTGGATCACCTGGTTTGGATTTGCTAACTGATAC
>JAOAJN010000025.1 GCA_026414165.1 Candidatus Methanomethylicaceae archaeon
TTATCAAGACTATAATCTGTGTAGTGCCTGGCTAAGACGGAGCGGGGGATCCTCCCCTGGAAGGCGTCTATGAACCTGTCCGGCACGCCTAAACGCGCCATCTCGTTGGCGAACCAGAAGCGGAGCGACTGGGGGGTGATGTCCAAGCCGGTCTTGGCAGTAGCTTTCTTAAAAAGCAAGAACTTGCGTTCGCTGGAAAGAGGAAAGACTTTTTCCTTCTGGGCACGGTCTAGCCAGGGATGGAAAAGCGCTTCGGTTTCGGAATTGTAAAATGCTATCCAGCTCTTCTTTTGAGTGGTGAAGTGTGAGGGAATTATCGCCCTATGCTCGCGGTCTATTTGTTGTATTTTTAAATCCAATACCTCGGAGCGCCTTAATCCAGTAGATGCGTATAGCAAAAATAGAACGCGTTCGTGCTCTTCATCCAGTGCGTTAAAAAACTCTGTTAGCTGCTTTCGAGAGGGCAGGAAGCGTGGCTTATACTCCGGCGCTGGGAAGCGAAACGAGTCGACAAGATCGGGACGGCGGAGGAAGTCTCTGCAGAATACCCTCAAGGCTTTCAGGTTGTTGCGATAGGTGTTGGTATTTGAAAACAGCGAAAGGAAGGATCGGATATCGTCCTTGGTGAGGCTCTTCAGCGGCTTGTTTGCGTGTAAGATGAGGCGGAAAACGGTGGATCGGTAGTGAATTACCGAGTAAGTGCTCAAGCGCCGATCAACTAAGCAGAAGTGCTCAAAGTCCTTAATGGTACTGTACTCTGGTACCGTAATGGTACAGTACTTGAACCTGAAGTTTATCCTCTCTAAGCCTTCGTGATGGTTTTTGGTCAAGCTTTTTTCCAAAAAGGTTGATGGCGCCGAGGGGGGGATTTGAACCCCCGAGACCCTTGCGAGTCACAGGCTGACTAGGCATCCTCTCCAGGCTTG
>JAOAJN010000026.1 GCA_026414165.1 Candidatus Methanomethylicaceae archaeon
TTATCAAGACTATAATCTGTGTAGTGCCTGGCTAAGACGGAGCGGGGGATCCTCCCCTGGAAGGCGTCTATGAACCTATCCGGCACGCCGAGGCGAGCCATCTCTTCGGCGAACCACTCTCGGAGGACCTGGGGGGTGATGTCCAGCCCTGTCTTTTCCCTAGCGTGATACCAGATTTTTTTGGAAAGGCGCTCCTTGAAGAGGTAGGAGTTGGGCTTGAGCCTGGCTTCGCTTAGATATAATGTAAGGTAAAACTCGGCTTCTTGGTTGAAGAAGGAAGCCCAAGCCCTTTTTGTCGATCCGTGTGTGGAAGGGAGGACGGCCCTCATTTTGAAGTCTATGTTTTGTATCTTGAGAGAGAAGACCTCGTGGCGCCTCAAGCCTGAGGTCGCAAAGAGCAAGAACAAGGCTCGGTCGCGGTTGGTTTCTAGGGCGCCGAAGAACCTCTGCAGGTCCTTCTTTGACGGGATGCTCTTGGGGATGGCTGAGACGGACGGGACCCTGAAGTCGTCCATTACGTCAACCCCTAAATATTTGCCGAAATAAACCTTCAAAGTAACGAGGTGGTTTCTGTAAGTATTTCTGTTTTTGAATTGCGACAAGTATCCTTGAATGTCGTCAATCGTTATTTCTTTACCGTCAAAATGCAGTAGAAACTTGCGCAAGTTGACTAAATGAGATAAAATTGTCCTTTTAGTTCTAAGTTTTCTTTCGAGAAACGACCGAAACGATGAGAGCTCATTATCGGAGTACTGTACCATCAGCCCTAAAGGGTCGTTAGTCAAGTGATGGTTTTTTGGTGAAGCTTTTTTACAAAAAAAGCTTCCGGTGGAGCCCCAGAGGGGGTTTGAACCCCTGACCAGCGGTTTACGAAACCTTAAAAAGAAGTAAAAATTTTGCGATA
>JAOAJN010000027.1 GCA_026414165.1 Candidatus Methanomethylicaceae archaeon
GTTCTTTGCTCAACCTTTCGGGGGCGTTTTTCAAGGCGCAACCTGGATACTGCTTTAGACATCGGTCAAAAGCCTCTTGTGGCAACAAATGCGCCGCATAATACAAAGCATAATAGGGGTTGATTTTTGCCAGTTTGGCAAGAATTTCTTGCGGCAACAGATGTGCCGCAAATCGGAAGGCGTCAATAGGAGAGCGAAAAGCGCAATACTCTAGCCGACTTGCTGATAGCAAATGCGCAAACCACTTGAGCGTATAATAGGGGTCATAAATTGCGCAATAATCCAGACACTCGGGCGACAAAACTATAATCCCCTCGTGCATTGCCCAAAGTGCGTAACTTGGGTATGCTTTCACAAACTCGTCAACATCTTGGTTGAGAAATTGGCGAGCGGCATTAATGCCGTCGCTGCACGCACCTTTTTTGCGTGCTTCTTCGATAAGGTCGAGCGTTATCATGGGTTTTCTCCTGTTAGGTGAAGATAGAAAAGTCGAGTAACTGGAAGGAAGATAATGGCATTAGCAATCCATTCGGCATTGCCCGAAGGGAACTACTCCAAAACTTCTTCTTCCTCTTCTTCCTCTTCTTCTTCTTTCAAAACGAGGAAGCCCGCCGGATACTCTCCGGCAAAATATTCATCGCATTGCTCAATCTTCGCTCGAACGATAACATTCTTTTCTCCATTCCAATCGTCAAAATCAACAATTGGCAAGGACGAACATTTTTCGGGACACTCTGTCCAAAGATTTCCTTCTGTTTGATGAACAACCTGGATATTATCTTGAGACCACATGTCGCAAAGTCGCCGCATAAATTGCTGATAATTGGCCTCAAAA
>JAOAJN010000028.1 GCA_026414165.1 Candidatus Methanomethylicaceae archaeon
GATCTTGGGTCTCTTTTCATATACGCTGCAGATGTTGCCATTTAAGAAGTAGCAAACGGGAATATTATCCCTGATAACCCTCTTTGTTGTGCGCCATTTGATGTCCACGTTTTCGCCGAAGTTGCGTAGCTCCTCATCGGTCAGCGAGACGTCGAAGGAGCAACACTTCGCACATCTTATACATTTGAATTTCGTTGATGTGGACGCAAAATGCATGCGCATATGCCCAACCATACAATTAAAGTAAATAGGGATATTGAATAAAAGCTCTTGGTTTGCTGGGATCGTTAAGTATTTAAAAGCATGAGGTCCTCTAACCATTGGGCGGCCGTAGTCTAGCGTGGTCTAGGACGTCGGCCTTCCATGGAACAGATCCGGAGATCGCCGAGGACCCGGGTTCAAATCCCGGCGGCCGCACCATAATTTGGAAAAATTAGTAATTTTCACATCATTTTCCTGAAAGGATTTGTTGTCCTCAATTTGTATTTTAAACTTGACCTCTATAACTATAATGTTGACTGCTTACTCAAAAGATCTTAAGGCTTTGCAAACTTAGCGACTTCGGTCTCACCTTTCAGTAGTAGAATAAACCAACATGTTCTTAATGTTTCTATAAACCATCACTTGCATTACGCATGTATTATTTGGTACGAAATGCTTCGAATCCAGCGTACTTAGCATCGGGACCCAACATCTCTTCTATGCGTATCAGCTGATTGTACTTGGCGATGCGTTCGCCCCTTGCAGGAGCCCCTGTCTTTATCTTCCCAGTACCGAGCGCCACTGCGAGATCAGCGATGTAGTAATCCTCGGTCTCTCCAGATC
>JAOAJN010000029.1 GCA_026414165.1 Candidatus Methanomethylicaceae archaeon
ACCAACTACCTCGCAGGCACAGCCCAACCGGTTGAGGTCTCCCAGCCTTCGCCGGTTAAAAACCTATTTATCATCACCAGCGGTCCCCTGCCGCCCAATCCAGTTGAGCTGCTTTCGAGCGCCAAGATGTTAGATCTATTAGGACTTGCCAGCGAGCGCTTTGATATCGTGATCCTAGACGGTCCGCCAGTCATCGGTCTGGCCGATGCCTTGGTGCTGGCCAATCTTGCCAAAGCAACTGTCTTTGTCGTCGATGCGAGGGAGGCGCATCGACGCGATATCCTGGGGGCGGTTAAACGCTTGCGTCAGGCCAATGCCCATCTGCTAGGTGCGGTATTGGCTAAGGTAGGGCGGGCAGGCAAAGGATATGGATATGGATATGGATATGGATATGGATATGGATATAGCTATAATTACCTATACAGTTATGGGCACAAGGGTAAGACGGCGGATCTACCATCTCAAACGCCCTCTTAGTGAAACCCCTCATAAAAACGCTCTCAGCTTTAACCCGCGGGAGGCGTGAGTAGAGGCGAAGTTCTGGGAAATCTTAAACCCTAATCCCTTCCTTGGATCACCATGCCCCTGTGTCTTATTTGCGGCTGATGAACATGGCAGTTGCTCCGATGCAACCCATGGGTGTTGACCTAAAAGGAGATGGGGTTAAGCATGGCGGCTCCATTGATCTCATTGGTATTGGATTATTACCATCATCCCCTTGCCTTTCGGCATCTCAGTGAGGGCCGTCGCCCTTTGCC
>JAOAJN010000002.1:0-484 GCA_026414165.1 Candidatus Methanomethylicaceae archaeon
CAAGAGTTGGTTCGGTGAGAGAAGTCTCGCATCTATAGACTAACGATGGGAAGCGATCTAAGGTGCGGCTCGAACTCTAAACTAACCCGACGGTTTTGAACAACCCGACATACTTCCCGCCGAAACACTTCGTCCACTGTTCTCTCCAGTTAAGGCTTTCAGTCCAACGGTTACGAGAGAACCTTCGAGCTCAAGCCATTCAGCAACTAGTTCGTCACTTCACGTTCTTCCCCACGGCATAAATAAGACTTCAATATATTACAGCGAATTAGCTAATTATTGTTTTCATTATTAGCTGCCTCAACTTTTGTTGGGGGACTCGCCAGCAAACTTTACCAAAAGATCTTCCTCATGAACCTTTATTTATAAACTGACATCTATGTTTTTGTCGATATTATATTATTTCATCTTCAGCATTAGGGGACGACTTTTGTTATGATGTATATGTTCGTTGTTAGCGAATATTAAAAATTAAGAGCATGTA
>JAOAJN010000002.1:494-161829 GCA_026414165.1 Candidatus Methanomethylicaceae archaeon
GTCACTCTCTAAATAATCTCTTTAACGCTTTCATATAATGCACCTATCTCTGCATGCATTAATTCCATCTTCGACATTAGAGGCTTTAGCTTTCGTTATGGTGCATATGCTCGTGATTAGGGAACACTACAAATTAAGTATGTGTGATCAGCTTCTCAATAAGTACTCGTCCTCATGTCTACATCTGCTTTGATATCTGTGCCCACGATCAGGAAAACCTTAGAAAGTCAATCCATACCTGTGCAAAAGAAACGAGTGACAATATGTCTATGCAAATATATCGGTAACGTATTTAAACTTCTGCACTTACCGATATATCGGTAACCCGATGATTTATATGACTTACCGATATGGGCGAGCTGTAAATTTGAGACGTGGTATAATGCGGGAACGAATAATCAGGTTCTTTTAACCGAATCAACTGGCTCCCTCACTAAATATCAAGTTGCCAAAAATGCGGGATGCTCTTTCCCGTGGACCCACGAATTTCTTAAAAACTGGAAGCCTTACAACTCGTAAGAGGAACAAAAGTCATAAATTACACAGGACTCTTAAAATACTGGCTCGAAGTCAAAATTAAACCTAAAAAGAAAGAATACATGCATAAAGATCCAATTAGCCTTATAAAGCATACAAAAATGCAATACGCACTTACAACCTATCAAGCAGAGAACATTGTTCAACGATATCTCTTTCCATCACGCACCGACATTTACATAAATAAAGAAGACTTAGAAAAATGGCACCAACTCATAACTACTGATGGTCTAGTTGGGAAAGGTAATCTGAGATTACTGATATCTGACGCTCATGTTTTCTATGGATCATTCCAGTGCCAAGGCTTGACGATTGTTTGTATTCCCCAGCTAATCGTCGATTTACTAGAAGAAGGGGGTGTTTGTACAGAAGCCGCTGAAAGACTAATCGAAAAAAGTGAAACATACTTCAGCTCAAAGAGCAACTATTCTCGATATATCCAAAAGAAAAAGCTAGAAAAATAAAACAAAGCTTCACAAAAGAGGACATAAACAAAGCATCAACCGCAATAGTTGTCCGAACATAGGAAATATCAAGGGTATTAGCAGAACTGAAATGACCCAAAACTCTAATAAAAGAGTTAATATGTGGAGAATCCGCCACTATTGATACTGAAACTCCTTAAATAGCATGTGGTCTGCTCACTGAACTTTATTAGAATCATTTGCCAAATTCACTATTCAACATCACTATTTAATTTTCATGGCATCTTTATTACGGATCTCATCAGACCTACTTGCGGGAATCTGAATACGCCGACCTGCTCCTCAACGACCACCGGTGTTAACGAGTCCACATCAACGGATCTGAGCAAGGGCGAGAGCAACTCTTCCTTCGGAGTCTCGTTTATCCCGACCCCGAGTGTGAGCGGCGACATAGAAGGCAGGACCACAATCCTCTTCCTCTCCTTACCAATGCGCCCCACTAGAAAGCACTTGAACTTGTACCTCGACCCAGACAAGTCCCTAGACGAGACCGCTGGGTGCTCGTGCCCCATGAGGATGACCCTTATGTCCTCAGGGACCTCAACCTCCTTGTGGCCGTGCATGAGTAAAATGTCTTCCATAACCATGAATGGGTCGTGGAGCGGAACGTTCATTCTATTCAGGATCGCTATAATGTAGTTGTCGTGGTTCCCCCTCACCACATGCACCTCAATCCCCCCATCGGAAAGAAACGACAACAGGTCCTTCACCTCTACCCACTCCTGAGCCGACGGCTTCCCAAACTCGTGCTTCACGTCCCCGAGCATTATCAGTGTCTTTGCGCCAGTCAGTCTCAGTAAACTATCAATTACAGACCTCATGTAGGGATACGAGTTCTGTGGTATGTGGATGCCCTTGTCCTTCAGCGACGACTCGTAGCCTATGTGCAGGTCAGCGATCACCAGCGCCCTCTTTTCTTTCAGAAATAGTGCGGGGTAAGGTCCCGAAATGACGCCGCCCTTGAAAATGATCATATCACATCAAAAAAGAGAGAGGGGTTAGCCCCCTCATTAATGTGTTCCCTTAGGAATATGCTCTTTCAACCTAAAACCTAAGCCCTCATAAGGTCCTCCACTTTGTACTGGTACAGCCCAAGGTCTTGGAGTATCTCGAGGAACTCCTCGTCGGTTAGCGCACCCTTCTTACCCAACGAGCGCTCGTAAACCAATCCTAATATCTCTGGGTACTTTTCCTGCGGGACCTCAATGCCGAGCTCCTGCAACTTCAGCCTAACGTTGTATGGTCCGCTCTTCTTGCTCAGGATCACCTTGAACTCAGGGTTTCCGACCAGGTCCTTTGAGAATGGGTAAGCCAGTATCCCCTCCTTACCCCTCGCTAGCCATTGGGCTGCCTGCGCAGACTCCACCTTGAATATGTTCGCTCCTACGACGGGCTTGTTCGGAGGCACCGGGAATCCCGAGTACTGCGACACCAAATTTGATAGCCTGTAGAGCTCGCCCAGCCTTATATTACTCTCAACGCCGAGCAGTAGCTTGACACCTAAAGCGACCTCTCCCAGCGGTGTGTTGCCCGCCCTCTCGCCCATCCCGTTCACGGTGACATGGACTCCCGAAGCTCCGGCGGCTACCGCTGCAAGCGTGTTGGCCGTCGCAAGGCCGAAGTCGTTGTGGCAGTGGATCTCCAAGGGCTTATTCGTCACGCCCTTCAACCTTCTCACCAGAAAGGACACGGCGTTCGGGAGCGCCACGCCAAAGGTATCCGAGACCGCTATGCTGTCGCAGTACTTCTCTGTCTCCTTCACTATCCTACTCAATGTTTCCAAATCCGATCTCGTGGCATCAACCAATAAGAGAAGGACCTTCATCCCCTCAGACTTTGCGTATTGTGCGTTATCAGGGAGCGTCCTCAGGAGCTCCTCCATTGAGGTGGAGTAGGCCTCCTTAATCATCAACTTGCTGGCGGGCACCTCTATGGTCACGCCCTGGCTCCCGCACTCCTTAGCTGCGGCTATGTCGAGCCTGTTATTCCTGCACCATGAGTATAGCTCTGCGTCCAGAGAGGCTGCCACAAGCGACCTCATCGCCTCCCTGTCATCGTTGGATGTTCCAGGTGTTCCCACCTCGATCCTGTCCACGCCAGCCCTGTCGAGCGCTCTCCCGACAACCAACTTATCATACTTGCTGAATATCACCCCTGCCTGCTGCTCTCCGTCCCTCAGGGTAACATCGTGGAATACCACTTTCTCAGGCGGGGAGAAATCCTTGCGGATCTCTTCTTGGAAGTTTATCGGGCTAACAAACCACTTCTCACTCTGCCAGTGGTGGGTCATGATATAAGTCACCAAGATCACTATGGTCAACAAAGTAAAAAAAGCTTCCTAAAGACCACGAACCGAAAAATTCCTGAATGCAAATTAAAGAATGCAAAATAGATAAATTTAAGTGCTCTTTAACTTTACCCAACGTGATAAAAATGAGCGTTGTTTTGGCGACGGAAAAGAAACCGCTTATAAGGTTCGACATGAAAAAATGCGCCTTCTGCAAGATATGTGAGTTCAGCTGTGCAAAATTCCACTATGGGAAATACGGCGATGCCATATCCAGGATCACGATCATCAGGAAGAGCCCAATGATTTTCAAATGCCTCATCTGCACCAGGTGCGAGAAGAGGTACTGCATATCTGCTTGCCCCACAAAGGCCCTCTCCTATAAGGGCGGGAACATAGTCGTGGACGAGAGGCTCTGCAACTCCTGCGGAGACTGCGTCAAGGCGTGCCCGTTCCAAGGTATAAGGCTGCACCCGGAGACCAAATTGCCAATTATATGCGATTTATGCAACGGTGACCCGAGCTGCGTCAAGGCGTGCCCCAAGAGCGCACTGTCACTAGTATGGTTGCCTGAGGTTAGGAAGTGATTAGGGTGAAAAAGAAAATGAAGTACAGCGGATATAAAGGTAAAATTTTGAGGATTAACTTAACAACCAAGAAGACCTCGATAATTGACATAACAGACGAGTTTGCCAGGAAATACCTGGGAGGTAACGGCTTCTCGGCCAGGTTCCTGTTCGACATGGTCGACCCTAGGATTGATGCCTTCGATCCAACAAACGTCGTTTCGATGATGACTGGGCCATTCCAAGGCATAAACTCTCCAACGGCTGGCAAGTACCACATGGCTACAAAGTCCCCACTCACTAACGGCTTCTTCGACAGCATAAGCGGCGGCCATATAGGTGCCCAGATAAAGTACGCCGGCTACGACGGCTTCTTAATAACGGGAAGGTCAGACAAGCCCGTCTACATATTCGTCGATGACGACAAAGTGGAGATCCGTTCAGCAGAGAAGATCTGGGGGCGCCTCACCAGCGAGACCCAGGAGATGATAAAGGAGGAGATAGGCGATCCGAAGATCTGTGTCTCAGCCATAGGTCCCGCGGGCGAGAACAGGGTGAGGTACGCATGTGTTATCACAGAGTACAGGGCTGCTGGTAGAGGTGGCATAGGCGCAGTCATGGGTTCAAAGAATCTTAAAGCAGTAGCCGTGAGAGGATCTGGCACTAACGAGGTTGCCGACCCTGAGAAGTTTGAGGAGTGGATGAACTGGTATAATGTGGAGTCCAAGAAAGTCCCGGCGCTAGCGACTGTGCTGCCCACTTACGGCACTCCGGCTCTGGTCTCCACCATAAACAACATGTTCGGCGCCATGGGGACGAGAAATCACCAAACTGAGTTCTTCGAGGGTTGGGAGGGTATTTCCGGAGAGACTTTGAAGAAAAACTACTGGGACAAGGACACGGCATGTCCAGCATGCCCGATAGCTTGCAGCAAGATGGTCAGCGTCAAGAGCGGCAAGTGGAAGGGGGCGATTACTGAAGGACCAGAGTACGAGACCCTATACTCTTTCGGATCCATGTGTGGTATAAGCGATGTTGGTGCTGTAATAAAAGGGGACACCCTATGCGACGAATATGGTATGGACACAGTCTCATACGGCGTGGTTGTGTCATTCATGATGGAGTGCTACCAGCGCGGTTTGATTACAAAAGAGAATACAGATGGTGTGGAGTTCAAGTTCGGAAACGATGATGCCTTGGTCGGCTTTATAGAGAAGACTGCAAAGAGGATAGGCTTCGGCGACCTTATGGCGGAGGGCACGCTGAGGGCTGCCAGGATCATTGGCGGCAACTCTGAGAGGTTTGCCATTCAGGTCAAGGGTCTCGAGATACCGGGCCACTCAGCCAGAGCTCTTAGGGGCATGGCGCTTGGTTACTCCACCGCCACGAGGGGCGGGAGCCACCACGACCCGAGACCAACGGGCGAGTACGCGGGCGCATCAGATAGGAAGGCCGTTGAAGGAAAGGCCGCCTGGGTCATAGGAACCATGCAGATGACGACCATTGGAGACTCTTTGGTGAACTGCCACTTCTTAGAGAGGCTCTTGGGCTTTACACTGACGCAGAAGTGGGTCGATATGATAAATCCGGTGACAGGATTCGGATATACCTTAAATGAGCTCGTGGATGTGGCCGAGAGGATACTTGACTTGGAAAGGGCTTTCAATGTGAGGGCAGGTATCAGGAGGAAGGACGACACCCTGCCGAGGAGGTTCCTCGAGGAGCCTATACCTGAAGGTCCCTCCAAGGGTATGCACACCGACGAGGCTACGCTTAACAAGATGCTCGATGAGTTCTACGATCTGAAGGGATGGGACAAGAGGACTGGAATCCCGACCAAGGAGAAGCTCCTGCGGATGGGTCTTGAGGACGTTGCGGCTACCCTCGAAAAAATCTAATATAATATAATCTAATATAACCCCTCTTTTTTTTAACTACTTAGAAAATATTTTCCTTTGTTGTACCTAAAAATTCCTATTATGATTTTTGGGTTTAACTGATTATACTTCTTATCTTTAGTTATAAATAACGCTTCTTTTATTTAGCTATCCATAGAACTTCGTCTAGGTTCTTAAAATACTCATCACCCGTTATGATTTTTGCTCTCAAGGTTCTAGCTGTGGCCAATACTACCGCATCAAAGAGGCTTGGTCCCCTCAGGTTATCTTTTTTGGCTCTTTCTGAGAGTAACATGTAGCACTTTGCGGATTCTAAGGCTATTTCTTTATCTATGGGTGTTATTTCCGAAACCTCTTCTATCACCGTCAAGCGTCTTTGGATCGTCTCTTCATCCATACCCTCGCGAAGATATTTGCGGGCTACTTCTGCTAAGACTATGTCCGGGGTGAATGCCTCGTCAGAGTTTTGGATTAATTCCATTGCCTTTTTACCACTTTTGCTCCCTATAAACAGTTCAACCCAAGCATAAGCATCAATCACGACTTTCACCGCGATCTTCCTCCGCAAATGGTCTAACTTTGCCAAAATCCGCACCAAAAACTTCCTCGAGGATCTCTCTGCGTTGCTGGTTTATGAGAAGCCTTAAAGTCTCATCTAGTGTTTTAGCGCCGAGTCTTCTGCGCAACTTTTCCAGTATTTTGATTGTATTTTTAGAAACCCTTATGGTTGTTGTCTCACCCATATCGTAACACCATTTGATTTATACAATATAATGTATACAATATACAAATATACGAATGTATACAATATACAAATATATGATTATGCATAGGAAACGCTTTCTTTTGGCAATACTCAGCAGTGTTACCTCGCCTAGTTTACTATATTAGTTATTTTTTTATCACCTAATCATCACTTTATAATCAGTTATTATCACAATTATCATGTATTGGAGATCTTAAGTAATTGACAAAGATCCACTGAATGATTTGCACTATTCACCAAACAAAAATAAAAGGATCAATACTCAATAATAATATTGGAGACTGACTTGAGAGTCAAGGATAAAGTAGCGATAGTCACTGGAGCTGGTCAGGGCATAGGAAGGTCTATAGCTCTTCGTCTAGCGAGTGAGGGTGCCAAGGTTGTAGTAACCGACATCTCAGGTAAAGAGTTCGACACCGCAAAGGAGATCAGAGATCTCGGGGTAGAAGCTTTGCCCCTTAAACTCGACGTTACCAAATACCATGAAGCTCATGATGCTGCTAGGCAGGTGTGGGAAAAGTTCGGAAGAATAGACATCTTGGTCAACAACGCGGGAATATATCCATTCAAGAACTTCGACGATATGGATGAGGGCGACTGGGATCGAGTAATACAGATCAACCTCAAGGGGACCTTCAACTGCACAAAAGCTGTCCTGCCTTATATGAAGGCGCAGAATTATGGCAGGATCATAAACATCTCATCAATAGCGGGTACCGTGGTTGGATTTCCGAACCTGAGTCATTACTGCGCGAGCAAGGCAGGGATTGTGGGCTTTACCAGAGGTCTTGCCCTAGAGGTCGCCAAATACGGAATATGTGTGAACGCGGTCGCGCCAGGACCTATCGAGACGCCTGGCACACAGATTATGGATAAGGAGGCTTACGAAGCTATCAGGAGGGCGATACCCATAGGTAGGTTGGGTGGACCTCAGGAGGTCGCATCGGTTGTTACATTCTTGGCTTCTGAGGAGTCCAGCCTGATAACTGGTCAGGTAATAGTCGCAGATGGTGGCTACACGCTCCAGTAGCTAAGATCCGTAAACCATAAATTGGAAGATTATGATCTTGGCAGATTGGCGTCTGAGTTAGTATGCTGAGAAGGGTCGGTTCGAGGTACTAACAGGAACTGTTTATTATAAAGGCTAAATCATAAAATAAATGCAAAAACTGTCTATGATTTTAAAAGTTTTGGTACTTTTAACCAAAAGACAAATAAATACCTATTATAGAAAATCGGAAAAGGTGATAGATCTTGACCGAGAAGGTCAAAGATTTCTACGGCGACTATTCGACATTACAGGTACCGCCAGAGGTCTACGGCAGGCTAAAGGGGGCCTCTACAGTCATAAGACCGGAACACTTCCAGTTTGCCAATGCCATCGGAGCGGCCATAGCCAAAGTGAGCGGAGAGGTGGACAGGGTCTTCTCACTGGAGAAGCTCAGCCGGGATGACGCTCTCAGGACTGCGAAGGAGATGGCGATCAAAGAGGCGATAAAGGCTGGGGCAAAGCCAGACACGGTCGAGGTCGTGGAGGTCGACGAGATCCCATTGGCATACCTGCCAGGAAATGCTACAAGGATTAGAGTCAAGGCATGCGGGAACCTTGCAATTTAAAAAAGAAAAAGCAGTAGGCGAGATTAATATAAAAACAAAGACTGACAAATCGAGGCTGGAATAGCCCATAATGGGCTTTATTTCTTTTATTTATGCGGCATTTTTGACCTTTACCCTTTAAGATAAGCCAATATAGGGTCAGACGGCATCATTTTACCATAATTGTTATTATTATTTTTATTTTTAGTCTTCTTGCGCTCCTCAAGATTTCCTTTGAGCCTTTAGAAAACTATTAAAACTTGACGAATATAACCACTTGCGGAGGTTATCTTGTTGAATCATGAAGAGATACTCAAGAGTCTAGCGGATTCCGTTATAAGTGGTGATGAGGAGAAGGCGAAGGATTTTGCCAAGAAGGCACTTGAGGCAGGAATAGACCCGTTAACCGCAATAAATGAGGGCTTGATGAAGGGGATGAGCCAGGTAGGCGACGACTTCAGCAAGCTCAAGATCTACCTGCCCGAGGTTATGATGGCTGCCGAGGCGATGAAGGCTGCCCTATCAATACTCGAGCCTGCAGCACTCCAGAAGGGCAGCGGTGCTATTAAGAAGAGCAAGGTTGTGATTGGGACCATAACTGGAGACATACACGACATCGGAAAGAATATCGTTGCAATGCTCCTCAGGGCGAACGGCTTCGAGGTCTACGACTTGGGGAGGGACGTCCCTGTGGACGACCTCATAAGGAAGGCGGAGGATGTCGGGGCCGACATAATAGCAGCATCCACGCTACTGTCAACATCCATGCCTTACATGGAGGATCTTATCAACTTGCTGAAGGAGAGAAGGCTGAGGGATAAGTACATCGTAATGGTGGGCGGCGGGCCAGTCACTCGTGAGTGGGCCGCTTCTATAGGCGCGGACGGGTATGGGGACGATGGAGAAGAGGCCGTAAAGGTTGCAAAGGAGCTTCTGCAGAGGGTGAAGGGTAAATGAACTCCATATGGGAGGTAATAGACAGGGCAGAGACCGGCCCCTATATGGAGGAGAAGGACTTCGATCTGAAGGTTGTGGCAAAGAAGTGCAGGGAACTCGTAAAGGAGTACGACATTAAATTTGACCCTAAAGAGATAGTGACCGCGGACGAATCCATGGCAGATGATGTCTACGAGGCTGGCATGAGGCTCGCCATAGAGGCTGGCATATACTGCATAAACACAAAGAGGATAATTAAATTCGACGAGAGCGAGATCAAGGAAGGCATACTCTCGGCGCCCAAGGAGCTAGTTATAGGACAGGGTAGAGACTCCAGGATCCTATACGCTAGGGGCGTTGAGGACCCTAGGCGAGCGATAATATGCGGCGGACAGGCGGGAGCAGCGATCCCCGAGGATTGGTACCTGCCCATGTCCATATCCTACATGAAGGAGCCCCTTGTTGACATGATCAACAACGGCGGGCTCGCAGTGGTGGAGGGCAGGAAGGTAAGGACGAACACGCCTCTGGAGATACAGGCTGCGAGAAGGGAGCTCACAATGCTGAGGGAGGCTGCTGCCCGCGCCGGTAGACCTGGCATCAGCTTCATAGCTGGAGAGAGCAGCGTCTCGGCGCTTGGCGACCTGGCTATCGCCTCGGACAAGTACATGAGGACCTCTGACGCACACTTGGTGGCACTGCTTAACGAGTTAAAGACCGACTATGATAGGATCTCGAAGGTAGTCAACTTCACTGAGTACGGGGCTTTCAATGTGACCTTGGTGGACCCTATAATAGGCGGATACGCAGGCGGACCGGAGGGCGTCGCCGTCTGCTTTGTTGCATCTTTCCTTCTTGGCAGGGCGATGTACAGGTCGGAGTATCACGTCTGCCACCCCATACACTTCCGCTACATGAGCACGAGCGCTGTGGAGTGTATGTGGAACCTGAACATAGTTGGGCAGGCTATGGCAAGGAACGCCCCATTCATAATAATGGGTGATGTATGGACCTCCGCTGGTGCTGGGAGCGAGATGATATTCTACGAGATAGCTGCGAACACCATAACCAACGTGGTCACAGGGTCTCACCCGCTGGGTGTCTCCGCCACGAACGGGAAGTACCCACACGCCTCGGGGCTCGAGACCAGGTTCATGGCTGAGGTCGCCATCGCTACAGTAAAGTCAAAACTAAACAGAAAGAATGCAAACGACCTCGTAGTAGGACTTGCTAATGAGTACAAGGACAAAATGGGCAAGCCTGACATAGGCAAACCATTCCCAGAACTCTATGATGTCAACAAGGTTATACCGAAGCCTGAGTGGAATGCCCTCTACCTTTTAATGAAGAGAAAGATCTCCGAAATGACTGGGCTGGACATATGATATTGGTATTGGTATTGGTATGGATGTGAGCGTGGGTTGATCAACATGAGATCTTACAGGATGGACGAGATCACCAGAAGGGCGTTTGACGGGCAGTATATGGAAGAGAAAGAATTCGACATGAAGCTGATGAGGAGGGCTAGGGAGCTCGTCAAGGAGTATGACATAAGGTTCGATCCGAATGAGATGATTCCAACGGACGACTCCATGGCAGATGATGTCTACGAGGCTGGCATGCGCCTCTTCATCGAGCTCGGATTTTACTGCCAGACCACTAGAAGGTGCATAAGGTTTGAGGAGGGAGAGGTCAGAGAGGTCCTTAAAACCCTCCCAGAGAGCATCATAATCGGCGAGGGCAAGGATGCCGTTTTTATGCCAATGAGAAGGATCGAGGATCCTACACCTCCTGTGATCCACTCTGGACCCACAGGCACTTTATGCACCGAGGGTGACATCTACGTAAAGACGCTGAGGAGCTACGCCCAGGAGAGTGTAATAGACTCGGTGGGCGCTGGAACTTTGGCGACGATAGACGGTTTCAAGATAAGAAAGGGCACACCGCAGGAGTTTAGGGCTGCTAGGATGCTGGCCAGGTGGGCGAGGCAGGCGATAGCCGACGCGGGTAGGCCTGGGATGCACATAAACGATGTTGCGGTCGTCAGCCCGGAGGCAAAGATCTGCGCGCTAGACCCAAACCTAGGCATCCGCAAGACGGACGGCCTCCTAGTGGCACAGATGATTGAGCTAAAGACTAGCCTCCAGCACCTGTCACTGATAGAGCATCTCACGAGTTACGGCTGCTTCATTGGGAACCTCATGACGCCCATCATGGGCGGATACTCGGGAGGACCAGAGGGCACCGCCATAGTGAATGTCGCGGAGCATATAGCGGGAGCCTTGTGCTACAACGCCAACTACCACTACCTTAGCCTCACAAATGTGAGGAACCTGAATAATACCGACAGGCAGGGCCTCTGGACCATAAGCATGGTCGGTCAGGCGCTCGCCAGGAACTCTGAGATCATGAGCATATACGACTGCTACTGTGCCGCTGGACCAGGCACTGAGGTTCTGCTCAGGGAGGCTACAGCAGGCGGGGTTGCATCATCGGTAAGTGGTCTACACTTGATGGGTTGCGGTTCGTGCGGTGGAAAGCTCGTCGACCACGCCACGGGCTTGGAGGCTAGACTGCTTAAGGAGGTTGGCGTTGCTGCGGCTGGTATGGGTAGGGAGGATGCCAACGATTTCCTAAGGAAATGGGTGCCCCTCTACGAGGAGTGGCTTGACATAACAAAATCGCCAAAGGGTAAGACATTCCAGGAGCTCTACGATCTAGGATCGGCAAAGCCAAAAGATGAATGGGAAGGGCTCTACAGGAAAATTATCAGAGAACTAATTGACTTGGGCATCGATCTATAGCATTTGGTACTGATCTTCGATACTAAGCTCCCTTTTCATTTTCTTTTGCAGATTACTTATATTTGAGCCTTCAAGTGAATGTGTGTAAAAGAGTGGGTGAGCTATTGATGGTATAAAAGTTGCGTATATTTTGAACGTTTAGAATAGTTCACATAAGAGTATGAACCTCAAAATCTTCAAGATCCCACACAAACCCTTTGAATGAATCTTTTTCGTATATTTTCTTCCCTACAATGCCGTAAGATTTCTTATAGTTGCCAAGATCCACAAATCCTGCTTTCTTCTCCAAATCCATAAAAATCTTCTCGACATCTCTCCCTCTCAACTCTTTCCATTTAACTTCAAGGAACAGAGCATATCCTTCTTGTTCGTTCAATCCAACGAAATCTATCTCTTCTCCTCCATTCCACCATCTGCCGATCTTGGTAAATTTCATCCTGCTAAACTTTAGCATGAACTGCCTAACCACCTCTTCAAATATAATTCCAAGATAACTGTTGAAGTCTTTTATTATCAGCTCTACAAGGGCTTCCACATTTTCAGCTTCGATTAGGTCGAAATTTGGTTGCACATAACGGAACCAGAATGAGAAGTATGGGTCACTGATGTAATATCTTCCCTTCCTACTTTTCCAGCTAGTATTTATGGGAACCTCTCGCTTTACTAGATCGAGATCTATGAGGACTGAAAGATACTTCCCGACTTTTGCCCTTTCCATTCCAGTATCGTTCATGATCTCTCCTAATGTTGTCTTTCCCCTTGCTATCGCCTCCATTATAGCAAAGTAATTTCTAGGCTCGTAGAGTTCTTCACGCAGAACGAACTGCGCGTCCTGAAGAAGGAATGAGTCGCTTCTAAAATACTTTAACAGGTTATCTTTTATGCTCTTCTTATCATCAAATGTTTGCAGATAAGCTGGATTGCCTCCTAGGATCGCGTAAGCTTTCAAGAATTCCTCTAATGAATAATTAGAAAGAAAAGCCCTCGCATTGAAGAAGTCCATGGCTTTCAGTCTGATCTGCGAAGTCCTCCTACCGTATATAGGGCTCTTATGCCCGAGCATTCTTTCCATCATACTGACAGACGAGCCACACAGTATAAGAAAGATTTTGCTTTTAGCAAGTTTTAGATCCCAGTATTCCTGAAGGATCGATAAGAGTTCTCTGCTATCCTTTACCAAGTAGGGAAACTCGTCTATAGCAATAATGAGCCGATCCTTCGATTTCTGATAGATATACTCTAGGAGGGCATCCCAGCTATGGAAGGGATTTTTCCTTAGAACACTGTCGTCGAAGTAAGCAGCGATCCTTTCAGAAAAGCGCTTCAAATTCTCAAGTCCGCTTGTCTCTCTTGCTAAGAGGTAGATGCCTCCATTTCTCCGGATGAACTCTAGTATTAAAGTGGTCTTCCCTATTCTCCGCCTCCCGTAGATGATTATGAATTCGGAATTATTGCCCCTGACTCTTTCTTGAAGAAAATTCAACTCTTCTTCTCTATCCACAAATTGTTTACTCATAAGTAATTTACTTATGAGTAAACTAAATAAGAGTTTCGGTGGGGGTAGTGTGAAAGATTACTAAACCACCTCTTAAGGCTCCCCGTCTTAAGTCGTGGAGTGTTGTCTTTAATTAAATTTAATCCGCACCCTGGTATTGCTAGGGATCTGTAAAGAGGGAGGAGTGAATCTGAAGACCTATTAATAAAGAAGCGCATATCTTGGCACCATACTCTTAAATAACTCGACGTGGTTAACTATTATGATCTTGATGAATCCTTATCTATTGCGGGTTAAAAATTTCATACTGAGAATTGCATTATCCACTTATAAGACCTATTGCACATACACACCATCATCCATATACTGTATATTTCAGTGGATCGCCGCTAAATTTCAGCTTAGAACGTTATCAAAATTAGACCAAGAAGAGAAGGATAACGAACTCGTTTAAACTTTGATTGAAGGTTCAAAGTTCTTTCAAAAGGTTCTTGCTATTCTTTTGAGAAAGGACTGCCGAGAGCGGCAGGTCCTCTTACTCTTCTACCACCTATGAGGAGTGCTATCAGCGTAACCAGATACGGGAGTAGGCTGAGCAGCTGACTTATAGATGCCGATGCTGGACCTATGAGAAAAGTTCCGATCCAAAGCGATAGTGCCTCTGTGAATCCGAATAATAATGACCCGGCTAGCGCGCCCACAGGGTTCCACCTCCCCAAGATCACTATGGAGACAGCCACGAACCCCCTCGCGGCAACAATCCTTGTATCAAAGACATTGAACATCGAGAGGCAGAGGAGCCCGCCCGCCATCCCGACTAAGATCCCCTCCAAAATGAGGGCTGTGTACCTGATCCTCGAGACATCGATACCCAAGTAGGCTGCAACTAGCGGGTCCTCTCCAACGGACCTAAGCTTTAGCCCGTAGGAGGTCTTGAATATGAGGTAGTACGTTATGGGAACGGCTATTATCCCAACATAAACGAATATGGTCTGATTAAAGAGAACGTCTCCAATGACTGGTATTTGACTCAGCAGGGGTATTGGATATGGCCCTATCAACTCACTGAGGTATGGAAAAGCTCCCTGCGAGAAAGCAAGGCGGAAGAAGTATAGACAGAGTCCTGCTGCCAAGAGGTTTATCGCCAGACCTGATACGACTTGGTCCAAGTTTATCCTCACCACGAGTATACCAAACACAAGTACAGTCAAGATCCCTCCGAGAATTGCCATCAGCAGCCCTATCCAAAGATTTCCAGTTAGGAACGCTCCCATGAACCCTGTGAATGCGCCGATCAGCATGGCACCCTCTATCCCTAGGTTCAGGATGCCGCCCCGCTCCACAATAGTCTCACCCAAGGATGCCAGCATGAGCGGGGCAGAGGTCCTTATTCCAGCCGCTATGAATCCAATTATCAGCGCCCACTCGATCATATCTTTACCACTCCCTTCTTCTCCAAGTAGCGGAGTATGTATTCTGATGCTAAGACAAAGATCACCAAAACCCCTTGGATGAAGTCCACGACCCCCTGTGGTTGGTTCAGAGCTCTAGACATTGTTGTGGATCCGTTGAATATGGCGGCTAGGAAGATCGAGGCGAGCGCAACGCCCAAGGGATTGTTCTGCCCCAAGAGGGCTACTACTATTCCAGTGTAGCCATAGCCTGGCGATAGAGAAGGCCTCATCCTGAACTGGATGCCCGAGACCTCGACGAATCCGGCGAGTCCTGCTAGGGCACCACTTATTATGAGCGCAAGTAACATGGTCCTTCCTACATTTATGCCTCCATACTTCGCTGCCTCCGGGTTTTCACCCACAGCCTTCAGCTTGTACCCGAATGTAGTCCGCATCATCAGGAAGTGAACCAGTGGCAGCGCCACAAATAGTGCTATTACAACACCTAAGTGCAGGCGTGTGTAGGGGACCAGCACTGGAAGCACTGCTGAAGAAGGAATCTGCGCCGACTCAGGAAACAGCGTGTCTGGGCTCCTGAACGGGAACGCTAAGAGCCACTGGATCAGGTATATCGATACATAGTTCATCAGGAAGGTTGTAATCACCTCGTTGATGCCAAGCCTCGCCCGCATAAAAGCTGGCACGGAGGCCCAGAGAAGCCCTCCCACGATCGACACAAACAGCGATATTATCAGGGTAAGGGGAGTGTTTCCCAACGCCACCGCCGTTATAGTGCCTAGCATCGCACCCATGTATAGCTGTCCCTCTGCGCCGATATTCCATACCTTGCACCTGAATGATATGGCAAGTCCTAATGAGACCAGCAGTATAGGCGTGGTCCTGACCAAGGTCTCTGCCGCCAGAGATATATTACCAAAGGCGCCGGCAAAGATGTAGTAGAAGGCAAGGAACGGATTCGCGCCTGTAAGCAGGAATAGTATGGACGTCAAAAGCAGGGCAAAGCCTATCGAGATCCCTGCCTTGTAGAGCGATCTTATCGTTCCCTTAGACAAAGATAGAGGCAGTTTTAGTTCCATTTTTCTCCTCTCTAAACAGGCGCCCCGAGCATTAGCCTTGCTATCTTCTGAATATCGCAGTTATCACGTGTGAACTCCCCAACTATCCTCCCTTCAAAGATCACCAAGATCCTGTCGCTGAGCCTAACGATCTCGTCGAGATCCGCGGAGACAAGCAAGATCCCAACACCCTTCGACTTCAACTCCATCATCTTCTGGTGAACACCCTCCGATGCCTTCACATCCAACCCAGCCGTCGGCTGCTCGGCTATTAGGATACTCGCCCCATTTGAGAGCTCCCTGGCGACTACGAGCTTTTGGATGTTTCCGCCAGAGAGGCTGTTGACTGTGATCCATGGATCTGAGGCCTTTATGCCAAACCTCGTTATCAACTCGGACGCAGACCTCTCTATAGCCCCCTTGTCCATAATCATTCCCTTACTGTAAGGAGGATCCTCAAAGTTCTTCAAGACAAGGTTCTCGGATACACTCATCGTCAGGATCACTCCTCTCCTCATCCTATCCTCGGGTATGTATGCAACCCCGTTCCGTATGATGGACTTGGGTGGATTGTTCGTCAGGTCAC
Organism: Candidatus Methanomethylicaceae archaeon; assembly: GCA_026414165.1. Classification (GTDB taxonomy): domain Archaea; phylum Thermoproteota; class Methanomethylicia; order Methanomethylicales; family Methanomethylicaceae; genus WYZ-LMO10. The sequence goes on from JAOAJN010000002.1 coordinate 16,921, forward strand.
AGTTCTTTATCAAGATCGTCCCTGACTCCGCCCTCCTCAGACCTGTAATCGCCTCAACCAGCTCCTTCTGTCCGTTGCCTGCAACGCCCGCCATCCCCAGGATCTCTCCCGAGTGGAGTACGAGGCTTATACCCTTAACCGCGATTTCTCCGCGGTCCCCCTTTACCTTGAGGTCCTTTACTAGGAGTATGGGATCTCCTCTACCCACGTGCTCAATCTTGAGCGAGGGACAGAAGCCCTCAACCACTAGGGAGGCAAGTTCCGACTCATTACTATCCTTAGTCATCAGGGTCTTCACGACCCTGCCTCCCCTCATTATTGTCACTCTGTCACTTATAGCCAGGGCTTCTCTGACTTTATGAGTTATAATTATTATGGATTTGCCCTTGGACTTCAATTCCCTAATCATTCTGAAGAGGTCCTCGACCTCGATAGGTGTGAGGACCGAGGTAGGCTCATCAAGTATAAGTATCTTCACATCCTGACAGAGGAGGCGTAGTATCTCAACCCTCTGCCTCAAGCCTACCGGCAACTGCTCAATTCTTGCGTCTGGGTCTATCTTCAGGTTCAAGACTTCGGAAACAGACTTTATCTTCTCCTTTACATGATCTAGGCTCAGCCTGCCCTTCAGTGGTAGGCTCAGTGCTATGTTCTCCGCAACCGTGAACGATGGTATAAGTGTAAAGTGTTGGTGGACCATCCCTATCCCTAAACTGACGGCTTTGAGCGGACTATCTATATCCACTTTTTTGCCGTCGATATAGATCTCTCCAGAATCTGGCTTAAGACACCCGGAAATGATTTTGACCAATGTTGTCTTACCAGCACCATTCTCGCCGAGGATTGCATGGACTTCGCCCCACATGACGGATACGCTCACGTCTCTGTTTGCAACTATACCGTTTGGGTAAGTCTTATTGATCCCTTTAACATAGAGTGCGTATTCGCTGCTTGGATGCTGGTCTGCCTGAATGGTGGTTGCCTTGCCCTCAACTGACCTCTTTAAAAAAAATAGAGGATTTTGCATAGGGGGACCCCCTATGGTTTTGGATCGGCAAAGTTTGGCGTAGATAGTGGGACCAATTTCCCGTCAACCGTCCACTTGATGGTGCCGTTGATTATAAGACTCTCAAGATTGTCAGCAAAAGCCTTCACTGCAGTGAGATTCTTTGCGAACGCATTGTTCCAAACGAATTTGGATCCGCCCGTCTTCATGGTCGTGTAGTAGACGCCGGCAGGGAAGTTGCCCGACTGTGCACCTTGTATGAAGCTCTTTACCATTGGGTATAGATCCCATGCGACGCTTCCCACCACCACGTCGGGCGCCAGACTGTTCTGGTCTACGATATTGCCAAACGCGTAAGCAAGCACCTTGCCGCTTGGGTCCTTACACGCCTCAAAGACCCCGTACCGCTCTGCATAGATAACGTCGACACCAGCTGCTATTAGTGCACTCGCTGCGGTCTTCGCTTTGGCAGGATCGTACCAAGAGTTTATGTAAGAAATGGTCACATTTATGTTTGGATTGACGTACTTCGCTCCCGCTATGAACCCATTCAGCAGGTTGTTCACATCACCTACTCCAGGGAACGCGGTGACTATGCCCAGCTTGTTCGTCTTTGTGATCTTTGCAGCAATGGCCCCTGCCTCGAACGCTGCCTCTTGGATGAAGTAGTCATAGAGTGCCAAGTTCTTCCCAAAGTTCTTGCAGAGACCGGATCCCTGAGCGAAGTACACGTTCGGGAACTGGGGCGCTAGCCTGTCGGAAGTCTCCCAGAACCCCCAGCTGTGCGGCATGATCAACTTGTAACCGCTGTTTATATACTCGCGCATCACCCTCTCAACATCCGACTCAGATACCTTCTCAGAGTACGCATAATCTATTCCGAGCTCGTTCTTTGCCTTCAGTAAGGCATTGTGCAAGACTTGGTTCCAAGTCTCCTCTATGGGCGTAACATAGATCGCGGCAACCTTGAACTTCTGAGCTGGTGCGATTATTGAGGTGTATGCATATGCCGCTCCGACGACTACTATCGCAACAACAACAATTGCAACTACCAAGGATGTCTTCATATAATTCCACCCAGACAGCACTATCTCTTTTTTTTTGACATGGTATATAAAAATTTGCCTTTTTAAATACAGAAAATTTTATATAAACATATAAAAATTAGAGGCGGAAGAAGTTCTTAGCGTTCCACGTCGTGATCTTTACGACTTCCTCTTCTGTCACACCCTTTATCTCGGCAACCTTCTTCAAGGCATAAATCAGGTTGGCTGGCTCGTTTCTGACCCCTCTAATGGGGGAGAGCACCGGCGAGTCCGTCTCTAACATCAACGATTCCAGGGGCAGATTCTTGACCAGCTTCTGCTTCTGCTGGGAGTAGACCACCGATGTAGGTATAGAGAAGTAAAAGCCCCTCTCCGCCGCCATCCTCGCATCGCCAGATTTACCATCAAATGCATGCATGAGGACCCTATCGGCTCCCTCAGAGTAGAGAACCTCCAGCGCGGCACGACCAGCGCTCCTTGAGTGGACCACCAATGGCAGCTCTCTCCTCATGGCGAGCCTTATACTCCTCCTGAAGAACTGCTCCTGAAGATCCCGTATACCATGGTCCCTTGCATAGAAGTGGTCCAGCCCGACCTCGCCTACTCCGACAATGTGCTCGCTTTCCACTAGCCTCTCAAAATCTCGATACTTCTCCTCTGACAGCGTCATGGGATCGAAACCTACATTGAGCGAAATGAAGCCTGGCATAATCGCCAAGACCTCTCTTGCTCTCCCGATTTCCGACGGATCCGTTATTGAGATTATTATATGTTCGAGACCTGCCTCCTTTGCCCTTTTTAGGACCTCAGGAAGATCACTATAAGAATTGTCAGTCAAGTGTGCATGCACATCTATCATTGATTAGACCACCAAAGATTAATTATTGTTCGCCCACAAATTCTTTTACGTCCAAAATTAGAAAGGGATATATAACCGAGTTATAATATAGGGTATTGGGAGACTTATGCAAATAGAGTTAGACTTGAGGGGACTTTACTGTCCAATGCCAGTTCTAAGGACAAGGGAAGAGGTGGCGAAGGCGAACATTGGAGATCTTATAATAGTCATTGCAGATGATCCTGCCGCCGAGGAGGATCTGAAAAGATGGGCAAAGCGGGCAGGTCATGAAGTTGTTAATGTTAAGAGAGAGGGCGATGCTGTATCAGTCTCCATAAAGAAGTTAGTTTAGGTTAAGTTAGGTTAAATTAAGTTAGATTATAGGTTGAATGAGAATATGGAAGAAAGAAGAGAAAAGAATGAGAAAAAAGTGAGTAGAATACTATACATACAGACATCGGGTGTAGATACGCCGGAGAGACTATACGCACCATTCATCCTTGCTATGACTGCAAAGGCCATGGACATAGAGGCATCGATATTCTTCATGATAAAGGGCATAACCCCCTTAAGGCAAGGGGTTGCAGAAGGTATAAAGATCGGGAACTTTCCCAGCCTGAAGGAGGTCATGGATCAGGCAGTCAAGGCTGGCGTAAAGCTATATGCATGTGCGCAGAGTTGCGAGCTACTAAATATGCCCAAGACCGATCTTGTGGAATACGTGACTGTTGCGGGTGCCGCCACAGTTAACGATTTGGTGTTGGACGCCGACGCAACACTCTGCTTCTAAGGCGGTTAAAATGTCGCAGAATATAGTCTATATGGACTATGCCTCAGCCTCCAAGACTGATCCTAGAGTAATTGAGGCGATGCTTCCCTACATGAGGGAGTACTTTGGCAACCCATCGTCACCCCACACTTCAGGCTTAAAGATGAAGAGCGCACTTGAGGATGCAAGGGCTAGTGTAGCCCGTCTAATAAACGCCGAGAAGCCCTCAGAGATAATTTTCACTTCCGGTGCAACCGAGTCCAACAACATGGCCCTCAGGGGCGTGGCTTTCAGGAACAAGGACAGAGGAAACCACATAGTCGCCACAAAGATAGAGCACATCTCTATCCTCAACACTCTAAAGTATCTGACGAAATTCGGTTTTGAGGTGACCTATGTTCCAGTTGACGGCTACGGCCTTGTGGACCTCGAGGCACTTAAGAATACAATAAACGACAAGACCATTCTGGTGACCGTAGGTTATGCGAATAACGAGGTCGGGACGATCCAGCAAATCAGAGAGATCTCTGAGATCGTTCACTCCAAAAATGCATACCTCCACACAGACGCAACTGCAGCGGTTGGGAAGATCCCTGTCGATGTGCTCAAAGACGGCATTGATCTAATGACTATCTCCTCTTGGGACATGTATGGTCCCTATGGTATAGGGGCACTTTACATAAAGAAAGGAACTAGGATAGAGCCCCTGATCATTGGTGGAGGGCAAGAGGGCGGTCTAAGATCTGGCACGGAGAACGTCCCAGGCGCGGTCGGGATGGGCAAGGCCTCAGAGCTTGCAATTGCAGAGATGTCTTTTGATGCCAGAAGGTTATCAAAGATGCGCGACCGTCTAATAGACGGAATACTGAAGAACATACCTTATTCATTTCTGAACGGCCACCCCACACGCAGGTTGCCTCACAATGCCAACGTAAGGTTTAGCTTTGTGGAGGGCGAATCATTGGTATTATCCCTAGACATGGAGGGCATAGCGGTCTCAAGCGGCTCAGCCTGTTCGTCAAAGACCTTGGAACCTTCACACGTTCTGATCGCCATGGGCATACCGCATGTTGAGGCACAGGGGTCTTTGTTGATGAGTTTGGGCAGATTCAACAGAGATGAAGACGTAGAGAGAGTGCTAGAGGTCCTTCCCAGAATTATAAAGGGTCTTAGAGAGATGTCACCATTGACACCCGAGGAGGTGAGATGATGTATAGTCAGAAGGTGATGGATCACTTCAGGAATCCGAGGAACGTGGGGGAGATTAAGGATGCTGACGGTATAGGAAAAGTCGGAAATCCGGTGTGCGGCGATCTCATGTGGATTTACATAAAAGTCAAGGATAACAGATTGGAGGATGTGAAGTTCAAGACTTTTGGCTGCGGAGCCGCAATAGCAACCAGCAGTATGATAACGGAGCTTGCGAAAGGGAAAACGATAGAGGAGGCGCTAAAAATAACGAGGCAGGATGTTGCCGATGCCCTTGACGGCTTGCCCCCCATCAAGATGCACTGCTCCAATCTGGCAGCGGACGGTCTTAAGGCAGCGATACTCGACTACATGAAGAAGAAGGGGATTAAGCCGCCAGAGGGGATAAAGATAGAGTCTGAGACTGAAAAATGCGACATCTAGTTCATCTTCATAATCTTTTATTTTTATATTCTGTTAGTCTTTTATTTTATTTTATTTTTTTATTTTTGGTCTTTCTAAAAATTCAGATGTTGTTTTATGCCGATAAAAAAAGTTAATAGACAAACAGGTCATACCATTAAATGCCATTTTAGTCCGGAAAGAATGAGACATGAAGGGAGACCAAACCTCATGAGAGAGGAAGCTAGATGGTGGATCGAGGATGCCAAGAGGTGTTTAGAAAAGGCTGAGAAATACTTGGATTTAGGTTTCTATGAGGACACCGTCTTCAACTGCCAACAAGCATTAGAGAAGCTCTTCAAAGGTTTATGGATCGCTCTTCTTAAGAGAAGACCTATAAAAACTCATAAGATCACGTCTCTCTATAAGCCTTTGGAAGATGAAATCCACTTAGAGGACGAACTCAAGGACTTTCTATCTCTCATATCTCCTTACTACTTTATCACTAGATATCCCGACATCGCTATGGGTCTGCCGGGCGAAATAATAACAAAGAACTTCGCATTGGATTGTCTGACCAAGACTAGGAGGATACTGGAGTGCTCTCTGAGGAGTATATCGAAAGAGAAGTAAAGCGATACCTAAAGAGCTTACCCATAAAGGTAAACTTTGCTATATTATTTGGGTCCACAGTATGTGGGGATAGATTAAAAGAAAGTGACATCGATTTGATCGTAATCTCAGAAGACTTTAGGAATATGCCCTTCGAGGAGAGGATGATGATTCTTCAAAAGTACTGGAAGCATGATGTTATGATCGAGGCTTTCGGTTTTACCAAGGAGGAACTTGAAAAACTCAAGGACAAGAGCGTTGTGGTACAGGAAGCTCTAGAAAAAGGAAGGATCGTCTTGGTCTGATGTTCTTGAATTTAGTGCCATTATATAAAACATAAAAATTACAATTAAAAAAGAACAACCCTTTCAGTATACGCTTTCAATTTGCCAGCTTCAACGCGCCCTCCAAGTTCGTTTTTATGAATTTTGAACCTTTTGCAATCCCGACCTCGACTGGCGAACCACTCTCTTCAGCCTTGGATAGTGCTTTTACTGCAAGCAAAATAGCATCCTTCATATTGAGATCCTCGCGATACCCCTCCTTGAGCACGTTCGTAGCATCCTCGCAGTTCATCCCAATAGCCATTGCCTTACCGCTCATCATTAGCCCCCTCGGATCGATCTGGTAGAGGTGGTTTCCAGTTCGATCACTTCCTACTACAATGAGGGCTGCACCCAATGGTCTTACTCCGCTGTACCGCGTGAACTGGTACATGAATTGAGTGATGTGGTTAACTATAGACTTCACATCGATAGGATCTTCAAAGACTACTCTGTACCGTTGCGCCTCAAGGCGAGCTTCGTCTATCAGCAGGTTGATATCGCCCGTGTATCCCGCACCGGCTATGCCGATGTTCTCGTCTACGAGATGGATCTTTTCTACGGGATCTATTAGAGGATCCGTGTCTTTAGTATGGGTGACCATTAATGAGAAGCTCTTGCCCCTTATCCCGACGACTGGAGACCCGTGCCTTACCGCTTCTGCCGCATATTCCACCTGTATAAGTCTACCATCGGGGGAGTAGAGCATGAATGGTCTCTCATATCCAAACTCTTTTGGCATCATGATCCGTTTCCTCCTATGTCTATCCATTCCATACCATCTTTGGTTATCTTCAGGACCTGAATCCCGTTGCCAGAGCCAGGGTCTCTCTCCATGGCGGCCTTGACGGCCTTGGCGGCAATAATTGCGCCATCTGATACTTTTATGTCTGCCTTATAGCTCCCTTCCAAAAGACCGTAAGCCATAGGCGAGCCAGAACCAGTTGCGGTGAAGTCTTCATCAGTTATAGCACCGCTCACATCAGCCTCAAAGAGTCGCGGGCCCGTCTCATCAATACCTGCTACAAGTATTTCAGTTATGTAGGGGGTGTAGCTACGCATCCCCAAGTACATGATGTTAGATAGGAGCTTTGCAGCCTCCTTTACTGTGAGCGGAAACCCCCGCCTGAACTCCATCAGCTTAGCCTCAGCCTTGACCAAGTTTATCAAATAGCTCGCATCAGACAACTGCCCTGCTATGGCGACCGCCTTGTTATCATCCAAGGCATAAATCTTCCTAACACTCTTTGAGCCTATCATGCCTCCCTTACTCGCCCTTCTATCAGATGCCAGGACAACACCATCGACACATTTCAATCCAACAACGGTGGTCATCAGTTACACCATGTACCACATACCAGAAACAGCTATTATTGACCAGCTTTTACCATAGTGGGTCAATTGTAGGGATCTATGAAGAGGCGAAGTGGCGCCTTTTCTTATGGAGCGCGTTAATGATCTTCTCATATAACCTCAGGGCAACCTCGCGGGCCCTATCCTCTTCACCAGGAGGGAACGAAGACACTGAGACCTCGAGCACGTTTCCCTTTATTGATACCAACAGTTGTACTTCTCCATCCTCCGTGACCCACTTTAGGTCAACACCCTCTCTAGTCATAGAGCTTCCCAGCCAGCGGGCGCACCCGAACCACCTACCTCTAAGTATTCCTGCCGCGGAATCCGGGGTCACCCCCCTCGGCAAGTAAAGTTGCCCAATAACTATCTTCTGGCACTGTCCAATGTCTGCACCCATCATACGCATCCCCTTCTTGGTGATTAAGTAGCCGTCGCCATTCTTCTCGATAAGCCCCATGGAATACAGTCTATTGAGACTCCTAGCGAGCTTCTCTTGGTGAACCTTGAGGCTGCGTTTTAATCCCTGAAAACTGAAGCTTGTGTCTGAACTTGAGGCTAAGAATTGGATAACTTTGGAGTCTACCTCGCCAAGATCGTTTATAAGACTCATAGAACCCCCTCCAAATATATTTCTGTGCGATATAATTTACTACGAAATATATAGGTTTTTTGCTGATTAAATAAACTTCAATAACAGGATCCATATTATTTAGAAAATACCAGTTAAAGTTCTCATGATCCGCATCTCTTCATGGTGATCAGTATGATAATACCCATCAGTGTGCCATTTCCCAAGGACTGGGGAAGGGGGGATAGTACCCACTCCTACCTCCTCAAGCGCGAGCTGACCGTTCTGATAGACGCTGGTCTGGACAGCTCAGATAACAGGACCTACATAAGGAGGACGCTTAAGGAATTGGATGGTTTGAATATCGACTACATCCTCGTGACCCATGGACACTTGGATCACTTCGGTCTAGCAGGGTATCTTCAAAGGGAGACTGGTGCAGAGATCTTGGTACACGAGCTCGACGCCACTGCCCTGAAAGACTACACGAAAGCGATCTCATGGTACGATGAAGTCTATGATTATGCTGTCGAAGGTGGCTACGAGCCCCAAGAACTAGAAAAGATCAGGAGCAAACTCCTTATAGCAATCGAGATGATGCGTACTCCAGATTTTTTCAAGCCCTTCAGGGAGCTAACCTTGGATCTCGGCGGATATACCTTAAGGTCGCTGAGCCTACCAGGGCACACTCCGGGGAGCGTGGGCTACGCATTCGGCGAGTCTGTATTTTCTGGGGATGTGGCGATAGAAGGTAGCACTGTTGTCGGAGAGTTCAGGCAGGAGATGAACTCACTGCAGAAACTGAAGAGTTTCAAGAACATATTCGCTGGGCACAGAAAGACGCCATTAACCATCACAGACATAGAATCGCTTGAGACCCACTTTATAAACAGGCTTGAGCAAGTTCTCAGAACTGTTAGGAGCGGAATGAAGTTAAGAGAAGTTGTAAATTCCATCTATGGGGAGATGCCCGAGGAGAGCTTCGTAAGGAACATAATACCCATCAGGCAGACCCTGTCATACCTAAAGTATCTAGAAGAGGAGGGATATGTGGTCAAGAAGGGGCCGCTCTGGATTTCGGTTAAGGAAAGCCTTTGATGGATGCTGCTTAAGTTACACTCTTAACGAATAAAAACGCTGGCTTTAACTACGTTCATTATATTCCATTACAGTTTATACGATAAAATACCTCATTAACATAACTCGGTGAAAAACTTAAAAATATGGATCCTTTTACTCTTGATTTAATGTATTGAGGGTGAAGAGAAAATGGATCTTGATAACACAGACATAGAGATACTGAGGTTACTCCAAGAGGACTCTAGGACCAGCTACAGAAATATTGCAAATAAACTCGGTTTATCTGTAGGGACTGTGCACAACAGGGTCAAGAGGCTTACGCAAGAGGGCATCATAAAGAATTTTTCCACGATCTTGGATCCGGAAAGGCTGGGGTTCGAGCTTACAGCTATAATTCTGATGCAGGTTGAGGGTGCACACATAGTTGATGTAGAGAGGGCTCTAGCAAAATCGCCCCCCGTTATAGCCGTCTACGACATAACAGGTGATTTTGACATAGTGATGATTGCCAAATTCAGGAGCAGGGCCGAGCTTAATAAATTCATAAAGGACGTACTCAGGATGCCTCATGTCAAGAGGTCGGTCACAAGCATAGCCTTAAATGTTGTTAAGGAGGATGTCAGGCTTAGTCTTTGAGATCAATTTTTTGACCGACTTTTAAGACGGACACTGTAATGAACCATTTCTGACGCAACCCTAACTGCCGATTTTACGGTTCTAAATACAGGGAGGTTGTGCTGCTTGAAGGTTCTTGCGCATTCGCTGAGGTCCTCCCCCAGCACGTCGACCACAAAAATAGGTTTTTTGTAAACATTAACAAGCTCTGAGATTTTCTTGGCATACTCGACGTCCCTGTCAGCTGCCATAGGTATCGCAATGGATCCAAGGACTCCATACCCTATGAGGAAGACCAGATCGTATTCGCTCTCCATCAACAACTTGATGGCTTGGTAGTATGCCTCCGAATTTATGGAAGCGACCATATCCAGGGGGTTTCTCCTTGACCAGTAAGGTGGAAGTAACCCGTCCAGTTCCTTTATTACAGATTCAGGAAGAGGGGTAAGTCGAATTTTCGAGCTCTCTAAGGCATCCGCACACTCAATCGCCCAGCCCCCGCCCGAGGATACCACCGCGGCAGAACTACCTTGGGGCAAGGGCAGGGATGAGAAAGCGTGGGCAAGCTGGAAGAGTTCCTCAGTATCTCTTGCTTGTATCACAGAGAATTGCCGGAATATTCCCTCCAAAACGGAAGATTCAACCGCTATGGCGCCGGTGTGGGAGGCGGCTGCCTTTGCCCCGGCCGGCGTTGATCCGACCTTCAGAATTATCGTTGGTTTATTTGACGAAACCTTGCGGAGCGCCTCTAGGAATGCCCTACCGTCCTTAACCGACTCCATATATGCTGTTATTACCTTTGTCGTTTTGTCATCGGAGAGGTAGAGTAGGAGCTCGGGCAGCGAGATGTCAGACTCATTGCCTATGCTTATGAATTTGCTGAACCCTATCCCTGCCTTCTTAGCCCAAGCGAGCATGGTCGTCCCGACCGCCCCACTTTGTGATATGAAAGATATGTTGCCCTTCTTTGGTACCATCAATGTGAAGGTAGCCGTTAGGCTGTTGAAGGAGTTGTAAAGCCCCATGCAGTTTGGACCGACTATACGAACGCCCTTCTCCCTCGCGATCCGTAGCACCTCCCTCTCTAACTCCGCACCTTTTTCGCCGGTCTCTTTAAAGCCAGCGGTTATGATTACCGCGTAGGGGATGCCCTTCTCGCCGCACTCTGCTATAACCGAAGGTACTGCGTTAGCTGGGACTGCCAAAATTGCAAGGTCAGGAACGGTGGGCAAATCTCTAACCGAGCTATAGCACCTCAGCCCCAAGAGGATCTCGCATTTTGGATTTATTGGGTAGACATGCCCTGAAAATCCTCCGCTGAGGATATTCTTCAAGATTATGTGGCCCAAAGCCTGCGGATCCCTGGAGGCGCCGATTATGCACACTCCTTTAGGGAAGAAGAGCTCATCCACGACCCGCACCCTCGATCATTTCTTGATGAGCCTGATCAACATCTCATAGATGGTGAGACGGAACTCCCTCTTTATAAAACTCTTAGACTTGCTCCACAATGATTTGAGGAAGATTATTCTGGGGGTCGGGTATTCTATCTCGATGGAGGATCCGAAGGCATCCTTGACACAATCCAGAATGAGAGTCACCATATCGTCTATAAGGCTGGGTCGGTTCTTCGCCTCAAACAAGAATTCTTCACCTGTGGCTGGATCTAGTGTGGTAAGCTCGTTGACAGTCTCGGTCAATATCGCACTCACTGCACTCTCAAGTTCCCAGAGGTCGATATAGCCCTCCATTGAGTGTGTTGGGAAGGCTGAGGAGTATATGAGATCGGAGATCTTCTCAGACGCAGCGTAAATGGCTTTATCTACCCCAATTCGAGTCAGCGATTCTCTTCTGCGCAGGGGAGAGGTCCTTGTCAAAACTAGCCCTCTTAATTTATTGATTGGACATCATATTCAAAAAGTTTCTGGTCTTATTTGAGCTGCCGCCCTCCATCTTTTGGCTAGAAAAGTTCTAGGAATCATAAATGTAAGTGGGATTGAAAACAATAAACTTCAATTTGCCAAAGTTTTGGGACAATCCAATTCTTAGCTTCAAGTAGTGAATACCTAAAAATTTACCGTTCGAAAATTATTTCGGCAATTCAACGGATCACATACAATTAAAAACTAGAAACACTCAATATGGCATTGATCGGAACATAATCGAGGGGTCAATGTCAAGTTGCCAAGAAGAATTGTGATAAAAAAGAAGCGGAAGGCGGGAAGGATGTTCTTTGAGGCGAACGCGGTCTCCAGCAACATGAACCTGAAGGACATTATGGATATAATATTCACCAGCGCCGAATCTTACCGAGAGATTGCGACAATCTTACTTGAGTGGATAAAGTCGAAGAGCGATCAGGAAAACCGTGGTAAGGTCAGGTGGGTCACCACCAGCGAGATGTCGAACTACATCAACGAGAGGCTGATGCCGAGGAGAAGGAGCGCCGCCTATGCGGTAATAAAGAACTACCTCGTACCTCTTGGGATATTGGAATACAGGTCCTCAGAATCTAAATATATACTGAGCAGGGACTTTGCAGGTGCTCTGAAGAGGCTTGCAGAAGCCTACACTAAGTGGACTAGTTAAAAGCTTATATAACATGGTTATAAAAAATATAATGTGGTCATTTTGACACAAAATCCCAAATGGGCGGGCATAGGCGCCAAATTCGCGCACCTCACTGCGGCACACCCATGCTTTGGTGTCAAGGCACACTACAAGGTTGCAAGGATCCACCTACCTGTTGCGCCCAAATGTAACATCCAGTGTAACTATTGTATCAGGAGGATAAACAAGTGTGAGAACAGGCCCGGGGTCTCTGCATGCATACTTAATGCTGAAGGGGCCATCAGGAGGCTTGAGTCCGAGATCAGGAGCGTCCCAAACCTCAAGGTTGTTGGAATAGCTGGACCAGGTGAGAGTCTCGAGAACCAATCTACCTTTGAGACCTTGTCGATGGTTAGGGAACGATGGCCGGAGCTCATAGTTTGCCTCTCTACCAACGGGCTCTTGGTTGAAGAGAAGGCCGCCGAACTCGAAGCCCTAAAAGTGAAGACCGTGACGATAACAATCAATGCCATAGACCCTGAAGTCGGTTCAAAGATCTACGATTGGGTCAAATATAATGGCAAAATCTTAAAGAGGAAAGAAGCTGCGGAAGTGCTAATCCAAAAGCAGCTGGGGGGCATTAAAGCCCTTGTGGACAGGGGCATAGTGGTCAAGGTAAACACCGTTCTCATACCAGAATTGAACATGGATGAAGTCCCAAAGATCGCCGAGGAGGCAGCCAACAGAGGGGCAAGTTTGATGAACATAATTCCTCTAATACCAATACATCGCTTTAAGAACCTCAGGGGGCCCACATGCACCGAGCTTGAAATGGCAAGGAGCATCGCAGAGAGGTACCTCCCCCAGTTCAGACTCTGCCGCCAATGCAGGGCTGATGCTTGCGGTGTGCCTGGGCTGGAGCTGGAGGGCAAAAAAATCGGGACCGAGTACTTCCATGGCTAGGATGGGTTCTTTACCAGGGATCTCAGATCCTCGCTCTTGGAGTATCTTATCTTTCCCCGGTACTTGACCTTGACCTTTGTGGACGCAGGGAGCAGTATTGCGAGATCCTCCGAGATGGGGATCTCGACATTCTTTTCTGTACCAATGGAAGTGTATTTAGCCTGAAGATCTATTTTATCCCCATTCGATGGTATTATTATATCTCCAGTATGCTGCTTGACCGACTCTGCCAGGCTTAGAAGGTTAGTCTCCTCTCCATGGACAAGTATGAGTCTCTCTGGTTTGACCCTCGATATGTAATTGCAAAGTTCGGTATGCATGGCATGTGCGGAGATCTCGAACGCAGCGACTTCGCACTTCACCCTCACGTCCACTTCATTCTTGTTTATCATATCCAGGAGCCTAAACTCCCTCACGTTATTTATTAGGTCATAGCCAACGGTGCCCTTTTCCATATGTCCAAGTATTCCTATTAGGTTCTTCCCTGATGCTGCCATCCTGATCATGTGCCAGACGCTCCACCCTCCCCTGAGCATGCCAGATGGAGCCATTATTATACACGGAGTATCACGGAGGTGGATCCGCTTCCGCTCAGATAGTGACTTGAAGGTCTTTAGGGCATCCCACCTGAATGGATTTATTTCGTTGAAAAGGTAGCCCCTCCTCACCTTATCATCCATATAGATCAGGAACTGCTCATACACGCGGAGCGTCTCTATTGACATACCCTCTAGGTAGATGTCTACGTTAGGCAGCTTGTTCCAGTTATCCTTAAGTATCTTTAGGACCTCCTGCGTCTTACCTACGGCGAATATTGGCAGCAGAACTTTGCCCCCACGTTCAAGCGTCGCCCTGATTGTGTCTATCAACTCCCTGGCAACCTCCTCCCTGCCCTTCCTGTTTTTGCCCCCATATGTGCCCTCACATATCAGTACATCAGGGTATGTCAGGTCGTCCGTCCTCCAGTACCTTAGGTGATTCGAGGACGTACCAAGATCTCCTGAGAAGACTATCCTGTAACCATTGTAAAAGAACTCAGTCATAGTGGACCCGAGTATGTGCCCTGCGTTGTGGAAGTTCACCTTCAGGTTGTTTAATCTGAAGACCTCATGGTAAGTTGTTGGCTCAGCCAGTTTCATTAGGGCAGTGTGCATCTCCTTTGAGGACCAAAGCCTCTCCTCCGGCGACCACTCGCGCTCCATCAGAGAGAGTTCGTCCTGCCAGAGCAAGTTGAGGAGTGCGAGTGTCGGGAGAGTCATGAATATTTTTCCCCTGAAACCATTTCGGACCAAATTCGGTATGGCACCAGTGTGGTCTAGGTGTGCATGGGACACAAAAACCGCATTCAAATGTTGAATATTGTTGGCAAAGTGTGGGAGAGCCTGCTTGCCTTTGAGGGCGGGCGAAATTCCACAGTCAAGAAGGAAATGGTGTTGATTTATATCTAGTTGGAGGCAAATTCTTCCTACTTCTTTTCCGCCTCCAAGGACCTTGAGTTGGGGCATCTTTGGGTTCTCAACCTAAAGAGAGTTGTTTTTCAACATTTTTAAAGTTTTTTATTGAAAAAATTTGATGCTAGTGAATCCTATAAGGCAAGTGCGGGTGAATAAAATATGAGTGGATGAAAGTAAACAGAAATTGGAATCAGAATTGGGATTAGGATTGGATTAGGATTAGATTAGATTGGAAATTAACTATATATTCAAAGGCACAGATTCTATATTATGACAAAACGAATATTTGTCTGCAACGATAAGGATCTCGAGGTTTTCATAAGATCTCAGGACAAGCTGACCATAGTGGAGTTCTGGGATCCTTGGTGCAGCATATGTGCTGAGATGGCACCCATCTTCTCGAAGCTTGCCAAAAAGTACGAGGGCAGAGCGGTTTTCTCAAAGCTTAACATGAGGGAAAATGAGGAGAGCCCAAAGAGATACCAAGTTTACGTGACTCCCACCTTCATATTCTTCATGGGTGGGAAGGAGATAAAGCGGATGGGCGGGCTGCTGGGGGCGAATGAGTTAGACAACGCGATAAAGGAGTGCCTAGAGAAAACACAAAATAATTAATATTTAAAATAATAATCCTTCATCAACCTCAATCCTACAAACCACATAGCATAAAAATCCGCCCAATAGCCAAATTTTTATTACACAATGCAGATCTTTTGGCTAAGTGGCGAAGATGATAAGAGCAGTAGCAACCGATGTGGATGGAACCATAACCAACTACAAGGACGAGCTCTATTTGGAGGCAATTGTTGCCATCAGGAATCTGGAAAAGGCGGGCATTCCTGTGATACTCTGCTCTGGCAACTCTCTTTGCGTACTCAAGGGACTCGCGAGATACATTGGATGCACTGGACCGACTGTTTCCGAGAACGGAGCGGTCGTTGAGTACAAAGCTGGTATAAGGATACTCGGAAGGAAGGGCATATCGAGGCAGGTGGTGGACGAGCTGAAGAGAGTCTACGGGCAAAATGTTACCGAGTCCTGGTCGAACAGGTTTAGGTTCGTTGACATGGCAATAAGGCGGACTATAGAATTTGAAAAAGTGCAGGAAGTCGTCAAGAAGTTTGATGGGGTGAAGGTGATAGACAGTAACTTCGCATATCACATAACTGACCGGAACGTTGATAAAGGCAAAGGACTAATGCGAGCTCTTAAATTTCTTGGCATAGGTCCGGAAGAGGTCGCAGGGATAGGTGACAGTATAACTGACTTGGAGCTGCTCGGTGTCTGCGGTTTCAAGGCTGCCGTGGCAAACGCAGACCCTAGACTTAAAGAGATCGCAGACTTCGTCTCCGAGAAAGAGTTTGGTCTTGGTTTTGCCGAGATTGTCGAGAGGATACTTTCGATGAAGAGGTCAAAATGATGGGAGACTCCGAAAGAAAGGAGATAGTAAGGGTCTTTGATGCCATCGCGGAGGAGTTTTCTCATTCGAGGAGGAGGGTGTGGAAGAGCCTGGAGGATGCGGGACCATTCGAGGGCGAATTGGTGTTGGATCTGGGTGCAGGGAGTGGGAGGAACACCAAGTTCCTTTTGGAAAACGGGGCTTCGTTTGCCGTCGCAGCCGACGTCTCATCGGAAATGCTAAAGGTTTTAATGTCCAACCTAAAGGGCGACTATCAAATTTCAATCCAGCCGGTGAGATGCGATGCACTTTACCTCCCATTTATGGATTCCACATTTGATAAAGTGATCTTCGTTGCCACGGTGCATCATATACCAGGAAGGCTTGCCAGGCTCAGGGCCATGAAAGAAGTAAAGAGGGTTTTGAAAAGGAATGGGCTTACTCTGGTAACCGCCTGGTCACTCGTCCAGCCCAGGTTCATAAGGCGTCTGCCTGCCCTCTTAATAAACTGGATCAAGGGCAGAGAATTCGGCGACTTGTATGTTCCTTGGGGCGAGAAAAAGAGATTCTACCACCTCTTCACATTGAGGGAACTTAGGGCCCTGTTAGAGGACTCTGGATTCTTGGTAGAGAAGGCATATGGGGAGAAGGTCTCATCAAAAATATTTGCGGAGAACTGCGTGGTCTTGGCAAGGAAGGTCTGATTATGACATCAACCTTCGTAAACCAATCAAAGGAGGAGAGGGCGGCTAGGCGGATCATAGAGATCTTGATAAGGAGGATGCCAGATCGCAGGGAACTCAACAAGATCAAACACAAGATCTCGGAAGAAGAGGGGCTGGAGAAGGTTCTGAAGGATCATGAGATCTTGAGATACCTCAAAGATGAAGAGATGCAAAAAGGTATCCTTGACCTATTGGTTGGCAAGAGGGTGAGGTCTGCCTCAGGCATATATACGGTTGCTGTAATGACCAAGCCCTCGAGGTGCCCCAAAGATCGACCTTGTTCTTACTGTCCGGGCGGGGTCGACTACGGAACCCCCCAGAGCTACTTCGGTAAAGAGCCCGCACTTATGAGGGGCATTCAGAGCAACTTTGACCCCTATAGGCAGGTCATGTACAGGCTCACCCAGTACTCCATGATAGGTCACAGGCCATCCAAGATCCAACTGATAATAATGGGGGGAACATTTCCCGCCACTGACCTCGACTACCAAGAGTGGTTTGTGATGAGGTGCCTTGAGGCGATGAATGATTACCCAGAATTTAGGCCATACAGATGGCGGTCCCTCGAAGAGGCACAGGCGAGGAACGAGAAGAGCAAGGTAAGGTGCATAGGTATAACCATGGAGACTAGGCCTGACTGGGCAAAGGAGCACCACACTGATAGAATGGTTAGACTAGGTGCAACGCTTGTTGAGGTGGGCGTTCAAGCCCTCGATGACGAGTTGCTGAGGAGAGTAAACCGGGGGTCCACAGTGAAGGATGTGAAGGAGGCAACTAGGATACTCAGGGACAGCGGTCTGAAGGTGGGGTATCACATGATGCCTGGACTGCCCGGCAGTACAATGGAAAGGGACCTGGAAGACCTGCGCAGGATATTCTATGAGGAGGACTTCAGACCAGACTATCTGAAGGTATACCCCACGCTTGTGATCGAGGGCACTGATCTCTACGCGGACTGGCTGGCCGGGAGGTACCAGGCGCTTGGCAACGAAGAGGCGGCTGATCTTTTAGTCGAAGCTCACAAACACTTTCCAAAATGGGTCAGGGTCGCCAGAATCCAGAGGGATGTGCCTGCTCACGTCATCAAAGATGGGGTCACGAAGAGCAACCTCAGGGAGATTGTGGACGCGAGGCTTAAGATGTTGGGAATAAGGTGCAGATGCATCAGGTGTAGGGAGGTGGGTTTGGCGAGGATAAGGGGGGAAGATGTCTCCGACCTGCGACCCGAGATAAAAATTGAGGAGTATTTAGCGGGTGGGGGTACAGAACTATTTATATCTCTCGAAGACCGCGACTTTTTGGTGGGTTTTCTCAGGCTGAGGATCCCTTCGGAAAGAGCACATAGACCAGAGGTTATTGGCGCAGGTATTATCAGGGAGCTTCACATATACGGTCCGCAGATCCCTGTTGGCGAGAGGGATAGGGATGCATACCAGCATCGTGGTCTAGGAACGATCCTATTGAAAAAGGCGGAGGAGATAGTAGGGGAAAAGTTTGGGCTTAAAAAAATCGTTGTCCTCCCCGGAATCGGCGTGAGGGGTTACTACCGGAAGAGGGGGTACAGAAGGCTGCCGTCCTCACCCTACATGGTGAAGCGACTCAGTTAATGGACACTTCTGCAAGTCCTTAGCGAGATCGGTAATTCAACAGAATAGGCTACTTTTGCACACATCATGTTTTTATACTTTATAACAAAAGGTAATCGATGAAGGTATGTGGAAATGGATGCCGAAGATGTGATCGCCGATCTCTCTGCAATAAAGTCTGGCTTTATAGCAGATTTGGTTAGTGGAGGAAAGATCACGGGAAGGGTGGTGATTTCGGAGGGAACGCTGAGCACAATAAGGAGAGAGTCTGAGAAGGGGGACATACTCGGTTTAGAGGAACTTATAAAGTTGAAGGCTGCTGCCGATCAGGTGGGTTTGAAGATCGATATAGAGCGGGAGGAGAGGAGGGGCGAGGACCTAGAGGAAGCAGTCCTTCGCATGGCATTTAATGGCAACTACACATTAGTGACCTCCAATGAGAACCTTGCAAAGATCGCAGAGACCATGGGGCTACGGGTCTTAGTGGGTAGGACTAAGCTGCAGCGACCGCCACTCTTTAGCAAATACTTCTCCAAGGATGTTATGTCAGTTCACCTCAAGGAGGGTTTAGCTCCTAGAGGCAAGATTGGGAGACCAGGGAGATGGCAGCTTCAAGATCTTGGAGATGCACCTTTGGACAGGGGCGAACTGGACAAGATCGTCCAGGACATACTCGAAAGGGCCGAATCTGGTGAGGGCTTCGTTGAGATAAAGAGAGAGGGCTCAAACATAGTGATGCTCAAGGACAGCAGGATAATAATAACATTCCCGCCCTTCTCAGACAAACTGGAAGTCACCATAACTAGGAAGGTCGCCGAGCTGGAGATAGAGGACTACAGGCTCTCCCAGAGGCTCATAAACAGGTTCAAGGAAAGGGCCGAGGGGATACTGATAGCCGGCGCTCCTGGGATGGGGAAGACGACCTTCGCCCAGGCCTTGGCCAAGTTCTACCTAAGGGAGAATAAGATAATAAAGACTATAGAGTCGCCAAGAGACCTCCACCTACCGCCCACGGCGACGCAGTACTCTAAGACAAAGTCTTCATCGGAGGAACTTCATGATGTGCTTCTACTCAGCAGGCCGGATTACACATTCTTCGATGAGATGAGAGATACCGAAGACTTTAGAATATTCACAGACCTCAGACTTGCAGGCGTCGGAATGGTCGGCGTTATCCATGCTACAACCCCAATAGATGCCATACAGAGGTTCATTGGGCGGGTTGAGCTCGGAGTTATACCCTCCGTAATAGATACCGTGGTATTCATAAACAACGGCGAGGTGGAAAAAGTCTACGAGCTTGAGACACGCGTAAAGATTCCTCATGGTCTTACGGAGTCTGACTTGACGAGACCTGTCGTTCAGGTCAAGAACTTTGACACTGGCGAAGTCGAGTATGAAATATATGTGTTCGGAGAGAGGACCTTTGTAGTCCCACTTAAGGGAAAAGAGAGATCGAGGGACTACGTTGTGAACTCCATGATAAATAGAATTCTGGGGAAGTACGTGCCGCTTGAGGATGTTAAAATCGAGTTCTCAGATGGAGAAGTGATAATCGGCGTCCCGTCCCAGATGATGAACACGGTAGTCAAGAGGACCAGAAAGAAATTGCAAAAACTCGAGGAAAAACTGGGAAAGAGGATCACAATAAGGCCTGTATTCTAATGGTGTCTGGGTTGAGAGAAAGGATTGTGAGAGAAGCACTGAGCAGAATATTCCCCCAGCAGGAGCTCGACAGAGCCATCAGCACAGTTGACATGATCGGCGACCTTGCAGTCATAAAGATCCCCAGAGAATGGGAGGAAAAAAGGTTCGAGATAGGGGAGATCCTGCTGTCTAGCCTTAAAGGGGTGGAAGGGGTCTTCAGGCAAACTACGCCTGCCGACGATGAGTACAAGGTTCGTGGTCTAGAGTGGCTTGCGGGTAAGAGGGACACAATAACACTCCATCGTGAGCACGGGTGTTACTTTAGAGTCGACATCTCGACCGTCTACTTCTCACCAAGGCTCTCTTTCGAGAGACTGAGGATCGCAAGGCTGACCCGTAAGGGTGAGATCCTTGTGAACATGTTCGCGGGCGTGGGGACATTCTCCATAATGTCAGTCATGAAGGGGGGCGCGGAGAGGGTCTTCTCGATAGACAAAAACCCTGCGGCTTTCAAATTCATGATGGAGAACGTGATCTTAAATAAGGTCTCAGGTAAGGTTATTCCCATCCTCGGAGATGCGAAGGAAGTCTCTAATGACCTACAGGGGGTAGCAGACAGGGTTCTCATGCCTCTTCCAGCGCTGGCCACACAGTACCTGCCCTATGCGGTATCATGTCTGAGAGGTAGGGGTTGGGTCCATGTATATCTTCATGAGAAGGGGAGGAGGCGCGATGTTGTAAGTTCTGGAGTCGACACCGTAAAAAAGGCGCTGAAGGAGAGAGTGATATCAGCAAGCGGCAGAGTGGTGAGGAGTGTTGGCAGGGAGACTTACCAGATCGTTGTTGATGTGGAGGTATCGCCTTAGCCATTGCCTTCCCCATGATCGGTGTGGGGGCTGATAAAATGGATGTTGAAGAAGACTTGAATCGCCTTGAGGATTGGCTCAGAAGGGCTGGCAGTGTGGTTGTTGCATACTCTGGAGGCGTTGACAGTACTTTGGTTGCGCACACTGCCCACAGAGTTTTAGGGGATCAAGCTTTGGCGGTCACTTTGAGACACTCTCTCATCGAGAAGAATGAATTAGAAGAGGCTACTGATCTCGCAAAGAGGATTGGACTGAATCATTTGGTCATGGATCTCATTTTGCCTGAGAGTGTAATGGAGAACCCCCGTGAGAGGTGCTACATATGCAAGAAGTACCTCATGGGTAGGCTTAGCGCATTTGCGAGAGATTCTGGTTACAGGGTAGTTGTAGATGGAACTAACTATGACGATTTAAAAGATGGAAGGCCAGGGATCAGGGCTTTAAAGGAGGAGGGGATAAGGAGCCCGCTTGCCGAGCTTGGAATCGGAAAACAACGCGTCCGCGAGATATCGAGAGTTTTAGGGTTGGACTATCAGAAACCGAGCAGACCATGCCTGGCAACGAGGTTCCCATACGGTTACAAAATAAAGTCTGAGGATCTCAATATGGTCGCCTCAGCCGAAAATTTGCTGAGGAAGGAGGGCTTCAGAGTGATCAGGGTCCGCCATCTTGACCACACTGCCAAGGTTGAGGTAGGATCAGACGAGATCTACAAACTCATCCAAGAGGACGTCAGAAATAGGATCACTCGGGGGTTGAAAGCTCTAGGTTACAGGTTCGTGGTCCTCGACCTTGAAGGCTATAAGAGCGGAAAGATGGACGAAATATAAGGTTTTAAACACGAGAAAAAGTCGGGCGCTCAACATGTTTTCCATAAACGACTTTTTGAAACATAGAAAGCTAAAGCACCCATCATAAGACCAAATAATACGATTGGTGCAGGATTTCTGTAGATTTTTGTGTAATTCATGAGTCCACATGTGCTGACAGTTAAGTTACTGCACATGAAAAGGCTAGGTGGTAGGTAAAATGCGACCTCCCCGTTGCTGTCGGTGAATCCCCTATATTCCATGCCCTCACATTCCAATGTCACTAAGGAATTGATTGATGGGCGACCATTAAAGGAAAATAACTTGACCGAGACCCTCGTGGGAAATAGCAGGTAGGCATTCTCGACTAAGATTGAGACCTTCTCTACGACGTCTATCGTAAACCTCTTTTTAATTGAGGAGTTGTGTATGAAACTCATCTCCTGTCCGAGCACACCTATCGTGTATGCTCCGTGAGGGGCTGAATTTAATCTGGCAAAACCACGATCGTCGGTTGTTAATAAGCACTCGCTTGAGTCTTCAAACTTGAGTTTTAAAGTCTGGTTCTTGATAGGGAAGCCATCTTTACTCGTCAGCAAAATCTCCAAGTCAGAGACTGGCAAAGTTATGCTGACGCGCGATGGGGCTGAGATGTTGATCTTCAAAGAGTACTCGGCATTTCTTGTGGCAATCTTGAGGAGCGACTCGCCGTAGGGCACAATGACTCTCGAACTTTGGCCCATACTCATGCCATTTAGGTAGAGCATGAAATTACCTATGCGGTTGCCTTCTGAGTCAAAAACGATGAGATCGCAGTGGTAAAAGCGCCATAGGTAAAAGGGGTCTCCCTCTGGAATGGAGAGATTGAAGGTTTGCCCCTCAATTGTGACTCGGAACCAACTATACATATTAGTCCCTGAGATGTAGAAGTGCCCTCCATTTACAGTGAAGTTATAATTGCCAATCTCAACAATCGCATTGTTAACCGGTTTTTCGTCCAGTAAGATCAAAGCTTCCGGCTGATATGGTGAGAGTGCCGTCAAGTACAAGATAAGGAATACGAGCAACTCTACCCCCAATATGCCGGAGAAAAAAACCCTGCGGTTTATGCCAATTCCTGTTGAATCGTTAGGTCTCCATCCTTCGACCATATCATTTTTAGTCTATTTCGACCAATATGTAGCCCCTTCTGGAACACGTACCCTGCTATCAAAGGGAGTGCGATAGTAGCCTCCGCGTATACCGTGGCTCTCGTGGCACGCTTTGAGATCTTACCCCAAGACTTCGCCTCGTCCAGCGTACTCCCAGTCAATCCGCCCCAATGCGGGGCGTCGGTGGTTATCTGGAATGAGTAGGCGTGTCCCTTCGTGTAGTCTAACATGACCGCAGCATCGTTTATGTAATTCTTTGGAACACCCCCTCCTATGTATATTGAACCGGTCTTCTTCGATTTGAGGACGATCTGTGCTATCTCAAAGTTGTCTTTCATGACATCAAGGGTGAAGGTCTGAAGCCCCTGCTCCTTGGCCCACCTGAAGTATCCTGCGAGCCCTATTCCTATCGAACTGTCCGCAATGGCTGGGCAGAATATTGGGACACCATAGCGATAGGCATTAAATAGTATAGAGTTTTTGTCATTAAGTGTAGATCCGAGAATGTTTAGAAACTCCCTCGTTGAGTACTTCCTTGGCTCAAGTGTGGAGCAGAACTCTGATATCTTGTCGTCACAATGAACGAAACCTATTTCATCAACATACGCATCGTATATCCTATCAATGTAAAGGTCGTGCAGCTTCTCATCATTGGCCTCAGGAGAGCCCTTGTAATGCTTGTAGCCGTGAGCGGCGTAGTAATCCTGGTATAATATGGCTCCAGTGGAGACCACGACATCCACGATACCTTTGGATATCATATCGCTTATAACCTTGCGTAGCCCCCCGGCTATGAGCGCGCCGGAAAGCCCCAGAAATATTGTTGGTCGATCCTTGTCAAGTAGCATATTCTCATACACCATAGCGCACTCTGCCAAACTTCGAGATTGTATCCCTCCATCCTTCCACGCATCCACGAGCTCCTTAATGGTTGTCACTCTTTCGAGGTCTATCTGCACGACGGGCTTGCGCAATACTGATTTCCGCTCTTTTACGATCTCGGGCGTAAGCGAGATTTCTGTAGACTTCTGTCTGAAAAATTTAAAGTTGGGCTTTTCCAAGCTACGCACCTTCTTAAAGGTGTTTTCGGGATAGATTTAAATCTATTCATAATGTGGGAATCTCGTTTTTCATATGGAAAATTTTGTAGGATATGCGCCGCAATTCAAATTTGTTCTTCCGAGTTAATTTTTCGCCGCATTTTTTGCTGGGGGTGTTCAGGAGTTCAACCACCCTCAAAACAGGTGTAGCAAAATATTAGTATTCGCTTACATGCATACCTTAAAAGAGTGATACTGAATGGTTTCATCCTCCGTCAAATCCGCCCTCAAATCATCAGTCAGGGTTTCAGCTCCCGCCACCATAGCCAATTTGGGACCAGGATACGATGTCATAGGGATGGCTTTGAACGAACCTAGAGACTTTGTGGAGGTATCCCTGGAAAGTAGAGGCGAGGACTTTATTGAGGTTGAAGGTGTACGTTCAGAAAGCATCTCATGCGACCCTAAGAAGAATTCTGCATTAGTAGCAGGAAGGGCAGTTTTGGAAAGAGCCGGAAGGGGCGACCTCTGCCTGAAAATGAAAGTCATAAAAGGAGTCCCTCCTAGAAGCGGACTCGGAAGCTCGGGAGCATCCTCCGCCGCCGGGGCTTACTCCGTTAATGTTTTGCTCGGTATGCCATTGAAGGACGAAGAACTTCTCCAGTGCGCCATGGAGGGCGAGAGGGCGGCATGCGGCTCTCCTCACGCGGACAATGTAGCCCCTGCACTCTTTGGGGGTGTTGTATTCATCTCCTCCTTCAAACCAATCAAGGTTATCCGCTTTGAGGCACTGAAGGACCTAGAGATAGTTGTAATAACCCCTGAGGTGGAGATCGGAGAGGAGAAGACAAAAATTGCCAGACAGATACTCCCAACAAGCGTCCCCCTACAAGACATGGTTCGGCAGACGCAGGCTTTTGGTAAACTGCTGGTGGGCCTCATGAATAGAGATGTTGCATTGATGGGAGAGGGCGTATCAGGTGATGTGGTCATCGAACGCGCCAGAGCAAAATTAATACCAAAATTTGATTACATGAAGAGTTGTGCCTTGGAGGCAGGGGCATATGGATTCTCCATAAGTGGGGCCGGACCCTCGGTATTCGCGCTTTGCCCTAATAACATGGGAAAGCAATTGGGTGCTACCCTAAAATCAATTCTAGAAAAGGATGGAATTAGGTCCAGCTATTCAGTACATAGGAATGTTGGAGAGGGTGTAAAGGTTGTTTCCTAAGTCCAAGTTGAAGTGCATAAGTTGTGGGAAGGAGTTCAGGAGTGATGAGATAATTTATGTATGCCAGAGCTGCGGCTCGCTCTTAGAGGTTGTTATTGAGCCCCCCAAGGTCTCACTTGTTGAGATGGCTAAGAGACCTATCGGCGTATGGCGCTATGAGGAATTTCTGCCAGTCGAAGAGGACTCGGAGATAATAACCCTCAGGGAAGGTGGAACTCCGCTCTACAGGTGTGAAAGGCTGGCAAAATGGGCGGGCGTTAAAGAACTCTATATCAAATACGAAGGCGCAAATCCCACGGGGAGCTTCAAGGATCGCGGGATGACGCTGGGCGTAACGAAGGCAAAGAGCCTTGGCTCAAGGGCAGTGGCCTGCGCCTCAACGGGGAACACCTCTGCTTCGCTATCCGCCTATGCGGCAAGAGCAGGTCTGACGTGCTATGTTATTCTACCAGCAGAAAAAGTAGCTATGGGAAAGCTTGCGCAGGCATTGATGCACGGCGCGAAGGTAATCTCTGTTAAGGGGAACTTCGATGATGCCCTTAAATTGGTGATGGACCTATCGGTCAAGATGGAAATCTACCTCTTGAACAGCGTGAATCCTTGGAGGCTCGAGGGTCAGAAGACTTTGGCTTTCGAAGTAGTTGACCAGCTGGGGCATGTTCCTGAATTCGTAGCCGTACCCATGGGAAATTGTGGAAACATCTCAGCCATATGGAAGGGGTTTAAAGAGTTCAAAAGCGCAGGCATGATTGACAAACTGCCCAAGATGTTCGGAATTCAGGCAGAAGGGGCTGCTCCTGTGATCAATATGCTCAGAAGGAACCTAGAAACTTTGGTTCCACTAGCTCGCCCCGAGACCTTAGCCACCGCCATAAGGATTGGCAACCCTGTGAATTGGCCAAAGGCGGTCATGGCTATAAAACAATCGAATGGACTTTATGAATCTGTATCCGATGATGAGATAGTTGAGGCTCAGCGCGTAATAGCTACATTAGAGGGGATAGGTGTTGAGCCTGCGAGTGCCGCCTCTGTCGCTGGGGTAAGGAAGGCTGTATCCAAGGGTATGCTAGGAAACACAGATGAGGTTGTGTGTGTCTGTACAGGACACTTGCTGAAGGATCCGGAAGAGGTCATAAAGGTATGCGGAAGGCCTGTGGAGATACCGCCGGACCTAAAGGCCGTCTCAAAGGTACTGTCGACTGGTGGCTAACTCACTTCTGCACACTCTCGACAGTCTCAAACGGCTTCAGCATCCGTGACAAAAGGTCTGTTCTAGTTATTATTCCCACAGGTCTGTTCTGTTCATCTACAACCACTAGTCTCCCAATGCTGGACCTCCGCATCTTGTTCATTGCCTCTAATATGTCCTCATCCATGCCGATTGTGACTGGTCTTCGACTCGTAGCCTCCCCAACAGTCAAATGAAGTTTGTCCTCACTGGCGCACCTTGCCACATCCGACCCAGTTATTATACCAACCAAAGACGCCCCGTCGATTACGGGCGCGGCTCTTATGAACTCCCTATATAAGATTCCGGCAGCTTCTTTTATCGGAATGTTCGGAGGGATGGATACGAGCCTCTTTGACATGAGGTTTCTCACTTTTTCTTTAGGTATGCTGATGATGTTTATGACCTCCAGCAGGATCTCCCCGTGAATCTCGTCTCTGCCAACCATCCTCCCCTCGATGACCATCCTCCCTGATGGTGTCGGTCCTACCACAAGCTCCTCACCGATGTCGAGCTTCGATACATCTCCGACAACCTTCAACAACACTTGGCAGAAGTCGGGACTGTACACACTCTTAAAGAAAATATCGGTCACCGTGACTCCAGTATTTTCGCCGTTCCTCCGATAGATGGGGACCGTCAGGGTTCGAAACTGCTTTGGTATGCTGAAGCTCTCATATGCCTTACTGGTCGGTATGTACCCGCCCTTTGGACCGGGCACTGCCTCAACCAGCCCTAGCGCTCTCAGGACTGGCATTATGTTCCTTATGGTGCCTTCGTCCCTTCCAGTCTTGACAGCGATATCCTTGCTCTTTACTAGGGTTTTCTTTTTTTCATATAACTCTATAAGAGCCACCATGATCTCCTTTTGGGGCGAGGTCAGGTAGGACAAAAGATTTGCCACCTTGAATTTATAACGAGATAATTATAATTATTAACAATGCTTATTAATATTTATATTGTATCTTGAACGATCTAAAATGCCTCTCGACCAAATACTCTCAAAAAGTGCCGAAAAGTTCGGAGACAGAACTGCCATCGTTTGGAACGAGAAGAGTTACTCCTTCAGGGATTTAGACTTGATGAGTAACAGGTTAGCCAACGCCCTTATTGAAATAGGGCTTTCCAAGGGAGATAGGGTCTGCATATTCATGCAGAACTCGCCAGAGTTCGTGATCTCCCACTTTGGGATCATAAAGGCAGGTGGCATCACCGTTCCCCTCAACGTCATGTACAGAAGGCGAGAGCTTGTGCACATGGTCAACGACTCTGGGGCTACTGTTATGGTGACATCTGAGGGTAACTTGCCTTATGTCTTGGAGGTAAAAAATGATCTCAAGTCCTTGAGTAAGATCATCGTAACTTCTTTAAATGTACCAGACGGGTGCCTCTCTTTTTACAAGCTGTTAGAAGAGGGGGTCGAAAAACCTGCGAATATTGATAATAAGGATGACGAGATTGCAGTTATCTGTTATACCTCGGGGACAACAGGCAGCGCCAAAGGCGCAATGATTACACACTCCAACTTCATATCAAATATCGCCACTCTCTCTGAACTTTGGGAACTTACAGACAAAGACCGACTCATGATGGCCTTGCCGATGTTTCATGTTCATGGACTCGGAATTGCGGTGCATGGGATGGTCTACTGTGGCTACACCATGATACTGCTGGAGCGATTCGATGCGAGGAAAGTTATGGAGGGAATAGAGAGGTATAAGTGCACAGTGTTCATGGGCGTACCCACAATGTACATCAAGCTACTTGAGATGGAGGATCGCAAATATGACCTCTCGAGCATGAGGCTTTGGACTGTGGGATCTGCTCCTATGCCGGTGGACGCTATGGAGAAGTTCAAGGAGAGATATGGATTTGAGCTCCTCGAGCGGTATGGAATGACCGAGACTGCCGTGGTGATCGCGTCGAACCCCCTCAGAGGAAAGAGAAAGCCTGGGTCTGTGGGAATGCCGATTCCAGGTGTCGAAGTCAAGGTTGTAGACGAGGATGACAAAGAGCTTCCAGTCAATGAAGTTGGCGAGATCGTGGTCAGGGGACCTAACGTAATGAAGGGTTACTGGAAAAGGCCCCAGGAGACTGAGGAAGCCTTCAGAAATGGCTGGTTCCATACGGGGGATCTCGGGAAGATCGACGAGGAGGGGTACTTGCATATTGTAGGCAGGAAGAAGGAGATGATTATCTCTGGTGGTTTTAAGATCTTCCCGCGGGAGGTTGAAGAGGTGCTCCATGCTCATCCAAAAGTTAAGGAGGTTGCCGTTGTGGGGATACCCGATCCCGTCAAGGGCGAGAGTGTTAAGGCATTCATAGTACTTAAAGATGGTATGAATGCTACCGATAAGGAGCTGGACGAGTACTGCCGTAACAACTTGGCGGCATTCAAAGTTCCGAGGATCTACGAGTTCGTCAGCAGTATACCGAGAACACCGAGCGGAAAGATCTTGAACAGGCTACTATCGCAGGCGAAGGTAAAGGATCTGATGATTCCAAATGTAAAGACCATTGACAGAAGGGTTTCTGCGTATGAAGCAGCAAAATATATGAAAGAGTCAAACGTTGGGAGCTTGATTATAACGGATGGCGACATTCCCATAGGAATCGTAACCATGAGAGATATACTCTACAAAGTAATCTCCTTGGGGAGTTTGGGCAAGGATGTCTCGCTGAGCACTATAATGTCGACACCTTTGCTCACGGTTGAGGCCGACGAGGACGTCTCAAAGGCAGCTGCGCTTATGAGAAGGTGGAATGTCTGGAGATTGGCTGTGAGAAATGGAGAGGGCCAAATTATTGGCCTCATAAGCGGAACTGACATATTCAAAGCATTTGTGGGCAGAAAGATGGAAATACAAATAACCTAGGTCAGGTCACCACAGGCGCAGAATGCCTCTCCTATGGCCTTGTAAAGCTCCAAGAAACCCGTCCCTTCCGTTGCAGACACCATTAAAGTCCGCTTCTTTTTCTCTAATTTTTCAATTATCCCGCGTAGCTCCTCTGCCAAACTTCCCACAAGTCCTTCTATTTCCCTCTTTGTCGAATCTTCCATAACCCTCAGGGATTCTAAACTTAGGAGGTCGCATTTGTTCACAATCTCTATGGAAGGAATTCCTAATCTCAGTTCAACCACTAGGCCCAACATCTTCAACACCATGAAGTCATTCGGCTTCTTCATCAGTACTGGGTCAATGAGAAATGCAGAAACGGTTCTGCCCCTCAAAGATGATGCCAACTTCGGACCCAGAGTTCTAAAGAGAAATATCTCCATCTGCCCTGGCGTGTCCACCAGCAAAAAATCTGGAGCTAGTGCTGATACTGCCTCTAAAACTTCGGCAAACCTTTCCTCCATAATCTCCGCAGCTCTTATGAGGGCACCGTTTGGTCCGAGGTCCTCCTTGCGCATTAATTCCTCAACTTTGACTATATTTCTCACGTCAAACGAGGGCGTAAAGGGTAGCTTTTCGGCGCCAGGATCCAAGTTGACATAATCCACCATTATTCCTTCGTTCTCCAGCCATTTGCCAAAAGACTTGGTTAATGTGCTCTTGCCAGAGCCTGCAGGGCCAATTATGATCAAATTTACCATAATAATTCCCCTAAAATGCTATTAGAGCCTCAGCATTAATTGCAAAATCAGATAAAGAAAACTGGCTTTTAATGACTTCGCTTTTAAATTTAGTTTAAAAATTCTATTGAATTATAAATAAAAATGATAAAAGTAGTTAAAATAAAAAATGAAAATAAATGAAAATAAAGTTAATGTTTTGTTGGGATGCTCGATTTTATGAATGCGCCTGTCAGAGTCTCCTTTAGGAGGTCCTCGGAGTGGGGTTTTGTCACAAATGCTAGTATCAAAGTGACTACTGTGCTCGCTATGAAGCCTGGCACCACAGCATAAAGCGCCACAACGCCAGGAATTATTATATTTCTGCCCCATATAGCGAATGAGATCAGCGTTACTATGAAACCAACCAGCATCCCCCACCTTGCCGCATGTTTGTTCATTCTTTTCCAATAAAGCCCGCCTATGATCGGCCAGAAGAAGCAGTTGACCATCACTGCCAGAGCAGCCCATATGAACCACGCAAGCATCGGCTGAGGAGTCAATGATATGTACCATGAAGATACTCCTGCTATGAGTACGACTAATCTATTTATCCAAACCGTAGCCTTTTCTGAGGTCTTTGGTCTTAGTACATTTTTCACGAGGTCGTATGAGACATTACTCGCAGCCGTTACGAGTAGCCTGTCGGTGGTAGACATAACGGCAGCCAGCACACAGGGGAGTAGGAATATAAACAGTTCATATGGCAACGCCGCTTTAGCTATTGTTGGGTATGCCATATCATTCCACGCAACAGTCACACCTCCTTCAAGCCTCAGGGATGCGAGATTCAGAGTTCCCTGTGCCCACGCAGCCCTTGCAGCCAATCCTATCAGCGAGGTTCCAAGTATCAAGGGCACTCCGATGACATACATTATTACTGGACCCCACCTAGTGTACTTAGACTCCTTGAAGCATAAAACGTTGTTAACAACATGTGGTGCGACCAGAAGACCCAGCGGCACCGTTATCCCAAACAAAGTCAAATTATATGCCCAGCCGACCAGCACTATATCTGCCGGTCCGAATGGTTGGTCTAGGAAAGTCCCGAATAGGTATCCTGGGGTCTGACCTCTAACGGTCTGTTGCAATATTGGGATCTTCGATACGAGTTCATTGAAGGTAGTCCACCCTCCCATCCAGTTAATTATCATTGGTGTCGTTATAAAGACTCCAAAGATCATTATCAACGACTGAAGGAAAGTTGTCCATGCTGTAGAAAACATCCCTCCACCCATCACATAGCCTACCACTATCACCAAGGCAATTAAAGAACCTACTGAGTATGGTATACCAAGGACCACCTCTGTAACAACTCCTATGGCAGTGTACTGTCCGATCAAATATGCAAAACATGTAACTGCCGAAACAATTCCTGCCAAAGCCCTCAAGATCTTTGGGTCTTCGTAGCGTACTGCAAAGTAGTCTTGAATTGTCCAGATTTTGTGTCTCTTTCTAAGCGTCCACATCTTGTATCCGACTAAGACTGTGCAGAAGGATATCGCGAAGGGCGGACCTATGACCCTTTCCCAAAGGTTTGCCCACCCGCTCTGGAAGCCGAGACCTGCGACGCCTATTATTGTCATTCCACTCGTGACCGCACCGACCATTAGTAGGACATATGTCCAGAACCCCAGTTGCCCAGAGGCTGCCACGAAATCGGCCGTTGTCTTAGTCCTCCTCGCACCAAAGTAGCCTATTATAGCTATGGCAATTATGTATGCTGCGAAAACACCTAAGCCAATCAAGTCTATATTGGCCATGAGAATTCCTCCCTAATCGGGCGACCTCCATCTTAAAGCCCAAATCAGCAGTAGTGCCACTTGTACTACAATAGGGATCGCTACGCAGAAGAAAGTAAGCGGCTGCATTCCAAAGATCCTCTCCGAGGATAATGATGGTGCAGTGGATAGGGCTGCGAGCGACGGCATCCCCAACAATGTACAGATGCGAGAGATCGGCAGCAAATCTAGCGAAACAGGGAGTGAAACCATGTTTAAGGACAAAAAGGCAAGCATCCCTAAGCCGCTTCCCAACGGACGTCTGAATCTTTGAAGAGTTTTAGAGAAGGATCGCATCTCAGATCAGCCTCCTGGTGTCCAATACTCTCTTGACTTTGCCCTCGCTCCTTGGAATGCTCCCAGGTGGCAAGATCTCAACGTTAGTTCTCAAAAGCGTCGCAGCCTTTATCTCCTCGAAGACCTCGTTCCTGAGGCGTTCCATCGCCTTCTGGTCTTTGGCGAATCCGTTGTTGACCTCAACTTTCACAGTGATGTCGTCTATTCCGGAGAGCACGATGAGGAAATTCCCATTGGACTCCCTGTGGGATGCCACTATCTTTTCTATCGTGGATGGGTATATTCCGATGCCCCTTATCTTAATCATGTCGTCAATTCTACCTCTCATCCAGTCTATCTTCCTGTGAGTCCTTCCACATTCGCATGGACCATCCACGAACCGCGTGATGTCGCCAGTCCTAAATCGCAGAAGAGGCATACCCTCCCTTGATAGTGGGGTTATGACAAGCTCTCCTTCTTCCTCTAAGCCAAGCTGTTCGCCAGTCTTTGGGTCTATGATCTCTGCTAAGAAGTGGTCTTCCCATATATGTAAGCCGGACTTTGATTGGCACTCGATTGCAACACCAGGTCCTCCAACCTCAGCTAAACCGTAATTGTTGAAGGCATCTATCTCTAAACCTTCCTCTATCTTCTTCCGCATCTCTCTTGTCCAAGGCTCGGCACCCAAGACGCCAATCCTTATCCTTAGGGAAGATCTCAGCCCGTTTTGAGACTCGAGGCACTCCATCAATCGAAGCGCAAAGGAGGGTATGGCGTGGAACACAGTAACACCAAAGTCTCGCATAGTCTCCAGCTGCTTCTCGGCATTTGCTGAGCCGAGGGGCACCACTGTTAGACCGAGCTTTTCAGCACCTTGTATTAGACCCAGCCCTCCAGTAAACATGCCCTGCGAGGTTGTATTCTGGAACACGTCGCCCTTCTTGGCACCCGCGCATGCGAGCCCTCTAGCCATCAACTCAGACCATATCTTGAGGTCTCTTTTAGTGTAGAATGTTGTTATTGGTTTGTTTGTTGTACCAGAGGACGTGTGTATCCTCAAGACTCTGTGCAACGGCACTGCTAATGCGCCGAACGGGAAGCACTCTGCAAGGTCTTTCTTGGTTGTGAAAGGAAGTTTCTGCAGATCGCTGACTCCGCTGATTGTTTCAATATTTGCTTCCTTCAGTTTTTTCCTTATGAAGGGAACTTTTTTGGCCCTATTAAAGGCCCGTTTCAACCTCTCATTCTGTATTTTTTCTAGATTTTTTCTTTCTATTTTTTCAAGGCTTGGTTGGAAACACCCTTCAGAGGGTGTAAACGCAACTCCTCCTTAGAATGGTCTGCACACCAATTCACCCCTTAAAACTCTGGCTGGAGATTGCGATACTGTTGGCTCATGGAGTCTATTGATAAACTAAATTCCTCCAAGAGCTCACCCAGTACTCCTCCAGTGACCAAATCATGGTATGGTTTTCATATTTAAGCATTTTGGTTTAATGATAAAGTCTCGAATAGCAACTGGATAAAAAATTACCAAATGAAAATAAAAAAGGTGGCAGGTTTATCCGTTTGGACTTTTCCCTACCGACTCTGTTTTGAGAAGAGTTTTGATAGTTGCTCCTCCGGGACAGGCTTCGTGAGAAGGCTGACTCCTACGTATACAGCACCGCAGCCGAAGATGAGTGCTAGAGCCCAGATGCCCCAGTGATTGAAAGGAGGAACAAGCTTGCCGTAAACCGATGGATGCAGTAAGGCTACAGCCATGCCATATATTATTGTTGCTATAGCACCGAATTTTGTGGCCCTCTTCCAATACATAGATGCCGCCACGACGAAGAAGAATATTCCAGCCTGTGCTACCGCCGAGCCCGACATGAACTCCGATAGGACCGGCGGAGGAGAGGTATAGGTCCACCACAACGGTATTACTAGGAATGGAATTATCAGCAGCCTTGAAGTTAAGAGTAGTGCCCTTGGGTTGGCCTTTGGAGCCATGTTGTTGATCAAGTCTCGCGTTACATTTGTTGCCATTATCATTACCATGCCTGCAAGTGTTGAGACCGCTGCTGCGAATACTGCCATGGAGAATACTGCGCCTCCCAAAGGACCGCCGAGTGCCATACTCACGAGCGTCGCAGCCGCGTCGCCATATACCGGTGCCAAGGTCATTAAGTCAGATCCCCAGACCGCCCTGGCCGCAAGTCCCATCGCACCAATCATCAGCGGCGTCACACAGTTCAGTGCCACGATAGCCATCAACAAAACATACTCCTTCTTTGTGGTTTTCCTGAGTCCTAGGAACCTGACAATGTTGTGTGGGAAGCCTGTCGCCATGAAGAGGAACATGAAGAGTGAGGCAGTAACTCCAATCCAATCATATCCGGCGAACGCGGGAGATATCGGGGCAGTATAGCCCGCCAGGGATACAGGTGTGCTAGTGCCTCCTGGTCTAACGAAGTTTGAAGATGCAATTGCCTCCGCTATCTTTGCAGGACCTCCCGCCCAGAAGATGGAAGCTATGCCGAATATCCATCCTATCACCATGAAGATGCCTCCTTGAACTGCCAGAGAGAACTGGGTGCCTGCGTACCCACCTAGGGCAAGATAAACTCCGCAGAGTATTGCTGTTAGTGCTAGACTCCAAAGCCAATCAGTTCCAGTGGTCAGGCGCCAAACAGAGGCCATTGCCTTGTACTGTCCGACGCTGTAAACTATTAGGAGGATCATCATGGTCAGTCCGGCGAGCGCCTGCAAGAGCCTACTATCGAACCTTATCCTCACGACCTCGGGGACCGTTCTCGCTCCTAGTGCAGCATAGCGACGCATCCGGTACCCTAGTACAACACATAGCGAGAGACCCATTAGATTTGCCGTGCCTATGAGCCAAGAGCCGGACCATCCATAAGTGTAGCCCAGACCGGCATTTCCGAAGATCGCCCATCCGCTGAGCCATGTTGCCGTTAACGCAAGACCTGTAACTATTGGTCCTATGTCACCATGCCCTACCATCCACTCATCGAAGTTCTTCGATCTTCGGAAGAAGTAGATTCCAATGCCGACACTGATTGCAAGCATAGACGAAACTGCAATGCCCACCGCGATTGTGGATTCTGGTGTGGGTAGAGGTATCGAGGTCATTATTCATCCTCCCAGTGTGAGATCTTTAGCCAAAGAATCACCGCACTCCATACTACACTCAATAGCAATGTACCCCAGTAGGCATACCAGCCACCCACAGTGGCTGCGATAACGGGAACCGAGATAAAACACAGCGCCATTATTAGAAGACCTAAGATAGTATTTGATCTCATATGTATTCCCTCCTCAAACCTTCCGCGATCAATAATCCAGGATAGGTCACTTTCGCTGGAACGCCCTTGTTCTCAACACTTCCGCCTTCTATAAGGTAGAAGTCCCTGAGTGCCCTTATGCTCCACTTAACAGTAGATTCTGGTATACGCATTCTCCGGGAGATCTCTCTAACTTGCCCAGAACACGTGAGGCCAAGATGCTCGGTCTCCACTATGTGGAGTAAGATCTGCTTCTGCAGCAGTGTCAGTTTCTTAGAACAGATCCTTTTCAAGGATTCTTCCAAGATCGCGGAGGGGATTATTTTATTTTTCCCATTTTTATTTTTGCTTATATTTGGATTTAGATTTAGATTTGGATCCTTATCTGAAAAGGCGAACACCTTTGTAACGGCGGACACCCTTGTCCAATTTTTACCCTCCGTGGGATAATAGTGGGCACTATAGTATTATTTAAGCTTAATGGATAAATTGTCTTAACCAAACGGAGATTTGGCTTTTAAAATCATGTTTTCCACACTCAATCTTTAAACTCGGTCAGAGACACCAGGTTTTTACTATTATGCCTCACCTGTTTGGGCTAGAAAAGGCTCTAAGCCTCCTCAAGGCATTTAGCCGCTCCTTCTCATTGATCTTGGCCTGCTCCACCGCGATCCTCAGGAACTCTATTGCCTCGTCCATCTCCTTTCTCTGAACTGGGAATGGCACTCCGTCTTTACCGCCGAAGGCGAAAGAGTAGCGAACAGGGTCCTTCCAGCTTGGGGGTGCGCCATAGATAAGGTCTGAGATGAGTGCCAGCCCCCTCACAGTTGCAGGACCAATCCCCTCAATCCCCAGAAGTTCCTCATAGTTTCTTGGTCGCAGGTTGTAAGCAGCCTCTAGAGCTCGCCAGTTTATTTTCCAAGGCATCACGAGTACTCTGCCGTCCATATAGTCCAGCAGCGACTTCTGTTTCGTCTCTTTTATGGTTATTAACTCTGTTTTTATCTTCATCAGGTCGTCATTTACAATATCGACTGAAGTTTTACGACACTCCTCGGCCTCCTTGGCGGTCATGTTGAGTGCTCTATTCTCTCTATGACCCACCACCGCCTTATGAGGCTCAACGACGAAGCTTACGACACTTTCGGACAGCCAGTGGTACCTTCGCGCCAACCTGTTCTCCGGTCTCATCCCTTGTTGCACTATGCACCATCTGCCATCCTCGGAGATTATAAAGGCATGATGGTATAGCTGGTAACCTGCCTGAATAGCCGTATTGTCAACCTTTGCACCCATTCTGCTTGCGTAAATCAACTGATCAATCTTTGACGATGATAACCCAAACTTCTCACCCATAGCCCTTATCTCGGCTGGCGTCTCTCTAGATCGCCTGCCCTTCCCGCCGCAGACTGCAAGACCTGTTTCTTGAGGGTCCACTGCGGATTTTAAAACTCCTGTGACCACCGTGGTGACGCCTGAAGAGTGCCAATCGAAACCAAGTGTGCAACCTAACGCCTGAAACCAGTAGGGGTCGGAGAGTCTTCTCAAAAATTCGTTTCTTCCGAACTCCTCGACCATTATGAGAACTATGCTCCTAGCTAGAGCCTCCATCCGCTTGATTAGCCATTTAGGCGCCCATCCTCCATGTAGCGGAAGATAGGCGGACCCTGTGTGAGACATACAATAAACTCTTGGTTGGGGCGGGATTTATTTTATTTTGTGCTTTTTACCTCAAAATTTTTGTATTCGCCATTTGCCCGTTGGCGAAAATTTCATTGATGTATCTGAAAATTAGTTTGTCTTGATAATATTAATCTTACAATATCCTAAATATAAGCAGATGCGATAGCGTGGTTTGGAGAAAATGAAGAAAACTGAAAAACTCAAGCAGCTAATTGATCATGCTAAAGAACTCATTCTTGAGGAGAAGAAAAAGTTCAGAATTGGACAACTTCTTAAGATCAAGGACTTTCCAATTGTGGTGATTGGAGATATACATGGAGATTATATTTCTTTAGAAACCATAACTAAAAAGCTTGAGGTTGAAGGAGAATGGAATAAGATCGTTTTTCTTGGGGATTATGCTGATAGAGGTCCTTCGCCTCTAGAGGTCTACACAAAGATCCTAGAGATGAAGTGTTCCCATCCAGATGAAGTCTTTTTGCTTAAGGGAAACCATGAGGCGGTAGATCTTATTGAGTTCTACCCCCATGACTTGCCTTGGCACATCAAAAATGCCTATGGTGAATATTGGAGGGAGATCTATGACTCGCTAATGAATCTCCACAGGACTTTGCCAATAGCAGTTATTGTTGAAAGCATTGCCCTCCTCCTTCACGGAGGCATCTCCCCTGAGATAACTCCGAAGGGTCTGGAAGATCCGACCAAGGAAGAGCTGGAGATAATCTTATGGAGTGACCCTTCCGAGCACGTCAAAGGCACGACCCTTTCGAATAGGGGGGCAGGTGTGTTGTTCGGACCAGATGTATCCTTCAGCGTGCTTGACAAATTTGGCGTCAAATACTTGATCAGAGGGCACTCCCCTGTTACAAAAGGTTACAGATGGGATCATGCTGGAAGGGTTTTGACAATATTTGCTGCTAAACATGTCTATGGTCTGGAGAGCGGTGCATATGCATTGATAGACTCTAAGGACCCGCCCATAGAGATCAAGCTCTTTTGAATTGTTGATTAGAATGGAAAATTCAAAAGGTTGTCAAGGGCGAAAAGTTGTTTTAGGAATTTTTTG
Source organism: Candidatus Methanomethylicaceae archaeon (assembly GCA_026414165.1). Taxonomy (GTDB): domain Archaea; phylum Thermoproteota; class Methanomethylicia; order Methanomethylicales; family Methanomethylicaceae; genus WYZ-LMO10. Next base: position 55,085 of record JAOAJN010000002.1, read on the forward strand.
TTAACGAACTCGCGACGTTAGACTACATCCCGACCTGATCAAAACTTTATCAAATGTTATTAAATACCGAAGCCCAAAAGTTCTACTGTGAGGCGCAATAAAGATAGTATTGAGGCAGAGCTCAAGGGAACAACCCTCAGGGTGTACTGGGTGCTCCTGAAGAAAGGTTCCGCAGGACCTAGGGAGATAATGAGGGAACTCGACCTGAGCAGCCCTAGCGTGGCATCCTATCATCTGGAAAAGCTCGCCCACCTAGGTCTGGTTAAAAAAGAGGTCGGAGGAGAGTATATGATCTCAAAAGAGGTTAAGGTTGAACTCTTCTCCCAATTTATAAGAGTTGCGGGGATCGCCCTGCCGAGGTACTTCTTCTATTCTGTACTCTTCACAACAATGCTGATCGCTTACCTGATAATATACCCAATCGAAAATACCCCGCAGACCATGATGTCCATCATATTCGGTACTACTGCAGCGGTCGTTATGTGGTTAGAAACCATCAGAGCATGGCTCAGGAGACCGTTCTAATGTGTAGATTTATAGAGCATTCAATAGTTAGTTTAAGGAGGGGAATGGTTTGAGGCTGGCTTATAGCGCTCTCTTGGCCGTCATAATTGGCGTGGTATTGGTGTCTTCTCCTCTAATACTGACCGGCCTATCCCCCACGGATTTGAGGGCCAAGACAATAAGCTCCGAGCCCGCCCCCGAAAACCAAAGGACGTTTTTAAATAACGAATCTTTTTCATACCTTGTAGTTGGCAATGAGACATCCCAAGTTAAGACATCAATTGTTACAGAAGCCCCGCACTCTTTGAATGGAGTTTTAATATCACTCATCTTGGGAATTGCCACTGCTACCCTTTCGTATATTTTAATAAAGAGGGAAATCGTTGGCAGAATTAAGTTTAACAACCAATAAAAATTATCACTCTTCAAAATAGTCCTTTAGGGTCTTGGTCGTTAGCGAGTCTATCAGTCTGACAAAAGCGTCGGCCCTTTTACCTATCTGCTTAATTCCGACGAATTTGATGGGATCTCCGAATTGCTTAGCCAAGGACGGGGCTGAGACAAGCACCACCTTTTGCGCAGCATTAGAGATGGTCAAACTCCTTACAAGCGATCCTAAAAGTGGAAGATGGTCCCGCTTAAGAACCAGAATGAATATATCGTAGGACTGTTGCATAATGTTGGAGATCTTCGCAATTTTAAGCTTACTAGAGATCTCCTCCAAATCCTTCTTTTTTAAACCTTTGATCTCTGCCGAATGGGGGAGAATGACTTCATCCTCCTTTATAAGTCCGTACCTTGGACTCAAAAAGTACAAGTCGATTTTAATCCCGTGACTCCTAGCAATTCTCACACCCTCCATGATCTTCTTGAAATACCCCTGAAACAGATCTCTTGCCCGTCTAGAGAATTGGCGCGCTGCCTCAAGATAGATCGGTTCGTTATCTATATCCAAGGATGGGACTTTCAATCCGGCTTTTTTAAGCGTGCTGATGTAGTTTGTATCCTTTGGCGAGGGCAACATATAAGCAGGGGCGCTGACCACAAGTAAGATCCGCATATTAGTCAATCATCTCTTCCTTCTCATGACTATTATCGGTTTCTATTATACATTCCTAGTTCATTATGAGTCGCTGTATTTGAGGCAGAGGTTCTCTTCTAATTTGATATTTTTGCTGATTAGCATAGTTTATTATTTGGATCAAAACATATCTGGGCAAAGATCGAAAAGTATTGGTGCTGATATTTATGGAAGGTCTTGTTTGGTTGGTCTTGGCTTTCGCTCCGCTATTCATTTTAGGGTTTTATGTAGGTCGAAGTAGTCCGAGGCTGTTGTTCTTCGGAGGGATAGGGTGGATTTTGGCCCTTATCCTTAGGATAATCCCTCTAAATTTATTCCAAATGCTGGTTCCTGACCTCACAGCCATCATAATCTATAGTGCTGTGATGGCGGGTCTGTTTGAGGAGGGTATGAGGTTCTGGCTCGTTAAGAGGACTAAAGCCTTGGACTTCAAGGCGGGATTGACCTTTGGGCTTGGCTGGGGGATAGCGGAGGCTTTAGTCGTATTCTTCCCAAATGTGTTGCTTTCGCCTAAAGCATTAAACCTGGGCCTCTTTGATCTTCTGCCTGGCATATTTGAAAGATACGTTGCAGTCTTAGCACATGTGGCGCTGACCTTCATAATAATAAAGGCAATATCTTACAGGGAGTATCTTTTTGTTGCCATAGTCGCACACGCTGTTTTGGATCTGATAGCAGGTCTGACTTACTACGTGATGAGACTCTCAGTTTGGCAAGTAGAGGGATTGGTGGCTGCCTACACCCTGCTCTTGTCAATATACGCATTTTACGTAATCAAGAAAGTTTATTGAGGTGTTTTCTATACTGCTAAGGTGGTGAATTTTATGAGGAAAGACGTCGTTCTGGTCCTGATCATTCTTATTGTCGTGGGGGTGGGAGCCTATGTTATCAGTCAAACGCCGGCGGCTGATGTTAATAAGGTAAGGGCTTATGCCGACCCGATCGCGGAGAACATTCTGATCGCAATGAATGAAGGAAATTATACGAAGTTCTCTAGGGATTTGGACGCTACCATGAAGAATGCGATGACCGAACCAATATTTCAGCAAACAGTTACCGTGATAAAGTCAAAGGTTGGAAACTATATTTCAAAAGAATTCTCTAAGGCAGAGCTTCAAGGCAATTACACGGTAGTTTATTACAAGGCAAAATACACAGAGGAGACTGAAGTGACTGTGAGAGTGGTCTTTGCGGAGGCAGGAGGCAAGCAGTACGTCTCCGGGCTTTGGTTCGACTCGCCGAAGCTCCGTAGCTGAGAAACTCCTAACTCAGAAAGCATTTTGTCTTACCATCTTCGGACTTTTCCACATCCGCCACATTTCTAACCAAAATACTAAATAGCAAATTTTTTCAAAATATAACAAGGGTAAAGATGCCCTACTATGTTCTTTTGTCAAATTTGACATCAGAGGGCAGGAAGACGATCAAAGAAAAACCCGACAGAATCAAAGAAGTAAACAAAGAGATCGAAGCGTTGGGTGCTAGGATAATTCACCAATTTGCAACCCTTGGACCATACGATTTTGTGACTATAATCGAGGCTCCAGGCAACGAGACTGTATATCTTATATCAGCAGAGTTTGGTTCGAGGGGAACAGTTCAGATCCTCTCAATGCCTGCGATTAAAGTAGACGCTTTCATAGAGGGCCTGAAGAAAGGCAAAATAGAAGGCGGAAAGATCGAGGTCCTCTAAATTTCTACTTTTTTTTATTTTTTACTTTTTTTAATTTTTATCTATTTATCTATTTATCATTCATCGTAAATTTGAGTTATTATTATTTAGTGATAGAGGCTCTAAATCTTCTCTCGCCGCTTTGCTAATTCATCGACCATGAAGAGAGTCCAAAAACCCTCTCACACACCCCTTAATGGCCTCTACGAAAGTATTTCCGATTTTGGACGGATCGAGAGCCTCCAAAGTTCTTATTCTGTAGTAGAGCGGTGGGTGCGGATCCCACTTGAGCCACTCCCCACTATTCACAAGTTCGAATACACGTGACTGGTACTTCCAGAGCCCTAGTTTACGTAGTGACGATGCCAAGGTTTTTGGCTGCCTGGTTATTATAGCTGCGTCAAGATCAGCTCTTGCCTCTAGGAACTTTGCCACGAAGAACAGCAATGTGAAAGATAGAAATAGATAAGCAAAATCTATGAATAATCCGAAAGGTGCCAAGACAGGCCATATGATGTACACCCTCGTCAAATACTCAAAGGTTGCAAGACTCATAAGTATCAGAGGGTCTCTCGCTTTCACATGGCTGAATTCGTGCGCCAAAACAGCCTTTATCTCTTCCTCATCCATTTGTGCGATTAACCCGCTAGTTATGAGGACCGTGGCCCTTGAGGGGGAGATCCCTGTGGCTGCGGCGTTTGGAGGCAATACATTCAGCAATGTTATCCTAGGGACATGAAATCTGAATTTTGATGCGAGGTCGCTCACGATCTTATAGATGTCCACGGTCTTTATCCTGACAAATTCTGGTGCGCATACCGGACCATGTTTGTTCAGGGTTCTGACTATAATTTCAGGATCCAGCTCTCTTCCCAGCGCTAGCGTCAAGTCATAGATCTCTTTCTTTATCAAAGTCATCTTGGGTATGCAACTCCTCACAACTTGCTCAAACTCGTTCCTCTTCATCCTCAACTCGGCAATATGTATCGTAGCATTATCTGCAGTGATATCGAACTCCCCGCGGTAAGCTATGAGTTTGTTTGCAAAGATCACTATGATGAATTGAAGGCCGACAAGTAGAATTGGAGTGAGCATCTGGAAGTACTGGTATAGAAATATGCCAACAAGAAGGATCAACATGAAGAGGTAAAGGAAATTTCCGAAAATTATCGATGATATGAGCCTCTTGATTCCGCCTTCCTTCTTGCCAGGAATGAGGTTCATCTTAGGTGAAAAGACCAGGAAGAGTGAGGCCTTGCTTTGGTCCGCGAAGTATGACCTTATCAGAGTCTCCATTTCCATATCCAGTCCTATGTATTCCTTCTCCGAGATGGAGTCAGGAGGATATGGTGCGTAGTAGATCTCGATCTTTTCGGGTAAAAACTTCACAGCAACATCGAGCAGACTACCATCGGCTGCCACAAGCCTGTATTGAAGTATCGCTACGCCTTCTATGGTCGATCTAGTCAGAGATGAAAGGTACTGATTCTTTTCTATTGCAGAGGTGAGGTAGTCCAACAATGGGCTTATCTGCTCTGGTGGGACTTTTATGTCAAGTGTAATAGAGCGCCTCCATGTGTGTCCTGTGGCGTCCCCTTCCACACTGCCTCCCAGCGATATCGACAAATGTTTGCCTCCATTAGAGGATTTATAGTGCCTCATTAAAAAAGATATTGAAGTTCATAAATTATCCTAATCCGCTTTAGTCACGAGGCTTCTAGGGGAGACGTTTTTAAACCTCAAAATTAGAATATGAGAATAAAGTGAGGTTTTATATGAAGGATATTGACGGCATTGACATGAAGATCCTCTCTTTCTTAAAAGAGGATGCCCGCGTACCTTACACCAAGATAGCCAAAGAAATAGGTCTTTCAGAGGCTGCGGTCAGAAAACGCGTGGAGAGGATGAGGGATGAAGGCATAATAAAGAAGTTCACGGTCGAGATCGAGACTGGGGAGAGGGTGCAGGCTCTCATACTCATATCAGTTCAGCCTTCTTTCCCGAACCCTCAGGTCGCACAGGCAGTAAAAAAGATAGAGGGCATAGATCAAGTTTTTGAGGTCGCGGGAGATGTAGATGTAATAGCTGTTGCCTCCGGGAAGAGCATACAGGAGATCAACAGACACATAGACGATATAAGGAGAATAGAAGGGGTAGCCAAGACAAGTTCCATGATTGTACTTAGGTCTTGGGTTTGAAATTCGAACTTATAAGTACTTTTAACGTATAAATAGTTATTTAGAAAAGGACGAAATGTTTAAATAATTTCGTTATTCGAATCTATAAGGGTCTGACTTCCAATGGTTAAGCTCAATATTTTATACGACCACATGAGGTGGGAAGAGAAAGCACTATACGCGGCGTGTGAGAAACGCGGTATAGCCTTTTCTATGCTGGATGCTGAAAAACTGTTCCTTGACCTGACGTCTGCTGAAAAACCGGAAGGTCTGGGCGAGGTTGTCCTACAGAGGTGTGTTAGCCATTTCAGGGGGCTACATGCGACCGCCGCATTGGAGAGTTACGGCATAAGGGTCATAAACAGCTACCAGACCACCGAGATCTGCGGCAACAAGGTCCTCAACACGCTGACCTTCAAGAAGTTCAACATACCGACGCCTCGAACATATTTGGCTTTTACGCCGGACTCTGCTCTTGAAGCCCTCGAGAGGCTCGGATACCCTGCGATCCTGAAGCCTGTCGTGGGCAGCTGGGGGCGTCTCGTCTCACTCCTAAAGGACAGAACTGCCGCGATGGTGGCCCTCGAGCACAGGGAGTTGATGTTCCCCATATACCAGATCTACTACCTGCAGGAGATGATAAAGAGACCGCCAAGAGATCTGAGAGTATTTGTGATAGGCGAGGATGTTCCTGTTGCTATTTACAGAGTCAATACTGGCGAAGATTGGAGAACAAACACTGCCAGAGGCGGAAAAGTGGAAAGGTGTCCCGTGACTTCTGAGATCAGGGAGCTTGCAATAAAGGCTGCAGAGGCTGTAGGTGGAGGAGTATTCGGGGTCGATATGATGGAGGATGGTGGTAGTCTGGTAGTGCATGAGATAAACAGTACCGTCGAGTTTAAGAATACGGTTCCCGCTACAGGTGTCGATATACCTGGAATGATCGTTGACTACGCCATCAGGGAGGCAAAAAGATGAAAACTGTAGGTATAATCGGAGGGTCTGGATATACTGGAGGCGAGCTCCTCCGGATACTAATAAACCACCCAGAGGTCGACATAAGGGCAGTCACTTCGAGGGAGCATGCAGGTGAGCCTATATTCAAGTTACACCCACAGTTAAGAAAACTCACAGACTTAAAGTTCATCGAGCCGGACGTGGAGAAGATCTCCTCCTCATGCGAGTTTGTGTTTTTGGCCCTTCCACATGGTGCCTCTGCACCAGTGGCAAAGAGGCTCCTGGAGTCAGGTGTAAGGGTTATCGATTTAAGCGCAGATTTTAGGCTGAAGAACAAAGACGACTACCCGAAATGGTATGGGTGGGAGCACCCTTGCCCGGAGTTGCTGGAAGTTGCGGTCTTCGGTCTACCAGAGTTCCACAGAGAGGAGATAAGAAACGCTAAGCTCGTTGCCAATCCAGGTTGCATAGCAACTGCCAGCATACTCAGCGTTGCGCCTGCTATAAAGGCTGGAATGGTTGATGGTAATAGGGTTGTCTTGGATGCCAAAATAGGATCATCAGGAGCTGGCGCGAATGTGAGCGAGGCTAGCCACCATCCAGAACACTCCAACATAGTTAGGGCATACAAGCCAGTCATGCATAGGCACACTGCAGAGATAGAGCAGGAACTCTCCCTAAAGGCGGGCGGCGAGAAGGTTACAGTGGCTCTCACACCTCACGCAGTAGATATGGTCAGAGGCATAATGGTTACTGGGCACTCATTCCTCCGCAGAGAGGTAACAATGCAGGAGCTTTGGAGGGCATACAGGGAACTCTACCAGAACGAGCCCTTCGTAAGGATCGTGAGAGATCAGAAGGGCCTTCACCAACTTCCTGATCCCAAGAATGTGGTCGGCTCGAACTTCTGTGACGTTGGTTTCGAACTCGATCCACATGCCAAGAGGCTCGTGACCTTTGGAGCCATCGACAACCTGTTGAAGGGTGCCGCTGGGCAAGCGGTCCAGAACTTCAACCTAATGATAGGCGTTGACGAGCGAACTGGAATCAAGTTTGCTGGAGTAAGGCCAATATGAGCATGAAAGTTGTTGTGAAGATCGGAGGGGACCTCCTGAAGGGAGATAGCCCGAACGTCCCCCTTATAGAAGATCTAAAAGAGCTCTTTAAGGGAAAAGGACTGGTGATAGTCCACGGCGGCGGAGATATTGTAACTGATATGGCTAAGAGACTCGGAAAGGAACAGAAGTTCGTCATCTCGCCTGAGGGTTTCAAGAGCAGATATACTGACAGGGAGACTGCAGAGATCTACGCAATGGTTATGGCAGGCGAGATTAACACCAAGATCGTCGGTCTTCTCCAGTCCTTTGGCATAAACGCCATAGGTCTGTCTGGCTTTGACGGCGGGCTCTTGAGAGCCGAGAGGAAAGAGAGACTTGTGATTGTAGATGAGCAAGGGAGGAAGAGGGCTATAGAGGGCGGCTACACTGGGAAGATCACATCTGTTAACAGCAGGCTACTTGAAATTCTAATGGCGGAGGGGCACACTCCGGTGATCTCGCCCTTGGCTATGGGAATGAAGTTTGAGCCCCTAAATGTGGACGGCGACAGAACAACCAGCGCAGTTGCAAAGGCAATAAGGGCCGACGCCGTCGTTTACCTCACCGATGTGGAAGGTGTTTTGCTGGACGGTAAAATTGTGCCCAAGATAAGCATAGTTGAGGTTGACGAACTCCTTAAGAAGATAGGGGCAGGCATGTCCACAAAGATCCACGCAGCAGTCGACGCAGTCAAGGGAGGGGTCGGAAGGGCGATAATAACGTCAGGGTTTGTGGAAAGGCCGATTCTGGCAGCACTGGAGGGAAGGCGCGGAACGGTGATCTCTCCTTGAGCAGACTCGAAGACACATTCCTAGCAGATACCTTCTGGAAACGCCCCGTAACGCTGGTAAGGGGCAAGGGGGCTAGAGTCTGGGACTCGCAGGGAAAGGAATATATAGATTGCAGTTGCGGCTATGGGGTCGCACTGCTTGGACACTGCCACCCGAGGGTTGTGGAGGCTATAAGGAGGCAGTCTGAGAAGCTTATAACATGCCATGGGTCTTTTTACAATGATGCGAGGGAGGAGTGCCTCTCGAAACTTCAAAAGATAAAGCCAGATGGAACTGACAAGGTCTTCCTCTCCAACTCTGGGGCCGAGGCTATTGAGGCCGCAATAAAGCTAGTAAGGAGGTACACAAAGAAGAAGGGCATAATAGCCATGGTGAACAGTTTCCATGGCAAGACTATGGGCGCCCTCTCGCTTACTTGGAATGCCAAGTACAGAGAGCCTTTCATGCCTCTCCTCGATGGGGTGAAGTTCGCGCCATACGGGAAGATAGAGAAGCTTCAAGCACTTGTTGACGAGGATGTGGGCGCGATTTTTGTTGAACCAGTCCAGGGAGAGGGCGGGATCAACATACCTCCGCCAGAATACCTGAGAGAGGTCAGAGAACTATGCGACGAGAAGGGTGTTTTGATGGTACTCGATGAGGTCCAGAGCGGATTCGGGAGGACTGGCAAGATATGGGCGCACCAACACTTCGGCGTAAGACCTGATGTGCTATGCTCCAGTAAGGCGTTGGGCGGAGGCGTTCCCATAGGGGCGACCTTTGCACGCGCCGATATTATGGACTCTCTAAAGAGGGGCGAACACTCGAATACCTTCGGCGGCAATCCTTTGGTATGTGCTGCCTGCGCTGGTGCCATAGATGCCCTATTGGAGGACGGGCTAGTAGATAATGCAAGGGCGATGGGTGAGCTGCTAAAGAAAGGTCTATCTCAGGTCGAGAGTAAACTGGTCCGGGAGGTTAGGGGACTCGGACTTATGCTGGGTATTGACATGAGATTTGAAGTTATGAACGTCATTCTCAAGTCCTTGGAGAGGGGCGTAATAGTACTGGAGGCCGGCAAGACCGTGCTCAGACTTCTTCCCCCCCTCGTTATCACCAAGGAGGAAGTTGCGAGGGTCCTCTCAGTCATTGGTGATTCGATCAAAGAAGAGGAGAAGCGAGTCTTCGGTGGATAATAATGGAAGAAGGTTACCCAGAGCGGCTTTTGCTCGACCTTCTGGAGATCTACAGCCCGAGCGGTGAAGAGGAAGAGATCTCAAGATACCTTTCGAAGGAGCTAGAGCGCCTGGGTTTTAAGGTAAGAGTGGACGAGGTTGGCAATGTCGAAGCCATATGGGGTGATGGTCGACCTAACATTCTGCTGTGCGGTCATATGGATACGGTGAGGGGCAAGATCAAGGTAAAAAAGAGGGGCAAGGTCGTCTTCGGAAGAGGTGCTGTAGATGCCAAATCACCTCTTGCCGCACTAATCTGTGGGGCAAAGAAATACATTGAAGGGGGAGGGAAGGGGAAGATTACCCTACTTGCGGTTGTGGATGAAGAAGGAAAAAGCAAAGGTATGAGACACTTTCTCTCAAGATGTAAAGAGAAGTATGACTATGCCATATTTGGAGAGCCAAGTGGGGCATACGCTCTGACGGTGGGCTACAAGGGAAGGATACTGATCAGGGTTCTATGTGAGACCTCACCAGGACATGCGAGCGCACCCACACTCTTCGAGAACGCGATTTACGTTACCATTAGACTTATAGAAAGGTTACAGAAGTTGGGAGATGACTGGACTAAAGGGAAGGAGGGCGACCTGTTTGAGACGCCCACGCTATGTGTCACGAGGATAAAAGGAGGGAGAGAGGACAACACAGTGCCGTCTTTCTGCGAGATATTAGTGGATGTACGGGTGCCACCCACTATGACCCTCGCAGAGGTCAAGGATAGACTAACCTCCACAATAAACGAATTTAAGACCATTGAAGAGCGGGCAAAGGTAAAATTGGAATTTTTGGACGAGAATGAACCATACCTTGAGAACGAACACTCTCCACTCGTAAAATGCTTCATTGAGAGCATAAAGGAGGTAACTGGCAGGGATGGAAGACTCTCGCGGAAGACTGGGACTGCTGATGTGAATGATTTTGTGAAGAAATTCAAGACCTCCTCGGTGGTTTATGGCCCGGGAAACTCAAAATTGGATCATACGCCAATTGAGAATGTTTCAATAGAGGAGTATTTGGATAGCATTGAGATCATTAACAACGTTTTAAAGAAACTCTCATCTACGGACTAAGGCAAGTTAGAGAAAGGTAATGATTATTGATTTTATAATTATTGAATTTCATTTTCTAATAACATAGTTCCCATAAATATGTTAAAACCTTTTATTCTGAATATGGAAAAAGTTCGGAAGGATCATTCGATTGGTATCATGAAGCGCCTTTCCTTCTTAGGCAATCGTAGTTCGAGGACGCCGTCCTTAAAACGCGCCTTTGAGGATTCTGGGTCTATCTTTGTCGGGAGAGTGAATGTCTTCGTATATTTGAAAAACTTAGCCTCTCGCTGGAAAGTCCCCCACCTCTCGTATTGTATTACTCTATTCATCTGGGCCTCTATCGAAACCGTATCGTCAGTCAAGTGAACTTTTATGTCGGATTTTCGGCGGACGCATGGCATATCGATTCTTATTATAAACTCGGTCTCATTGTCGTAGACCTCGGTGAGGGGCTCAAGGCAGCCTCTAATGGAGTCCCACATAACCTCGGTGATCCAGAAGTCCGTCCAGTCTCTGCCCGGTCTTTTCTCAATACTCAAGCAGACCACCTCACACGTACATCAGCGGAAGTTCATATTCTTGAGACTTGCCCATCTTCTTCAGGTTCTCTGTCGTCTTTCTCATCAGTTCCCTAGCGTTTAATCGGATCTCTTCTGAACGCTCTATGAGTGCCTTCACATCGACGTTTATTGGAACAAACTTATTCAAGGCAGATATGACCGAGGCGGCGGCCCCTGGGTCAGGATACTGAGGGTAGGACTCGGCCATGAGGAGCAGATTCGGGAGGTTCTGGTGTATAGAGAACTTTGCCATTAGTGCGTAAGGTCCGACCAGAAATCCCTCCTCCATCACGGGGATCTCGAACTTCCTTATGCTGTCCCTTATGTATTGCATATTTGATGCACCGTAGACCTTCGGGATCTCTATGTCAATCCTGTTGGGGACGCCGATCCCGCCCAATGATATGAGTAGTGAGGCGCTCTTCGACTTTGCCCACTCTACAATGGCTTTGGAGAGGGGGTATATCGACTCTGGCGAGAGGGCAGTTTCAGAAAAGAGGGCCAGTAGGTCATCTTTTTGGTATATCCTTAGAGGGTAGGTAGGTATGCCCTGATGGAATACCACTATTGGCGGAAAGATGTCGGAGTCTATGTGGGCGACCTCCTTCATCTCCAGCCCCTTTATTATATGCGATACTGCAATTATCCCCACCAGACCGACATCGGGCAGGCCGCACATAAGGACTGGGTTCTTTGCCCTTATCTCGGCAGTCTCGATTATTGAGACCCCATCTACAGTAAAAACCATTTCAAATCACTAAGATTTTATAAGTAAAAGATACTAAAAAACCTCTCGAAAAACTATAATTTCTCCTCGATCTCTTCGAGTATCAGAACAGGACCTTCCTTCCCCACGATCTTGTAGTTCTTGCCTTTCTTAAGTCCCTTATTGCACTTTGCCTGCCAATGCTCACCCCTGTAGGTAATGAAAGTGACCTCGTTAGGCGGGGCATCCTCTGTCGAGGTCAGAACTTCGCCAACAATCCTCCCTATGAGTGGTGGTCTTCGCCTAACTTGTAGTATCTTTATGATTGCAAACAGGAATATCCCTGCGATTACAAGTGTTGCTGCAACAATGGAATATGTAAATGTGGCATACCACTCACTCGAGATCGCCCACTTCTCAGGGCTGAACGGTACTATGAATAGGGCACCTATTGTGAGGAGTATTATTCCCGAGAAACCAAAGACTCCAAATCCTGGCGTAGCAAGCTCATAAATCAAAAGGATCGCACCCGCAGCCATCATTATGAGCGAGACAATATTTACATCGAATCCCATCCCTATAAGCGCCAGAAGTAATGCTGCCGCTCCCAAGATCTCTCCTCCATGTCCAGGGGCAGAGAGTCCGTAGATTAGCGCAAAAATTCCTATCAAGAACAGGAGGCTCGAGATGGTCGGATCGGATACGACATTTATGACGCTATCTCTAATCCTAAATGTATACTCTGTGACAGTGGCTCCCTCGGTGTTCAACTTCACAGTCCCAGCAGCCGTCTTGACCTCTAAACCATTGATTGCCTTTAATAGGGACTCCATGCTATCTGCCCTGAATTCTATGACATCATATGCATAGGCCTGCTCGTCGTTCACGTTTACGTTCTCTGTGATGAAGCTGATCGCCAGAGTCTCGTTTCTTCCATGCGCCTTTGCCTGTGTCGCCATGACTGAAATAACAGCATTGAGTACCTTTGTATCATTAATTGGTTGACTCCCCAATGGAGAATAAGCTATGGGCTGACAAGACCCTATTATTGTATGTGGTGCCATTGCGGCAATATGCGTAGCCATCAGAAGATAAGTGCCCGCAGACCATGCCGTCGTCCCAGGCGGGTAAACATAACCAACCACCGGGACAGGGGAGTTCTCTATTGCAGTGATCATCCTAAGAGTCGAATCAAGGCTACCGCCGGGGGTCGAGAGCATAAGTACCACCGCAGAGTACTTCTCTTGGTTGGCTATGCTGAGCGCGTCAATCAAAGCCTCGGAATGGGCCATGGAGATTGTGCCGCTGATCTTGAAAACTAAAACTTTTCCACCATAAGCGCCTACTGGAGAGGATAAGTTCAGAACGGCAAGTAGTGAAAGAATTAGAAAAATTGTTAGGGATTTTCTCGCCATTTCATCTATTTCTCCGTGCTCCCTGATTTCTTATCTAGTGCCTTTGCCAGACCAGCAAATTCTGCAACGGTTGTGCCCCCTGCGGAGGTCACAAGTATCAGGTTCTTCTCCCTTGCAACCTCAGATATCATCTGGAACTCTCGCAGCCTAAGTGCTATTGGTGTATCCTTGTAGAGCTGCGCTGCTTCGCTCATCTTTTGAGCTGCCTGATACTCTCCCTCTGCGATTATTATCCTAGATCTCCTCTCCCTCTCGGCCTCTGCCTGCTTTGCCATGGCTCTCTGCAACGATTCTGGCAGAATCACATCCTTTATGACGACTGCCGTGACCTTGATCCCCCAGGCGTCTGTGGGTACATCAAGTGTGGATTGTAGCCTCTGGTTCAACTCTTCCCTCTTTGTTAGTAGGTCGTCAAGTTGCACTTGGCCGAGTATATCTCGGAGTGTGGTCTGGGCGAGGAGGTTTGTGGAGAGCATGTAATTCTCGACTTGGACTATAGCCTTTACTGGGTCAAAGACCCTGTAATAAACCACAGCGTCAACTTGCACTGTGACGTTGTCCTTAGTTATTATCATCTGTCTTGGAACGTCGAACGTCAAGACTCTGAGATCAACCTTCCTTAGTGAGTCCACAAACGGTATTATGAAGAATATTCCAGGACCTTTAGCGCCGAGGAGTCGCCCCAGTCTGAATATTACGGCACGCTCATATTCCTTTACAATTTTTATGGCAGAAGACAGGAACCAGAGTATGATTACTAAGATTATTATGTAAACAATAAGATTAGCCAAGCCTGTCAAGGAAGTTGGAATTATCTGACTTACCATTCCTAAAATGCTCAAGAAATAAACCCCTACCTAAATATAAGGCGGGCTAGATATTTACTTTACTCTTGAGGTTCCCATATCACCATGGGACTTTCCCAAAGAGCATAAATCCTCTGGTCTATGGGCCTCACTTTACCTATACCTCGCACCAGATTTCTGCTTCTGTAAATTTTACGCCTTACTTGTAGTAGGGACATTTTTGTCTCCAAAATATAGATTTCTGTCGAATTATATAATGTTTTTCTTCGGCTATTATCGTTATTTAATTCGACTTTTGTCTATTTATTAAATATAATCCTTCTTAAGGACTCTGCCATTATGGCATAAGTCCTGTCCTGCCTCCCGGAGGTTATGGATCCAGCATTGTAAACGTCAAACTCCATGAAATCAATTCCGACTATCTTGGAATTTGACTTTGATATGGAGGCGATGAGGTCATATAGGTCCTTGTGTGTTATGCCAAAGTAGTCCAAAAATCGCGCGCCCTTGACTGATATGTTTGCACATACGTCCACATCCACAGAAACATAAGTGAGTGGTAAGTTCGTTCTTGACAGAATTGATCTAACCGAGTTCAAGTCTTTTTGGATATCTTCTTTCTTTATAACATGAACGCCGGACGACTCTATTCCTTTATAGAATTCAATGTACCGCCTAACCCTCTCATCCTCAATCTCCTCGGCCGCCCTCGGAGGATAGTCTGAGACCCCTACGACATATATGTTTTCCATAGGGATTCTCTTTCCAACGTAGCTAAGGAAAGAGTCGGCATTGTAACTGTCCGGTCTATTGTAAATATAGGGATCCTTTGGAGAAAACTTCGTTTCTGGATTGTTCTCCACATCATACTGTATGAGCCCGCACCTTATGGTAGGGGGTATGAAGTCGAAATGGCTGTCGAATACGATAAGCCTCAGGTTCTCGCCGCCATGCTCTTCACACAGGGCACTAATCACACCACCGGATAGGGAGTGGTCAACTCCGAACAAAACGGGCATGTCTGGAAGTACATCACTCTTTACTTTTTTACTCAATTGGTTGGCATAATCCAGACATCCATTAGTGTCTATAAACGTAACGAAGTTTTCCACAGTCAACATGAAAAGCATATCCAATGGGGGTGTTGGAGTTAACCAAGGCTCGACTTGATTTTTAATGTGCTCTATTGGAAGCTTAAGTTCAGAGATCATGCCCAAGACAGGATCCTTGAAGGGTACGCCACGATAACCGTTTTCACAGGCGATAATTTTTCTTTGTATATAAGCCTCTCTTTCATCCGGATCTAGTGGTCCATTTAGAATCTTGAAATTCATAAAAAAAGCCGTCGGTAAGATCTAATAAAAAATAAAAAAGTTTTGTTTTATTTTGTTCTCGTTCTTGGTCTTTATTTCCGCTTGACGATTGGCTCGAGTATCTCTACGATGTCCACCATTTTTAGTGGGGACTTTGTCATCTCAATGGCATCAGTGAGGTTTCTCCAGCAGAATGGACATGTGCTTGTTATTACTGATGCACCTGTGGACTCTGCCTCTCGTACTCGCTTCGCCGAAGTCTCTAAGGAGTAGTCTGCGAAACCGCCTCTAACACCGCCGCCTGCACCGCAGCAGAATGAGAACTTTCTGTTTCTGTACATTTCGACTAAGTTTGCGCCGGGTATTGCCTTGAGCACATTGCGCGGTGCATCGTAAACCTCAGCATGCCTACCGAGGTGGCATGGGTCGTGGTATGTCACAGTGCTGTTGAAGCTACCAGTGAACTCTATCTCTCCCTTATTGATCATTTCCTCAATCAGCTGAATTGTGTGCACGACCTTTACGTTCTCCATCTTGCCGAACTTATCGATGTAGCCCTCTGGTGGGTCCATTGTGTAATCCCTTGAAAGGGTCCTGTAGCAACCAGCACATGTAGTTATGAAGCCGCTCGCACCATACTTGTCCGGAAGCGCCTTATTATGCTCTACGAACTCCTTAGCCAGGTCATACTGACCGGTTCTGAGCAGTGGTGACGCGCAGCACCACTCGTCTTGTGAGACGGTGAAGTCTACCTTTAGTTTCTGAAGCAGTTTAACAGTGGCCAGCGCAACACTCTTCTGCCTGTAGGAGGCCGTGCAGCCCGCGAAATAGATGTACTCTGCCTTCTTCGGTAGTGAGGATCTGATACTGCTGGGCAACCAGTCAAGTCGGTTCTCGTGCTTCTCTAGGTATGGGTTTCGGTTTACACCAATAGTGGAGCTCCACTTCTTAATGCCCTCTGGTATAGCTACGTTCTGCTTCCATGCCTCGCTTCTGAGGGCTTCAAACATCCTCAGAATGTATGGCTTTATGTCAGTCTCACACATCTGCTGGCAGGCACCACACCCCGTACATGTGAACAGAACGTGTGCAACAGCATCAGACCATTGGAGCTTGTTGCTGAGCAGTCCTTTTGCTATTGCAGCTTTTCCTCTGCTACCTCTATATGAGTCAAAGTGGTACTTATCACCTTGGACACATAGCATTGCTGCAAAGTTCGCTGTCTTGCCCCACTCATATCCATATTTGCAGTTTCCACAGTGAGTACACATGGAAATGTAATCATAGATTTTCGCTAATTCTTTTAGTGAAGTGTTCTTTAATTCCAGTGCCATTGGTATTGCCTCCTTTATCTAATCCCTAGCTTGCCTGGGTTCATGATATTGTTTGGATCCAACATATCCTTTATTTTAGTCATAAGGTATACGTAGCCAGCGTCTGCAGCAGCATTCAGTTCGTTCATGTACTCCACTGGCGGCTTGTACGGTAGCATGCCCAATGGTATCCCTGCCCTGACGCACTCAACCATGGCATTCCTTGCTGCTTTGACTGACTCTGGGTTTCTCTTGTCGAAGGGCGTCATGCACCTGAGCATACCGTAGTGAGCACCTTGGTAGTCTGTGAACCTAGTAGCTGGCGATAGACCATGCCTGATGTATATTTCCTTCCACTTCTCATACAATATTGGCCAGCTCTTGCAGGGCGCAAATGTTCCTGGCCAAGCAAGACCTCCACCGCATGATTTGGAGTAGTTCTTGGTTGAGCCAACGATCCTGCTCGGCAGCTCTGTCCTTCCTCTCTTTGCCTCTTCAGGATACTCAAAGTCTATCAGCTGTGTTCCTCTTGCCTTTTCCTCTTGCACTACCTTCTTCCACATTTTGCGCTTGTACTCTAACTCTTCCTCGGACCAACCACTGATCACAGTGTAGCTGAAGAACTCAGGAGCATCTTTGGGCTTTTCCTTGTACGGGAATGTGATTGGAATCTGGGCAAGCCACCAGCTTACCGCGGTGACTTCGTCACAGAGCGAGTAGTGGCGCCAGTGAACCATGTACTTAGTTATGTCCTTGGCGCTCGCCGCAGCGATTGTCAATACGTCTCTATAGGGTCGTATTGGGAATATCCATATGCCGAGCTTTGTGACTATGCCTGTTGTACCCATCCAGCCCGTAAATAGACCATCCATCCTTGGCAATGGCAAGAATGAGTGCCAAGAGTCTGAGTAAGCGCAGGATCCAAGCTTGACCACCTCTGCCGTTGGTAGCACCACTTCCATGCTAGAAAGCAACTGGCTGTTTATACCTATCCTACCGTTCAAGTGTCCAATGCCGTGGTTTATTGCCATGGCTAAGACTGATGCAGATGCGGGGTGTACGCCCCAACCGAACTCAAAACCCTTAGAAAATTCGAACCCTTCCCATTGTGGGTTTGTTGCTTTAAGCGCTGCAGATAATTGGGCATGACTAACGCCTGGCTCTATGATGGCATAGCAAGTCTCTGGATCTATTTTGATTATCTGATCCATCCTCTTGAGGTCCATTATTATGCCGCCCTCTTCGGGCACACACAGTCCGCCAATGTTGGTAGCGTTCACATACGGGATCACCGGGATCTTCTGGTGGTTTGCGAGCCTCAGAATTCTCTGGATCTCTGTGACTGTCTTTGGCATCACGACATAGTCTGGCATTCTCGGCTCGGCCCATGTCAGGTCCCATGAGTAAGGTATTAGGTTGGCTTCTTCGTTGCTGACGTATTCCGGTCCAACAATCTGCTCGAGCTTGGCAATAATTTCCTTATTTCCTCTAGCCAATTTCTCACCCTCAAATTTGAGAATGGAATAAAGAATGCTCATATATAAGATTTGAGTAGGTCCTCGCCTAAAGTTGAGACAGAATCATTCCCCAAGAAAAGATTCATTAAAACTTTTAGATCTCGAAAGACTAAACCAATATTTCGTTTTACTCATAACTCTCAGTCAAACCGTTTTACTGCAATCCGTCAGAGCGAACAACATCCCACCATTTCCTTCCCATCGATGGGGTTAAATACTTGTTATTTTTTTGGGGCTCGCCTTGAATTCTAAATTGTACTCTAAAAAGGCATTACTATTCATTGTCTTGGTGCCAACTCTTCTGACCGTCCTTGCAGTCATGAACCCCATAGTTCTATATTCCTATGATGGAAGGCGGTGCTCAAGAGCAGACCTCTATTTGGGTCCATTTATGATCGGATCTGTAGAGATAAGCCTGAGAGAGATACAGTGCTGCCCTGCCCAAACTTTAATGAGAGTCTACGACGCTCCCACAAAAATGCTCCAGGACTCTGTACCGATGGTAGGTATCAGATGTCTAGTGAACAAGACGTTGAAGACGCCTACACCAGGAGCTCCTGAAGATACCGTCGGTGTGGGGCTAATTGTGAGGGCGCCTGACGGATCAAGATCTATTTTATTATGCACCGCAGCCCCAATAGAATACGCAATCCGCCGCACCTCCGTATCTTTGGGAGAGATATACGAGTGTGCCTCCAAACGTATTTGGCAAACAATCTCGCCACTAAAAGGCGGCAACGTCTCAACACTATTCCTTGAAGAGGACTTCTTTCCGGCATTCTCTATGATGGTTCGCGACAAAGAGGCTTCTTTTCTTGAAGTTGAGGTAGTCGGCGTTTACGTACTTTCTGACACAGTCGTATACAATGATGGTGGGCGGTACATTGGGGTGAAATATTCAGGTGTAATGGATCTTATTAATGGTCATCCATCACACATTACTGTTAATGGAACAAACATTCCACTTCGGTGCGGCATCGCCAAGATTGACAACATAAAAGGCATTTGTGTCGTGAAAGTCCCCGGCGTCTATCTGCCCCTATTTGGTACCAAAGAAATTCAATTCTCTATCGAGCTATGAGTGATTCGTATGCTGAACTTACGAATGATAAAACTGATATTGATATCAATATTCTACACAATGCTCCTAGTCCTTGCCCGAAGTACACCTTATGTACTTGCCTACACAGACACACTCTGGTTAAATCCTACCGAATTTGCATTTCAGAATTGTTTCTCTCCCGCTGGAGCTACACTCTCTCAAATTTACGGCTTTGACAGCGGCGATCCCATAAGATCTAATTATTCGGTAGCTTTGTCTAATGGAATATCTGTTTACGCTTATGCCATGGTCCCAATAGGTCATGCGACCCGCCCCAACGTAAATTCCTCGGGCCTCTATAAATATGTAGGTGTCGCCCCCAAGGAGTTCTCATACCTTGAGTGGAGTGCTGAATCGGCATCAATTAATGTAGAGGGATACCATTTACCTCCATATGGCATGGGACAGGCTTCCTACGGTTACAAGATTTCAGGCTCAAAAATCCTAGGATCGCGAACAATAGAATTCGATGGTCCATCTTTATGGGCTCTCGCAGATTTCTGGTATCCTAACAACGAACATATTACGGAATATTCGGAGGTGAAGGTCAACATGCGTTTCTCTTTAGTAAGAGTAGTTCTACATAGAACCGAATTGAATGTGCAGGCCTATCCCTCAGAGGGCGTCGCCCCCCTCACCGTAAGGTTCTATGCTGATGCTAAGGATGGCGTTGAACCCTACTCCTATCTATGGAATTTTGGAAATGGATACTCTACGGAAAAGGAGGCCGTCTGGACGTTTTATGAGCCTGGAGTATATCAAATCAGTTGCAGGGTCACAGACTCTGTCGGAGTCTCCGATGTGAAGACCTTGTCTATTAGAGTGAGTGCATTAGTACTTACAATACAGGCGGACGTTGGAGGAACAACTAACCCCCCTCCAGGCCAATACTTTAAAAAGTTGGGCGAACAAGTTCAAGTTACCGCAGTCCCCGATGTGGGTTACTCCTTAGATTGCTGGATCCTCGATGGAGTGCCTTCGGGCTCTCAAAAGACATTCAACGTTATTATGAACACAAATCATACATTGAGGGCAAAGTTTACATCAGCCCTCCAAGTGTTCGCGTCGGCTCATCCGACAGAAGGTCGTCCGCCCCTCAACGTCACCTTTACTTCTTATGCCTACGGAGGGTCTCCTCCATATTCTTACAGTTGGGACTTTGGAGATTTTGGAGTATCTAATCTGCAGAACCCGTATCACGTGTACTGTCATCCTGGCTCTTATATGGCAAGGGTCACGGTCTTGGATAGTATCGGTAGGAGAGGCATTGCGGAGGTGGGCCCAATATCGGTACTCTATAGTCTTGACTTCAACATCACCAAGGAACATGACATCTCATTGAGGCCAGGCGAGTCCTCTTCCACCAAGATCTACGTGAACTCCTCCATCACGTTGCCAGTCTGCCTCAACCTTGAATGGGTCGGGGCGGTTCCTACTGGATCTACGGTCAAGATCTCGCCCCCTTCATCACTGACTAATTTTACCTCTATTTTATCTATCTTAACCACCTCATTAACGCCCCCGGGCGATTACGTCTGTTTAGTTAAGGGTGCAGCAGGGGAGATTACAAGGTCTGTTGAGGTTTTGATAAGGATCTCTCCTGCTCTATACAGCTTGGATTTGAGGTCGGGGACCGGCGGTACGACCTCTCCACAGCCAGGGGTATACCGCTATCTATCAGGACAAACGGTTGTCATAGAGGCTATTCCTGATACTGAACATCAATTCGACGGATGGTTACTGGATGGGCGCCCCTACGGCTCTGCGAATCCCCTAGCCCTTACAATGTATGAAAGCCACACATTAGAAGCAAGTTTCGTTCAAATTCAAAAGCCACCCCAATCATCTATTACATTTGACATCAAGTATTGGGATGGTTTCAGATGGAAAACTGGGGACTATTACGTTTACGGCTTTATGAGTCTCGATGGCTATGGACTCATACTCTCAAACCCTGCAACATATCCAGTAAACATAAGCGACTCAGTCAATTTCAAATTTATACCAAGGAATAGAGAGGGGTTGTTAGTCGACACTTGGGGTGGTTTGCCGACCTCAAAAATTTTTTCTGCCAATTACATTTCTGGAACAACTAAGGTTGAGATCCCTCCACAACAAGTGACCTACCCAAACTCTTATGAGCTCTGGATAACAAGCCTCTCACCGTATCTGGTGACCCTGAACTTAAAATGGTTGGACTATCCGGTTAATGTCAAGACCGACACCCCTGACTGGGGGCGGGTCACAATCTCCTCAAACTCGCCCTCACTGTCGTTATACCATCAAGATTTAGTTCACTGGGGGGTCTATCTCATTGACCACGGTTATGACATCACTATAAGGGCTGAGCCGTACTCTGGATATTATCTCGACAAAATTGTTGTGGACGGGAGGACACACTACTCTGAAAAAGTTACTATAACTAATGTAAAAGAGCCCCACGACGTCAAAGTTTACTTCACAGCAGTCCCGCCCACCTTCAGGCTCAGGATATCAGCAATGTCGGGCGGAACGACCTTGCCGTCACCTGGAGAATACCTTCTTCCAAGATACAGCTCCTACATGGTTGAGGCACTCGTCACAGATAATAAATACTACTTCTCAGGCTGGGTCTTGGATGGTGCCCGCCTCAGCAGTGGACAGAAGTGCTCCGTATTCATGGACTCAGACCACGAACTCTTGGCGGTCTTTGACAGTGATTACATAAACCCCGAAGTAATCAATGTCGGTCCTTGCGATCTTATATCAGGAAGTATTATGAAGAAAGTGATTTTAGGAGAGTTCGTCGGAATTAACGTAACAGGCAAACTTCCGGGGATTAACTCCCCGACCGAAATCAGCGTAGTCGCATGGCTAGATTCGGAGGGCGCCTCTTACTGGGATGCCCGCGCTGGCAAGATTATAGACGGTCATTTAATGAAGCTAGAGGGGCGGACTATCACAAACTCTTCCGGGCACTTCTCCATAAAATTGGGCTCAATTGAAGATAAATGCTGGGTCTCCCGAGATCTTCCAGGCGCTTATTATGCTCATGCCGAGATCCGAACTCAAACATCTCAATGGAACGGTGTAGGAACTTGGCAATCTGAGAACATAACAACCGTGGTGGAGTTTAAATATGACATAACCGGAGCGGAGGCCCGCTTTTCAATACTATTCTCATCAGGAACCCCTGTGAAAAATAGAGCAGGGGCATATCTATTTGGGTTCAAGGAGTGGGATCTAGGATTTTCTTCGCCGATTGACAATAACGGTGCCGCAACTATGAGGATACCTTATCAAAAACTTGCCAATATACCGTTGCTTCAAAGTGATTGGAATGTTGTCCTCTATTTAAACACTGGTGCGCAGCCATCCGCTGTAACATGGCACAAGGGCCATTCTGTGAAATTCACAGAGGTATCGGTCCAATTTTTGATGCACAACGAAACCTGCCTGCTCCTTGAGGCCTTTGAGTTGGGATCACCAAACCACCCTGACCTAAAGGGCGCTACCGCTTATTTTTGGCTCAATTCGCCAGTCGAATGGGATGGAATGAAGGGAATTTTGCCCAACTGGACATATGGGCCCTCCGTGAGGGCACCTTTAGAGAGATCTGGCGAATCCCTGTTTGCTGTTGATCCCTCAGGAATGAGGTGGAAGATCCAGGACGATGTTAAAATCCCTCAGGGGCTGACAGAGATCCAATCTGCCCTCTTCATCACCCACCCTCCGCTTAAAGAGTTTTTAAGAGATCATCCCGGGAAACTCTACCTTACATTAGTGCCTCCGAACAGCACAAACGTCCTTTATAGCCCCGCAAAAGACGGAATTGTGCTTTTAGCAGCCTCTCTGAATATTCCAGAGGATTGGTAGTATATGGAACAGGTGATCTCAAGGATATTGATTGCGGTCGCTGTTGTTGGACTTATCTCATATGCTGCTACATATGCCCCCCTAATTATCAACAGAGACATAGGCGCAGAAACCATAAGGGAGAAGGCGGCTGAACTGGGGTCATACTTGATGGATAAGGATCCAAAAATAGTCTATGGTTTCTCCACAGGATCTAAAGCCATGACTACAATAAGAGTTGGTGAAAATAACATAACTCTTTTTTTGGCTGGAGACATAATCCAATGGCAAGTCCCAAAGAATGCCCTTCTAATAAGGGGGGCTCAATTTGCATCACCTCCCTCATCAGAGATCTCTACCAGCACCTCTGAACCTCTGCTATTCTACTCCACTTCTGATGGATTTTACATTCAGCCCAAGGTGGTTGTAATCCCGCCAACAACATCCTTGGATCTCAGCAATACGCCAGTGCACTTCCTTTCAATAAGGACCTGTTACCTATCAACCATTAAGACATCTGGACATTTTGATCTTATAAAGGAGATCACGGAGGCTGACAGACACGTATATGAGCGGGCATTTCTTTATGATGGCACTATCAGAGTTTATGTGAACGGAGTAAACTGCATCAGTTTCGAGGTAAAGAGAGGCGAGAAGCTGCTGGTAGAGTTTTTGCATTACAATGTGAGGCTCATACCTATGCCTAGGGGATGATTGAATGGATCGGGTTATGGTAGAGGTTTTGATCACGGCCTCTTTGCTCTCCCTTTCTGCGGTTATCACGACCTCCTCCTCAACAATCTATGCTAGGACTCTACAAATGACAGAAGAGCTGTCCTCGGAGAAGACTCTGTACTTCCTTGCTGGAACAATAAAGGGTGCGGTTGCAGCCTCTATTACATCAGGTAAGAACATTACCACCTCAATATCATTTCAAAATCCGATCATTATTGAGGCTGAGGGCGGATTTCTTAAATTAAAACTCGCAAACTCTGTAAAGTCAATTTATCTTGGGGTTGTGGTGGAAGGAGGCGGAAAGGGCAGAACCTTCAATATTGCCGCCTCACAAAATTTTGTCAGGATATGTTCAGTTCCACCATAATTTTGATACTATGAATAAAGTTATGAAAGTTGAAGGGATTGAGCTATGAATTTTTAGACCTGCTAGAGTCTTCGCCTCTTGAATGAGAACCTCCCTGTCATGACTTTTTCTGTGGTGAAAACCTTGGCTGCTAAGTAGAGGGTGAACAGGGTGAAAAATGCCATGTAAACCAGTCCAGCCAATATTGGAGCATAATTCCCCGTAATTAGCGACTGCGAAGCAAGAACTGGATAGGTGAATGGTATAGCGTACAACACCATCTGAATCGAAAATGGGAGAGTTTGCATATCACCCATCATGAGAAATATTGTGGGCAGAAATATCGGAACGATTACAATCCCTATTATGGACTGGGCGCCCCTGACATCTTGTGCCAACGTTCCAAGCGTTAGGGCTAGAGCTAATGCGGATACGAGGGCACCGAAAAGAGTTAGACCTAGCAGAAAATACCCCTCAGGAGGGGGTATCAAACCAACGCTGGCTAGGTCTAGATTACCAATGGAACTCGTCACTTGAGAGGTTATTGAGCTAACATAATAAGTGAACGCAAAAACATTAGCAATGGTTGCCAGCAATGCTATCGTCACAGATCCAACAAGTTTCCCGAACAAAATATTCAGTCTGCTGACAGGTATTGTGAGCAGGGTTTCAAGTGTCTTTGCCTCTTTTTCGATTGCGATCGACGTTGCAGCCACCTGCATCGCGAGTATCAGAACTATCATTATGACCAATGGTCCCATCAGTCCCTGCATCCTTACTATGTTAGTCAAAACGTATGGCGATATTGGTTGGGCAACTCCCTTTATCACCGACTTTTCATTAACCAAGAGCGGATTTAGGATTGAGTCCGGGTTGGCACCGGGCACATTCTCGGAGATAAGCCCCCTCACCAATATGTTTTCAAATCCGCCAAGGAGCCCGCTCATTCTCTGGGCATTCAACGACTCTAGTATGGAGAATTCCTTAAAACCGTAATAAATCATAATCTCCCCCCTCGCCCCTGATTCGATCTTTTGTGACAGCCCTTCAGGGAGCACCATTAATACTCCGCCGCCAGCGACATTCTTGATGGCCTCTTCATATGATCCCCTCACCAATCTTATCTCAACATTGTTATCCTGAAGGAATCCCAGAATCCTCTGAGCAACTGTGCCACCATCCTCGTCCAAAACGTAGACTGTTAGGGGTCCAGAACTCTTTTCCACTAATGATCCCGTTGAGATGTTAATTGCGGCCCCCATGAGCGGGAGTATCAAGGCCGGAAACAGGATCATTCCGATGAGTATCTTTGGATCCCTGAGTAGATCCTTAACCTCCTTTATTACCAACAGCCTAAGACCCTTGGGCAAAGCCGACCACCTTCATGAAAGTGTCCTCTAGATTTGCGGCAGAATATTTGCTCTTCAAGAGCTCCGGGCTGCCCGTCTCAATAATCCTCCCTTGGTCAATAAGCGCAACTCTGTCGCAGAGGTACTCCACTTCCAGCATATTGTGGCTCGATATCAAAACTGTTGTACCGTGATCCTTCGAATAGGATTTTATTACCCTTCTCAAATGGTATGCATGTGTCACATCCAGCCCGGAGGTGGGCTCGTCCAGTATTGCGAGTTTTGGTCTAACCATTAAAGTCCTGGCCAGCAGGAGTCGGCGCCTCATCCCCTTACTGTAGTTCGAGGTCTTCTCCTTTAATCTCTCCCCGAGTCCAGATATGGCGATCGCACTCTCAACTGCGCCTCTGATACTTTCATCATCATCATAATAGAATGATGCCATGAACCGAAGATACTCCAGGCCTGATAGGTTCGAGTAGGCCCCTGCCTCCTCGGGCAAGTAGCTTATTAGCTTTCTGACCTCCATACCTTCCCTGATGACGTCTTTACCACATATTTCCGCATAGCCAGATGTGGGCTTTATAATCGTGGCGAGTATTCTCAGAGTCGTGGTCTTCCCTGCCCCATTCGGTCCTATTAAGCCGAAAATCTCTCCCTCCTCAACCTCAAATGTTATGCCGTCCAGTGCCCTCCTGCCAGGGTACTCCTTCACAAGATCTCTTACAACTACAACTCGCGCCATGAGGTGTTTTTATCAAATACACGCTTAAATTAGTTTTTGGCTAGACAAGATTTTAAAAAAATAGAAAAAATCTAAATACTAATAATAAAAACAAAAATAAAAAATATAAAAGTAAAGAGAATTTGGATAGGTGTGCCGCAAAAGTCGTCTTTAGATCTGACCTTGAATTAGTACAGATTGTGGGCCCAGCTCTCCCTCTTATGCGCCATGTCCCAGAACATGTACTCATACTCACTGCTGATCAAAAACACTTTCATAGCCTCATTAATTGATTCTTCCGACTCGCTCCTTCCAGCTCGGTTGAGCGCTTCCAGTATCTCCGAGACTAACCCCTTGTATTCTTTGGATATGTATGTTTTTATCCATTCGTCGTAGAGAGAGTCGGAGGATCCCTGAAGATACTCTCCGATCTCCATATAACTCCAGTAACAGGGCACAATTGCCGCCATCGCCTCAACAAAAGATCCCAAAGAAGCAGTACAAAGGAGGTGTCTTGTATATGCATAGCAAGTGGGCGCATACCTAACTGCCTTGAAATCTATGCCTCCTAGCCTCTCCGCTAACCTGTTAAGACTCTCGATCTCTACACTCTCTGATGAGTGCCTCATTTCTGAGAGGAGCTTCTTTGAGTCACCATCTGTCGCCTTAGCCTCCATAATCCTGAGACATTTTATCATACTCTGCAAGAAAAGGAAATCCTGAGCAATGAAGAACTTGAAAGACTCCTTGGGCAATGTGCCGTCCTTCAGCTCTCCAAGAAATGGGTGTCTTAGTATGCTTCTCCATATGGGATCTGCTCTTTCTCTAAAAACCCTATAGATCACCAAACCCCCTCCTCATAATGTAGTATATTCCAGAGGTAGCGACAAACGAGGGCAGAGTTGAGCCAATGTCAGGCAGGGATTGCTGTACGGCATAGTAAATTGCAACCCCGATTATCCACGCGATTATGGCGACCAGGCTTATCCCGTTCTTGAACCAATAGCGCCCTGAAGGGGCATAAAGATCTTGTATGCTATATCTTCTCTTTTTCAGCAAAAAGTAGTCCATAACGACTATCGCAAACAATGGGACGAAAACCGCTCCAATTATGTATAGGAATTGGACAAATGCATCAAGCCATGGAAGGAATGCGATTATTATCCCAGCAATCCCCGTGATCACGCTTCCCTGCCACTCCTTAACCTTTGGGAAAATGTTTATGATCGACATGTTGGCAGAGTATATGTCCAAAAAAGTAGTGGTGATTGTCCCAAACCAGATCACAAAAAGCGCTATTATTCCAAAAGCAAATCCTCCCATCTGAGTTACGTAGACTGTAGGGTCATACATCCCAAATGCAAGTGCGCATGCTAACCCTGTTATATAAAACCACGAGTTAACACTGCCCTGTCCAATGAGTGCGCCTACAAATCCGCCCTTCGATGATGTGGCGAAGCGCATGTAGTCCGCCGCTAAAGGCGCCCAAGAGAGGGGCATTATCAGGGCCAAGTCAAAGGCAACACCGGGGGGCATCCCCCAGGATGGCTTTGATGCCAAATAATCCCATCCGTAGTTTGCAAAAACAAAGAAGTTTATCGCAAGTGTTGTTATGACCAAAGCAGTGACGGAGGCCCTGTTGAAAAGCTTCCACCCCTCTGCCCCAAATATGGCAAGTGCTGTGCAGATCACGCCGCCGATTAAAACCCAGTAGGGGAAGCCTGTGAAGTTGAAGAGGATCGATCCAATCTGATCTGCGGCAGAGGCATTTATGAACAACATCCATGCAGTCCACCCAATGAGCGTAATGTAGTTTAGCACACTCATTAGGTAAGATCCCCTCAGACCAAAGCTGGCCCTTACTGTGACCATTGATGGTATGCCAAGGTCCGAGCCTATAGTGCCTGCTGCCGCAAATATGAAACTCCCGACGAAAGAGCCTAGGATTATTAAGAATATGCCTGGGATCCATCCGATCGGATACAAGTATCCTCCACTGTACCAGACATCTACTACTATTGCGGATCCTGCCCAAAGCAAGGCGAGGTCGATACCCGTAAGCACCCTGTCTTTGGGCTCAACGGGGTATATCGCTGACTCAGAGTACTTCAAAACTGTCCCCTTTTCATAATCCTCATGTTAACAATAAAAATTTTTATATAACTTGGTTATCATAGAAATCGGGCGGTAACTCTATAACCGCGGACCAAAATATTGACCTCTAGGTGAAGGGTTTTGCCCAAGGTCAATACAAAGAAGGTCAGCTGGGAAGAAGTTG
Source organism: Candidatus Methanomethylicaceae archaeon (assembly GCA_026414165.1). Classification (GTDB taxonomy): domain Archaea; phylum Thermoproteota; class Methanomethylicia; order Methanomethylicales; family Methanomethylicaceae; genus WYZ-LMO10. The sequence continues at coordinate 83,628 of JAOAJN010000002.1, forward strand.
AATTATGGAGCAGGATAGTCAGCGATAATATACTAAATTCTGGATGGAAACCAGATGTGATCATCGCGATCTCTAGGGGAGGGTACGTGCCAGCACGCCTGATCTGCGATCGCCTAGTGGTGGGGGAACTGGTCTCCTTACAAGTCTCCCACTGGCCCTCGGCAGCTCAGGTTGCAAAAGAGGCTGGAGTCAAGTACCCTCTAGAGTGCGATTTGAATCACAAGAGGGCCCTCATCGTTGATGATATCGCTGACACGGGCGAATCGATCATAATTGCTAAGGATCACATATGGACCAAATGTAAGCCAGACGAGCTTAGAGTGGCAACCCTCCAATGGATCTCCACCAGTAGCAAAATTAAGCCCGACTATTACGCCGAGGAAGTCAAGGAGTGGGTATGGTACCAATACCCATGGACTCGCCTTGAGGACATCATAGGTTTCTTCAAAAGGATTGTAAGCGAAGAGAGTGAAAGGGAGTTGTGGGATCTAGATCTACTCGCGAGCCGTTTCCCTGAGTGGTTTGGAGTGACCTTCGACCGATGGTACTATGAGAGGGCATTGACTTACCTAGTTAACAGCGGATACTTCGTAAAAGAAGGGAATATGTATCGAAAAGTTTCCAAATAGTTTTATACTCTCTGTCCCATAGCTCCAGTGGGTGGTCTTATTGTCATCAATATGTAGCGCCGAGATAGGCGTCATAGGAGGCAGTGGCTTTTACGACCCGGCTATGTTCGAGTCTGTTACTGAAGTAAAGATTCATACTCCTTACGGCCCACCATCTGATATCATCACCGTAGGCGAGATCAAGGGCGTAAGGGTCGCCTTCCTCCCACGCCATGGAAAGAGGCATTCAATACCGCCACACCTTATAAACTACCGTGCCAATATATGGGCGATGAGGGACCTCGGCGTGAAGAGAATACTTGCCCCATCAGCGGTAGGAAGTTTGAGAGAGGAGGTCCGACCCGGAGATCTGGTAATTCCCGACCAGTTCATAGACTTCACGAAGGGGCGAATATACTCTTTTTACGATGGTGCGGTTGTCGGGCACTTCTCATTGGCAGACCCCTTCTGCCAAGAGCTCAACAAAATCTGCGTGGACGCTGCGAGGGGTTTGGGTCTGGCATGCCATCACCCCGCCACATACATATGCATAGAAGGTCCAAGGTTCTCTACTAGGGCAGAGTCTAGGCTCTTTCGAAGTTGGGGTGCTGATATAATCGGAATGACCTTAGTCCCTGAAGTCTCTCTGGCAAGAGAGAGCGGGATATGTTATACCACGCTTGCCACGGTAACTGATTACGATGTTTGGGCTGAGAAGCCTGTGACGGCAGAGGAGGTAGTAATGACCTTAAGGGCAAACGTTGAAAAAGTCAGAAAGCTACTAATTGAGATCATTCCAAGACTCTCCAAAGAGCGCAGCTGCCAGTGCAGCAAGTCGTCTGAGGGGGCGCTGGTTTAGACACCATTAATGCTCACATTACAACCCTAATTCGGCTGCAACTTTTTTCATACCTTCCAAGCCGATATCCATAAATTCCTCCAATGACAATCCTAGCTCCGAGCAGAGGAGGATCCTCTCCCTGCTTGCACCCCTTGCAAAATCCTTGCTCTTGAATTTTTTAATTAAAGTCTCCCTCTTTATTTCGGCTATCTTTTTTGAGGGCATCACTAGTGCAGTGGCAACGATCAAACCCGATAGGGCATCGCTGGCTACAAGTGCCTTCTTTATCGCGCTGTCCGGTGGAACCTTGGTATTTTCAAAGTTGTGCGCCATTATAACCTCTATTAGATGGTCACTAATTTTCCCTCGAAGTATCTCTTTAGCCACAAAGGTATGGTCCTCTATGCCGTTACACCTCTCGAAATCTATATCATGAAGAAGCCCTACGAGTTCCCACTCTGCAACGTTTTCTCCAAGTCTTGCTGCGAGCTCCCTCATTATCCCGCTGACCGCCACCATATGCTTTATGTTGTTTTCCTTCAAGACGTAATCCCTTATCAGTTTTAATGCTTCTTCCTTTGGCATCATCAACATCATCCCATGGCGAGCTCTATAGGCGTTTTTGTATTTTTCTTTGGATGCTAATCTTATCCAGCTTTTATTCTTTAGATTTTTCTCCACTTAATTACTAATCTCGCTCATCTTGCCCGGAGAGCGAGTTAAATTTCTTGAGAACCACTCTTGTATTGGTCCCCGTGACCCCTTTGATTAGCCTGATATTTTCAAGAACTTCGTTCATCTGAGTTATTGAGTCAACTTTTATCAAGACTTCTATGTCAAAGTCCCCGCTCACCTCGAGGACTCGTTCGACTCCCTTGATCCAAAGAATCCTCCTCGCCACTGAGGTGGTGTACACGTTGGACTCGCATTTGACCATCACGATCGCCTCTATCTTTTTTGGAACTTCAACTTCTAGCCTCCTTCCTGTCGCCTTTTCTGCAAGCTCTAGGAGATCCACATCCCTGTAACTCCTGATCTCGGGTCTCTCTTTTATTGCGGATAGCACTTTCAGGAGCTCTTCCTCATTAAGCGCCACGCCAAGCCTCTTTAGCCTGTCCTCAACCGCCACCCTTCCAGCATACTTGCTGATGACGATCTCTCTCTGCCTTCCTACAAGTCCCGGAGGGAAGGCCTCATATGTCCTCGGATCGAAGATAACGGCGGCCGCATGGACGCCTCCTTTATGCGAGAACGCGTTCTCGCCAACTATGGGCTGCGTGGGAGCAATAGGTATGCCACTGAACTTTTCAACCATCGCCGAGAGCTCAGGGAGTTTGTCAAGCTTGACGGTGTCTATATCATAAAGAACCTTAAGAGCCACCGCGAATGGCTCAAGCGCAGTTATGCCCGCCCTCTCCCCAAGACCATTGACGGTAGTATGCACGGCTGTGGCCCCTCCCTCCACTGCAGCCAATGCGTTGGCAACGGCCATCCCCAAATCGTTATGGCAATGGGCATCCAACTCTGCATTTATGTCCTTTGAGAGCCTCGCGAAGAGATCCCTTGTCTTGCTAGGGGTCATTGAACCTACAGTGTCTGGTATGCTTATCCTGTCGGCGCCCGCCTCCACGGCCGCTTTGCAAATCTTCACCACATAGTCATACTCGGCCCTAGTTGCATCCTCTGCAGTAAACCTGACGTTCAATCCATGCGATTTGGCGTACTCTACACATGATACAGCGGTCTCAATCGCATCTTCCTTAGTCATTTTCATGGATCTCAGTTTTGCCTCAGTCACACCAAGGAATATAGCCACTCTCTGCACATCACAATTTAGAGCAGCATCTACATCGGATATAATCGCCCTACTGTGCGCCAAGATCTCTGCAGAGAGTCTTTCAGAGGCTATCTTCTTAACAGCCTCAGCCACATCCTTTGAAACAGCAGGATGTCCTGCCTCTATCATGTGAGTCCCTGCCTCATCGAGGGCTTTGGCTATTTGCAACTTCTCTTCTACAGTAAACGACACGCCAGGTGTCTGTTCACCTTCTCGAAGGGTCGTATCCAGTATCATTACCTTTCTCATTGAATCGCACCGTCAATATTTGTTTTCGAACCTTATATAAATTTTTTCGTCAATAACTATACTATTTAATTATACCATTCCATAAAATCAGTTCGTAAATTTTACTTTTCTATACGCAAATCGTTTTTTAATCGATTTTACTTCCGAACATTTTTTAAGCAATACGTCCATACTCTTATGAAGAGGTCTTCGAATTGATCTCGAACTCCGTAGTCGTAGGTAAGATCGAGGGCGTCACGAGCACAGACTCCTTCTCAATGGTTATAACTAATGAAAGCTTCGGGAGGAATGATTATGTTGAGGTTGTTCACGAGGGTAGACCGTTTTTACTCGTCATAAAGGAGGTTAAGAGAAGCGGAGATAAGCTCCTAGGGAGCTGTATTGTTGTTGGGCAATCGCCCAAGACTCCTTTTCCGCCTGGATCCGAGGTCTACAGGGCTTCTGACGAGACCATAAGAAAGGGTCTTGGAATTGTAACTGCTGATGTAGAAGGGTTGTATATCGGAAAATTGAGAGCAAGGGATCTGATGGTTTGGCTTCCTGTCAAGAAGTTGACTCGAGTATTTATTGTTGGAAAGCCAGGTGCTGGCAAGTCTTACACAATGGGCGTCATGGCAGAGGAACTCATCAAAAAAGGGGTACCGCTTGTAATCATAGACGCTCATGGAGAATATTCCAGCCTCAAGGTGCCAGCAGAGTCGTCCTCACAGGAATTTAAGGTGGACCCAAAGTCTTACTCTGAGCAGATAATAGAATTTGCTGACATAACATTCAACCCTGGAGCCGATATAGACATTTCAACGATTGATAATGCAAAACCAGAGGATCTGGTCTGCCAGATGCAGTGTACGATTATAAATCTGAGGGGCCTTCCCACTCAGAACCAATATTCCATAGTTGGAAAGGTACTAAATAAGCTACTTGATGCTATAATGGTAATGCAGATCCCTCCCTTCTACCTTGTTTTGGACGAGGCACACCTATTCGCTGGAAGGACCAAGCAGAAGGATCCTTTGGTCAAAGAGACGCTTGAGGTTGTTAGAAGATTTGCTCAAGAGGGCAGAAAATTCGGCGCGAACTTGATCGTCCTAACCCAGAGGCCACAGTTGCTGGATATGACCGTAAGGAGCCTCTCCGCGACGTGGATAATTCATCAACTGACGGATCCAAACGATGTGAGGATAGCCATAGAGAGCGGGGGACTAAGCAATGAATGGGTATATGAGATAAATTGGCTCGAGCCAGGAGACGCTATAATCACGGGAGATGTGGTGGAGCGAGTCCCCCTCCATGTCAAGATCAGGTGCAGGGAGACAAGGCATGGAGCTCCTGGTTTCAATCCCTTGGATTTTGTATCTCCTGAAGAGAGGGAGAGGATGCGAAAGAGGATGGCTGCGCTTAAGGAGCGCTTGACCAAGATGAGGGGCGCCCCAGGCATCCCTCCATCTCTGCCCCCATCGATTCCCGCCAATTACATGCCGATAAAAGTAGACGAAAGTAGCATTTTGGAGACGCTTAAGGAGAATAAGACTTTAGACCATGTGGAGGTAGTGAAATCCAACATTTGCTACATGCCTGCTTTGTTTGCAGAGGCTACGGTGAACTCGGTCAGAAAGATCCCCTCCCTAGAATTCAAGGAACGTTTGCGAAGACTCGTTCCAGCAGATTCCTCCGTGCCTGTTGTAGATTGGAGACATGAGTCCGCGTATAGCCTCACAGCAAACGAGGTCGTCGAAATAGGTTCCTCGCCGTCTCCATCAAGGGAGGGGCGACATGAATTGCCAACATCCATACTTTTCGAAGGTTCTAGTGTAGAGGCTCTCAAGGGTCTGCTCAAGACATATGCTATATCAAAACTCACGCAGAGTGTCTACTACCATAAAGAATTAGGCGAGTATTCTAGACCCGGAGAGTCACTTGAGGAATATAAAAAGAGGTTAAAGGCGAAGATTGATGAAATAAAGAATAATAGGGCAGCTGAGATAAAATCTTCATATGCCTCCAAAATAAAAGAAGTCGACTCCTCCATAAGTGCCGTCAGAGAAGAATACGAAAGTCTGAACAAGTTGGTTGATGGTATAAGAGAAGAATTGCGCTCTCTCAACAAAGAGAGAACTAAAGCCGAAAGGGAAGGAAGATCTCTACTAAAGCTGTCTGAACAGATCCAGACAAGAGAGGTGCGGTTGGCTAGACTTGAGAAGAGAATTATGGAGCTAAGTTCGAAGATCAACAACCTTAGGAAAGAGGGAGAGCGCCTCGAAAGGCAGATGCGTGAAGATATTGCCAATGTGCAGGCAGAGGTCGAATCCCTACTTGAATCCCCCCTGCAGACCATGGTATTTCAGCCTAAGCACGACGAGGTAGAGGTCGAGGTCATGCAGGTGGTGTGGACCCCAATTATCGAGGCGCTATACCGCCTTCACTTTGAAGGGATGAGCAAAGACTTTAGATTTGAGTGGAACGCCGTTAATGGTAGAGGAATATTTGGCAGTTGTGCCGAATGTGGAGTGTCAATAGATTCGCTAGAAGGACCTTTGATCTGTTTCAAGTGCGGTGAAATGTACTGCCCGTACCACCTGAAGGTATGTGCCCTCTGTGGAAGGGGGGCATGCTCAGACCATATATGGTCATGTCCAAACTGCGGGAAGCTCTATTGTATTGATGAAAGACCAAACATCTGTAGCGGCTGTGGAAAGAAACTATGTGCTGAATGTGTCTACAGGTGTAGCGAATGTGTCGACAAAGCTTACTGCAGGGATCACATCAAAGAATGCAAGGTCTGCAAGAATCTCTACTGCGCTACCCATTATGAAGATCACATACAAATATGCTCTGGTTGCGGGAAGGAGCTATGCACACTTGAGCAGGTGAAATGTAAGGTCTGTGGAAAGCTATTCTGCAAAGATTGTATGGTGGAGTGCTATGAGTGTGGGAAGGAGGTTTGTAAGCCCCATTCTTGGCAGTGCTCGGCATGTGGAAAGATCTTCTGCATACTGGAGCCGCAATCCAAATGCAGCGTCTGCGGAAAAATACTCTGCAAATCAGATAGATTGATGTGCTCTTTATGCGGCGCCACACTATGTGCGGCTCATATAAACGCATGTCCGGATTGTAGACGTGAGGTCTGTCCAAACTGCATGGTTGAGATGAGGAGGTTCGGGGTCTTCAAGAAAAATGTGTGCAAGGTTTGTGCAAACAAATGAATTAGCAATGGCAAACTAGTACAATTTTTTATCGAGGCTATTTTATAGAGACTATAATGACTTTATCATCACCAACAACATCTTAAACCTGCTCAAAGCCCTTAGAGAATGTGGCTTATTGGCGGGCATGATGATATATTCTCCTTCGCTAAGCTTATGACCCTTGCCATTTATGTTTACCTCTGCTTCTCCCTCCAATACATAAACTAGGGCATCGTAGGGAGCAGTATGCTCGCTCAAACCTTGGCCTACGTCAAAGGCGAATACTGTTACGCTGCCGGCCTCTTTGTCTATTAAGGTTCTGCTAACGATCGCACTGGTGTGATAGTCGATAACTTCCCTCATTTTTAACTTTTCACTCATGAAAGTCACCATAAAATTGGGGGCTACTCTCTCCATACACTAATAAGCGTTTTTGTGAGCCAAGGCAGCATCACGAAGGACGATAAAATCTCTGGGATGGCGACGCCTGGGAACAGGCTACCTTGGAAGTATAGCACCCATACCGGAACGGCAACAAAGACCAACCAAGTCAAGTAGCACCTTCTTTCAATAAAGTATGCTACTGCCGCGAATGGCAAAGAAACGAACAGCAAAACCGAGACATAGAAGTGCAACCGCCCGTAATTTTCGCAGAGCAGTCCCACGAGCTGCATGGCAAAGCCTGTAAATGCCAAGAAGTAGGCAGTTTTGGGAGCATGATCTCTTAGGGCAGTAGAAGCGTATAATATCAACAAAAGCCCTGCTATCAGGAGCCCTGTATTAAAAATTGGGGCAGTCTCATATCTCAGGTTCCCTAAATCGCTGAGGGCGTTCTCAGTCCAACTGAACCAAGGGGCTCTGGAGATCGCAAGAAAAATGCCTCCATATAACACGAATATAGCGCCAATACCAAAAAATACTGATTTTTTCATAAATCTAGCCTCAGAGCTATTTATTAATTATAATACATATACTCGAAGCATTTATATTTCAATATCTTGCAATAAAAACTAAGGTGTTTTGGTGTTGACAAAGCAGAAGGCTGCCAAATTATTCTGCCACAAGTGTGGCTCCGAGATCCCTTCAGGATCTGCTTACTGCAAAACCTGCGGCTTGAAGGTCTCTTGATCAACCCCAAAGTACGTGAACGACTGGAATCTCCTTTTTATTTTTATAATAAAAATTCTTAAATGGGTGTATTTTCGCATATCTAAGCTCCGATTCCCGATCTTATTCATTTTTTAATAAGTTGATTTATGCCACTAATAAGTAATAAAATAGGGAGGAAATTTTTTAAGGTATTTTGCATCTTTATAGATAGGGATGTATTTTGTCTTTTGAAATAAGCGCACATGACTCTATCAAGGAGATGTATAAGAAACTAAAAGAGGACGGCATGACTAACCTGTGGGACAGGTGGATGGCACAGGAGCAGATAAGATGCAAATCGTTCTGCGCCAAGGGGCTTAGCTGTCAATTCTGCAGTAATGGGCCATGCAGGATAATCCCTGGAAAATTGGAGAGGGGTGCCTGCGGCATGGACGGAGATGGTATGGCAATAAGATACATGCTGCTGAGAAATGCAATGGGCCTCTCAACATACACTTATCACGCACGAGAGGTTGCAAAGACCCTTGTCGCGACAGGAGAGGGCAAAACGCCCTTCAAGATTTCCGACATAAATAAACTCAAAGACTTTGCAGGCAGGCTTGGGCTTGACATTAAAAGCCCTGCCGATCGCCTTGCTGTCGAACTTGGGCGCTTTATGTTATCCGTAATAAACAGTGACTCGAATACAAGCCTGAAGACTGTTGAGGTTTTTGCCACACCTGGCAGGATCGCAGTATGGAAGAGGCTTGGGATCATGCCAGGAGGACCTGCGAATGAGCAGATAGATGCCATATCTCATTGCCTCACTAATGTGGATGGCGATTATGTGTCTCTTGCAAAGACTGCGATGAGGCTTGCTCTATCATGTATTTACGGCTCACAGATACCTTTAGAGTATGGTCAAGACATACTCTTTGGGACTCCAAAACCTCACAGAATGTACTTCGATTTCGGCATATTGGATCCGACCTACGTTAACATTGTTGTTAATGGTCATGAGCCATTTGTGGGTATAGCTCTCATAGAACATTGCAGGAAGCCAGAGGTCCAGAACTTGGCCAAGAGGGCAGGGGCCAAGGGAATAAGAGTCATAGGATCCATAGAGACTGGTCAGGAGATCCTTCAGAGAAGGGATGCCGACGACGTGTTCGTGGGCATGACCGGGAATTGGATATCCATAGAACCGCTCATAGCCACGGGTGCAGTTGATGTATTTGCTATGGATATGAATTGCTCCCCTCCTTCCCTTGAGGAGTATGTGCCAAAGTATCCAACAACATTCGTGTCAGTCTCACCCCTAGTCAACATAAGAGGTGTTGAAAAACATATTGACTATGTCCCTGAGAATGTAGCAACTCAGGTCGAACAGATCGTAAATCTTGCAATTGATAACTTTAAGAGGCGAAAGGGAACCGGGGTTAAAATACCAAAGAAGATTCAATCGGCCATTGTTGGTTTCTCTATCGAGTCAATCCTGACTCTTCTTGGGGGTAGCCTTACTCCCTTACTAGACGCGATAAAGAAAGGACAGTTGAAGGGTGTAGTAGGTCTTGTATCCTGCACCAGTATTGGAAATGGTCCTCACGATGTGCCAACGATAACTATAGCAAAAGAACTGATAAGGCGAGACATTCTGGTGCTTTCCATGGGTTGTGGCAACGCGGCTCTCCAGGTCGGCGGACTATGTGCTCCTGAGGCTTGCGATCTGGCAGGTCCGGGATTAAGCTCACTTTGCAGGATGCTGGGAACCCCTCCCGTTCTTTCGTTTGGTACATGTACGGACACTGGCAGACTCTCTATATTGGTCGCAGAGGTTGCAAAGGCACTCAATGTGGATGTGCCCGATCTGCCTGTGGCTGTGACTGCTCCTCAATATATGGAGCAGAAAGCCACTATAGACGCTATCTTCGCACTAGCCTTTGGGGTCCTTACGCATGTCTCACCCACGCCCCCAATAACTGGTGGAGCAAGACTGATGAAACTACTTTCAGAGGATCTCAAGGATATAACTGGAGGGTGCCTCCTCTTAGAAAATGATATGGTCAAGGCTGCAGATGCCATAGAATCACACATCCTAGTCAAGAGGAAGGCGCTAGGGCTCGAATAAATGGTCAGGAGATTGCGGCAATACCATGAATGCACTAATCCATGTGACCTAGCTAGTCCCCCTGATTGCAGCTTTGACCATTGTTGATCTACAGTCTAAGCTCTCTCACATCCACCGATATTGCGTCCTTGCTCATAATCAGATTCTTCTTTACCTCTTCGATGCTCATCTTGATCTGACCTAAATCCGCCAAAACTACCCACTCTGCAACTTCCCCTTTCTTTATGGTCCTCGAGTTACTGCTCAACAGATCCACATTCAATTCGCCAAGAGTACGGGCTGCCCTCGCCAATGCTCCGGGTCTGTCCGGTATCATTAGACGCATTTCTACAAGTTTTGCCTGTGGGCCTGCAAACGGTCTTATAACAATACTTTTGTCCTCTCTATCGATCCTAACCGCAGCATAGGACCCCTCTTTCATTCCTAGCTCGTCCCTCATATGTGAGGGTATTGTTATCCTCCCTTTCGAATCCACCTTCATTATCTCTTGCTCGTGTGCCATATTTCCCACTAATTATTTATCATATGATGGTTTAAGACTTTCTTCTCATTGCTAAGGCTTAAAAAGGTGTGGTGCCTATTTTATTTTACTAACATCGCTTTCGGAGGTGAACAATGTGGCTGAAGAACCAGCGAAGGAAGCACAACCAAAGGAAAGGCAAGCAATGCCTAGAGACGTTATCTTGGTGGGCAAGAAACCAATTATGAGTTATGCGATGGCTGCCCTCATGCAGCTGAAGGAAAGTGGTGAGATAACCATAAAGGCAAGAGGTAGAGCTATCTCTGCTGCAGTTGATGTGGCTGAGGTGGTCTCCAAGAGGTTCCTGAGCGGCGATGCTGTTGTCAAGGATGTAGCAATAGGCACAGAACTGATCGGCGAACCACCTAGAAACGTCTCGACTATAGAGATAAAGCTATCAACAAAGAAGTAGAATAAGTACATACATAATTTGATAGCCTTTTCCTTTTTTTTATAACATTGTTTAAAGTCACTATGGGATGATTTTATATACTCGTTTGATCAACCTTCTTAAGATCACTATGAGCATCTCTGAAATTTTCTCAAAGGCTGCAGATTATGCTAAGGCGATTTTGTCAAGGTTTGGTGACCTAATAATACTCTTGGTAGTGTCCATAATACCTATTATAAATCTAATTGCAATCGGATATTATGGTAGGATTATAAAGGACAGTTCTGACTCGCAAGCACCTCCGAGACTTAATGGATTTTGGGCACTTTTTGTTGATGGGCTTAAGGTCTTAGTGGCAGGCCTGATCTGGTCTATTCCTGTTATAATTATATTTCTGCTTACATTCATCCCTGTTTTTAGCATGATGCGCTGGGAGCATATGATGACATATATGACACAGCCCACTGCACTTCTCAGGTTCGCTTCTTTCATACTATTGCTCTTGATGTTTGTCATAGCCTTTGCAGTCTTCATACTAGCAGGTATCGGAATAGTCCACATGTTCAAAACAGGATCTTTTGGTAAGGCATTTGCCGTAGGCGAATTAATAAATATAGTAGGCAAAATCGGGCTTCTCAGATACCTCTTCTGGATCATCGTGGCTGCCATTCTTGGGACAATTGTCGGCGTATTTAACATGATACCTGTGATCGGTTGGATTATATCGGATCTGCTGGGAATAATATTATTAATATTCCTTGCAAGGAGCATCGGATTGATGTATGACATGGCTACGATGCGTCCCGCTACGCAGACACAACAGCCTGCTGGACAGCCGCCCACTCCAACTTCATCCCCTCCTCCGCCACCAAGTCCACCATAACTTAGTACGCAAAGCTCAAATTTTTTCTATTTTTATAAGGATATTCGCCTTCAACGTTAAAGCAATACCCTCTGCATTCGTGGTGATTTTATGATAAGACGGATCAGATTTGTCTCATTTGACGTTGATGGCACTCTTGTCACGCCTTCTTTTGCAGATATCGTTTGGCTAGAGGCGCTGCCACAGGTAGTCTCAGAGGAGTGGGGAGTTCAATTGGAGGATGCAAAAAAGATGCTCTACAATGACTACAATGCCATAGGTCCAAATAGGCCAGAATGGTATGATCTCGAGTATTGGGTGAAAAGATACCGACTGAAAATAGACCCAAAGTCCTTCGTAAGCCAGTATAAGGACGCGGTCACACTTTATCCTGAAGTTATTGAAGTCCTCGAGAAACTTAAGGATGTCTACGACCTCGTAATAATCTCTAACTCTTCCAGACTCTTTTTGGATATAACCACTAGGCCTCTGCAGCGTTACTTCAAACATATATACTCGACCCTTTCAGACCTCAAAATGATGAAAGATACGCAAGCATATCTAGAGATATGTAGACTCCTCTCAACTACACCATCTCAGATGGCCCATGTTGGCGATAGTATGGAGTTAGACTATGTTAAAGCCAAGAAGGCGGGCATACTGGCTTTCTACTTAGACAGGGAAGGTAAGAAAAAAGGGAGGAGGTTCATAAAAGATCTTAGGGAACTCCTTCCAAGACTTCTATAGTACGGGGGGTTTAAGTAGCAAAAGACCTCATTGAGGATCTTCGAAGAGCTCGATTAGTATCCTAGCCCTCACTTCTTTGTTTGTAAAGGGAGGCATCCTTTCACCTAGATCCAATGCCAAGACTACGGGGTTGCCCAAAGAGTCTGTAAACTTAACTTCGGCAACATACTTCTTTTTTGGTCCTGAAGCTATTGCTTTTGTCATCGCCTCGTAAATCCGACTTATGGCCATTTGCAGCGCAACAGGGCTCGTCATATCCTGTGGTGTAAGGGTCAATTGGGAGAAACCTGCTAGGATCTCTCCGATCTTTGCAGTCCCATTAAAAATCCCTATTGTTTTTTCGTCAGTTTTCTCTGCCATTTTAATCACGTGCAAATTTTGTTCTCGGTACCCTTTATTTTTTGTCTTACATTCTCAAGGAAGGGCGACAAATCCAAATACAAATCCAAATACAAATCCAGACAAGCAGAAAAGAGATTGAATTTTCTCCTCACAAAAGAGCTTTAGGCTGATTAGTATTGAAATTTAGCTATTTAATCAGCTCACAAATGTGAGGGAAAATTAGCCTTTTTGATCATGAATTAACTTTTTGGTGGCATTAACCACACCTGAAGGTGTGAGTTCGGCGTAGCCCTCTTCTATAACCTCCTTAAGTATCTCGTTTATTTCCTTAAGCCCTGCTCTACTGAGATCCTCAAATAACCTCAGCAAACCTACACTGTGATATTCACGGAGGTACTCCTTTAACTTCTCTATCTCTGCAGGGGAGAACTTAGGCAATTCGACTACCTTTGGAATGGGGGGTTCGATCTCTGTCTCAGCATCGTAAAAACCTTCTGGTGCCTTAAGCCTTGCGCTAACGATCAACTCGTTAACCACAGTCCTTAGCGTGTATTTGCCTAGGTTGGTTAGATCTGCCCACTTCTCAAGATCGGAAAATTCGACTCGCCCACCTTTCTCTTTAATGATCGCCATAATTGCATTTGCAATTTCTTCAAAAGGATCTTCATAACTTTCACTTTTTTGACCTTGCATTAGCATCCCCACAAAGGAGTCTATAAGGTCTGCACTCTTTTTAAGATTATATTTAAATTTAAACGGGTTTTCAGGTAAACAATCTGCCCATATTGAAAAAAGTTGTCCGCTAATTTTTCACAATTTAAATGTTATTTGGGTTTAATGGTCATTAGAAGATTTTATTAAACTTCAATAAATCAGAAGATTATCGGACTACCGAATCTGCCAAGAGATGTATACGGACAAGTGGTACTAATGAGTGAACGCATAAAATTAAAACAGGGGAACTCTTTTCTAATTAGCGGTCCTGCCTCGATTTACCTTTGTAATGGTGCCCTTCTGGTTATTGGGAAAAAAGTTGTTGCTAATGAACGATTTATTGTGAAAAAAGGAAGAAGTACTCCTGTGGAAGTCCTAGAAGAATCCATAATTGAAGTAAAACTTGGACCAGATGCGAGGATCGAGCAGTTTGAACAAGTAATCCCACAAAATTGGAAGTCCTCCGCGGAGATTATCTTGAATAGCCCATGTCCCACAAGGGCGTTAATAATTGGCGATGTTGACAGCGGAAAGACGACTTTTGCGGTATACTTATCCAATATGGCCTTTGATCGAGGAATACGGGTTGCTGTAGTGGACGCAGATCCGGGGCAAGCAGAGATCTCCTTGCCCACGACTATAGGTTATGGGTTTTTGAATGAAGGAATAATCTCAATGGACAAGATACCTTTGGAATCTGCGTATTTTATTGGTTCAACATCGCCTTCCGATGCACCTGCCCGCGTCGTGGCAGGTACTAGAAAACTAGTAGACATGGCCATTTCCAAAGGCGCCAAACTGATCATTATTAACACATGCGGATGGATCTATGGGAGGCGGGCAAGGGAATTCAAAACTTCACTGATTGAATCGATCTGCCCCGAACATCTGATTGCAATTCAAAGGGGCTCAGAAGCGGAGCCCCTAATCAAGGTTTGGGAGTCAAGGGAGGACACAAAAATTTTGAGGATATCGACATCGTCTGCCTCAAGGGTAAGAAGTAGAGAGGAGCGAAGAGAGAAGCGAGAAACCGCGTATCAGAAATATTTCGAAAACAGTAAGGAAAGGATTTTTGACCTTGAAAAAGTCACTCTAATGCACTCTTACTACACATACGGAAAACCATTGCCGCGCCCATTGTTGGAGGAGTTGCAGAAAAAAATCAGCACAGAGCTGATCTATGGCGAAATAGGCGATGTTTTCTTATTTTTGGTTGGTAGGGAGGAACCAGATCCAGCCAAGATTGACAAACTCAAGGAACTCACCTCTATTGAAGAAATTGTTTTTGTCAAGAAGGGGTTTGAAAAAGGAATTTTGGTTGGGCTTCTTAATCCGAAAGGCAGTTTTTCCGGACTTGGAGTCCTGTCCCACATAGATTATGAAGGAAGACGGATTGCAATCACAACGCCTGCTGATGGCGATATAGGCGTCATTCAGATAGGGCAGCTAAAACTAGATGAAAATTGGCGTGAGTTTTCCAAATTACCTCCTTATCCAATTTAATGAGCCGCCCTCCAAGCCGGATGAAATAGTCTTAGTCAATAATCAAAAATATATCGAGGCTCGAGATCAGCTAGTTTGGTGTGTTTTTATGGAAGAGGCGAAAAAAGTTAGCGACTCCGCATTAACCTCTGTTCGATGGATGTTTCCTTCGGATGCAAACCCTGCCGGGAACGTCTTTGGTGGAGCGATCGTCAGATATATAGACGAAATAGCAGCAGCGGTTGCCCAGCGCCATGCAAGATCCAATGTAGTTATCGCATCTATGGATAGAATGGATTTTCATAGACCTGTTCGTGTGGGCGACCTTCTAATACTAAAGGCGTCAGTAAATTATGTCGGGAACTCGTCTATGGAGGTTGGCGTTCGTGTTGAGGCTGAAAACCCGCGTACAGGGGAGATTGTTCATGCAGCTTCTGCCTACTGCACAATGGTCGCGTTGGATGAAAATGGAAGACCAAAGCGTGTCCCAAGACTAATCCCTGATACGGAAGAAGAGAAACGAAGGTTTTTGGAGGCGCAGAGGAGAAGGGAAGAGCGTCTAAAATTATTAGATTCTAAAACATAGTTCCTTCAATCAACTTTTTCTTTTGGGGTTTCCTTTTTCAAAACTTCAGCCTTCTTTTCAGATCTTGAATAATGTTCCTTTATAATTGATGGGATCTCTTTTCCGATGAAGGCTATTACTGGTAATAGTTCAAGCCTACCTGCCCACATTGCAACTATTAAGACGCTTTTTGAAAAGAGGTCCAATTGATTTACTGGATAGAAAGCAGGACCAACGTTGCTCAATGCAGAAACCACTAAAGAGAGAGCGCCAAACAAGTCGGGAATTGAAAAACTAAGCAAAACAAAAGACACAAAGACAAATAGAACATATGAAAACACGAGCGCCGATATCTTTATGATGTATTCGTCATCTAGGACCCGTCCACCTATCTTCACAGGTATTATTGCTGAAGGAGGGAGTACAAGTTTTTCTATTTCCCTCCTGACAATTCGAAACAAGACAACAAATCTCCATACCTTAATTCCGCCGGCTGTCGACCCTGCGCTCCCACCAATAAACATGAGAATGATGAGGATCGCCTTCGTTAGAGAAGGCCAATTATCTAAGTTGGCGCTAGTGTAACCTGTTGTGGTCAAGATCGAAATCACATTGAAGAATCCGTCGACAATACCATTGAACATGTCAATACCGTTAAGCAGTAAAAAAACGGATACGAGCAATCCTCCAAAAAGCAATACAAAGATCATAGTTTTAAACTCTGCATCTTCAACGATCTTTCTAACATCCAATTTTCCTAAATTGTAAAATAATACAAAACTGGTTGCGCCAAGTACCATGAAGAATGAAATCGTCAGTTTTATGTTTATGCCGAATTCTGCCATGCTGGTGTTTTTTGTTGAAAACCCACCAGTCGAGAGAGTAGTCATCGCATGGTTTATGGCATCAAAAGCATCAAGACCACACATGTATAGTATAAGCGCACAGACACCTGTCAAAAAACTGTAAATCAAGAGTATGTTCTTTACACTTGCTTTAACGCTGGGTGTAAACTTTTCCCTACCCTCAAGCACATAAAGTCGCCATGTACTTATGCCCCCTTTCAAAAGTATTGTGAAGAATAAGATTATTCCGACCCCGCCTATCCACTGCGTGAAGCTGCGCCAGAACAATATTGATTTAGGTATGATCTCCACATTGTTAATAAGGGACATACCTGTTGTTGTGAAGCCCGAAACTGACTCGAAAAAAGCGTCCAGCACTCCCATGCCTATCAAAAAATAAGGAATCATGCCTATAAGCGAGACAAAGAGCCAGCCTGTGCAAGCAATAATGATGGTTGCCTTAATCGAAAAGTCCTCTGCCAAAGGATATTTGGAGTTTAAAAACATTCCCAAAATTATGGCAACTATGCCTGGTATAAGGAAAAAAGGTATAGTGCTGTATTCCGCATAGACAAGCGCTGGTAATAAAGGTATTAGAATCATAATTCCTGTCACGAGAAGAAGCCCAGCAAACCCCCCTATTACTTCGCGGGAGTTATAACTCATAATATATCACTTGGTTTGACCAATAGCAAATTTTTTA
Source organism: Candidatus Methanomethylicaceae archaeon (assembly GCA_026414165.1). Lineage (GTDB taxonomy): Archaea > Thermoproteota > Methanomethylicia > Methanomethylicales > Methanomethylicaceae > WYZ-LMO10. The sequence goes on from JAOAJN010000002.1 coordinate 100,736, forward strand.
ACCCTGGGGTCTTTTACTTCAACCACTTGTATTTAAGTATAAAAGTCTCCGCCTAATGAAGGTAATATTGCTATGAAGGCAATTATTGCAGGTGTTGGCAGAACCGGTAAAATCCTAATAAGGGAATTGAAGGAAAACGGCAATGATGTGGCAGTGATAGACATAGATGCGGACAAATGCAAAGAAGTCTCTCATGAATTTGACATCCTAGTGTTTAAGGGAGATATAACTGACATAGATGATCTCAGTAAGATCAATATCAATGAATATGAGATCTTCATATCGGTGACGGGTAGCGACGAAAAAAACATACTGGGATGTTTATTGGCAAAGGATCTTGGAATACAGAAGGTTATTGCCAGAGTGAGTGACCCTCGGCTTTCTAAGATCGCAGGCAAACTGGGCATAAACCACACTATATGTCCGGAAGAGGCTGCTGCAGAGAAGATCCTACAAATAACCAAAGAAAGCGACACTCTTACGTCTGAAGAAAAAACACCTCAGGCGTTACATAGTCTTGGCGTCAGGAGGGTGCGAGTAAAAGTAGGTAAAAACGCTCCTGTGATTGGTATGCAAATAGGCGATCTACCTCTTAGGAACGAGTGGATGATAGTGCGCGTGAAGGATGAAAATGACCGATTCATACCCGTTGATGCCTCTCTGAAAATACAATCGGATTTTGTGCTGGATATGCTCGTCAAAGAGAGCGCCTTAGAAGCAGTCAAAGCACTATTTTCCTGAAAATTATTAACGAATTAAGATAAATTAGTGAATGCTTCAATTTTTATATTTTAATTTATATTAATTTAATTCTTTATGTTATTTCTTATATAGCTCTACCCACTTGGGGCAATCGTATTTCTTCTCAGGGCATACTTTTCTTGTTACGCAGAACGGTCCTGCATTATCGAATATGTGAGGGGCAACCTGTTTGACTAATGACAACATCTCCTCGGCCAGCCTTCTTATCTCCCACTGGGCTGAGAGGCAGCACCTCAGCTCAAAGAAATTCATAAGAGATCTGGCATTCATAGTGACCACGATCTTTGTTGGAGTGGCTTGTGGAAGAATATACCTTGCATCTTCAGCCGGAACGCCCTTTTCAAGAAGGTTCTTATAACAACTTTTGCAGACTTCTAAAACCTCATGAAACTCTCTTCTCAGACCATCATCTCTGTTAATACTCTCTGGAACGATGAACTCAATCTCATCTAGCTTTACGTACCTCTGACTCTGCTGAGAGTATGACGCGATCCTGTGCCGAACCAATTGATGACTGCAGGCCCTCGATATGCCCTCTATAGCAAAGGTGAAGCTTGCATGCTCCAAAACAGAGAGATGCCCGCTCTCTATCACCTTCCTTAGTAACCTTTGGATGTCTGCGTCGCCAAGATCTCTTAGAGCCTTGGTTGCACTGAATTTTGAATAACACTGTCTGGCAGATGCAGCAACGACCCTCTCTGGATCAGGTGTAAAGGATAAAAGTGTTACCTTCAAGCATCCTCGCCGAATAGCATCTATGCATCTTTGTTTTAAAAGTTAACCATTCATTACACACCATCACATAATTTCAATAGCGGTGTTAATATCACCCACAGCTCATTTCGATTTTTTCCTCAACATAAACTTTATGTACGCTATAACGCCGTTCTTTTCTATATACTGAGTTGCCTCGATCCAATTGATCTTGTATATAACCCACGTCATGAGTAGCATAAATGTGACTGAAACAGCTATAGTGAGTAACGGATCCCCATTCCCAATAAAGATCTTTGCATATTCAAATGAATATTTTGCAGTATATGCGACGATCATGCCTAAGGTCAATTTACCTAATAGTAGAGCCACAAAAAATCTTTTGAAGTTGTACTTGATTATCCCGAAAGGCATTACTATTATGTCGTCTGGAAGAGGCAAAGAAGAAAATAAATAGACTGCAATAACTCCATATTTCCCCAGCAGGTTACCGAAACATTCTAGTTCCTTCTTCTTCTTTTCGTCTAGAACCGCCCTCCCGCCCCTTCCTATTGCATAGGACACACATTTTCCTAGGCTTGCGCCGATGCCCACCGTGATGCCCACAAAAAATGGTTCTAAAATATGAGAGAGTAAAAAAATCGGTATTAAATATGGGACCGGCAAGAAGGGCACAAGATTGCCGAGTATGGATATAGTGAAGGTTCCCAAATAACCGTATTCGAGCAGGGACTCGAGCAAAGTCAAATTCATCATCTTCCTCAGTGGATGGTGGTATACCCATTATCCTTGCCTCCCCTTAATATAATGAACTCTTCGGTTTTTGATCAAGGTTTTTAATTAATATTCGATTGATTTCACAAGCTGTATGATTAAAGGAGCTTTTTAAGTGTCAAATACTGGCTCAAATTCGAGTCCAGACCAAACAACCTAAATCCTTATACATAACGTATAACATCAACATAAATATCATTGGTAGGAAGGATCGATTTTGCATATGGTTCAAAGGCAATCTATTGAGGAAGAGGATCTATCTGAATGTGTAATTGTTGCCATAGACCTTTGGAAGATCTACCGCTTAGGCAAGGTAGAGTACCCTGCCCTACGGGGCATTAATATGCGAATAAGGAGGGGCGAGTTCGTTGCAGTTGTTGGACCTTCTGGGAGTGGCAAGTCGACCCTACTAAACCTCTTTGGTGCTCTAGACAGGCCCACAAGGGGCAAGGTAATAATAGACGGCGTTGAGATCTCCGCATTGAGAAGCGACCAGTTGGCAGAACTTCGCAACAAAAAGTTGGGCTTCGTTTTTCAAACCTTCAACCTAATACCTTATATGAGCGCCGTGGACAATGTGGAAGTGCCCATGATAGCCTCGGGGCTCTCGCCTAAGGAGAGGCGTGCTAGAGCCATGGAATTACTTGCTCTGGTGGGGCTAAATGGCTTTGAGAAGAACAGACCTAATGAGTTGAGTGGCGGTCAGCAGCAAAGAGTTGCCATAGCGAGGGCGCTTGCAAATGACCCGCAGATAATCCTAGCGGACGAGCCGACAGGCAACCTAGACTCAAAGTCCGCTGCGGAGGTAATAGATGTGTTACATAATTTAAATAAGAAAGGTGTGACAATTATAATGGTCACGCACAACCTCGGTCTCATAAAGCATTGTCATAGAGTCCTTTGGATGAAGGATGGACTGGTTGAAAAGGAGGTAAAACAAATTGTCGCAGAACTATGAAAAAAGAAGCCTCAAGGTAACAATATTTATTTTATGTGCTTTTTTGGTAACTTTCCCTCTCTTTAGTGTTCAGATTGTTATTTCCGCCCCTCCTAACCTGAACGTGAGTATTGACAATGCGACTCTCACGGCGGGTACCAACAACCAAGTATACTTGACGATAAAGAACCTCGGCGATACTACTGCATTGCAAATCTGGGTTAGCCTATCGCTTCCAGCTTCTGCCACTGGTGGTGCACTGATGATCCTTAACGGGAGCGATGGACGCTGGTACATTGATAGTCTTGCATCGGCAGAGTCGCAATCCATTCCTGTAACAATATACGTTAGCCCGAGCGCTGCAGGGAGCACATATCAACTTACCGTAACATTGAGTTACCAGTATTACGGCTCCAGAACTGAGACGAGAACCATCGGCGTTTATGTCACCCCCTTAACGGTGCAGGGGGCAGTTCTATCCGCGTCTTTTTCTCCCTATACTCTGGATTTTGGTAAGAACAACGAGGTCTTGTTAAAGATAAAAAATGTTGGTGATGCCGATGCCAAACTTATTTCTGTAACCCTAACAATGCCTGGTGCAACATCTGGCACATCTCCCCTGTCATTGATCGGAAGCGATGGAAGATGGAATTTCGAGTCTATAAGACCTGGTGAGGAAGTTGCAATACCTCTGACATTATATGCCTCGGCTTCCTCAGCTGGTCAGACATACCAGTTACCCATTTCATTATCCTATTCTGACTACATCCGAACAAAGTCTGAGACCCGGTACTTAACAATTGTCATTCCGTTCAGCACCTCACCATCTGTAAATTTTGAAGTAAGTGTGGTGCCGCAGGATCTAAAGGCGGGGGAGACGAACAGGCTCAGCATTCAGTTGTACAATAAGGGGGATAGCGATGCCTCCTACGTTCAAGTTGTCTTGAATATGCCGCCGTCCACCGCCTCAGGCTTACCAATGATCTTGCAAGGCTCTGATGGGCGCTGGCTTATAGATAAGATCGCGGCGGGTGCATCCGTCAATTTGGAGGCAGACGTCTATGTCAGTCCTTCGGCATCGGGAATCGCGTATCAAGCCTCGGTTGCCATGACCTACTACGATTCGTTGTCAAGGAGTAAGCAGGAGACTAGGTATCTCTCACTAAACGTTCCTGCAGTCTATTCTCCCTTGGCAGTAATCGACATTAGTATAAGTAAAAACGAGCTCAGGTCAGGAGATATAAACGAGCTGAATCTAACGGTTAAGAATTTAGGAGACGGAGCGGCCAGCTCCTTAGTAGTTTCACTCACTATTCCAGGGGCACAGAGTGTTACTACATCTATGGCACTCTTGGGAAGTGACGGGAGTTGGTATATAGGCAACCTGCATCCAGGGGAGAGTGCCATAATACCTCTGAAGATCTTTGTCTCACCATCTGCGTCGGGAACCCTAACAACTTTTACCGTGACAACCTCTTACACTGATGTAAATTTAAAGAGTAAGCAACAGGTCAACTATTTGGGCATGGTGGTAAGGGGTGTGGTCGACTTGGTGGTTCTGGACTCCTCAACTTTTCCGTCTCAGATCACGCTCGGAAAGCCATTTTCAATAACAGTAAGCCTTATCAATCTTGGGACCACCACAGCACAGAGCGTCATGGTCACTCCCAGTGCCAGCCAAGGGCTTCAGCCATCAGGCTATGATAAGGTCTTTCTGGGAGATTTGGCAGTCAACGTTCCATCGTCCTTCACACTCACATACTCTGCCACGAATATTACAACAGGCAAATATGCATTAAATTTGGAGTACAGTTATAGGGACAATCTAGGTCAGAAACTTACGGGCATACTCAACGTTCCAGTAAACATAGTGGTTAGCACCACAAATGCAAGCTCAACTAACAGTTCTACTGGATCCACATCTGCGGTTATGCTTAATCCGATATACATTACAATTGTTTTAGTTCTCGTAGTAATAGCAGCAGTTTTCATCTATTTCAAGAAGCGCAGGTCTTGAAGATGCGAGCGACTGATATATTAAAGTGGGGAATCAGGGGAATACGAGAGCGGAAGCTTAGGGCAGCGCTTACCATACTCGGAATAATGGTGGGGACCGCTGCAGTAATTGCTCTGGTCTCGCAGACCGAAGGCATCCAATCTAGCATAGTCGACCAAATGAATAAACTCGGTCCGAGCACAATAAGCTTGAGACCTGCAACAGGAACCGTGATATTGACTGAGAAGGATGTGAATAGAATTCTGCAGATCCCAAATGTCGAGCTCGTTATACCCGTTGTGACCTCTACTGTAAGGCTCTATGGAACCCAATCCTCGAGAACCGTTCAGCTTGTTGGAATAGATCCATCACAATTCGGAATACTTGTCTCAGGATATGAAATGGAGGAAGGGCGTCTATATCAGCCCCTCAGCTATTCGGAGGTTGTGGTCGGGGCGAACGTTCATCAGCCGCAGGATTTGACCTCGCCCTTTGTGAACGTAGGACAAACAGCAACAATAGAGTCGATAACAAGATCCACAAGAATGGTCGCAAGCGTAGTCGGGTCTCTAACACCATATGGTATGACTGCGCTTGTCTCTGTAGATGACAGCATTTTCATGTCATTGAAGGGCGCTTCGAATTTTTTGGGCAGGACGAGCTACTCAGCCCTCTTCGTGAGGGCAACGGATCCGGAGGCTGTAGACGGCGTTGTTGGAAACATCAGGGCGATTTATGGGAACACTCTGAATATAATGACTGTGAAGCAGATAACTCAGATCGTTACATCGATAACAGGCATGTTGACTGTACTCCTTGGATCGATTGCTGCGATCTCCCTCTTCGTGGCTGGTCTAGGCATAATGAACATAATGTTTGTTTCGGTAATTGAGAGGACCAGGGAGATAGGCGTCCTAAAGGCCCTAGGGTTCAAAGACCGGAACATACTTTCAATATTCCTATCGGAGGCGGGAGTTGTTGGATTGGTGGGCGGAATACTTGGTATAGCTGTGGGCTCAGCAATATCCTATCTAATGCCATTGCTAGTCTCTAGGGGTTTTGCATCGCAATCTGCTCAGTTTGGTGGTGCCAACTCCTTTTCATACCTTCCAGTGATAAGGCCTGAGATGGCACTTCTTGTTTTCTTCTTTGCCATCGCAGTTAGCCTACTTGCAGGCCTGTATCCAGCGAGAAGAGCATCGAAAATGGATCCTGTTGTAGCGCTTAGACATGAGTGATAATAGTATTGATCGTGATTATGATCATCCTTATAACAACTCTTAGTTATAGTCTTTTGCTGAACCGCAGTACAAGGATTTTACGGTGGTGTTGATTGAGGGAGTACCCTGAACGACCTTTAGTAGGCGTTGGTGTGATCCTGATCAGGGATCAGCAGATTTTGCTTGTTAAGAGAGGACATGAGCCGAACAAAGGGCTTTGGTCAATTCCTGGTGGACTAATAAAGCTAGGTGAGACTGCCGAAGAGGCGGCGATTAGGGAGGTTAAAGAGGAGACAGGACTTGAGGTATCATTAGGAGCGGTCGCAGGAATCTTCAACGTCATTATAAAAGAAGGAAACTCTAAGATCAAGTATCATTATGTGATAATAGACTACTTCGGCGAGGTTACTGGCGGTACATTGAGACATGGAACTGATGTGACAGATGCTAGATGGTTTGAGATTAATGAACTAAACAATATAGAGACCTCGCCCACTGTAAAAAAAGTCGTAGAGCTATTTTATAGCTCTGCTTGTAATGTAAAAAACCATAAATTAAGTAGAATTATTGACATTTAAAATAATTTAAACCACAAACTTCAAAAATTGTCTCACAGAATTGAGGCAGAGTAGTTGAAATAAAACCAATAGAAAATCAAAATTAAGCAAAAACAGAAAAAAATAAAAAAGGGGATTTATTCGATGCCTAGCTGCTTGCAAGCAGCATCCACTTGTTCCTGTATATATCTGTAGTCGATTTCTCTTAGGTGTGCAAATCTGCCTTGAAGTTTCAAGTATTCGGATACGGGCTTTCTCTTAGGCGGCTTGTAGGACAGTTTAAACTGCCCGTCCTCTATCTCGTAAAGCGCCCACATTCCCGTATCTACCGCAAGTCGACCAACTCTCACTAGCAGCTCTGGCGAGAACTTCCAACCCTTGGGGCATGGCGTGTGTATTTGGACGTATGCAGGTCCTTTGACGGCTAGACCTTTCCTTATCTTAGTCATCAAGTCGAATGGGAACGAAGTGCTAGCTGTTGCAATGTATCGCACATTGGGGTGACCGGCCGCGATCATCTTCGGCAGGTCCTTCTTCACCCTGACGTTTCCAAGCCTCAGCATCTTGCCTGGAGGAGTGAATGTCGTCCATGCACCCCATGGGGTGAGGCTTGACGCTTGGATACCGGTGTTGGCATAGGATTCGTTGTCATAGGTCACTATCAGGTGGTCATGTCCAGAGAGCATTGCGCCAGAAATCGCTGCAAGACCGATGTCGGCAGCACCACCGTCACCTGCCAGACCAATTACGTGGATCTCTTCTTTCTTAATCTTGCCCTTGCGCATCATTGCTTTGTAGGCTGCGGCTGCCCCGCATACTGCAGAACCGATTCCTCCCAGCTGGGCATGCATCCATGGTATTGCCCACGGTGTTGTATTGTAGCTGCAGTTGGCAACGTACATGCATCCTGTTGCTGTTATACAGATTGCCCTTGGACCAGCAGCTTTGGCCAAAAATTTACATGCAAGAGCCGGACCGCATCCTTGACAGGTTCTGTGTCCTGCTACATAGTATTCCTCTTTCGGAGTGTCCTTGAGCGTCCTTATTTCTAATTTCTCCCAACTCATATTCTCACTCCCTTAATCCCACCCATTGTACCGTCTCTTTGACCACACCAGTCTCAGCAATCTCTTTCACTTGTTTGCAGATCGATCTCATGGCATTCACTGTGATCTCCCTACCTCCAAGACCTATCAGGTAGTTAACTACCTTTGGCCTCTCGGGCACATCATATAGTGCGGAGCGAACTTCTTGGAAGATTATTCCGCCATAGTTTGCAGCCCCGAAGGAGAAGTCGTTGTCTAGCACGGCGACCACTTTGAACTTTCTTAGAGCATTTACTACATCTTCGGTTGCAAATGGTCTAAATCTCCTAAGTTTCACGTATCCAACATTTATTCCCTCTTTTTTAAGTTGCCAGATGGCTGCCTTTGCGGGCATTGCCATACCCCCCATCCCTATAAGGGCTACATCGGCGTCTTCTGTATTTATTTCCTCAACGAATGGCGGTCCTCCTCTTCCAAAGACTTTATAGAACTCCTCATGAACTTTTCTTGTCACTTCGATAGCATTTCGCATGCCTTGGTCCATTTGTCTTCTAATCTCAGCACCCCAATAGTAGTCAACATGTGGAGCTATTGAGAGAGGTTTGTCAGGGTGTAGCACATTTATCCTTGGTGGCGGTGTGGGCGGTAAGAACTCCCTTGCAACCTCTGTCTCAGGCAGATCCACTGGAAATCTAACATGGGTTATAAAGTTTCCGTCGCAGCATACAACATATGGTAGGAGAACGCTTGGATCTTCTGCAATCTTGTATCCCATAAGGGTCATATCATAAGCTTCTTGCGGGTTTTCCGGCCAGCACATCATCCACCCTGTATCTCTCGTAATAAGTGCTTCAGTGTGTTCCACTCCAAAGTTTCCTGGATCGTCTAGGGCACGGTTTCCTACCATTGCCACCACAGGTGCCCTGTCAGCAGGCGTTACTACCAGCGCCTCATGTGCAAATGCCCAACCAATTCCTGCGCTACCTGTGAATACTCTCGCTCCGCAAGCTGCTGCATGCTTTGCTATCTCGAATTGTGTATGCTCTGAGTCGGCAACTATGTATTCTGCATCGAACTCTCCATCTGCGATCATCTTTGCCAACGAGTTCATTACTCCAGTGTAGGGTCTAATCGGGTATGCTGATATCACATCTACATCTGCATGTTTTACTGCTGTTGCAATAGCTGTGGTTCCAGTTGTTATCATTTTCACCATTTTCTCTCACTCCTTAAAATCTAATTCGTTTTTCATTTCAATAGCTTTTGTTGGACAGACTTCAGCGCAGACCCCACAGCCCTTGCAATAGTCTAAGATTACAGCAAAGAGTGTTTCTGGATCTGGACTTCTAGCGGGCTCTGGGCAGTATAGCCAGCATAGACCGTCCTTATTACATTTATTAGGGTCGGTTACTGGTCTTAATGTTCTAAAGGTCGCAGTCTTATAGTGAGGGTTTGGACCGTTCACGGGAGGTGCAAAGACTACTATTCCTACAGGCATTTCCTTCCAACTTGGAAACTCTTCAAATTTCTTTGTCATTTTCATACCTCCTTTGCTTTGGCGATCTTATATGCCTCCCTCAATACTTCAGCCTTCTTCATGCCCTCAGCAATGTACCTTTCTTTAACCGCTGCAACCATCGCACGATATGAAACTATGCCAGGCGCGACCTTTAACATGGCACCTAATAGAGGAACAATTATGATTTTGTCCATCCCGCTAGCGTCTATTGTAACCAATTTGTATTTCTTATTCGTTGGCTGAATGAAATTCAATAGTTCATCCGGACTTCTCTTACTGTTAACGATTATGGCGCCACCGTCCTTAAGCTTTTCATGGATTGGCTGTAGCCCTATGTGTGCCCAAGGCTCCCCTCCTTTTACAAGGGTATCGTCTAAAACTAATACAGCGTTAACTTCTGCTGGTTCGTATAACATTGCCTCTGGGGCCAATTCATCGTAGCACATTTTGTAGTATGTCATATCACATACAGGTGCCCCTAGTTGGCTAAGTTCCGCCTCAACATCATCTGCATCTGCCCAGAACTGTTGTTCTGAAGGTTTCGAGACTATTGCAAAGCCTTTAATTGGTATTCCAACTCTGTCGGGCGCATCGTCATACCTTTCGTATCCCAAAGAAGGGTTGCCATCTTTATCAGCTGCGTTGCAGATAATCTCAGCAGCAGCTCTTAGTAGAGCGGTCTGCGTAACCCCTCTTCCATCAAATTCTACTGCATATAATACCATTTTTTATCACCTCATGGTGGCGGTTCATATTTTTCTTCGATTACTTGCTTTGTCCAAGCAACTCTTGCAACAGCACCGTCATCAACCTCCAGCCTCTCTGCCACTGCCTTACCGATCAAAGCAGTTCCTACAGCAACACTTGAATCTGCCTTTGCCTTTACAGTCCAAGCTCTTGAGGGTGTGTATAGCTCTACGAGTTCGCCAGCTTTTGCACCTATGTAGCTTAGGTCGGTCGGATTAAAAACGCCCTCGTCGCCAGCAATGTTTACCACTTTTAAAGACACTTCTTTATCGGGCATTTGTAATACCCAAATTTTAATTACATTGTAGTATTAAAAATAGTTTCGCTGAATTTAACCTAGTTATTAACTAGATTTTAAGGGCTTATATAATCAACTTCTAGTATTAGCTCCTCAATTCAGCATTACCTTCTAAAAATAGATTTTATTAGAAAATATTAAGTATAAATCATCTACTAATTTAAAATGAAAAATTAAAAAGAAGGTTTTACTCTCCAGGAGGTGCTATGACTTCAGAGTGCTCTTTTTTTAGTCTCTTGTCGGTTCTTTCTTTTCTCTTGAATGATGGTAGAACAATTTCACTCATGCAACATCACCTCACCATTAGCTCAGAAATCTCCTTTAGGGTATTCGAATTTAAAAGCGCCTCTGCCTCTTCCTTTCCGTATCTCAGCGGTTCTGGTAGTTGAATTATTCCTCCCTTAAAGTAGATCTTCCACCAGTTCATTTTAATAATCTCTGAAGAGAACTTCTTCAAAATGCCGGTCCTCAAATATTCCCTAGTATCGCTCGGGGAGTTCGTTAAACCTTTCTTTACTAATTCCTTAAGTGAAGTATCCAATGAAAACACCGTAGCTAGGTAAGAGGCTGAGGAAGCTGGATCGAATAGAGAGTCTGCTTCTTCTGTCTTATCACCCACATAGAAACCAGTAGACTCGTCTAATAGACTGTATTGGTTACAAAGCGTTACTGCCTCTTCATCCTTTACACCATACTCCTCTATGAGTTGCATTTTTGCTATCCAGTCCAGCCCTTCACCAATATCCTCAAATCGCCCTTCTATTAATTTTTGAGTCAAAAACTCTATAATCTTCAACACCTTATGATCTTCAGCATCACCTGAACTTTCTATTAATCGCTCAGCAGCGTCTATGTAATATGCAAATATATCTGAAAGTACCCGTGCCCTTCCCCCATTTTTCAAATCTAACGTCTGATCTACATTTTCTGTTTCCGATGCAACTTTTCTTACGGATTCAATTGGGTCTTTTATAGAAGGAGGAGCGGTCAGAAGACCCTCTTCAGCAGCTTTCAAAACAAAGACTTCGAGAGCGTCTCTAATGAATATCTGAAAGTCACTTCGTATAGCTTCAAAATTTATGTCGTGTAGCCTCCAATATTTTTCCGGATCGGCATGCGGCTCGTCACGTTGGTTCAGAAATCCTCTCTCAACTGTAGTGTCTATCGAAGAAGGCTGCTTTATGAATATCGACCTTGGTGAGACTACATATACAAGGCGATCTCCGCGAAGTCTTGAACTGGTCGGCGGGTCAAATATATATGTATCTCTTATTGGCAAAATACCGCCTCCGCTAATCACAGGTATCCTGCTTATGATGAATGGGATTAACATCTCTTCTACTGAATTCCATCGGTCAAAGTTGAATACATTTCTTTTTAAACAATAATTCCCGTGGGTACCCCAAGCTACAGATTCGTATCCGAGTGATCCTTTAAGAAGGCTAGTATTACTCTTATAGCAGTAAATATTTCCAAGCTTATCCCTTAAATATTTGATCCCCAAAAATGCTAACCTCTCTGCGACTTTATCGTATATAACCGCGTCTATTGGGTTTCTAAAAACTGGGGTTGAGAGCTCTAGATGTTCTGCATCATCATAGATGCGCATTCCATTGAGCGCAACTTCGTATGGACCTTGATAAAATAGCCAAGAATCTAAAAGGCCCCTTTCATAGGTCAAATTGCCTACTTCATCCTCCACGCTCCAGTTTACTTCTGTTACAAAGCCTAGGCTTTTAATTGAATTCATAGTTCTTCCTATGAGGTCTGAGAGCTGTATCCCAGGAAGTATTGGGGGGTATTTGTTTACACTGAATTCATATTCTATCCCTCTAGCCATCTCTCTCAAGATCTTCATAAAATTCACTCTGTATTTTTTTATCACCCTCAAATATAAAACGGTTTTGTCATAAATAAGAGTGTAATTCGTTATTCTTCCAATTGGTTAAAATGGAATAAAATACTATACTGTCAAAAGGTTACTTCGTAATTTTTGGTGCTCCTTTAATCATCTCTATAAAATCAGCAATCCGCTCTTCATCCCACCCATTTAAATCTAGCATTGGATGAACCATTCCATTTACTACAATATTCGCCCATCCAATGTCATCCAACCACTGACTTAGTTGTTTTGCAATTTTAACCCTTGCAAACCCTCTTGAACCTTTGGGAGGGAAGAGCACAGCCCTCGAGAGATCTTCATCACTAATTAGAGCAACTAGTGCTAATTCTTCTTGAATGCGCTCATAAGTAGCGTCGGTAACTGCGGTAAACTGGTTATTAGCAACTACTTTCTTTTCCTCCACAGAATCTTCACTTTCAAAGTATTTTTCAAAATTTTTCTCAATAATCTCTAGTTTTGTTATCCACTCAACTCTCTCTTTTAGAGATTGAAAATTCCCCTCTTCTAGCTTTTTCAAGGCATACTTGAACTCTTGGATGGCATACTTGTCCCAATCATTAACCTCTTCTATCGAAAACAACTTTTCTATTCCTTCAAGATAGTATGACAAAAGATCAAAAACAGTAACCTCTTTGTCTCCCTCCGTTTGTATTTCCCAATCACCCTCCGGTGATATTGCAATAAGCTTTGTAGCCTCAACAGGATCTTTAACCTTAGGCACGTTTTTTATCAATCCTCGCTCAATGCCCCTAATGATGTAGGAGGTTATTGCCTGTCTCATGAAAGTAGTCCACTCAGATCTTGCACCCTCACCATTCGTAATCTGTACCCTCCTAAATTTCGGATCCGTATGGGGTTCATCTACACCTCCTATTAATGGCCATGATCCAAAAACTTTATCAGCAAACACACTTTTTACAAACATCTGTCTTGGAGAGATCATGAACTTTCCAAAATAATACCCTCCCACCCCTGTGAAGACTTGCCTAACAACTAAGTAAGGGATAAGTTCCTTGATGCCTTCTGAGAATCCTGCCCTGTCTACCAAATAAGACTCATGTAAGCCACGGGTTGTATATTCGTGTTCTGAACGAGTTGCACTAATCTTATAGCAATGAACTCTGAGGCCACTCTCTCTTTCGTATTCTTCGGAGGCAATTCTTGCATAAATCTCTGTCGCCTTTTCGTAGGTTAGAGTGGTAAACGGATCAGGACATTCGGGCGTGGTTATCTCGAGAACGTCATATACTCCAGGAGTGGCACTCATATCACCATATGCTCTTCCACCATTAATTAAAAATTGTGTAGACTCACAACCTCTTTTTATCAGAAATGGAGGGTCCCCTTTAGGAGGCATTTTGTATCTTCTGAGCGCCTCTAATAGTTCGTTAACATATGCCTTTCCATGAATGTATGGTATGCAATACTCCACTTCAACGCCCTGCCACATCTTCAAAAAAAACACCGGTATTGATTGTAGTTTAATCAAATATATATATTATATCTTTAAAGAAATTATTGGGGGCTAACAATGAAAGTTCTTATCACTGGCGGGGGCGGGTTCGTTGGAAGTAGATTAACAAAAGCTTGCCTGAATAGAGGCTATGAAGTTGTGGTGGTTGATAAGTCAAAGGGCGAGCTTGAAGGGTATATGCATCCAAATATGAAGTTCATAGAAACGAGCGTAGAAGATAAGAACCTTATAAAAATTGCTGCAGAAGGATGTAATGTGGCTTACTATTCTGCATGGTCTTTTGCTGAAAAACTTATGGAAGGATTTACTATAGATGTGATCGGCTTTATTAACTTTATGGAGGCTTGTTGCGATGCTGGCGTGAGGCATGTATTGTTTCCGAGCAGTTCTGTTATTTATGGCGAGCCAATAAAATATCCTATAACGGAAGATCATCCTCTTCTAGTAGAAAGGTCTAGGGCACCAGTGCATGCTATAACCAAACTTGCTGTTGAGAAAATTATGGAGATATATTATAGGGAAAGAGGGATACCCTTTACAATATTTAGGTTTTGGTGGGCGTTTAGTGATGAGCGCATACCTGGAGGCACACTAAGAAAAATAATTGACAGTGCGATTAAAGGAGAGTCGCTTAATGTGCCGAGGGCATCCTCAGGCAGCGTATTATATGCCCAAGACTTGATTAGAGCTTTTGAAGTGGCCACACTCAATGAACGTGCGTTTGGAAAAACCTACAACATTCTTAGCTTCAATATAACTTGGAAGGAATTTCTAGAAACTATAGTCGAATTAGCAGGCTCAAAGTCTTCTGTTACGGAAGTTGACCCTTTGGAATGGAAGGGATCAGGATTTCTGACTGGTAAGTGGATTCTTGACGACTCAAAAATAAAGACAGATCTCGGTTTTGTCCCAGATGAGGCATCTGCTAAAAGGGCTTTTATAGAAGCCCTTAAAAAGACCATTGAGTCAAGGAGGACTGCTCTTTAGTTTCTTTTCCTTTTTCTTTCGTTCCAGTGTCTCGAGCTCAACAATCTTCTCACAGTCTGAACAAAGTTCCTTAGGCTCTTCAGCTATAACGTAAAACCTTCTTCCACATCTTACACATTGAGTATATATAAATTCACTTTCACCATAACGCTCCATGAATAGCACCTCGTTATCTTATATTTAAAACAAATTCTGACTTTTATTCTTTAAAAAAAAAGAAAAAATTGGATTATCCAGTAGGTATGGCGCCCACCACAAATGTGCAATAGAACAGAGACACCAAGTAGAATGCGGCGCCGCCTGCTATTACAATTGTTGAAAGCCAAGACATCCTGCAACGCTTCGGCAACATCTTATTATTAACATATAGCAGCAGCAGGCAATAGCTACCCATAATGAGTGGTGATAGGAATGCTAGCAAGTCCAACATGAATGCGGGCCCTCTTGCCGCACCGCTTACAGTGGTTATTATGCCAATTATAGTAACAGTTGCCACCCAGATGTAGTACCACTTCCTCATGCCTAGCTTCTGTGCTCCTTTGAATAGCTGGAAAGTCATATCTGCCTGTCCTCTTGCGAAGGCATCAAATATGCCAAAGCTCATCTTCCAGCCAACTAAGAACATTACAATGAACCACAGTGGATAGAGAACGGGCGATATGTATGTGAACGCGGAGGCAATGGCATCTATAGCTCTCAAAGTCGCCCCTGCCCTAATTGCTGATAAAGCAGCAGGACTCAGTTCCGCAGCCCTCATGCTTAATACGGTGAAGAAGAGTGTTGTAAAGTAAGTTATGAGTCCGAAGCTGATTAATGCATCATATATATTCAGTTTCCTCCAACGTTTCCATTTGTCCATCTCTTCGTCCAAGTTGACATCGAAGTAGAAGCCGCTATCTCGCCATTTATCCTCTTTTCCAAAGATTAGTCCAGTAATCTTGGGCATATATCCAGACATACCTGCGCCCTCTTCTCTTGCCCAAAGTGTGTACCACATCTGCTGCATTCCTGAAGGACCCATAAATGCAAGCGCACCAACGAGTAGCGGCAGCCAGGTCTTCGTACTCATCATATCGGTCCAGTAACCGAATGCGACGGTTCCGTAAAGTGCTTGTCCCCAATGCTCAGGTTTTCCCACTAATACGGCAACGCCAAATGATACGGCAATCATCATTGAGATGGCAATTAACAACAGGAATTTGACTGTCTTATAGACTTGATAGGGGCTCAGAATCAATATCGCTGCTATAACACAAAGACTTATAACTGCGATCATTACCCAGTCTACCTTTAATAGCATTCCAAGGGCGCCTGAGCCTGTAACGACATGTCCAGGCCATATATAAACTAATATGGCCACAATATAGAAGTACCACATTACTATTGGATGGATTCTTTTTCCTGCAGTGAATATGCTCTCGCCAGAGAAATAGGTCCACCGAGCGATCTCCATAGTGACGAAGATCTGGATGACTAGACCAACTGTTGCTAGCCATCGTACTTCTGGACCAAAAACAATAACTAGCCTAGGCCACATGAAAGTCTCGCCCATTCCAACGCCAAGGGCTGCTAATATTAGACCAGGACCAAGTATTTTGCGTATGCTAACCGGACCGGGGTCGTTGAGAACTCGCAGCTCCAATGGGGGGCCTCTTCCTACCCTAAGCTCCTTTATTTCCTGTCCCATAGGAACCCCTAATTTTTTTTGAGGTTTTGGTATTTATAAAGTTTTGTTTAATTTTTATAAGTAAAAGCAAATTATAATTCTGTTTATTAGAGGATTATTAAAAAACTCTTCCTTCTTTTATAAATTAGTTTTATTACAAATTTATATGGAATCGTGACTTAAATTTTTGTACAATAGCAAACAATGCTTCTTAGCGGCCCTTCCAAGTAAGTAATGTCTTCATCTATAGCATCGATGGGAAGGTTCGTGAATGCACCAATCAGTCTATTAATTTTTTTACATAGAATCATATATCCAATATACTGCTGAGGTTTTGGAGGGTTTAAGAACTTCTTGTATGTAAATGTCACTCTTATAAATCGGAATTCATGTTCCCCCTCAACATGTCCAGTATTTTCCAATACTTTCATATCCCTTATTTTTTTGTCCTTTGTTTGTGAAAAGATCTCCTCAATGTACTCTTTAAGTGAAAATTCATTTCCCTCTTTAACTGCCGCACTCTTTATGGAGTCGAGAGGTTGCCATTGAACTGCTATGTAAAGCTTCTTTGGGGATATTATTGCCATCTTGCCAGACTGATATGCTGATTTTTCTGTAACTCTCAAACGCCAATCCGAAGGTGTTGTTATTCCAATATCGAAGAGCTGAAATTTCATAGCTTCTCACTAATTTAGCGTATTTCCTCTTCTTTTAATTTATCCTTTAGGAAAAATATAAGCAAATAATAAAACTTATTATAAAAAATACAACTGTTAAATATGCCTTGTCAAAAAAGGAATTTTTAGCAAAGGAGTGAAAATACTTTGCTGGAATTGTTGACATTAATTTTATTTTTAGTAGTCATTGGCCTTATGATATGGGGTCCAATCGAACGTGCCATTATTGGCGGCGTTGGAGTTGTTTTAATGATCATTATAGGTATAATAACTCCATACGAGGCTTTCGAATTAGTGGACTGGAATATATTAGCAATCTTGGTGGGGCTTTGGATAGTTAGCTCCTACCTCATAAATGCTAAGATGCCAGAGGCTTTGATTTCAGCTGTACTCAAACGAACCAAGTCTCTAAATGCAGTAATTTTTGCGCTCATATTCAGTGCCGGAATTGTGACGATGTTTGTGGACAATGTCCTAGTCGTATTGTTATTCTGCCCGATAATGTTGACCATATGTAAGACGCTTAAAGTTGATCCGCTCTTGCCGACTGTGATGACGGGTCTTGCAGCGAACTTCATGGGCGTTGGACTGATGCTTGGAGATATAACGCCTCAGATGTTGCACACAATAGCAGGTATGGAGTTCATGGACTTCGTGGTATTCCATGGTAAACCAGGATCATTCTTTGTACTTATTACAACCTTCATAATTATGCTGTTCATATATTCTAAGAGGATTCTCAAGTTTGATTATAAGGGCGACTTCCGTTCAATGCTAACATCTATAGCTGAGATCTCCAGCGAGAATAGAAAACTACTCAAAGTATCGCTGTTTTTCTTCATAATAATCATCGTCTTGATGGCGCTGAGAAAAGTTCTTGAAGTTCCACTTGGAGCGATAGCCTTCTCGGGAGCGCTGGTTATGGCTTGCGTAATAGAACTGCTTCACAGAACGGGCAAATTGAAGGAGGCACCTACCTTTGCAGAGGTTCTTGGAGGGCTTGAGTGGCGAGCGGTTCTTTATTACGCATTCCTATTCGTGCTTGTTGGTTGTATTGAAAAGGCAGGATACATAAGGGCGATTGCAGAAGGCCTTCAGCCATTTCTGTTAAACCTTCAGGTTGGTGTCCCTCTCCTTTACTGGGTTTCGGCGAGTGTTGCTTCGGTGGTGCAATTTGATGCTTACAACCTAACCATGTTCAGAACCTTGGCAGATCTTGGACTGACGACTGGACTGAATGTTTGGCCGTACTTCTGGTCTGTTGCGTGGGCTGCCACACTGGCAAGCAATGCCACCATAGTAAGCGCTCCGGCATTGTACGTGACTTGGACGCTTATTGAAAAAGAGGGCTATAAACTAACAACGAAGGCGTTCCACTCAATAACTGTAAAATTTGCACTAATCACGCTTGTGATTAATTTCATAATAACATTCCTTTGGAGCCAGCTTTAGACACTTTTTCAATTTTTTATTTTATATTTAAGGTCGCTTAGAACAGCGCCAGTCGAAGCAGAAGTAACACTCATGCTGTATCTGTAGAAGACGCCTCTATCATATTTTGGCTTTTTGCCTTTCCAACCGGATAATCTTCTTCTGATCTCCTCATTCTCGACAAGTAGGTCTAATCTTCTATTAAGAATATCTATCCTGATGATGTCTCCGTCCTGTACCACGGCAATGGGACCACCTTCGGCAGCCTCAGGAGAGATATGACCGACCATCATGCCGTGGGTGGCTCCAGAGAACCTACCGTCCGTCAGAAGGGCAACTTCCTCACCAAGTCCCATACCAACAAGCATAGAGGTCAGGGAGAGCATCTCCCTCATTCCGGGACCGCCTTTAGGACCTTCATATCTGATAACTACTGCTTGACCTGCCTTAATCTTTCCATTAGAGGCGGCAGCAATACCGTCCTCCTCACAATCAAAAACCCGCGCCTCACCTTCAAAATAAGTCTTCTTTAATCCTGCGGTTTTTATAACCGCTCCGTCTGGAGCGAGGTTGCCAAAAAGCACAGCAAGTGCTCCCGTGGATCTAATGGGTTTTTCAAACGGTCTAATAGTGTCACCTATTATCTCCGCCGTGATCAAATTCTCCCCAACTGTTTTGCCAGTCACTGTCATAAGGTCTTTCTTAATGAGTCCCTTCTCAGATAGCCTCTTCATGACAGCAGGAATCCCTCCAGCCTTGTCTAAATCTTCCACGGCTGTTTTTCCTGCAGGCATCATATCCACTAGATGAGGCGTCTTCTTGCTGATCTCGTCAAATGTTTCCAATTTTAAAGGCACTTCTGCCTCATTTGCTATAGCCATCAAGTGTAGAACGGCGTTAGTGGATCCCCCTAGAGCAACATCCACCGTTATAGCGTTTTTAATGGACCATTCGTTCACAATATCCTTGGGTTTAATGTCATTCTTTACAAGTTCCATGATCTGCATACCCGTCTTTTTAGCAAGCCTAACCCTTCTGGCATCCACAGCCGGTATGGTACCGCTACCCGGCAAGGATAACCCCATAGCCTCAATCATGCATGCCATAGTATTGGCTGTGTAAAGACCTGCACAAGAGCCTACACCAGGGCAAGCATACTCTTCGATCTCTTTTAGTTCATTTTCCGTGATCTTGCCGCTAAGGTAAGCACCCACACTCTCGAATGCCGAGTCTAGGCTCATCCTCTTACCGCGCCAAACTCCACATAACATAGGTCCACCTGTTATGAAGATAGACGGAATATTTACCCTAAGTGCACCCATAACCATGCCTGGCTCTATTTTGTCACAGCTGCAGACAAACACCATACCATCAAATGCATGGGCTTTTGCAACCACTTCTATGGAATCTGCGATGATCTCCCTGCTGATTAATGGGCTCCTCATACCCTCGTGACCCATCGCTATGCCATCACATATGCCGATAGTATTAAATTCTAAGGGGGTGCCTCCCGCCATTCTAACCCCTGCCTTCACAGCCTCTGCGAGCCTGTTCAAGTGTATGTGTCCAGGAATAAGCTCATTCCATGAGTTCGCTATACCTATTATAGGTCTATTAAGCTCATCATCTATCAAACCTAGCGCCTTTAAAAGGGCCCTATGAGGCGCTCTTTGCACGCCTCTTTTCACTGTGTCTGAGATCATAAACCTCACTTTCAGGACATATTAACTAGGAAATACAAAAAAATATCTACTGTATAGAAGCTAAAGGTAAGATTATGGAATTTATGCTTTTCCTGCTCATATTGCTTTTCGGGATCTTTGCAGGGGCGCTAGGCGCCACTTTGGGTTTGGGAGGAGGCATTCTCATGCTTCTATTTTTCACGCTGGCGTTAAACATCCCAATACATAGGGCAGTTGCCCTAAGCCTCCTAGCAGTCATAGCAAGCTCGAGCATGGCAGGAAGCGTGTATGTGCGCGATAAGATGACTAATATAAGATTAGCCATGGTTTTAGAAACTTGCACAGTGCCAGGAGCCGTACTAGGCGCTTTTTTAGCCCTTACTATGCCTGGTCGTTATATCGAGGCAATTTTGGCAGCAGTTCTAATTTATGCTGCCATCATAAGCTTCAGACAGGCGAAATCTGAAAAAATCATTTTGTGTGAAGACCGGCTAGGAATTGGAGGGGAGTATTACGATGAGGCAAAGAAGACAACGGTGCGATATTCTGCAGATCGTCTGAAGACTGGTCTTTTTGCTAGTTTTTTGGCGGGAATTGTCTCAGGGGTCGTGGGCATTGGAGGCGGTATAATCAAGGTTCCAATAATGAATTTCATTATGAAGATTCCGATAAAAGCTTCTGCTGCCACGAGTAACTTTATGGTCGGTGTGACTGCCGCCGCGAGTGCAGTGGTCTACTTTAGCAAAGGTGTTTTAGATCTCCAGATGTCTGTACCGAATGTATTGGGAATAATGGTAGGCGCGTATATAGGGACGAGACTTCTCGCACAGACACAATCACCATACCTTCGAATTTTACTCGGATTAGTCCTTCTCTTCTTTAGCTTTGTAATGTTTCTAAAGGCCGGGGGGGCATTGGTTTGGTGAGCGCAGAAACGACAATATCGTGGGTTTTGAGGATCGGGGTATTACTATCCGCTATTACATTGATAGCAGGAGTCTCATTAGGAGAACCTATTTTATGGTTGGGTGCGTTAATATTGATTCTGACGCCTTTCCTCAGGGTTTTTTTCGCAGCCCTTTATTTCTTATTACACAAAGATATGAGGTTTTTTGTGATAACCTTATATGTGATTTTGATTCTCGTGATTGGAAGTTTACTCAAGTTCTAAACCTTAATATAACGATAAAATATAGTCACATATCTTTAAACTATCACAAATAACCATTTTCTAAATGTGATGTAAATTTTTTTAATCACATCTAATGCAATAGATTTTAATATGGTGGCATAATAAATAATTTGCGGTGAGGATATTGGTAAGGACTACCCTAAGCGTGATTAAAGCAGATGTTGGATCCCTTGCCGGGCACAATGTCGTACACCCTGACCAGATAGCATGTGCTGAGAAAATTCTAGCAGAAGCTAAGGAGACTGGTTTGATTTGCGATTATAGGGTAACTCACTGTGGTGACGACCTCGAACTTATTATGACGCATAGGAAGGGCGAAGAAAACCCGGAGGTCTGTAGACTTGCCTGGGAAACTTTCAAGAAAGCATCAGATGTTGCTAAGAAACTGGGCCTTTATGCTGCGGGACAGGATCTTCTAAGCGACGCGTTTTCAGGGAACCTCAAGGGGCTAGGTCCTGGATATACTGAGATAGAGTTTGAAGAAAGAGCCAGCGAACCCATTGTCATATTTATGGCAGATAAGACGGAGCCTGGAGCTTTCAACCTCCCACTTTATAGAATATTTGCAGATCCCTTTTCATCCGCAGGACTAGTAATAGATCCAAAGATGCATGAGGGTTTCACGTTCCAAGTTCTTGATGTTTTAGAGGGATACACATACGAGATGAATACTCCGGAAGAGTCATACGACTTATTGGCTTTGATAGGGACCACTGGCAGGTATATTCTTAAGAGGGTTTGGAGAAAGAGCGACAGACTCGTAGCCGCATCAGTAAGTATCACAAAACTCTCACTAATAGCCGGAAGATATGTCGGAAAGGACGACCCAGTAGCCATCGTTAGGGCACAACACGGTCTTCCAGCAGTTGGTGAAATCCTAGAGCCTTTCAGCTTCCCGCACCTTGTGGCAGGCTGGATGAGGGGCTCCCACTATGGACCTATGATGCCGGTCGCCCAGAGAAATGCAAGGTGCACTAGGTTCGACGGTCCTCCAAGGTTCGTGGCGCTTGGTTTCCAGATCAAGGACTCGAAACTCGTTGGGCCAGCAGATCTCTTCGACGATCCAGCATTTGATTTAACAAGAATGAAGGCACAAGAGATCGCAGATTACATGAGAAGGCATGGACCGTTTATGCCAGAACGTCTAGGACCCGAGGAGATGGAGTACACAACATTGCCCCAAGTGTTGCAGAAACTAAAGGGCAGGGCAAAGAAAGAGGAGTGAAAAGATCCGAAAACAATTATAATTATTATATATCTTTATTTAATTCTTGGAGATGATTCCTTGAGGGTTAAAGTCTCTTACCTCTCGCTGCTCAGAGACGTTACGCATGTCAGCGAAGAGTTTATAGACTTGCCATCAGGGTCCACCGTTAAAGACCTAGTTGCCATCCTGATGAAAAAGTACGGTGAGGGGCTAAAGTCATTCCTGGAACCTGAAACAGAGATGGGGCAAGGAATTTTAGTCACATTGAATGGAGAACTCTTATCTTCCAACGAGATGGACAAGATTATTCCAGAAGGATCCGAAGTACTAATCGGAATTCCGCCATTTGGAGGCTAATCCTTGAGGGTGAAATTTTGGGCATATATAAGACTGAAGTTCTTGTAATAGGAGGGGGTCTGGCAGGACTAACAGCTGCGATCTCCTCAGCCTCTAACCTCTCAGAAACAATGATTGTTACCAAGACGCTTGTTGGCGGGGCGAATACAACATCGGTAGCAGCTGGAATAATATCGGGAGTGATGGGCTTTAAAGATCCAGAGGATAGCAGGGATCTGCATTATAAGGATACTATTGTAGGCGGACATGGAATAAACGACGAAGTCCTTGTAAGAGTAATGGTGAATGATGTCTCCAAGTATCTTTACAGGCTCATGGAATTGGGATTGGAGCTAGATGGGGAAGATGAGCCAAAGAGGCGACTAATACCTGGCCACTCAAAACCAAGGTCCTACCTCATCAAAGGAAAATGCCACAAGCTTCAAAGTCTTCTGAGGAATGTTTGCGAAGGTCTTGGTGTAAGGTTTATGGAGAGGACACTCATAACCTCCTTGGTGAAGGATGAAGAGAGGGTTGTGGGCGCGGTTGGCATCAAAACAGATAATATGGAGGTTGTTGGGATAAAAGCCAACTCGGTCGTATTAGCGACTGGAGGGTCAGGAGAACTTTATCCGCATACGCTAATGCCTTCTGGGTCGTCAGGCTATGGAGTCAGTTTGGGTTTCAGGGCGGGAGCAGAACTTGTGGACATGGAGTTTGTTCAATTCTACCCCACCATGGTTGCTGAGGAGGGTCTCCCGAAGCTATTTGTTGACTACGCACCGCTACTGAAATATGGTGCGGATATTATAGACGGCGATGGTAGGTCAATATTTAAGAAGCATGGAATAGTAGAACCTCACAAGTTAACTAGAGATCAATTCTCGATAATTATGGCAAAGGAAATGTCCAGCGGCGGCGCAGTATTTTTGGACTGCACCTCAATTAAAGATGAAGATCTTGCTAGTAACCTGACGCTATCTTCAGCAATTGGAGATCTAGAGTCGAAGAATGTGCCAGTCAGGTCGAGGAGAGTTAAGGTTGCACCTTATGCGCACTTCTTTATGGGAGGGCTCAGAACCGACGCGAACGGCGCTACAAACATACAAGGCCTATTTGCAGCCGGAGAGGCCATGGGCGGGGTACATGGAGCAAACAGAATAGGAGGTAACGCCCTAGCGGCGTGTTTGGTATTTGGTTTCAGGGCGGGAATGTTAGCCTCTCTACACAGTAGCACTGTAATCGAAGTGAACGATAAGGTGTTGAACGACTCTGCCTCAAAGATCATTGAGGATATTAATTCAGATGGTGGCGAAGAGGCAAGTCGCGTAAGAAGCATCGTGCAAAGAAATATGTGGGAGGGTGTTGGCATACTTAGAGATAAAAATGGACTCGAGAGAGCATTGAGCACATTAAATAGTCTGAGAGAGCTCAAGATTTCATCGAAAAGTCCAACCGAGAAACTGTTGATTCCCATGATGCTCGACAACGCAGAAGTTATAGCCTTATCTGCTATGATAAGGGAAGAGAGCAGAGGCGCGCATTATAGGACTGATTTTCCTGAGACCAGAGATGAGTGGTGTAAGAGGATAGTGCTTAAACTCCAAGAGGGCGAGTGCAAAGTAAGCTTTCTTATACCATAATACCATTATGGAATAACGGACTTGTGTTATAATATGCCAACATAGTAAAAGAGAAACAAGAAATTATCAAAAATTCGAATTCCTTAAATACCTAAACGTAATTTTCAACCCCCATGGAGGTAATTCTGTTGGACGCACTTTTGATCTTTCCACTAATATCCGGAATAATAGCATTGGTCTATGCCGCATATCTTGCCATGAGCGTTCTAAAGGAAGACGAGGGAACTGAAAAAATGAAAAGCATTGCCAAGGCGATAAGGGAGGGCGCCAAGGCATACCTTAATAGACAGTACAAGACCGTCTTCATATTTGCGGCAGTCATAACCGTGGTACTTGCTATCGCAATAAACTGGCAGTCGGCCCTTGGGTTTATTGTCGGGGCGGCACTTTCGGCTTTGGCAGGCTACATCGGAATGAACATGACTGTTCAGGGGAACGTCAGAACGGCCAATAAGGCAAGGGAAGGTCTTGCAGCTGCACTCTCGCTCGCCTTTAAAGGAGGCGCAGTAACAGGGTTCTCAATCGTCGGTTTGGCGATCATGGGGCTCTCCATTTTCTATATAATATTCGGGGAGCCGTCATTGATGGTCGGATTTGGTTTTGGTGCTTGCCTCATAAGCCTCTTCGCCCGTGTTGGTGGTGGAATCTATACAAAGGCGGCCGACGTAGGCGCAGACCTTGTGGGAAAAGTCGAGGCGGGAATACCTGAAGATGACCCGAGGAACCCCGCGGTCATAGCGGACAACGTTGGGGATGCAGTCGGCGACTGCGCAGGTATGGGTGCAGACCTATTCGAAACATACGTCGTCACAGCGCTGGCTGCGATGTTGCTCGGGTCTTCGCCATCTGTGAGGGCAGTCTTCGGCGTTAATGGGATTCTTTTACCGCTTGTGATAGGCGGACTGGCGATCTTTGCAACCATTATTGGAACATTCTTTGTGAGGTTGGGGAAGAGTAAGGCGATAATGAATGCAATGTACAAGGGTGTAATAGTGACAACAGTGATCTCTGCGATCGCATTTTATGTAGCAAACTTCTACCTCACAAAAGGGAACTTAGGCATATTTATTGCATCAATCGTTGGGTTACTGGTGATGGCTGCGATGGTGGCGCTGACTGAGTATTTCACTGCTTACAGGTACAAGCCCGTTCTAACAATTGCAGAGGCTGCTAAGACTGGTGCTGGCACCAACGTCATAGCAGGGCTTGCTGTCGGATTGAGGAGCTCATTTCCACCCACCATTGTTATCGTTGTTGGAATTCTGGTGGCTTACTTCGTATCAGGCGGTGCTACATCTCCAGAGATGGGAGTGTATGGCATTTCCATAGCAGCCGCGGCTATGCTATCCGCCACAGGAATAATAGTCTCGGTGGATTCCTACGGACCGATCACTGACAATGCAGGAGGTATCGCTGAGATGGCGGGCATGCCTGACGACGTGAGGGCAGTCACAGATCCACTTGATGCTGTAGGCAACACCACAAAGGCCGTGACCAAGGGCTACGCCATAGGTTCAGCGGCACTAGCGGCGTTATCGCTCTTCGCAGCTTATAGGGACGAGATAGTTGTGAGGGGGCTTCCATTCACGCTGACCATAGATGATCCTATAGTCCTTGTAGGACTCCTGCTCGGCGCAGCCGTGCCTTTCCTGTTCACATCCTACCTCATGATGGCGGTGGGAAGAGCGGCTTTCCACGTTGTTGAAGAAGTCAGAAGACAGTTTAGGGAAATCAAGGGCATACTTGAGGGAACGACAAAGCCGGAGTATGGTAGGGCGGTGGACATCGTAACAAGGGCAGCGCTTAAAGAGATGGCAATACCCGCGATCATCGCTGTGGGTTCGCCTCTTGTTGTAGGATTCCTACTCGGCTACAGGGCGCTGGGCGGCATGCTCATGGGCGTTATACTCTCTGGACTCATGCTTGCGATCCTTATGACGACGGGAGGAGCTGCATGGGATAATGCTAAGAAGTACATCGAGCTCGGCAACTTCGGAGGTAAGAGGAGCCCGGCTCATGCAGCGGCAGTGGTCGGGGATACCGTCGGAGATGCTTTTAAGGACACCGCAGGGCCCGCAATAAACCCGCTGATAAAGGTCATGAACACCATCGCCATATTGTTCTTGGTGCTAATACTTAAGTACGCATTACTACTCTAACTTTTTATTTGGTGTCGACCTTGGTTGAAAGGACTTTTCTCGTGAGGGTCAAAGAGGACACATATATGAAGTTGCTCGAACTTCAAAAGCAGCTGAGGTTTCAAGACAACCAAGACCGCAGGAGAAAGACTATGGATTACGTTATCAGGCATTTGTTAAAGCATTATGAAGAGAAGGACTAGTTTGGACAGCTGAAATTTTTTATTGATTATTTATTGATTGTTTATTTATTATTTTGACTATAATTTAATTAAAATTTACGAGGATCTCAAATTTGATCGACTTCCTACTTGAAATCATTTAAATTTTTGTGTCAGGAAACATGAGTTTTGCCTCGGATACCCTAGGGACCTTCATCCTATCGTCGGTTTGCATGACTCTCGTCATCGGCACAAAGAATATTACACATAATGACGTATCAACTTTTCTGTTGAGACTTATGGTAGACGAGCATGTTATGGAGGCTCTGGGTCGGGCAAGGGTCGTCGTGAGGGACGGCAAGGTCGTTGAAGTGGGCGAGCCCATGATAAGGTCATGCCCTTTAGCTGAGAGGTTTGAAGAGCCTGTCCGGGATTTCACAAAGGAATCAATAAGAAAAAACATTGAGAATAGGATAAGGAAAGTTGGGATGTTCACAAAGGAAAGGGTCGTAGTCTCGGACAAGGACTTTGTTCCATTCGGCGCTTCTGAGATGATAAGCTCCGGTATAAGGCAAAAAATCCTCGATGGGGCGGTCATTGTGTGTGAGGGGGCGGGCACTGTCGTGACTAACAACCCTCTGTTGGTACAAGGAATTGGCGGACGCATGTCGGGGCTTATCAAGACCGCCCCGATCCCAGAAATCATAGAGTCCATAGAACGTAATGGCGGTGTAGTGTTTGATAAAAAAGCAGCAACCATAGATCAGGTCGGTGGAGTGGCGCTGGCTCATAGATTGGGGCTCTCAAGGGTTGCAGTCACAATAACTAATCCCAAGGAGGGTGAGGATATCAGGGCTAGCTTTCCTGAGGCGACAATCTTTGGCGTACACCTCACCGGAATTTCAAAGGAAAACGCTGAGCGGCTGGTCAGGGTTTGCGATCTACTGACGGGTTGTGCATCAAAGTGGGTTAGAGAGATCGCGGGAGAGAAGGCTCTGCTCCAAGTTGGCTCGTCCATACCAGTCTTCGTGATGACTGATAAAGGGAAAGAACTCGTGCTCAATAAAATCAAGGGCATTAATGCTCAGATGCTCATAAAACTTCAGAGACTTCCCTATCAGGGAGAGCGGCACCCGGAGCCTTTAATATGACTTAGTCTTATGACGAACTCGCAGTAAGGATCACCTTTATTCACACATTTTGTCTCTATACCACGGCAAGGACCATTAAATAAAACGCTGATAAGACCGACCAAAAATCCTCTGAGAAAGCTGTTCTGGTAACCTTCGATTTCTTTGGTAGCCATCTCTTCAAAGTTGTCCCGCACTCTTATGACTATCCTGTTTCCCTTATCATCACACTCGACAAGTTCAAAGAGGCCCCAGCCAAAGCTCTGAAGTCTTGCAAAGGCCATCTTCATTCTCTCAACGTTGCTCAATGAGCCTTTCAGTTTAATAAGGGCAAGCCCCTTTCCCTCGCCAGCGTCGTTGCCCATGAACCAGAGGAGCGTCATCCCACCTGCCCCAAACCTCTTTATTAGTCCTTGAAATAGCGTCTTCCAAGTTTGAATGCTTAAAGCAGCAACTGGGGAATACTCTTCAGAAAAGTTGAATATCAGGGGAAATCCTTTTACGTTATAGATAAAGCCAGGTATATCCGTTTCGATGCACTCAATTGAGACCAATCTCTGACCAAAAACGCTCCTTATTTCTTCTAAGATCTCTTCCTTCTGACCCTCCTTTCCACTGAGATCTACTATGACAAAATCATAAGCTAAATAGTCCTTTTGGTGGGACGTAATATTCAGTAGGAGAATTCCCCTCCTGTTGAAAATTTTAACGAGTTCTGCAGTTGGGCCAAACTCTGGAAGCTCTATTTTAGAAACTATGTACAGTCCACAATAACTTCTTCCAGGCGCATAATAATGATCAGAGAGGTGGACAGGCACTTGCAATAAAGGCACCACATTTATGCATTGTTTCTTATTCTATTTAAGAAATTTTATTTTTGAGAAGATAACAAACGTGAGTGTAGATGATTCTTTGTTATTATTTACTGTTCCTTTAAAGTCCAACCTTCTTGAGTTTTGATCACTAGTCCTTTTCTTCTCAGATCTCTGAGTGCCGAGGTTACTACATTTCTCCTTAGACCCAAATGACTCATTATCTCGATGTAAGTAGATGTTACCCCCCTCTGTTTTAAAAAGTTAAGAATTAGGCTCTTTGTGTATGCTGCCCTGGAAGATTTTGAAAAGTCTTCTCTCATAGGATAAACGCATCCGGGCAACCCAAAGACGGCCGTTCCGTCCTCTAGCCTGCATATTGAAATAATGTTACCTCTAGAGCGGAGCGATCTTAGCTGGGCGTAAGCGGTCCTCTCACCAAACCTCAACCTCAGCCTTGAGGTTATTTCTTTGAGGGTCAAGCACTCTTTACTCAAAATATCTAAGATCTCGCCCCTGCATTCCCTTGCCAACTTTCGATTTCTCATATTCATTAGGAGAGAGCGGGTTGAATTGTTGACCTCGACCAGATCTCCACCGCTCAGTGCAGTCCTCAAATTCTGATCGTCCCCCTTCATGACTAGGTATATGCCAAAGTTGAGAGCCAAGTTTATAGAGTCTTGATCGATAGTCCCTCGTGTGGCTATCATAATTGACCTTGCATCCCTTGTTTTACGAATGTCCAAAAGTTTCACAAGTTTCTCATAGAATTTGGTCTTCTTTTTTAGAAACTCTACTGCTATCGGCGGCGGTCCAGGAGAGTAGTAATCCAGCAGCCAGTTCTTGCTTCCTGACACTACCACATTTTTTTCTCCAGGAATTTCAGGACTATCCATAAGTATCGCTGTTCAATATAGTTTTTGCATTATTTAGAGTTTATGGTTTTTTATTTTAAAGCTTAAGATAACAGGCTCCATGAGTTTTAAGAAATACTTCTAGCTTCCTTATTTCAATGTAAATTTGTAAACTAGTAAACATAATTGAACAAACGCTTAGAAGAATAGGTCAAAAAGGCAAATATATTGCTATTGATTTACCTTTTAGGGCTTTGCATTTATTAAAGATAAACGTTTACTTTTATTATTTATTTTATCATTTAGTTTATACATAATTTTACTTTTCGACGTTTGTACACTGTATAATGCACTATTAGTAAAACTCGATGTTGGCGCACCATCAACGGATTTCCCAATCTATTTCCGATTGGGAAATGATGGAGAGTCAGTGCGAAAGCTCTTCGAACTTTCCCTAACAAGGGCGGCCGCCTACAGCAACGACTCTAATTGTGGTAAAAATTGCATTATAGAATTGTCTGCAGATATCTAGAGAGTATCCCCGTAAACTGATGATCAAGTTCCTAAAGGACCTGTATAGGATTGATCTAAAAATCACCAGGGCTCTTATGTAGCATGATTTTGATAAATGATATTGTAAATAATTTTTTTAGAAAATATAAATCATTATATAAAATTTAAAATACAAAAAATTAAGAATTTTTAATTTTATTGTGAAAATTAATTTTTACTTGAAAATTCTTATATGTAACGTAAATTGAAGATTGACGAGAAGGGCAGGCGTTTTATCTGTCTAACCATTTAATATGATGCATCATATGACCTTTCAGAAGTATTGAATTAATGTGTTGAGGAGGAGAGCCTTTGAGAAGTTACGATGTTGATTTTAAGACTCTCATCGGAAAAAAGACGCTAATAAAGGGAGATGTTGGGACGGGTAAAACGCGGCTAACTGAGAATATTCTCCAGACCGCTGTAAAGTTTCTACCCCCTGGGCACATCACAGTCATAGACCTTGCACCCCAAAGGATGATTGTGGGCGATCTCAGGGTGGGCGGATCGATCTCTGTTCCCAACGAGGTAAAGTACTTGAGACCATCAAAGGTATGGGCACCAAGGCTTGAGGGTAAGACTAAAGAAGAAGTGACGGCGTTAGCAAGGGCAAATGCCAGATCCATTGAGGCAATCTTTGATTTTTTCACCAGGTCCCCTTCGCCTGTCCTTTTTATTAACGATCTTACATTGTATCTTCATGCTGGATCTTTGGAGAGGTTGTTGGAAACCATTAAATTGGCGGACACATTTGTAGGAAACGCCTACGAG
Organism: Candidatus Methanomethylicaceae archaeon; assembly: GCA_026414165.1. Classification (GTDB taxonomy): domain Archaea; phylum Thermoproteota; class Methanomethylicia; order Methanomethylicales; family Methanomethylicaceae; genus WYZ-LMO10. The sequence goes on from JAOAJN010000002.1 coordinate 131,922, forward strand.
GGGCGCAAACTTCAAGAGGATAAAGGGAGCGGCATCTCAGAACGTGAGAGACTTCTCTTAAAAAAACTGGAAGGATTTATGGATGTAATAATAGACATGAACCAGTGAAACACCCAGTAATTGGATTTTCAAAGCGACTTTTTCCATATCGGCTTTTATATATCCAATAGCTTGATAGGTTTATTGAAATATATTTTCCATAGAGTATTATGGTGAGCAGGTGTTACAAGGTGTCAGAGCAAAAACAAAGGCTAAAGCTCAAAGATGTGCCATCTTGGAGCGATGTAGAAAAGATGCTCACTACGATGATCAGAAAATACAAGTCCGGTGGGACCTCCCTGAGAGATCTGTGCCTGATTGGATTGTTAGCCACAACTGGAATACGCACTTCTGAGCTCCTAGCGCTAATGCCAGCGGATTTCAACTTTGAGGACGGCTTGATAACGATAAAGCAGCTCAAGAAGAAGGGCGAGTTCGTCAGGCAGACTGTGATAAGCCCAGATTTGAGACCATACTTAAAGGAGTATGTCTCAATTTTTTCACCTGACAAGCCCATATTTTCCCTTACCAGAAGGCAAGTGCTCAACATCACCCACAAGTATACGGAAGAGATCTTGGGGAGGCGATATCGCAACCATGCCTTCCGTCATGCCTATGCGATCAGGATACTCGAAAAGACTAGGGACGTGGAGCTCTGCAGACGACTCATTGGTCACTCAAGAATAGAGACTGTCAAAATTTATCTGGATTTTGCGATCGGCGATAGAATCAAAGAGGTACTTGATGCAATAAAGATTGGGCGATAAGCTTTCATAGAAGATAACTTGAATAAGTCTAAAATCTAAACAGAAATACAGAAAATTAAAATTAGATAAAAAAATAAAAAGGATTTTTTATCATACCCTTTTAAGTACGAAGATTATTGCAACTGCAATGGCTGCGACTATGACCACAACAATTATGTAAATCAGATAGTTGGAAGGAAGGGCTATTGAAAACATAAAAGCCTTGCTCGCAACGTTTCCTGCAACATCCTTCACTGAAACCACGACTATGTGCGATCCCTCGGAGAGGGTGCCTGAGTATGAAACAGAAGTCGCGTTGACTATAGGCGACACAGAAATTCCATCGATCGTCATTGATACTGAGGAGGTGTTCAGGGCAATGTTGTCTGAGATCAATACTGTGAAGTTAACTTCCTTGCTTTGAAAAACTGTATTGTTGCCCAAGATATTCCCGGATATGGTCGGTGGGGTTGCATCGATTGTGAAGGTCCAGTTCTTTGTTGCCATATTGCCTGAAGTATCCATTAGAGACAGCTTTGCAAAGTAGATACCATCGGTCAAGTTCACAGAGGCAGCCATACTGGTCGATGTTATGGAACTCATAGTCACCGTGCTCTCGTTCAATTTTAAGTTGACGGAGTAAAGATCAACGGCTTTATTGTCAGAATAGGTTGCGTTTAATGTGATCAAGCGTACATTCAAGACTGCACCGTTTGGCGGGTAAAACGAAGATATCACGGGAGGTAAGAGATCAGGAGGCGTAACTGTAAAGTTCCAGGTCTTGGATGCCTTATTGCCAGCAAGGTCCTTAACTTCGAAGTAGACTGTGTGAGGGCCTTCGCTTAGACTCGTGACAGGAATATAGTCCGTTCTTGTGGAGGTTATGGTTGCGGCTGCCGTCACATCCAAACCATCCACCATCATCTTGACTGTTGAAAAATCTATGGCTACATCATCGGAATATAAAACCGAGATTATTGGATTCAATATGCTTACCGTGGAGCCCTCTGCAGGCGAGGTCGAAGTGATCGTGGGTGGCGTTATATCGGTTATTGTTGATAATGTAAATGTCGTATTCTTGATCTGACCTACCGAATAAACCCTCGCCGTGTAAGTGCCATATATCCAAGAGCCTGTCGGAATTTTTAGGGGGATCCTGAAGCTCATTGAGAAATAGCCGTTGGCTGCAGACGTCTTGTAATCTATGTCGACCATAGTTCCGTAGGGGTTGTAAATTTGAATCGTAATGTCTGAATTCGGCTCCGTCGTTCCGCTGACATATATTACATCGCCAGGGTAATACACCTGCTTATCGGTACTGACGGTTAGGGGGGATGCCGACATCGTATTAATTAGGGGTAGGACAATAATTAGAGCCAATAATAAACAGAGCTTTCTCGAAAACAAATTTTTTCGCCGTACTCAAGGAATTAATCGAGTTTATAAAAGCCTTCCGCATAGCTCCTCCGTTCTAATTTTTAGAATATTTTCATACTATATTCCAATAAAATGTTATCACTTACCCATAGTCGGCATTATCAATCCAAGATTGTTCTTTATGACAGGCCATATCCACTTTAGCCGCTTTTTAGCCAGTTGTTTGTAAATGAATGACAGGCTTAAGTAAAACCTTCTATATGCGAGTCCTACCAAGTACGAAATTTCTTCCACAGTAAGTTCTTTGGTCCTCATGACGGGGTTTATTGTGGTGTAGTGGGACCAATCGTTAGTCCTCAGGAGACCCTCCCTCTTTGCGATTTCATAAACCTCTGTGCCAGGATAGGGAGTCATAGCCGTAAATTGCGCAAAGTCTATCCCAGACTCCTTCGCAAACTTTATGGTCTTCATGACATCCTCTTTTGTCTCTCCTGGAACTCCTATTATGAAAGAGCCTACGACTTCCATTCCAACCTCTTTAGCCAACCTTATGGCTGATTTTGCTTGCTCCAGTGTTATCCCCTTCCGCAGAATGCTGAGCACTCTCTCGGAGCCAGATTCAATCCCATAATATATGAGTGCGCAGCCCGCTTTTTTCATACTCTCTAAAAGTTCTCTTGATATAAGGTCCACTCTAGAGCCACATGTCCACCATATCTTAAGGCCACGCCTTATAATCTCCTCCGTTATTTCCATGGCTCTTTTCTTATCCACCGTAAAGTTATCATCAATAATTTCGAAAGTCTTGATCTTGTATTTGTTTATGAGCTCTTCTATTTCGTCGACCACATTCTTTGGACTTCGGGCTCTAAACCTTTTCCCATAAAACTGCGAGGAAGAGCAGAATATACATCGGAATGGGCATCCGCGGCTTGTTAAGATGTTGCCAAGCCTATGTCGCTCCCCCAAGACAGTATATCTATCCAAAGGAAGCAAGTCTCTGGCAGGAAAGGGAATGTCGTCCAAATTTTCTATGAGTCTTCGTGGTCGCGTTCTTACTAATTTGGCGTCTTTTCGATAAACAATTCCGTCGACTTCTGACAATGGCTTTTTTGCCTCGAAGGCATTTAGTAGATCCACTACTGTGGCCTCGCCCTCCCCAATCACGCCTATATCCAAAGATGTGCATTCACCCATCGTCTCCTCGGGCAAAAAAGTGATGTGACATCCACCCATTATTGTGATTGAGTCTGGGCAAACGTTTTTCGCAATAGTCACAGATTTCATGGCATCATAGATTGTTGGGGTGGTTGATGTGACTCCTATCACATCAGGATGCTCCCTTTGTAATATTTCCCCCAGTTTATGATGTGATATGTCAAGGGCAACGGAATCTATTATGCTCACATCATAGCCCTCTTTTTTTATGGCTGCAGCAATATATGCAAGACCCAAGGGGGGCGCTTTTAGCCCTAGCGTGGCGACGGTCTCGAGGGATGCGGTTGTCGGAGGATTCACTAAGACTACCTTCAACCTCCACCCCCCAATAATATTATCATATGGAGCGTATTAATCCTTATGTAAAATGGAGTTATGGTCAAAAAAGATTGACCAAAACCGATTAAAGGAGACCTTATGATAGATATGCCGAAGGGATATGTCTACTTACAAACTTTTAAAGTCAGAAATAGTCAAGTTGCAGAATGAAAGGCTAAGGTGGCTAGTAAAATATGTATATGAGAGGTCGCCATTCTACAGGCGGCGTTTTATTGATAACGGAATCGATCCGGACAACATAAGGACGAAGGATGATCTTAAGAAGATACCATTTACCACGAAAACAGATCTAAGGGACAACTATCCACTCGGTCTCGTTTCTTCAGATCTATCGAAGATAGTGAGGTTTCACGCCTCTTCTGGGACTACTGGAAATCCGACAGTTGTTGCATATACCAGGCAGGACGTGGAAAGCTGGGCAGAACTCAACGCAAGGTGTTTGGAGATTGCAGGAGTCACTTCAAAGGACGTTGTTCAGGTTGCGTATGGATACGGGCTTTTCACAGGAGGGCTTGGGCTACACTACGGTGCAGAGAGGCTAGGTACAAAGGTAATTCCGGCGAGCACAGGCAACACTAAAAGGCAGCTTAAGCTGATGAAAGATCTTGGCACTACAGTTATATGCTGCACCCCATCATATGGATTATTCTTGGCGGAGAGTGCCAGAGACGAGGGGCTGGATCCCAAGAGAGATTTAAAGATCAGAGTAGGAGTCTTCGGTGCTGAGCCGTGGTCCGAGAACACGCGCAAACGACTTGAGGAGCAGTTCGTGGAATCAGCCCACGACATCTATGGCATGTCAGAGCTCAACGGCCCTGGCGTGGCAATGGAGTGCAAGATGAAAGAGGGGCTACATGTATGGGAAGATCACTACATTGTGGAGATAATCGATCCCAACACCGGAGAGGTGCTGGAGCCAGGCGAAAAAGGCGAAATGGTCGTGACTACCATAATGAAGGAAGGGATGCCGTTGCTGCGGTATAGGACAAGGGATATAACGATCTTGGATGATACCCCGTGCGATTGTGGTCTCAATCATGCGAGAATAAGGAGGATATTAGGAAGGACTGACGATATGTTGAAGATAAGAGGTATCTGCGTCTTCCCAAGCCAAGTTGAGGAGATCCTTATGAAAACCGAGGGCGTCTCACCGCATTATCAGCTTGTAGTGGATAGGGAGGGCGTAATGGACAGGCTAATGGTAAGGGTGGAAGTCTCAGAGGACTTTAAAACAGACAGGTTGACGGATCTTGTGAAACTTCAGCAAAAATTGGAGGAAGAGCTTAAAGATACATTGAGCATACATGCAGTAGTGGAGCTTGTGGAACCAAAGAAACTACCCAGGAGCGAGGGAAAGGCACAAAGGATAATCGATATGAGAAAGTTATAATGGGTAAAGAAATAGGAGGCGTCTTTTATGATAAAACAGCTGAGTGTCTTCTTGGAAAACCGTCCTGGCAGACTTGCAAATCTACTCGACATCCTTGAAAGGCACAAAATTAAGGTGCTGGCGATGGGAATAGCGGAGGCGGGCAACTACGGTATAGTGAGGTTAATTGTCGATAAGGAGGGCGAGGCACTTGATGTTTTGAGGGGATGCAACATGGCTGTGAATGAGACTAATGTGATAATCATCAATCTGAACGATCTCACATCCACCGTAAAAATCTTAGGAAATGCCAACATTAACATTGATTATGCGTATACTATGGACTGTCAGAGAGTGGTTTTGAAAGTTAACAATGAGGTGGAGGCAGTAAAGGCACTCTCTGCCTCGGGAATAAAGGTGTTGAGCGCCAGACCTGATTAGCATTAATTTTTCAACCGTATTTGAAAACTATACACTGAGCAGGCATCCTTGAGAGCAAATTTTTGGAGACCATCCCCGCCTCGGTCCATGTGCAGAAGGCTACTCCACAGGGCACAAGGCAATTAGGATCAATTCGTGATTCAGAGGCCTTTATGTAAATCGGGTTATTTAGAATCTCCCTGGCGATCTCCCTGATGGCTAACTTATTGATCAGGCTTGCATAGTCCCGAATTTTTTTGCATGTTGATTCCAATTCCACCTCAATAATAGAGCCATTAAGAGATGCTGTGATTTTTACGTCATGATCACATATGCTGTTGATGACGAATGTTGTGGTCACTCATCATACCTCAAGTCTCATTGAAAGCACAACATAATAACTTTTTTTATTGATCATGTTATCTTCTTCAAGTCAAATTTTAATGATGATGATTATGGAATTATTGTAATGCTATGGTCTTTCTTTAACCTGACATTCAATAATCTTACCATAAAGCAAGCCTTTTAAGTCCAGCCATCATTTAGAGAGTACCAAGGTGCTTCATATGGCTAAATGTCCGAAATGTGGAGCAGAAGTTGCAAACCCGTCAAAGACTTGGACGCTCGCTCCGAAGGGAAGAAAACCAGTCACTGTCGGTCTTTTCAAATGTCCAAGCTGCGGTGCGTTCTTTAGGGCTTCCGTGAAGTAAACATACTTTTTTTTCCTTTTTTTATTGATTTTATTGATTTTAATATAAATTAATTTTTAATCAGTTTAGTTTTTATATTTTGTTCATTCAAAGAACTTTACTATTCGCCTAATGCCCTCCTTCAGATCCTCATCAGGTATTGCATAACAGAGCCTGAAATGTCCTCTACTATCGCCAAAGTATTCGCCAGGCAGCACCGCAACACCTGCCTTTTCTAGGAGCTCCTTGGCAAAAAACTCAGTATTCGAGAATCTTTGTGTTTTTATGAGCGGATAGACATAAAACCCACCTTCCGGTACTGGGCAGTCTAGACCCTTCGCACTCTTTAATCCGTCCACCACTAGCCGCCTCTTCGCAGCGCATGTCCGGATAACCATTTCAATGTGATCCATGTACCCTTCTAGAGCTGAGAGGCAGCCATACTGTGCAAAGGTGGTTGGGGCACTCACAGTGTGCTCCTGCACGGTGTGAAGTCTCTTCAAAAGCGCACTTGGTCCCGCCGCAAATCCAACCCTCCAGCCTGTCATGCCAAATATCTTTGAGAAACCGTCCGTGACTATGGTTCGATCCCTCAGTCCGCTTAGCGATGCAGGAGAGATGAAGCGCCTACCGTCATACACATATGCCCAGTCGATTTCATCAGAGAGAATATAAAGGTCATAATCTTCCGCTAGATCCCTCAAGAGTTTAATGTCAGCCTCGTCAAGCAGTCCGCCTGTGGGGTTATTGGGCGTGTTTACGACGATGCCCCTAGGTCTAGCTTTCATCAGGTCCTTGAGTTCCTCCTCGTTTAAGTGATAGGGGTCCTTCGCCCATGTCTCGAGGACTTTCAACCCCAACATCATTGGAACTGCTTTAAAGCTTGTCCAGTATGGCTTTACCAGAACTACGGCATCGCCAGGCTTGAAGAGTCCAAGGAAGAATGCGAAATTGGCAAATTTCCCTCCTGTGGTTACCAAAATCTCTTCCGGCGAATACTCCAAACCCCTCGTCTCTTTGAGGTACTCTGTTATGGCTTGTCTTAGTTCTGGCACACCCCAGCTGGATGAATACCTGTGCTTGCCTTTCAACAGTGCATCCATTGTGCCCTTCACAGCATTCCATGGCGGGGCGAACATCGGCTCGGCAACATCGAATCTGACCACGCGGGTGCCTTTTTCCTTCTCGATCTTCTCAACCATTTCAAGTAGAGATACGGGGGAAGGAGGAATGGCTTCAAAGATATCACGAGACATAAAGATCCGTCAAGATCTTATTGGTCTATTTATTTAAGATTAAGGTAGGAGATGTCGCCATGAGAGCAATAAATTGCAGGGGGTGGTCGCAATCTCGCGATCAAGCCAAAAGGCTAAAAGACTTTGAATTACATACGACAAAATCAAAAGCTAAAGCGGTGCTATTATGACTGACGCTCTAGGAATATACCTACAAGGATTCATTACCCTCCTTGTGATCTTTGACCCTATCGGAAACATCCCTCTGTTTCAAACCTTTACTGCAACTTTGGACAGCTCGAAGAAGAAGAAAATTATTAACAGGTCAGTAATCATAGCCATGGCGATACTTGCATTCTTTGCCCTTGGCGGCTTTATAGTTTTCGAGATATTCAACATATCAATTAATGACTTTAGAATAGCAGGCGGGATTCTGCTCTTCATACTCTCAATAGAGGGGCTTCTAGGGAGAGAGGAGGCCAGATGGATAAGTAGTGAAGATATCGCGGTAGTTCCTTTGGCCACGCCACTCATGGCTGGACCAGGAGCGATATATACTGTGATATATCTGATGCAGGGACCTTACGGACCCAGTGTCACATTCTTTGCGATAGTCAGCAACATCACAATCCAGTGGGCTTTGCTATTCTACTCAGAACGCGTTCTAAGGGCTATAGGCAAGACAGGCTCGACCATCATATCAAGGATAATGGCATTCATACTCTCGGCGATAGCGATAGGAATGATAAGGGAGGGCATTACTGCAATACTGGCAGGTTTATCTTAGAAACACTTTTTAGAAAAAAGTTTTCATTCGTTAAATGTTAAAGATGTAACTTCTGGTGATCTCATGGATATACAATTGATTCTACTCACCACTGGGCTTATTCTTGCATTCATTATGGCAATGAACCTCGGCGGAAACGACGCAGCGAACCCAACGAGCGCCGTTATTGGAGCAGGCGCGTTATCGCTGAAACGCGCTCTTCTATTGTTTGCGATATTCACAACACTTGGGGCAACATTGCAAGGGCATATGGTTATGAAGACTATAGGTAGAGGGATCTTGCCAAGCATAGATGTCTTTGGCGCCTTTGCAATAATACTTGCTGCCAACATATGGATATTTATTGCCACTATGAGAGGCATGGCAATCTCGACCACACACTCTATTATAAGTGCGGTTATAGGCTATGGGCTCATCAAATATACACTATCGGGAATGAATGTCGGCGTAATGGGGACCATAGCCATGAGCTGGCTCACTTCTCCCCTTTGCAGTTTAGCCCTGGCTTTTGGGCTTTACAGGTTACTTTCAGTTTTAATTAAAAGATATGAAAACAAACCAGATCTTTTGGGCAAGCTTTTCAGGGCTTTTCTGATTGGTTCGCTATGTTTCTCTGCATACTCCTTTGGAGCAAATGATGTGGCAAACGCGACTGGGGTTTACGTCACTGTTGCAATGAGCCTGGGTCAAATGCCAGACTCTATAGCCATGCTTATGTTGGCACTATACAGTTCGGCAGGTATTGTCATTGGAGGAGTCGTTTTTGGACCTAGAGTAATAAAGACCTTAGCATTCAGAGTTACTAAGCTAGATTTGAACACTGGCTTGTCGGCAAGTCTAGCAAACGCCTTGGTCGTTTATCTTTTCACCACGGTGCCTTACATTTTCTTTGGCTTTGGTCTTCCCATATCTACATCATATGCAGCTGTCGGAGCGATTTTAGGGGCTGGAGCCGCAAGGAGTGCCAGCTCCGTGAGTAGAGGGGTTACTGCTAGATTGGTATTTTACTGGATGGCGACAATACCAGTCAACATAATGCTCTCCATGGTAATTTATTACATACTATCTTACGTAATAGCATAATTTTTAGAGGGGTTTAGGTATTTCATTGCTTCCCTCTAAGTATGGCCATGGCTCTCAAAACATCTGCCGTGTCCTCCATCCTATCGGAGGCAGTCTCTATATTTTCAATCGACTCCTTCAGCATTAACCAGTTGCTCACATATTTGGAGGAGTCGCCCCACTTCAGGACTTGGGCCAAGAGATCCACACGCATATCGTCAATAGACTCTTCAAGGCGCTCTGTCTTCTCTGCCATAACCCTGACGCTACCTTTTTTTGCAGAGAGGGCATCTATGGTCTCTTTGAGGGCGTTCTTCTCCTCGACCAAAGCATTTACTATAGAGACCAACCCGCTCTTGATGTGTGCGGGCACTTCTTGTGGTGAAGTATAAAGAAGTTTTCTGGTGGCGGATTTTATGTGTGCTGCAATATCATCGGAAACGGTGATGAGTTTTATTATCTCGTCTTGGTCCATCGGGTGGATCGCACTCTTCATAAGGTTTTCTATAATCCCCTCTTTTATTCTATCAGCTTCTCTCTCCAAGTCAGAAATCTCGTTCGCCAGATATCTACTCTCTTCGATGTTGTTTTGCGAATATTTCTCTATAAAAATCTTGAACTTTTCAACTATGGCAAATATCATCGTGAGGTGCTTCTCACATGATCCTATTATCTCTCTCTCGGTCTGCCTGGCAAGCCAGACGGCTACATGACCCGTGCCAAACATTTTTGGACGACCTTCTGATATTTTCCGAACAGGATATATAAGTATTTTATTCACTGCATTATCTCGTAATTCCATAATTCATATTTTTATTTCATTAATCAAAAATATTGGATAAGTGTTGGAGGATATACTGTCACCATTTATTCTAACAATTCCGCTCACGGCGTCAAACCTTTTTATATTTAATGAGATAAAAAGTATCCGATGAAGGTCATATGAGCTTTTTAAAGAAGTGGGAGGAGAGAGGGGGGTTTTCCAAAGTAAAAGGGCCCCTCAAGCCGAAGATCGAAGAGGCGATCAAGATCATCAATCTCCAAATGCAAAGACTTGATCTGAAGGGCGCAAAGATAAGAGAGTATGACAGAACGTTGTTTGAGAAAGTGGTCTACTATTACAGAAGTAGAGATCTCACAAGGGCAAAGATGTACGCAAATGAACTAACCGAGGTAAGGAAACTTGCTAAACTGATAGTCACCTCCAGACTGACCCTCGAACAGATAGTTATGAGGCTTGGTACGGTAAAGGAGTATGGTGACGTTGCTGCCAGTGTGGCGCCCGCGCTCTTCGCAGTAAAGAGAATCTATGGAGGGGTGACCCAGTTGATCCCCGAGGCCGATCAATCTTTCCAAAAACTTGGAGACGTTCTCGACGGTCTTATGGTTGAGGCTTCCCAGTACTCAAACCAGATGCTTAGTCCAGCATATATAGCCGAGGAGGGTCAGAACATACTACAGAGTGCCGCAAAGATTGCTGAGAACGACCTGGCAAAGACCTTACCAAAAATCCCTGGTATAGAGGATATTAAAGAGAAAGAGGGGCTCCATACCTGAATTATTTTGTTAACATTAGAATTGCATTGAAAGCTTGTCTATCTATTTATTACTAAGCATCATTCATTATTTCTGCCTCATTCTCCAAAAGGATTACCTGTCTTCAGAATGTTCTCCTTTATCATTCTATGTTTATCCGCGAGATAGCCTTTTTCGACAAGTCTTGACTTCAGACATTCAATCATCTTGGGCACATCGATCTCTAACGGACAGACTTCTTTGCACCTCCCGCACTTCATGCAAGCATCTATAGCAGCCGCAACCTTGTCCTCTCCAGCAGTAAAGGCGCTCCAGATTATGCCTATTCCGCCGAAATAGTTATGACCAAAAGATCCTCCAAGAACTCTGTAAGCAGGACACTCGTACATGCAACCACCGCACCTCAGACAGTAAAGTGCCTCCTTCATGAGGGGGTCTCTCAGCATACGGCTCCGCCCGTTATCCAAGAAGATGACGTGGAGCTCCTTGGGACCGTGCGCGCCATAGACCAGAGTCTTCTCTATGTCAGCAGTCCTGCTCGGGCTCGTTATCATTGAGACATAAGCAGACATCAGTATACCTGTGGCGTATGGAGGGAGGACTTGGACTACTTTGAATGCATCTTCAAGTGTCGGAACTAACTTCTCTATACCTGTAATGCAGATGTGAACGGGCGGTGCGTTGCTAACGAACCTAGCATTTCCCTCGTTCTCTATTATAAAGAGTGTTCCCGTATTAGCCGCGACGACATTGGCGCCTGTGATTCCAATATCGGCTTTGCAGAACTTGTCCCTCAAATATTCCCTGGCGACTCCAACGAGTTCTGGGATGTCTGGCTTGACCTCTCTACCCAGCAGTTTGGAAAAAGTCTTGGCGACCTCCTCCTTTGGCACATGGACCGAGGGGTTGATAATGTGTGTCGGCTTCTCCCCTCTTATCTGTATTATAAACTCGCCGAGATCGGTCTCGAAGATCTTGTTTCCATTTCTCTCTAATGCCCCGTTCAGATGTATCTCCTCTGTGACCAAGGACTTTGATTTTACAACAATCTTGTTGCTGCCTACTAGCTCGAGGAATATTTTCCTAGCTTCATTGGCGTCTCTTGCAAAGTACGCATTCCCGTGTGACTCTGTGATGCGCTCTGAGGCAATTTTCCTCAACTCATCCATTTGCTCTACTGCATATTCCTTGATCTTCCTTACCTCTTTCCGAATCTTCTCGAGGTGAGGCAAGCATGAGAGGGCATAATCCCTTGCAGCCGTGTAAGAGGAGACCGCCCTAGAGAGCCCGCGCCTCCTGTTCTCATCGTGAAGCCATTTTATGAACTCGTCCCTTTTTGATGAAAACCAGTCATCAGACATTTTATCCACCACACGCCCTGAGGATTAGTTCTGGGAGATCGACGATTTCGATCTTAATCTTCCTGTTATTGCCTTCAACAAAGTTGTACTTGCAGAAGGGGCATGCCGTCACTAAGATATCTGTGCCCTCCGGCAACTCTCCAAGTGTGGACTTTGAGATCTCCAGAGAGATCTCAGGAAACGCGGATCGTACGCCGCCGCCAGAGCCACAACAGAGGGCTTTGTTTCGATTGTACTTGAACTCTAAGAGGTCTACTTTAGGTATCATTTTTATAAGTGCCCTAGGCTCCTCGTAGACTCCCATGTGTCTGCCGAGGTGACATGGGTCGTGGTAGACCACTTTGGCCTCAATAGGTCGGAGATGACCTCTGAGCTCGCCTTGCATGTCGAAGAGGAACTGGGAGATGTGGCGGACTTTGAACGGGACACTTCTGAAGGCGTTTGTGTAATCCTGGGACATCGTCCTGAAGCACCCCGGGCAACCGGTCACTACATCCTTTATGTTCAGCGATGAGATCTTCTCAAGGGTATTTTTGGAGACAGAGAGGGCATCGGCGGTCTGTCCGGTCCTGTAAAGGACAGAGCCGCAGCAGCCTTCTTTCTCGCCAAGGGTCGTGTAATCAACATTAAGCAGGGTTAGCAGGCGCTCAATAGAGTCTGCAATAGTCTTTGTCCTGAACCTGGACATGCATCCCTTCCAATAGAGAACCTTTTGGGGCATGATGATCAGACCTTATAATCTTCAAGCGACCTCTATTAAAACATAGTGCAGGCAGTATTTCCAGACTTTTTCTAGTTTACAGTGCCAATGGTAAATGCCAACTTAAAATCTGAAAAAGTTCTTCTTTTGCTTGACTTCCTGATCGAATTCTTTTGCGAGTTCCTCCAACAACTGCCTCTGTCTAGGAGAGAGGCTTGTTGGTACATCAATATTGACCCTAATCATGAGGTTTCCCCTACCGTATCCGTCCAGCTTAGGCATACCCTTTCCCTTTATCCGCAGGATCTCTCCAGGCTGTGTACCCGGTCTTATGTTTACCACCACGTCACCATCAAGGGTCGGAACCGTCACTTCAGTTCCTAGCGCCGCCTGGGGAAAACCTATCTTTAGATCGTAGTACAGATCGGTACCTTTCCTCTTGAAGTACTTATGTGGTCTTATGGATATGTTGACGTATAGATCACCAGGCGGACCGCCACTGGGGGAGGCCTCACCCTCTCCCTTGAGCCTGAGCTGATGACCTTCATCCACACCAGCTGGAACCTTGACGGTTATGATCCTGCGCCTCTTAATTATTCCGGAGCCACGGCACTCCCTGCAGGGGGTCTCCACAACAGTCCCAGAGCCTCCGCAGGTGTTGCATGGTGTGACAGTCACAAATCTCGCGAAGCCAGTAGTCCTCACATTCTGGATCTGACCTGTGCCTCCACACCTGTTGCAGGTCTTGAGCGAGGTCCCGGGAGCTGCCCCGGATCCGCCGCAAACATCGCACCGCTCCATCCTTGGAACCTCGATATCCTTCTCGGTGCCCCTAAAAGCCTCCTCTAAGGAGATTTCAAGGTCATAGGCAAGGTCTCTTCCTCGGACTACCTGCCTTGCGTAGGCGCGCCTGCCGAAGTCGCCTCCAAAGAACATGTTTAAGAGATCGCCAATGTCAAAGCCGAATCCCATCTCCCTGAATATGGACTCGAAGTCAGCACCCCGAAATATGTCCTCCTGGGTGTAGTATTGACCGAAGTCAGCCCTGCCCAAAAGGTCGTATTGGCGCCTCTTCTCATCGTCAGAGAGGACTGCGTATGCCTCTGAGATCTCCTTGAATTTTTCTTCTGCATCTGGGGACTTGTTCCTGTCGGGGTGGTATTGCATGGCCAGCTTTCGGTATGCGTCCTTGATCTGCTCCTTTGTGGCATTCCTTGGGACGCCCAAGATCTCGTAGTAGTCCTTCTTGCTTGCCATGCAAACCACCAACAAAAAAAGTTACGGGATAGAGTATATCAACCAAGATTATATTTATTATTCATATTCTATTTATCTTCGCCCTTCCCCTCTCATTTTACTTTGTAATCGGTGTCGACGACCTTTTCTCCTCCGGGGGTTTTATCGGGACCTCCTTGGGCAGCACCTTGTTGGGTCGTGCCTTGCTGGGCCGCCCTCTGAGCTGCTTGCTGCTGGTACACAGTGGCGCCTATCTCTTGCAATGTCCGCGAGAGCTCGTCCATCTTCGCCTTTATCTTATCGATCTCTTTTGTGGGCATAACTTCCTTTAGGGCAGCAACTGTCTTGTCGATCCTGTCTTTCTGCTCCTGTGATAGTCTGTCTCCAAGATCCCTCTTTGTCCTCTCGGCTGTGTAGATCATAGTATCAGCCATATTGAGGGTTTCCGCGAGCTCCTTCTTCTTTCTGTCTTGCTCAGCGAACTGCTCTGCCTCCTTGATTAGGCGTTCCTTCTCCTCCTTGGATAGTTTTGTGGAAGCAGTAATCGTGATTTTTGCCTCCTTGCCAGTGCCAAGGTCCTTGGCAGATACGTGCAGGATGCCGTTGGCATCAATATCGAAGGTGACTTCTATCTGCGGCACACCACGCGGTGCAGGAGGGATGCCCTCAAGGTTGAACATTCCCAAGGAGACGTTGTCTGCAGCCATAGGTCGCTCGCCCTGGAGTATGTGGATCGTCACCGCGGTCTGCATGTCGGTCGCTGTTGTGAATATCTGGCTCCTTCTGCAGGGTATAGTCGTATTCCTTTCAATGATCTTTGTGAAGATCCCACCGAGGGTCTCGACGCCTAAAGAGAGCGGTGTGACGTCCAAAAGTAGAATGTCTCGAACCTCTCCAGTCAGCACGGCTCCTTGGATGGCAGCGCCGATTGCCACAGCTTCCATCGGATCGACACCCCGCTCTACGGGCTTACCCATGAACTTCTCTATCATCCTCTGGACGAGGGGCATTCTAGTAGTTCCACCGATCAGTATAATTTTATCGATTTGATCCGGTGTGAGCTTCGCGTCCTGGAGGGCCCGCATTATGGTCCTCTCGGTGCGCCTTACAATAGGCTCAGCGAGTTCCTCTAGCTTCGCCCTGGTTAGGGTCATATGTAGGTGCTTTGGACCCGAAGCGTCGGCGTATATGAATGGTAAGTCTATGTCAGTGGTCATCAGTGTAGAGAGCTCGATCTTGGCCCTCTCACAAGCCTCCTTGAGCCTCGCCATGGCAGTCTTGTCTGTTCTAAGGTCGATGCCTGTCTCCTTCCTGAACTCCTCAATCACGTATTCCATTACCGCCTTGTCTATGTCTGCCCCGCCAGTCTCAGTGTCTCCGCTGGTGGAGAGAACCTGAAAGACACCCTTCCCGAAGTCCATGACTGTAACGTCGTGTGTGCCGCCGCCAAAGCTGAAGACCAGGATCTTCATCTCCTTGTCGAGTTTGTCGATTCCGTATGCAAGACATGCTGCCGTGGGCTCGTTTATGATCCTAAGAACCTCAAAACCAGCTATCTCACCCGCGTCCTTCGTCGCCTGGCGTTGGTTGTCGTTGAAGTGTGCCGGAACTGTTATCACTGCCTTCTTTATAGGAGTTCCAAGGTAGGTCTCTGCATCCTTCTTTATCTTTTGGAGTATGAAGGCGGAGATCTGCTGCGGCGTATACTCCTTTCCGAAGATCTTTACCTTGTAGTCAGTGCCCATCTTCCTCTTGATCTCAAAGACTGTCCCTTCGGGGTTCGCCGTAGCCTGGCGCTTTGCTGGCTCTCCAACGAGTAGTGTGCCGTCCTTGGTAAATGCTACAACCGAAGGAAACATCTTGCCGGCGACGGTTGGACCCTCTGCGCTGGGTATCACTATAGCTTTGCCGCCCTCAAAGATGGCGGCTGCGGAATTCGTAGTCCCTAGATCAATACCTAATACTTTTTCTCCGGGTTGGATTTTACTCATTTGAGTCGACCTCCTTTTCTATCTCTTTCTCTTTTTCTTTCTCTTTTGAGCCTGACTCTGATTTCTTTGATATTTTTACCACGCTGGGTCTGATTACCCTTCCATTCATCATATAACCCTTCCTTACCTCCTCCACAACCAAACCGTCAGAATCTCCATCAACCACACATGCCACTTCGTGAATAGAGGGGTCGAAGGGCTTTCCCAAACACTCGATCTGAGAGACCCCCTCCCCAGCCAGAACCTTCTTAAGTTTTTTGAGGGTCATCTCCACGCCGTTTATGAGCGACTCTACAGAGCCCAATGACCTGGCATTTTTTATTGCCATCTCTAATTCGTCCACAACATCCAAAAGACCAAGAACGACCCTCTCGCTGGACTGGCGCCTGATCTCCTCTATATGTCGATCTA
Source organism: Candidatus Methanomethylicaceae archaeon (assembly GCA_026414165.1). Taxonomy (GTDB): domain Archaea; phylum Thermoproteota; class Methanomethylicia; order Methanomethylicales; family Methanomethylicaceae; genus WYZ-LMO10. Next base: position 148,438 of record JAOAJN010000002.1, read on the forward strand.
TACGTTTTCTGAAATTTTCGAAATCAGCCTGCATGTACTTCAGGCGATTTAAGTAGTCCTCAGAGCGCTTTTTCTCTTGCTCAAGCGCCGCCTTAAGAGCTTCAATTTTCTTGTTTTCGTCTTTTTCTTTTGCTCTTTCGCGCTCAACCATAGATTTAGCCTCATTTTCTTTTGCGGTCTTTTGATCAACGGGTTCCTGCATTGGCGCGTTCTCCAAGAACCACCACCCCAAACAGAGGTTAAGATTTCGGATTTAATATATTGCACACAAATATATATCTTATTGTCATTATAGCCATTACGGTTATCGGCATTAATTCCATGATTGGTGTATTCAAATGATCTTTTTCAGGCAGTTAAGACTTCATTCACTGCGCCTGAACTTCTCACTGAGAGACATTCGCTTTCCATCTTTTAGATAGGTTATGGTCGTCTCGAGCCTGACGCGAAGCCCAAGGTCACAGAAAAGCGTGTAGAGGTCTTCGCCTGAGATGGTCTCGTTGAGTTTTCCGCTCCTGTAGAGTTTCGCCAAGTATCGGACAACCTCTCTCGTTGCCTCTGGGTACTGTGACAGGGCAGCATCCAAAACCTCAGGCCCCCTGTCTGTGAGCTTTGACCTCACAAGTGTAAGGTCGTCCACCTCGGGCTTTGCCTGGGGCTTCTGCTGCAGGGTGGCGTACTTACGCTGAAGTTCAAGCATCTTCTTGAACTTTATTGCCGCTAGTTCCTTGTCTTCCTCTGACATGGCAGTGCCCTCAAAAAAATAACAAGAGGAGGGAAATAAGGATAGTGATTCTTAGGTAAAAATATAGCAAAAATAATGAAATTTTGAGGGGTGCTGAGGTTTTGGAGATAGGATCGCAAAGTGTACAATTGGGAGCCGAGATCATTATAGTCTCGTCTGTTGGGCATTACCAGACGATTATGTAGCTCACGATTTTGTCGTCATAACTGGGAATTACATAACCGTTTTGTGCCGCGTAGGACTCTCCGATCTTTAGCGTGACTATGTCGTCGTATTGTGGCTCAATAAATATGAGGCCGCGGTTTGTTTTATTGAAGCAGATCACGGCGTGGGCGCTGTCCTTGAACTTTATGTATACGAAGCCGCACTTGTATCCCGCTGAGAATGCATTGTTCTTGACGTCGGCTGCGAAGTTGATTCAAGTGTAAGACGGGGTATACGGATTACGGTCAGTCTTGTCGTTGGCCAAGAATGAGAGCGCTTCAAGGAAAGTCGGGTCTCTCAGCAGGTATCCTGTGCCAGCGCCGTCTATAACGCCTTTCTGGTAGCCATCGTTATAGCCTACCTCACAACCAAGCTGGTAGCCAGTCAGGTTTCATTTGGCATATCCGTGCAAGTAACCCAAGCTGTAGCCGCTCTCGTTACCAAGCCCGTAGCCCAAAGAGTTTCCTTTCATAAATCCAGACTCGAAGCCACTTGAGTTTCCCAGAAGATACCCATCTGAGAACCCGAGGTCGTACCCCTTTTTTATGCCGCCATTATGACCGTAGATGTATTCTACATAGCCCATAGCAACTAAACCCAAAAATATTATCACTACTGATTCGACTTCTCCCCACTTCATAAATAACACACAAGAAAATCTACTCGCCAATAGCATAATAGATTTGCCATTTTTGTGGTATGCGGAGTCGTGCCAATAAGCAAAAAATTAGCGGGGGGAGGCAAATAAATCATAAGTGATCGGCTGGATTTAGAATTTTCCGGAATTTTATCAAAGGGTACTTTATGAGTCTAGATCAGGATCTGAATTAAATTAGAAATAGAATACATTAATTGGGAGGTTTCGCAATGCTATATGACCTGGCGCTGGTGCTGGGAGGCGGAAAGTTCGGGAGTATTGCCCTTAAGGCGATGATGGACAAATCAAGGCGCGTTATAGTTGTGGATAAGGATCCAAATTGCCATGCTAGCAGGGCTCTACGAATGGTTTGTAGCGACCCTTCCAAGTGCGGGGTTAGTGCAAGGCTGGTTGTGGACGACGCAGTAGCCTATACAATAAATATTATAATGGGCGGAAACGTTCCCGATATCATTGTTCCCGCGATTCCAGGGAATTCCATGGCTATGCTATTCTCGAGATGGCTCTCCAAACTAGGCTTTTTAGTCGAGCCTGACTTTGAGATGCTGAAGAGTGCGTCTGTTGAAATTCCAAAGAAGATCATACTCATTAATAACAAAAATGCCGCAACATTGGTCCTCTCATATGCCAAGGATTTCATTTGTAGTCCGTGGTGCGAGGAGCCGGAAGTCTGCCCAGTGACCAACGAAAGGATTTTAGATCCTGTGCATTCCATTCTGGCAAAGATGAGTTTTTGCTCCTACAACAAGGTCTTTAGAAGTAAGCTGGTCGACAAAGGCGTCGGAGTTTTGGACGGAAAGGAGGTTTACAGCGAACTTTTCGGACTGCCAAAGGACCTGGAAAAATATGCGCTTTGTGTGGGAACCGCTTGCAATTGCCATGGAATAATAACCTTCTTAAGGGTCTCCAAAAAGTCAAAGGTTGAAATCTAAAAAATCCTATGAGATAACAGCATATTCAAAACAATCACCATATTAAAAGAATTTTATAGTAAGGAGGACGATGATGATAATATAGCGAATACGTATAATCCAATATTTAATCAAAAGAGTGGGGATGCATATGATTTTGATGTTTGACGGGCTATGCGAGCCGTATAATCCGGGAGGTATTGCAACCTATGGTTTCGTAGTTTATCAGGATAGTGTAAAATTGTATGAGGAGGGGGGAGTTGTGGGCGCCGGAATATTAGGCGACGATGTCTCGAATAACGTAGCCGAATACACCGCTCTGATCAAGGGCATGGAGCACATCATAAAGATGGGCTATAGAGGCCCTTTAATTGTGAGGGGGGATAGCCGGCTCGTGATAAGGCAGATGCGCGGGGAATACGCTGTTAGGGCGAGGCGCTTAATAAAACTCTACGAAAGGGCAAAAGAGTTGGTCCAAAGTTTCGAAAGTGTTGTTTTTGAGTGGGTGCCTAGGGAGGAAAATGCCGATGCAGATAGGTTGTGTAGGTACACATATGATAAGTTTGTGAGCAAGATGAGGGAGCAGAGGTAGAAAATGAGGTATAAAAATATAGACATAATGAAAAATACGGCTTGAGATGGAGCAATATATGTGATGTGCTTAAGAGTAGAAAGGAATGGCATGGGGGGCTCAGGGAAGAGCTGTCACTATACATTGATACGGGTCGAACCTTATACAATTAAAATAAAATTCTTTTTCCCAAAATGGTCACAAGCGCGAGTTTTTCGAAGTTCCGTTAAAATCCTAAGTTTTCTTTAGCACAATTCTTATGTAAGCTCCCTCTTTTTGGACCGTATAAGTCTTGAATAGACTTCTCTCAAGAGCCCTTCCAATTTTACCTGAGATATACTCATCTGTTTTATACCCTACGTGCATGTATGACCAGATTCTCTCGACGATCCAAAGCGGCAAGGGGAGGTCCTCCATCATGTCCAATCTCTGAATAGTTTCTTCAATCTCGATTCTTGTCGCATCTTTGCGTCCATCGTATATCCATGCCTCCTTTCCATATTTTAAAATCCTATATATCTCATTAAATGCCTTGAGAGGATCTTTTAAATGGTGCATTACTCCTGTGCTGACGACCAAGTCCACGGAACAATTCTCAAAGCCAGTATTGTAGGCGCTTCCAACTTTGAAGTTAACCCTGTTGGCTAGGCCTTCTTTCTCTGCATTCCTTTTTGCTATCCTCACCGCGTCCTCAGAGATGTCGATTCCATAAACCCTAACATTGATCGCCTGCTTTGCTATTTCAATTGGCAATCGCCCAGGACCTGTGCCTATGTCGAGAATTGTGCCTGATATTTGTTTATCATTAATTTCTTTTGCTATCTGTTTAAACCATTTAACGAAAACTCGATTGACATATCTGTCATAAAGCCTGCTAAAAGGCCATGGTATTTCCTCAGGCATACTCATTCCAAAATATCTTTGTACTAAAATGACTTATTGATTTTCATTTTTAATTATTCTTAATACTATTTCTGAGCCTTAAAGTGCGTGAAAACTATTCTATTCGCATCACAATCACAATTCTTTAACCTCAACTTATCTAAAATTAAATTGACTGGATCAGAGTTAGAGGTCGGAGGTTTGGCAAGGGCAGGATGCGTGATCTGGAGTCGGTTTGAGGTCGTGGTGGGCAATTGAAAAATCGGCGTGAAGCTTCATTGGTCTGCTAAATTTGGTTGGTCTCAGCTACTCTTATAAATGATGCTGATGAAAGCCCCTATTAGCCTATCCTTTTATTTTAGTTCATCGGTAATGCGTTCTACTTTTAGAATGTGTTGTTCAAATCCATAGCATAAAATAATCTGGAGTTGAGGGTAATTCAGGTAAGTGGTATGAGCACATCAGAGCGCCGCAAGAAGTCTATAATTTTATCCATGTCCTTGATATTCCTAATATTTGCAGTTTCAGTTTATGCCGCAAATCAACCCTCAAAAACTAGCCTGAGGCGCTTCTCAGGGATGGAAGAGCTGGAATTTTTTCTCAGGGAAAGGGTCCTCGGCTCAAACATTCTCGTAAAGAATTTCCTAACTTTGGACGTTGAAACCATGGAGGGCGGTGTCAAAAGATCCAATAGTGACGTTTATTCTTCCTTTTCTTATTCTTCTTCTGATCCTAACTCATACTCCACCACGAACATCCAAGTGGCAGGGGTTGATGAGGCGGACATCGTTAAGAGCGACGGAAGGCACATCTACATATCGTCTGGAGATACCGTATACATTGTGAGGGCCTATCCGCCCGAAGGTAGCAAGGTTTTATCAAAGATCAAGATCGACGGTGCTTACCAGCCCCAGATCTACATCCGCGGGGACAGGCTTGTGGTCATCGGAAGCGCACAGGCAGTAATTTTTGCCAAGGTTTATCCACCACCCGCTCCCACATCGTTTGTTAAGATATGCGACATCTCAGACAGGAGTTCGCCAGTACTCGTTAGGGAGTTGAAGATAAATGGGAGCGTTAGCGGATCCAGGATGATAGGCGAGTACGTCTACATTGTGTCTAACAAATGGCCCTATACCTACGACTATGAAATAAAGGAGATGAGGGTCGAACTCCCCTCATACACCTGCGATAGCTTGTCGAAAGAGGTCCTGCCAGAAGAGATCTACTATATAGACTCCGAGGAAGGGCAGTATTCATTCATCACGGTGATCTCAATCAACGTGGCGGATGAGAGTGTTCCGCCATCCGACGAGACTTTCTTAGCCGGAGCCTCTTCCTGCATGTACGTGTCGAGAGATAACATGTACCTAGTAGCGCATCGGTACCGACCCATAGTGATAACATACAACCTGAAGTCGATCACCGAGTGGAGAGAGGAGACGATTGTCTACAGGTTGAGTCTGAAAAATGGGAAGATCACGGTTGATGGAAGCGGATCGGTGCCCGGTCATGTCCTCAACCAGTACAGCATGGACGAGTATGGTGGCTACTTCAGGATCGCAACCACAAAATGGACGTCTCTGGGCTCGGAGAACGGCATTTATGTCATGAACATGAAGATGCAGACCGTTGGTTCGGTTGAGAATATTGCGCCCGGAGAGAGAATATACGCGGCAAGGTTTATGGGAGACTGGTGCTACTTGGTGACCTTCAGGCAGGTCGACCCATTCTTTGTCATCGATCTGAGCGACCCCAATTCACCAACAGTGCTGGGCTACCTGAAGATACCAGGTTACTCCAGCTACCTCCATCCATTTGACGAAGACCATATTATAGGTATTGGAAAGGAGGGGAATAATGTTAAACTCTCGCTTTTCGATGTGAGCAACGTCAAGGCGCCGAAGGAAGTGGCGAAGTTCGGCATGGAATTCCTTTATTCCGACTCCGAGGTGCTCTACGATCCGAAAGCTTTCCTATTCTGCCCTGGGAAGCAACTGCTCTCGATCCCCATTAGTTGGTCCGAAGGCAAATCGGTACTCAGGTACTTCAGAGGGGCGTGTGTCTTCAACCTCACTGTAGATGGAGGATTTGTTCTTAGGGGGATAATACTGCATCAGAACGACCAGGAGGGCGTAAGGAGAATCCTCTACGTAGACGACGTCCTGTACACCTTCTCAAGGAGTCAAGTCTGCATGAGCAACCTTACAACCCTTGACTTGATCAAGAGCGTAGATCTCAGATAATTTTCAGAGCGGTAAAATAAAAAACAGAAAATCTAGAAAATAAAACCAATTAGTTTACACTAAACTATCGAAATTCTGAAATTTTTCTCAATTTTGGCTTTTTCATATAATATTTCGATTGTTTGTATTTTAATTATTGGTACGAGAGAGAAGATATAGTTGCTAATCTACAAATAATAACGGTGAGAGGTTGGAGGTAAAGGTTGGCACTTGCGGATGGAGTGTGAGGGGCGGAAGATCTGCATATTACAAGACCTTCTGCTGCATAGAACTACAGGACACCTTCTACAGGCTGCCGAAGGTCGAGACCGCGCAGAGGCAGAGGGATGAGGCACCCAACGGGTTCGAGTTCGTGGTCAAGGCATGGCAGGCTTTGACACACCCATTCACAAGTCCAACTTGGAGGAGGGCGGGGGGGCTGCCCAAGTGGGGCAAGGTTGAGAACTTTGGGTTTCTGAGACCGACCGAGGAGAACTTTAGGGCTTGGGCGGAGACACTCAAGGTCTGTGAGGTGCTCAGGGTCAGGTTCGTGGTCGTACAGACGCCGCCAGCCTTCAAACCATCTCCGGAGACCATCGAAGGGATGCGGGTGTTTTTCAACTCGGTGGAAAGGCGAGGGATTGGGATAGGGTGGGAGCCTAGAGGCGAGTGGAATCAGAGACCTGATGATGTAAGGGCTCTCTGTAGGGAGCTATCTTTGATCCACGTGGTCGATCCCTTCAGGAGGATGCCTTTTCTGGAGAGTGATATCTTGTACTTCAGGCTCCACGGGATAGGCGGCGGAGAGACAAACTACAGCTATACATACACCGACGAGGATCTTAGGAGGTTGTTACAAATTCTAAAGGAGATAAAGGGGGCGGAGAGGGTTTACATAATGTTCAACAATCTAAACATGGCTCAGGATGCCCAAAGGTTCCTAAAGATCTTGGGCGGTGGCTAGCAAGTTATTTATAGAGTTGCAAAAAAATCATGTTGCTATGAGACCGGCTCTAATTGTAATAGATATGCTGAACGACTTTGTTCATGGGGCTTTAGCCAGCCCTGCGGCTAAAGAGATCGTCCCCAACATCAAAAAGCTCATAAACAAAGCCAAGAGCCTAAAGATCCCCGTTGTATATGTGTGCGACGCCCACTACCAAGGTATCGATTGGGAGCTGAAGGTTTGGGGCCCACATGCCTTGGCAGGGACAAAGGGTGCAGAGATCATTGAGGAGCTGAGACCGGAGCCAGGAGATTTTTTGGTAAGAAAGAGGAGGTACAGCGGCTTCTTCCAGACCGATCTGGGGATCCTGCTTAGGGAGCTGGGCGCTGACACACTCATACTCACGGGCATAGACACCTCCATATGTGTGAGTCATACAGCCGCAGACGCATTCTATAGAGGATATAAACTCGTAGTGCCAAGAGACGCCGTTGCTACTTTCGACCCTAAGGACAACGACTGGGCAGTGAACTACATAAAAAAACTCTACGGGGCAGAGATCATTACGACGGAGGAGTTGATCACGAAGCTGGACCGAGGCGATTGACAAGATCGTTAGCCAGGCGAATTCGAGCTTTATAAAAAAGATTGTTTGTTCATTTTGTTCAAACAAGTTGTTATTAATAAGACTCCCGAAAGGAGAACTTGCGGATTCCTCCTTTTTCCACAACTTTCCTTTTTGCGGATCCGCAACCCAGACGGGGCTTAAATGCCTCGTCTGGAATAATAACAAAGCTAACTACCCCCTCTCCCTATGGGAGGGGGTCTCAAGACGGGGGCTCGCGTTTGAAAGATTCAAAATATTAAAATAAATGCGCATTTAATATCAACCGCAATGGTGAGGATGATGAAGTTTGCAACATGCGAGTGTGAAAATAAGACGTTCCCATGTTTAATCAAAGGAGACTATGCCATAAAATTAACCTCATTTCTATGCCTGAGATCTTTAAACCTACATAATGCAAAGGACCTCTTGCCTTTCATAGAGCGGATCGATGGTAAGGGACTGGCCCTACTAAAAGAGGAGGCAGACTCTATATCGAATACCACGCTCAAGGCTATGGCCGAGAGTGGTGAGGCCGTTAGGCTTGACAAAACAAAATTGAGGGCACCAATACTCAGACCGCCCTCGGTCTTTTGCCTTGGCTTCAACTATAGGTCTCATGCCCCAGAGCTTAACAGACCCATACCTGAGGTCCCGATAGTCTTCCTAAAAACCTCAAACTCTGTAATAGGACCGGATGAAGAAATTATACTACCAAAGGTCTCCAACAGGGTCGATTATGAGGTGGAGCTGACGATTGTGATTGGCAAGGGCGGGAGGTACATCAAAAAGGCCGAGGCTTATGATAGGATCTTTGGTTACACTATACTGAACGACATTACAGCGAGAGATATACAAGCGAAGGACTTCTCCCTCTCAAGACCTTGGCTAAGGTCCAAGAGCTTCGACACGTTTGCCCCCATAGGACCCGTCATAGTTACCCACGATGAAATAGGCGACCCGATGAGATTAGACTTAGAACTCAGGGTCAACGGTGAGATCAAGCAGAAATCTAATACTAAGGAAATGATATTCGATGTGCCTACCATCGTGGAATATATCTCCGCTTTCACGACACTCGAGCCAGGTGCGATCATAGCTACCGGAACGCCAGAAAAGATCGGTCAGCTCAAAGACGGGGACGTTGTTGAGGCGTACATCGAAAAGATCGGAATTTTGAGAAATAAGGCAGTTCAGGAAAGGTAACATATGTTGAGGGCAAGAAGTATAACGATTGTGGCGCTTCTGGCAGCAATTTACGCGGTAGTGGGGTTACTTCCCGGGTTCCCCGTGATAGGGGTGCCAGGGTCTGACATCAGACTGACTAGGTCGCTGGAGATGGGCTACGGGGTAGCATTGGGACCTGCGCTTGGACCGCTTGCAGCATTCGTGGGTGCGGTGGTGGGTAGGACGCTCACGGGAGGGGGCACAGCCATTCTGTTTACGCCGCTGGCGCTGGTCTCATCGTTCATGGCAGCTACTATAGCAAAGAAGAGCCTTTTCGGGCTAAGGGGCTGGCTCATCTCATCATTTGTTATGGGAGGGATACTAATTGTATGGTATGCCACGCCAGTCGGGCAGTCCATCCCAATATATGCAATACCGCACTTGCTCGGTTTAGGGCTAATATTGGCACTGAGAGAGAGGATCGCAGATCTCCTAAACTCCGAGAACAAAGGAAGGCTCTTCTTAGGAATGTTAATTGTGAGCTATCCTTCGACTATGGCTGGGCAGATGTTAGGCAACTTAATCTTTTTGGCCTTGTTTAGCCCGACCCCGGGTTTCTTCATGGCAGTACTCCCGGTCACACTCGTAGAGAGGAGCGTGATAACAATCCTAGGAGCCGTTGTGGGCGTGCCCATAATATTGGCAATAAGGACTTATCTCTCAAGGGCTCAATAAACCACTTCTTCAACGGTATTCCAAAACCATTAAAGACTTTTTAAATTTTTTAATGGGAAAATTTTAAATATTATTTATTTTCTATTCGACTTTCATTAAAAGGTGTGGCATATGAGCCAAGAAAACGAACCAACAAATAAAACTGAAGGGACTTTTCAACAAGCCTCTCTAGCAAAGAAGTTGGGCTTTTGGTACTTGTGGGCAATTGCCGTTGGCGCTGTTGTAGGCGACGGGATCTTCATGCTGATGGGCAGCGCCTTCTCAGAAGCAGGACCCTCTTCAATATTGGCATTTTTGATCGCGGGAATTTTGCAGGCTTTCTTGATGATCTCGTTCGGCGAGCTGGCAGTGGGCATGCCGAGCGCCGGAGGACCACAGCTCTGGGGTGAAAGGCTACTGGGGAAGGAGTGGGGCGTCATATCAAACCTATCTTTCGCAATAGGCTGGATTATAGCAGGCGGTTCGACGGGACTTGCGATTGGAGCCTACACCCAACAGCTCCTTGGACTAAACGGTGTAGAATGGCAGATAATCTTCGCGCTCGTCTGGAACCTTATATTTGCACTTGCCAACATAGCAGGGGTCATAGTCTCCGCGACATTCCAGTTCATACTCACGGCATCACTGGTCATAATAATGATCATCTTCGGCGTTGCGGGCGTCACCTTAACCGATCCCAACAACTTCACACCGTTCATGCCCAACGGTATGATTGGCATGATCTTCGCGATCCCAATGGGTGCTTATGCCTACATGGGCGCCTCCACAGTGGTGTACGCGGGCGAGGAGACTAAAAGTGCAATAAACTTGCCAAAGGTACTTGTGTGGTCCTCTGTAACTTTCATCGCGGTCTATACCCTTAGCCAGATCGTGGTTGTAGGTAGCATACCCTATTCTTTGGTCCCAGAGATGGCAGAGAATATGATCTCGCCATACACACTTGCGGCGGAGCATCTGTTCGGCGGTGTTGCGGCAACAATAATGAACCTCGCTGCTTGGCTGGCTGCCGCCACATGTCTGCTCATGGGCACGATGTATGCGCCCCCAAGGAGCCTCTACGCACTTGCGAGGGCAGGCTACAGGATACCGAGGTCATTATCTTCGATTAGTAAGACAACAAGGGCTCCAGTGATGGGCACTGTCATAACCTTGATAATTTCGGAGTTGTTGGTCCTTCTAGGCTGGTTTGACCCGAACTTCGTATACGTGACGCTGGCGCTCCAACTTGTCTTCGCTTGGTGCATCTCTTGGCTGATATCTCTGGCTGCGGTATTCGTCTACAGGAAGAAGTACGCCGCGGAGGTGCAGCAACTGAAGTGGAGGATCCCACTGTACCCAATAACACCCATAATAGGGCTCATCGGCATAATTGTAGTCATAGTCTTCACATTCATGTACTCCATCATAGATCTCATCGCGGGTATAGCATGGGTGGCATTACTTTACATCGCAACGAAGTACTACATCTGCAAAGAACGAACTTTTTAAATTCTTTTTAACGAAAATGCTGGTGGTGTTCGCAGAAATTGTCGAAAAGTGACGGCATTTTGAAGATGATGAGCGATTGTGGAGTAAAGATCGTGCGATTCATTTATGTTGGAACTGATGCGGTAATTAGGGCAAAGTCCGCCCACATAGACCACCTTAAAGACATGCTGGAGAACGGGATTGGATTAACTAAGGCTATGCAGTCCTTCTCGACGCTCGATCACCTAGTGCCAGAGCCTGCATTCGGACCTCAGGCGGACGATGTATTTCTAATACCCGACATTGAGACTCTTGTGCCACTGCCCTACGCTCCGGGGAGTGCTAGGGCGTACTGTGACTTGGTGAGGCGGGACGGTAAGCCCTGGGAGCTCTGCACCAGATCCATTCTCAAGAGGGTCGTTGGAAAGATCAGGGATGAACTAGGTCTTGTTCCACAGATAGCCTGCGAGTCTGAGTTCTACATACTGAAATCAGTCGAGGGGAGGTATGAGCCGTTTGACAGTAGCAGGTGCTTCAGCACACAAGGCTACGATGCCGGTAATGAGTTGATACAAGAGTGGGTTAAAGTTTTGAAGGCAATGGGCGTCGACGTGGTGAGGGTGATAAAGGAGTATGGTCCTGGTCAGTACGAGGTCAACCTCAGACACGCCGAACCACTGAAGGCTGCGGAGAACTTCCTGACGCTGAAGGATGTCGTGAAGGGGACCGCTTTGCTCAGAGGGCTCCAAGCCACCTTCATGGCAAAGCCTTTCTCGGAGCTTGCGGGCAGCGGGCTGCACCTGCACATGAGCATGATTGACAGTTCTGGCGCAAATGTGTTCTATGACATGAACGATCCACATGGGCTTAGCGAGATCGGGTACCTTTTTGCTGGTGGGATAAAGCAACACATCAAGGCGCTTACGGCCATAGGGTGCCCAACGGTTAACAGCTACAAGAGGTTCAGGCTCGGGTCTTGGGCTCCGACTCATGCAACTTTCGGTTACAACAACAGATCCTGCGCGCTGAGAGTCCCGACCATAAGGTCCGGTATGGAGAGCAGAGGCATGAGGGTAGAGTTCCGTGTGCCAGACGCCGCCTGCAACCCATATCTAATGATAGCGGCGACTTTGTTGGCGGGCTTGGACGGCATAAAAAAAGGGATAGACCCTGGCGAGCCAGTGGAGGTCGACGCCTACACCCTAAAGGAAGCGGAGCCCCTGCCCAACAACCTGAAGGAGGCGCTAGATGCGCTTACCAAAGATAGAGTCATCGTGGAGGGCTTGGGGGCTACGCTGATCGGGGAATTCGTGAAGATGAAGATGGCTGAGTGGGACGAGTACCACTCGATAGTCACTGATTGGGAGAGGAGGATCTACATACCGATCTTTTAGGGTGTTGGACTGACCTATGTATGAGCCTTGGTATCTCGAAGGGATCTCTGATCTTCCGATCACTTTTTTGGGCGATGCCAAGACCGTCGATTTAGAGTACCTAAAGGAAGGGGAGCAGAAGGAGAACCTTTGCGGACCATTTGCAGCAGCATACATATTAAGGGCACTAGGTTTCAGACAACATGGTGGAAATTTTGTAGATCAGGAATATGTGGCTTACCTCGCAAGTACACGCGTTAATATGGGCGAGGGCAGATTGTACAAATACCCCCTTGCCGAAACCACTTCTCCAGCCGAACTTGGGACCAGCGCGGCGGGCATGAAGCATGCCATAGAGACAATCTCTGAGGGGAGGCTCGTAGCTTTACCCGTGAAAACCACCGACAGATCCTTGGGACCACTTCTGGACAGAGAGAGGCTCGAGGTGCTGATTAGAGTCTTCGCAAATATTGGAGATGTTCAGCTCATATTCAACCTTAACACTAAGCACCTATTGGAGGGACCAGATCTTAACAGAAGGCTGTTAGCCCTTGAGGGGGATATTAACTTGTCAAGACTTGGGCTGAGGAGGAGGGACGGCGTAGGGCATTTTGTATCCTGCGCCGGCTTCGTTCGAGCCAAAAAGATGTTTTTCATAATCAGGGAGAGCTATAAAAAATTCGGGGTGCAGTTACAGCCATTTGAGGCGATACTGGAAGGGTTGAATAGGTACGATGGGAGAGAGGGCGGGATACTGGCAATATTGCCCAAGGGGCACGAAGAGGCGCTTGTAGAGGAGTTGCAGGGCTTTGAATTGAGTTTGTGGGACAACGGAAGTCCTTTTTAATGATAGCATTTCATAATTTTTATTTTAATTAATTTATAAGGTCTCCACCGAAGCAAA
>JAOAJN010000030.1 GCA_026414165.1 Candidatus Methanomethylicaceae archaeon
TCCTCGATGCGTACCTATTCAGTAGGCGCAGAGTTCCGACGGCTGAGGATCTCAACGTACGCTTCGGTCCCGGATCTTTAGTTTATGAGAATGTAATTGAGGGGCTGATGGAGTTATTCAAAGAGATTAAGGAGCCCATAAAGTTCGAGCTGTGGAAGAGAAACATGGAGCTGGTATACGGCAGGAACTCCTCGCGACCCCCCTGGCGCAGACTTAACCTTTTTCGTTCTGGGTCAACCCCCGCTTTTTCCCGTTCCCGTTCGCCCGCCTGATGGTGAGGCAGGCGCGGGTGCGGGTGCGGCGAAGGGGCTACGCTAAAGAGGGCGATGGTAAAACGAAAGCGAAACAAAATCGAAACAAAAGCTAAACGAAAAGGAAACGAAAGGGAGGCGGGAGGAAAAAGGAAAGGGGCGGGAGGGATAGGAAGGTAAAGGGTTGACCCACCATCGTCGTCAAGGGGCACCATTTCCTTTAGTAGTTAGAAGGATCGAGTGCTTTTTTAATTTGGCGAACTCGAGCGGAGGAGTAAGGGCTAATTAAAAAATGAACAATAAGAGTGTAAAAGTGGCTGCTTATGGCTACTTATTATGAGATTCAAGAAAGAGTTAAGGAAAAGTATGGATTTACTCCAAAGACCTGCTGGATCGCCCATGTAAAAGAGATGTGCGGTCTTAAACCAAGAAAAGCGCCAA
>JAOAJN010000031.1 GCA_026414165.1 Candidatus Methanomethylicaceae archaeon
GCTCTTAAGTCCTTTATAGTTGCAGGCATTTTTGGGACGTTACTTCATGTCCTACTCCCCACTATATGAAGATATCATGCCCCTCTATTCAATTGAAATAAATCCATTTTACAATCCTTCCTTAATTTTAGAAATATACTTATTCTGCATTTTAATTGGGATTATTGGAATTATATTTTACCTTAAAAGTCATTTGTTGGGAAGCCAAATTTTTCGTAAAAATTATAAGTAATATTTCTTTATTCCTTATATTGGTGGGGCTGTGGTCTAGCAAGGTATGACGGCAAGGTGAGGACAATCCTCGCCTCGTTAAGGGCTCCAGAGGTTTATCTTGGCTATGACCATAAGGGATGATGTGCTTCTGGAGCTGCGGGGAAACCCGCATGTCGGGGGTTCAAGTCCCTCCAGCCCCACCATTTAAATAATTGATTTCCCAAAGATTATATGGGATAGATTATGCCTCTTGCATTCGTTTTAATCAATGTAGAAGCTGGCTCCGACAAGGAAGTACTTGAAAATATTAAGAAGATTTCAGAAGTTAAGCAAGCATATATGGTCTATGGAGTATACGATCTAGTGGCCATTCTTGAGGCAGATACTTTGGAGAAATTGAGGGAGTGTGTAACTAAGAAAATAAGGCAGCTCGATAAAGTGCGCTCTACTATGACCATGATTGTTATGGAAC
>JAOAJN010000032.1:0-300 GCA_026414165.1 Candidatus Methanomethylicaceae archaeon
GCCCGTGTCCGAGCCAAGAGAGAGGGGTGCAGACCTTACCGCAACCGCTACCGCAGAACCACCAGAGGAGCCACCCGGTACCCTTTCTAAGTCCCAAGGGTTTTTTGTCGGGAAAAAGGCGGAGTACTCCGTAGAAGAGCCCATGGCAAACTCGTCCATGTTGGTCTTGCCTACTATAATGGCTCCCGCTCTTTTTAGCCTTTCTATGACGGTGGCATCGTAAGGGGACACGTAGCCTTGAAGTATTTTTGAGGCACAGGTGGTAGGAAAGCCAAGCACGTTTATGTTATCCTTTACCGC
>JAOAJN010000032.1:310-683 GCA_026414165.1 Candidatus Methanomethylicaceae archaeon
TCCGTCTGAACAAACCTTTCGTAGAAACTTTGGATGACCTCCTGAGGCTTTACTTCCCCTTTCTTTACGAGCTTTGATATGTGCACCGCAGAGCTTTTCCAGAGCATGGATTATAGTTTAACACATGCAAGTTTTTGACCTGTATAAAGTTTGGAGCTACCCTGTGGAAGACTGTTGGAAGTGGGTGTGGGTAGCGGGCGTTTTGTTTAAAATTTCTACAAAGCAAGAAAAATAAGGTATAATATCCTATCATTTACTGGGAGGTGAGCTATGAAGAAGCTGGCGCTTTTACTTGGAATGGTTCTTGCGGGAAAGTCCTTCGCCACCCCTATTCTTGGAATTGATGTATCCGCTGGTCTAATAAACCACAAGC
>JAOAJN010000033.1 GCA_026414165.1 Candidatus Methanomethylicaceae archaeon
TCCCAGCATCGTCTCTATATCCTCCTCTATAGCCCTCTTCGTATCGAATGGGATTATGCAATAGTCTATCTCAGCGTTACTTGACTTCATCCAGCTATTCTCATCCCTCTCTATTGACTTCCTTAGAATCCGTCCCCATAAAGGAGCTGGATGGCGCTCCTTACCCCATTCCCTCCACCAATACATATAATTTATCTCTCCGCTGAAAATCTTCTCGAGAATTTCCTCGGAGGATAAGTGAGAGTAATCCTGAAAGAAGTCGAGCTTCTTAAGATATTCTATTGAATCTATGAACCGTTTCCTGAGCTCAGGGTTCATCACTATAACCACGTTAACCAAGCTTTTAAGCCTAAACATGTTCCGGAAAAGCACATGCTAGAACTGAGAGATTAAGCATGTAGAAAAAATGGTAGCCCGGGAGAGATTCGAACTCTCGTCAACGGGTTTCTTCTCGCACGGGATCCAGAGCCCGCCATCCCTAGTCGGGATCTAAGCCTTACCCCCATTGACCGCTAGACGACCGGGCTGCCGGTGCGTACTGCAGTTGCGTGCTATATTAATTTTTCGAGGACTGTGGTTCAGTGTTTCTCTGGCTCTTGAAAATGTTTTGCAATAGATAGGTTTTATTCTATATG
>JAOAJN010000034.1 GCA_026414165.1 Candidatus Methanomethylicaceae archaeon
GTGTAAAGGGGAAAGAGGTTTGAATTCTGATACGTAAACTGTCATAAAGCTTAATTTTAAATGCCTCTCAAGTATCCTTCTCGACGCTTAAACAGTATAAAGGGAAAAGTTTTTATCACTCAATTACACCAACGGACTAGGGCCCGTAGCTCAGACGAGAACATTTAAATATGTTTCGGAGCAGCATGGTAGAGCAGCAGGCTCTTAACCATTGAGGGATAAACCTGAGGGTCGAGGGTTCAAATCCCTCCGGGCCCGCTTCCATTTAGATTAGGCGAAAACAACACTGACGTAATCCCACTATAATTAGAAGGTTATTGTGCTTAGGCAAACAGTTGAACCATTACTAAGACTATTATAAGAATAGCTAATAGTTTTAATGCTTTTTTGTTGAATTTTTGCGCTTCATCAACTTTTTTCGCGTCTACAAGTTTCATAATATAAACTGAGGCAGAAAGGTTGTAGAGGAAAATCGCGTATATTAAAAGCATCATTCTATCAGCAAAAGTAAGGTAACCTATGGGAGGGATGCCGCTGAGCAATGCCAAATGAAAAGTCGTTGCAGACATAATGGTTGTCACACCTAAGCCTATTC
>JAOAJN010000035.1 GCA_026414165.1 Candidatus Methanomethylicaceae archaeon
GCGTTCTACAGGCATTAGCCTTTGGCAGGCTAACGTCCTAGACCAGGCTAGACTACGGCCGCAACTTTGTGAACATTTTGCACAGGGGATATTTAACTTTTCGGAACATGCGATATTTTTCAAAAATGACCATAGGGGGCTATCGCAAACGCCTTGATTTCATCCCTCGCGGTCAAATTAACTCTGAGCGATCATTGCCCCATAATTATTGGGAGCTGGAAGGAGATAAAAATATGCCCAAAAAAACTTATTAAACCCAGGCATCAATAGTCGAGCGTTGCCCGAGTAGCTCAGCCTGGGAGAGCATCCGGCTGAAGACCGGAGTGTCGCTGGTTCAAGTCCGGCCTCGGGCACCATTTTCCATTATGCATCATGAAATTCGGGAAGTTTTGGCTATGATATGCCATTTCTCAATTACTTATATCCTAACATATGCCGAAAAATGGATTCGGGATTTGTTTTATATTATAAGTCCCGCAAAATTGGACTTGACGTACTCCCCTGACGCGGTACCCGATGTAGCCATGGTCTTGAGTGATTAGTTCCTTTGTTGGGGCTCTGTTGACA
>JAOAJN010000036.1 GCA_026414165.1 Candidatus Methanomethylicaceae archaeon
GCCTGAGGTCCTGGGTTCGAATCCCAGCGGGCCCGCCATGAAAAATGCGACCAGCAAATAGAAAAAGGAAAATATTTCTAAAACCCCAAAATATGTAGAGAGGAGTTTATAATTAAAAACTCAAGCCGCGGTAGAATTAAGTAGTTTGTGAATAATAAGATCTGACGGAAAATTGGGATTTTCATTTCTGGGAGTTTAGTTATGCGCGAGGGCGAGGGTGGGCTGGGAGCGGCGGTCCAAGATGTGCTGTTGGGGGTTGCCCTAGCATTTCCTCTAGAGGTTGGAGGGGCACTCGTGGTCAATAACCCACAATTAGACCCGCTTTGGACAACAAGCGATTTGTTTTTGATCATTGAGTATAAATTTTTGCTGCTGATGATGGCGATTGCCATAATAGAGATTATGGGTCACTGGGGTTTGATGTATGCCGTAGGTTATTTGGTCGGGGCTTTTCTGATGTCTATTTTGCTGGGCTTTGATGTGCTGAACTTAATAATGATATTTCTGGCGATTCTGGTTGCTCTCCTTATCACAAT
>JAOAJN010000037.1 GCA_026414165.1 Candidatus Methanomethylicaceae archaeon
ACCTAACCCCATCCCTTTTGCCTTTTTAGTGAAGAAAGGTGTGAATAATTTGCTTACATCTTCTTTTGGTATTCCCACGCCCGTATCACTTATCTGTATCACAAAATTCTTTCCTTCGATCTTTCCTTTTATCGTGAGTGTCCCTCCATTTGGCATGGCTTGAATCGCATTCAGAATCAGTTTATTACACACTCTTCGGACAACATAGTCGTCTAGATAAACTGAGATTTTTTGATCAACATCCACTAGGACCTTGATATTCGGAGGGACATTTTGATATTCAATTATTTCCTCAAAAAGATTCTTGGGATTAATGAGTGTGGGTGCGAGTAATCTATCTCTGGAAAGGTCCTGCAGATCCATTATTATTTTGTTCATGTACCATATCTGATTATTCATAACTTTAAACTTCTCCAAAAATTGGCTCTTTGAGTTTGGATCGAGAGAATTATTCTGAAGTTTTTCATTTAAGATGTAAAGTATGTTTTTCATGACCTGAAGTGGATTTCGGAGATCGTGCCC
>JAOAJN010000038.1 GCA_026414165.1 Candidatus Methanomethylicaceae archaeon
AGATAGCTCTCGGGGAGACTCTTACATACGAATTTACTATCTCTTCACAGACGGTTTCCCTCGCCCTTATAGAAAAATACACTAGTGCGATATCGGCAGTGCTGACAGCCTTTGCATTCGCAGTTGTCGCTCTGCGGGATAAGTCGCTTGCCGTTGTGGATGAGGATTGACTTTCAAATCCTCTGCCCTCTTGAAGCCTTCACTTGTCGCCCTCACAATCAAAAGCTTTGTACCATTGCTCTGGCATTATAATTAAAGGCGATGAAGGAATTGCATTTTAAATCTTAACCCAAGCCTCGAACTTGCACGAGGGGTCGCCCTTGGCTATGCACGCCTCCTCCACAACGGTAAACCCTTTTTCGAAGATCTCAGAGAGAGTGCCTGCTATAATGCCTCTGACAAGGTGGCTATAAGGAACTACCCTGCCTTTTCCGAGCTCACACTCAAACGAATCATAAACTTGGATAACCGCACGATCATGTTCAAATTCCAGAATGTCCATGCGCCCAAACCCTG
>JAOAJN010000039.1:0-244 GCA_026414165.1 Candidatus Methanomethylicaceae archaeon
AGGATATGGTGTAAAGGGCAATCATCCATTATCCGGAAAGACTTTAGTGTTCAGAATCAAAATGGTTGAGATTAAGAGGGGCAAGTCCTAAGAAGTGGGCCCGGAGGGATTTGAACCCTCGACCACTCGATTATCAGTCGAGTGCTCATACCAAGCTGAGCTACGAGCCCTCGCTGAAAAAGTAAGGTCTTACAAATTTATCTTTTTCCATCTAACAAAGTTTAAATTTTGCCACAGATTGTGT
>JAOAJN010000039.1:254-515 GCA_026414165.1 Candidatus Methanomethylicaceae archaeon
GGGGGTCGTGGGTTCAAATCCCACCCAGTCCACCAGAACCTTTTCTTATCAAGAAAAGTTTCATCAAAAGAAGCAATTTTCACCGCCAAGATCAAGCAATTTCCCAACTATGTATCTGCCTGTTAACATCGTACGGTACGATGGTGAGGAAATTGATGGGCATTTAAGGGAGTTCGAGGCCTTCCTGAGGGTAGACCTGGACGAGCAGCCTGCGACCGTCAAGGAGCACCTGCGCTACGTCAAGGGGTTCCTGGCTGGAGG
>JAOAJN010000003.1 GCA_026414165.1 Candidatus Methanomethylicaceae archaeon
AGGGAGATCATAGCAATGCCCCTCCAGAAAAAGTGGTGGGACTGAAAGTAAATAATAAAATTTATTTTTGATCAAATTGCAGTGTATGCTGTCTGCTAGATTTATTATTATGCCAATTATCGACTATTTCAATTTAGATAGTATTAAAGATAGGCTTTCTGACACTATGCCCTACACTTTATCTTTTCTGAGGAATTTTGATAGTAAAAGTCGTTCCTTTTCCAACCTCGCTTTCCACAGATATGGTCCCTCCATGAGCCTCCACGAGCTTCTTCGATACTGCCAGACCAAGTCCCATCCCTTTTGCTTTTGTCGTGAAGAATGGCGTGAATAATCGGTCTAGGATTTCCTTTGGTATTCCAGAGCCAGTATCACCAATCCTTATGACGAAGTGATCTCCTTCAGTATTAGCAGTTATTGTAAGAGTGCCCCCATTTGGCATGGCTTGGATCGCATTTAGTATCAAATTACTACATACCCTCCTGAGGATGTACTCGTCAAGGAATGCAGAGGGTTTTTCGTCCACATTCATTACTACCTTAATGTTAGAAGGGACCTGTTCCACTAACTCTTCTAAGAGCGGTTTTGGATTCATAGGTGTTGGAGCGACTTTCCTCTCCTTGGAAAGGTCCTGCAGGTCTAGCACTATCTTGTTCATGTACCATATCTGTCTGTCCATAATTCTAAGTCTATCGAGGATTTCAGTCTTTGATTTTGGATCAAAATCAGCCTTCGTGATCTTTTCACTCAAGAGGTATACTATGTTTTTCATGACCTGAAGTGGATTTCGGAGGTCGTGCCCCACCATGATCGCGGTCTGACCTATGGCTGCGAGCCTATCCTTTTCCCTCAACTCCTTGGTCCTCTCCTCAACAAGCTCCTCCAGGTACTTGGAGTACCTCTCGAGCTCCTCCGAGTATTTCCTTATTTGTTCCTCCATCCATTTTCTTTCCGAGATGTCCAAAACTACGCCCTGGTAATGAGTTACCAACCCCTCATCGTTCTTTCTTACCCAAGTTCTATCGTAAACCCATCGAATATCTCCCCCTGCGGTGACGATTCGGTACTCCTGTGCAAACTCCTCAAGACCCTTTAATGTGAAGTCTCTCACCTCTTCTGCTACCCTCTCAAGGTCATCGGAATGAATTATATGTGCGTATTTTATCTTCCCACTCGTGAAGTCTTTGGGCATGTAGCCGAACTGCTGAATGTTGTTAGACACATACTCCACTGGCCAACCCTCCTCATTCTTCCAAACGAATGCAATGGCAGGGCTCTTGTCGATGATCTCTCCTAACCATTTCAATTCCTCAAAAAGCTCTGCAAAGCCAACTTCCAATATCTTCCTTTTTGTAATGTCGGTGATCGACAATATTGCTTCATTGATCTCTGGTACAATGCCGATAGAGATCAAACTAAATATTATATTCCCGTATTTGTCCTTAATTTTAGCCTCAAATGTAGCCAAACCTCTCTCTTCCATAACCTTTTGATAATTAGAAAGAAATGAGAGGTAATCCTCATCATTTAGGAGGGCGGCACAATTTATCTTTCCTTCAGCTTCTTCTCTTGTATAGCCTGTAAGTTTTCCAAATAGATTGTTTGTAAGAGTTATTACCATGTCTTTGTTGACCATTGCAAGAGCAACTCCAGCACTTTCAAATATGTTACGAAACCTATTTTCAGATTCCGTTAACTTCTGGGTCTCGGCGAGTCTGTTTAACATCTCATCAATAGACCGATCGAGCTCTGAAAGCTCATCGTCGCCCTTCAAAGTCAATCTATCTATTTGTTTTGGAACCCTTCTCACGCTTTTGACATAACCTTCTAGTTTCTTTAACTTTGAAAATACTGAAAAATTCATCAATGTGAGTATAACAACTTCTAAAAATATATAGGATAAAGTAAATAAAATTAAAAACTGTGTTGCTACAAACCTCCCTTGCTGGTAAAGAATTCTTGGAATTTCGCCTTGGATCGACAGTATCGGTCTGCCATAAATATCATTCATAGTAAATGTGCCAGCAACAAATCTCTCGTTTATAGGCTTTACAGTGATCACTCCTGTCGGAAGAGGAGTCGAATCTTTGATTATATGCGCTGAGGTTTTTACCCCAGCCATGTCCTCAACCCACTGTAGCAGTTTCTCGTCAAAGTACCTTCCGAATATCAAGAAACCTCTGGGCGGACCATCTCTATTGCTTTTGAGAATGGGTTTTGACACGACCATCATTGGTCCGTTTTCGGTCATGATGAAGCCAGAGGTCCCGGAGCCGACTATTAGTGGAGAGGTGCCCGAGTGGATCTCATATAGCAGATCGTCTGGTATAACAGACTCCCCCCCTTTGTAGAGGTCTAAAGCCTTGCCAAAAACAACATCATTCGAGGAATTAACGAAGAGCATTAGATTCACATCAAGAGTTATAAAGGTGTCATCTGGAAGGTTGCTTCGGATATATTCTTCGTTTTTATCAACAATAAACTGGTAGGTATCATCCCATGTACTCCAGTCAACCAAGCTTTTCTCTAAATAATCAAATTTCATATTAATTGTGCGAGCAACCTTCTCCATTTCGTCTTCTACTTCTATCGCTTCATTTTCCAAGAAACCCTTCATTACGAAAGCCTCGATATAAATATGAGTTACTCCTAAGAATAGGAAGGTCGTCACTAAGAAAATGATTAATGTTTTATGCAGGACTTTCATCATAGTACACCAGTATGGTGCTGTTCCAAATCTTTATACAGACAATATTTTACGGTCATTTCATATATATAGAATAAGATTTAGGAGACCAGAATAATCCCTGCGCCTATGAGGATCCCACCCGCATATCCTATGGGAGGGATCACTTCTCCCAAGAATATATTTGCGATCACCACTGCCACCACTATCTCAAAGAGGAGTATGATGCCAGTATTTACCACTGTAAGCTCCCTTAGTGCCCTATAGAAGAGGTAGAAACCGAAGATCGTGCAGACTATCGCCAAGTATATTATGGAGGATATCGCGAGCGGAGAGATATTAAAAGTCCAAGTTGATAGGGATAGGAAGGGCATTAGTCCAAGAGTTGAGATGAGGGTCATAGACTCTGTGACTTCCATAGGGCTCATTCCAAGTTCGGTCGCAGCCCTCTTGTTATATATGTTTGAGTATGCCCAGACAATGCCGCCCAAGAATACGATAAGGTCCCCCAAGACAGAACCGCCACTGAGACGTGATATATCTCCTTCGGTCGTTATGAGTGCGACACCAATAAGCCCCAAGAGAATTCCTGCTATTGTCCTAGCAGTCATCTTCTCATTTAGGAGGTGGGCTGCGAATATTGCCATAAAAACGACGTTCACGTTAACCAATAGTGATGCCTTTGACGCTGTCGTGAGGGTCATCCCGTAAAATTCCATTACAAATCCTATGGCGTTGGTTATTCCGAGCACCCATAATATCCTGCTGCGGAAGAGTTTGCGGAGATCTTTTTTAAAGATAATTGAGTAGCATAGAACTACTAGAGAAGCTATTCCGAACCTTAAAAATACAAATAGGAACGGATCCATCTCTCCAAGTGCAGCCTTTACCACCGGAAAAGAGACGCCCCATATAATTGTTGATAGGAGTAGACCAGCAGTAGCGCCCGCTTTCATAAATAACCGTACCCCGAAGAGCTTCAAATGATATTGGAGGAGTTATTCTTTTGAGTTATTTAAACAATTGGATGGTGTTTCCCCATCAAGAGGTTGGCTAGGCGGATACTTTTTTGAAAAGGATCGGCTAAGAGTAATCCGATCATTCCATTCAATATGTTTTTATCGGTTAAGGCTCTCGCAGGACAAAATTCGGAACGCTTTCTCTTTACTTACTTTGTATTGGAGAAAGCCAAGTTTTTTCTCCCACAGGGCAGTTCCTTATGCAAACGCCGCATGCAGATCCCATGTCCCTGAGTTGGTTCCAGTAAACCCAGCACCTCCTCACGTCAGTGCCTCCCTCCACGCTAATCGCTCCTATCGGGCAAGACCTCACACACTTTTGACATGTATTCGACTGGATCTTCTCTAAGCAAATCTCCCCAGAGAATGCATTTCCTTTAACTAAAGGAGCCTCGGTGACTATGCTTATCCAGCGCACCCTCGGCCCATATTCCGGAGTCAGCAATACGCCGCATATGCCCTTCTTTCCGAGACCCGCTGCCTCAGCAGCAGCCATGTGGTTGAATGATGGAACAAACTTCTGGTAGCCAGCTTCGTACTGCCTCCAGAGCACTTTGTAGTTGTCCGTCTCGGGGAAGTGTATGCTCTCATATCCGCTTCTCTTAAGAAACTTTGCGACCCCATAAGCCGCGGCGTTTAAACACTCGTTTATTGTATCGTAGTGTTTGCTGTAGATAGTGCTTGGTGTTGTATTGAGGACATGCTTTATTACAACCATCCCTAGGACGACTACGGACTTCGCTCCCTTTAGGTAGTCTTGCGGACGGTGTCCCTCGGGTGCCGCCTGAAGCAATCGGTTGAAGGGATCTGCAACGCCAAAGATGTCGGCACCCAAGGATTGTGCATAGTCCCTAACGGACTCTGTAAGCTTCTTTTTATCCCTCACTTTCACTTTTTGCATTCCCTTCTCTGCATATTATATGTGGCAGCGGCATTAAAAGTGTTGTATAAAATATAATTGCAATTTTGAGCGGGCACTTCCAATAAAATGATCGGGGCAGGTTAGCCGCTTGTAGTTGCAACGAGGATGTTGTCCTTGACCCTCAAAAGCCTAACGTGTAATTCTGCTCCTACAGGAAGCTCTACACCTACCACTGTTACGACCCATCTCTTGTCGCGGGTGATCGCAAGACTCTCCCCTTTGAACCAACCCGGCCCAATAACATTTACGGAGATCCTGTCCCATTTGCGGTAAGGAACTTTGAGGCTAATGGCGGGTCTTATCCCGAAGTCTGACGCCTTGAGTATGAGCTTAGTACCAGTCCTGAGCTCTAGTTCCCTGAGCCTTTTGTAGAACTCGTACCAAGTCATGAACCTCATCTCTTTAACCCTTCTTCCGAACTTGTGTCGTTCGCACTTTTGAATGCCCAGCGGCGGACAGTTTCTACCTGCGCCGAGCTCCTTGGCGAGTCTAATTATCTTTTCCATTTCAAGGTCGTTCAGTGGGTGAACCCAGACAGGCGCAATCAGCAGATCGATTTTAGTGTTTTCGGTGATGTACTTTGCCATCTCGATAACTCGGTTTACATTGTAATCGTATGTCCCCGCAAGCCTCTTTGCAAGCAAGGGATCGAGCGCATCGATGGAAAGGTTTATCCTGGAAAGTCCCGCATCATCCAAGTCTTCGATTAATTTCTCGTTTAAGAGATGCCCGTGCGTCTGCATTGAGATTGTAGCGACTTCCCTGATTTCGCTTATTCTATGCACAAGGTCGACTATATTAGGGTAAGTCAGAGGATCTCCCACCGTGTCGATATGTGCCTCAACGCCCTCCCCTTTAATTTTGACGAGATTTCTTGTCCACTCCAATATATGGTCAAGCTCAACGAGGTACTCAGCCCTTCTCCTCTTGCTCTTTGGTCCAGCGTCCGTTGAGCAGAAGATGCAATTAAGCGGGCAACATGTTGTGGGTCTAATCTGTAGGACATTCGTTCCCCTGTCGATTATGCCGAAGTACACCGTCCCGACCAAAGGTATATCGTCGGGCACTTTGAATAGTTCAACCATCTCCATTCTCCACTTTCCCATTTATTAAAAATCCCATAGGTAAGTTTATCTCTATAATTGGGGGGTAAATCTACCATTAGGTGCCATTATATGAATGATCTTAAGGCCCTCTTCTCCCCCAAGAGTGTTGCCATAATTGGTGCATCAAGGAACCCAAAGAAGATTGGCTATGAACTTGTGTATAATATCATCAGCGGAGGTTACGAGGGAAGAATTTACCTCGTTAACCCTGAGGGGGCAGAGATCATGGGCCTCAAGTCCTACGCCTCGGTAAGACTCATACCTGAAGATGTGGATCTAGCGGTTATCGCGGTTCCTGCAGTTTATGTCCCCGACATATTGGAAGAGTGTGGAGAGAAGGGTGTAAAGGCAGCGATCGTTATAAGTTCAGGATTTAGAGAAGTAGGCAATTTTGAACTCGAGGATAAGGTCTTATCGGCGGCGAGGAAGCATGGAATCAGAATGCTCGGTCCGAACGTCTTCGGACTGTACTATGCACCGTCCAAGATGAATGCCACTTTCGGGCTAGCTCGAGTTTATCCTGGGCGGATCGCGTTCGTGACGCAGAGCGGAGCCCTTGGTATAGCAATGATGGGATGGGCAAACTTGTACAAGATCGGTGTTTCCGCCGTGGTAAGCATGGGCAACAAGGCAGACCTTGACGAGGCAGACATGTTAGACTACTTCTCCTCGGATGAGGAGACCAAGGCAGTACTAATTTACATTGAAGGGGCAAAGGATGGGCGGCGCCTGATGTCCTCGCTCAGGGGCATAACATTGAAGAAGCCAGTAGTCGTCATCAAGTCGGGGAGAACAGAGAAGGGAGCCTCGGCTGCAGCGTCTCATACGGGCTCTCTTGCGGGCACAGACAGAATTTATGATGTAGCTTTTAGGCAGGGTGGTGCTCTCCGCGCTATGGACCTGACAGAAGCATTCGATTGGGTCAAGCTGATGACTATGCAGCCACCCCCTACAAATGAGAATTGCATAATTATTACAAACGGAGGCGGTGTCGGCGTCATGACAACAGACGCCTGTGAAGAGGCTGGCGTCAACATTATGCCATTACCTGAAGATCTTCAGTTGGAGTTCAAGAAACTGATGCCGGTCTTTGGGAACTTTAGGAATCCTGTCGACCTGACCGGGCAGGCCTACGAGGATAGTTATTACAGGTCTGTGGAATTGGCACTCCGTGATAACAGGATTGGTTCCGTTATCGTCCTGTATTGCCAGACCGCAATTACTGATCCGGTATCCATAGCAAAAGCCATAGCAGATGCCTGTGAAGGGCAAAGGTTCAGCAAGACTGTGGTGACGAGTTTCGTTGGCGGCGCACAGTGTGAGGAGGCTATGCGAAAACTCGACGAGCTCTCCATACCTTCATATCCGATCCCTGAGCGTGCGGTGTCGTCTCTGGCAGCATACTACAGGTGGCAGAGGTACAGGTCTATACGGGCAAAAATAGATTCCCAAGAGAAAAGTTAAGGTCAAATGGGCAGAGGTCTAGGAATAAAAATTTTATTATTTACTTTCAGTCCCACCACTTTTTCTGGAGGGGCATTGCTATGATCTCCCTTATCTCGAGACGCTTTTCATTCTCCTTGGAGAAGACTGTCCCTGGATAAGTTGATCTCACCACTATTGCGGTATCTGCGCCAACCCCGCTCCCTCCAACTCCGATAACGTCCTTGAAAGGTTCAAGAACCCCGCAGTCCACAGCAGAGAGCACAACCTCAACTGCGACCTTCATTCCCTGCCCAAAAGTGTAGAGGGTCTCCTTGAAAACAGTCTCAGGGGTCGGAAAACAGTACTTAGAGGTCTCGTATAGGGATCCGTGGAGCACGTAGGGGATCTTGTCCAAAACTATGACGCCCAACCTCTCAAGCTCATCTTTAATTTTTGGATCAATGCAGGGGTATTCGTTGCCCCACTCCCTCCTAAATGGACTCTCAGAGACGCATATTATCCGGGCCTCATCTTTAAGTGCCTTGGCGAACTTCAAAGCAGTAGCTCCGGATGTGCTGGCAACAACAACGTCCCTTATATCACTCCTCTCGATATACTTTGTGACGGCTTCTACCACGAGGTCGGTATTCTCCTCGCCAGGATTTAGAAAGTAATAAACTTCGCGCATTTTGAATGGCATGAAAACACCAGTAAAAAATCTGACGCTCCGCCCTCTTTAATTTTCCTCTTTTTTGGTAGGCGTTCGGTACCTCCTGAGGAGGAGCGAGTTTGAAACTACAGAGACCGAGCTTAAAGACATAGCAAGGGCTGCGATCTCGGGCCTCAGGACCAGTGAAGGGTAAAGCAACCCAGCAGCAATCGGTATTCCAAGGGCGTTATAGATCAGTGCCCAGAACATATTCTCCTTTATCTTTCTCATGGTCTTTTTGCTCAGTTCAATGGCGAGCACGACCCCTTCCAAGTCGCCTCCCGTCAAGATAATCTCACCCGCCTCCTTGGCGATCTCTGTACCGCTTCCAATGGCTATTCCAACATCTGCTTGGGTGAGGGCGGGAGCGTCATTTATTCCGTCCCCTACCATAGCCACAACTTCGCCCTCTGCTTGGAGTTTTGCTATGACTCTGGCTTTCTCATCAGGTCTAACGCCTGCCACAAACCTGTCTATTCCCAATGACTTGGCGATAGCCTTTGCAACCCTCTCATTGTCACCAGTCAGCATTATCACTTTTAGGCCCATGTTTTTGAGTTTATTCACCACATCCGTTGCCCCATGCTTCGGCTCGTCGAATATACCTATCGCCCCAACAACTCTCCCGTCGTAGAAAACGACCACGACCGTCATACCTTCTCCTTCCAATTCCCTAATGGCTTCGGGATCGGGAATGTTAATCCCAAGCCTTTCAAAGAAAGCTTTATTTCCAACCATTACCTTTCTCTCCAGAATCTTTCCTATCGCGCCCTCACCAGGAGATTCTTCGAATTCATCAAGCTTGTACAGATCCGCCCCCTCGACCGCCTCGACGATGGCTTTTGCCAATGGATGTTCAGATCCCTTCTCCAACGAGGCAGCCACCCTTATCACCTCTTTCTCTCCCACACCTGCGAGGTCCACGACCTTCACGACCCTAGGTCTTCCCTGCGTAAGGGTACCTGTCTTGTCGAAGACGATCGTCGTCAATTTCCTTACCTTCTCCAGGACTTCACCGCCCTTTATCAGTATGCCCATCTCAGCACCTTTGCCTAGACCCACCATTATAGCAGTGGGGGTGGCAAGCCCCAAAGCACATGGGCAGGCTATGACAAGGACGGATACAGCCATCATGAGCGAAAAACTAACCGTTCTACCTAAGAGGACCCAAGCGACGAATGTTATGAGAGCGATGCCTACGACAGTAGGGACGAAGCGGGATGCGACTCTATCGGCAAACCTTTGGATCGGCGCCTTCCTAGCCTGTGCCTCTTCAACGAACCTTACGACCTGGGAGATGAAAGTGTCTTTGCCGACCTTTGTCGCCCTTATAGTGATGAGACCGGTCCTGTTTATGGTACCCCCTATGACGCTATCGCCCTCCTTCTTCTCGACGGGGATACTTTCACCGGTTACCATTGATTCGTCCACCGTTGCCCTACCCGATACTATTACACCATCAACAGGCACGGATTCGCCAGGTTTTACAATCAGAATATCGCCCACTACTACATCGTCCGTAGCAACCTCTTGCTCCTTTCCATCTCTCAGGACCCTAGCGGTCTTCGGCCGAAGCTCCATTAGCTTCCTTATGGCGGAGGATGCCCTCGCTTTTGCCATCTCCTCAAGGTACCTGCCAAGAAGTACGAAGGTTATCAGTAGCGCGGCCACTTCGTAATAAATGTCTCCATGGCTGAAAAAGGTGTTAAACACGCTGAAGAGGTAAGCCGCGGAGACGCCAAGAGCGACAAGCACATTCATATCCGAATAGCCTCTTCTGAGGGATTTGTAAGCCCCTGTGTAGAAGCTCCTGCCCCCTACGACCAAGACTGGGGTGGTGAGTAGGAAGAGCACTAACTCTCTGTTTGGGAAATGCATCATTATCATGCTGATGGCGGTTATTGGTATAGCGAGAGCCAAGCTGACTATAAATTCCATCCTGTGCCTTGTTTTCTTTGACTCTGAGTCAAAAGGTAAAGCGTCTTCCTTCAATACAGGGGTGTAGCCCAGATCCCCTATTATATCCTTCAAACGTCTCGGGCTAACTGCCTTAGGGTCGTATTCCACGACCACAGTCTTCGTTGCTAGGTTTGCGTTTGCGGCATAGACGCCCTCATATTTCATCAGCTCTTCCTCAATCTTGGCTATACAGGATGCGCACCTCATGTCATCGACGAAGATTACAGCCCTTTCCATCACCACCTTGTACCCTGCGTCTTCAACGGCTTTTGTAATACTTCTGAGGTTGACCTTGTCACCCTCATACTCCACTAAGGCGGAATTTGACCCAAAGCTCACTTCTACATTACTAACGCCGTCTATCTGCCTTATCGACTTCTCAATAAGAGAGGCGCATGTTGCACAGTGCATTCCCTCAATTTCCATCACTACTCTCTTTCGCATGTGTATCGCCTAAAGATCGCGAAGTGAAGTTTTAACCTTTATTGTTATAAATTGCAATGAGCGATGTTAAAACATGTTTATTCTCCTAGATCCCAGTACGGTCCACATGACCTTGGAGGGAGTAACTATCAAGTCAACGGGTACATCCCACTCGTCCCTCGGAACATGATCCAAAACTTGGAGGTCATGGACCGTGGTGATCGCGATCGTTTTTTCTTCTATCGAGCCCGCTTTTTTCCAAAGGTTGTATTCAGTATCTGAGTAAGCCGTCCCCTTGCCGAGCCTGTACCCCTCCCGGCTAACGGCTACCGAGCCAGCTATGAAAAGATCGATTTTATAATCTCCAGGATTGACAGGTTTGCCCTTTTCCATGAGACCCCTTATTGTGGAGTCGTAGAATGGATCTTCTGACCGTTCTATTGCCATAAAGCCTTTCGACAGTCTGGGTGTGGCGACGATCAAGATCTTACCGTCTCGCAAGACCCTTTCCCTGACAGGCCTCTGGGGAGAGTCAGGGTTGCATAGGACGACCTTAGCGCTATCGTAGTTCTCTAGGCTCTTCAGCCTCTCGGCGGCCTCGCTGGCGCCCCTGAAGTTCGGGATCCTTCCAAAGACTGGGAAGGGCGGGAGGGCGGCGTTCTTCTCCATCAGAGCCCTCCAGACTTTCATCCTTATCTCATCTTTAAGAGACTTTGAGACCAAGCGGTCGCCCTATAATCATATTTTCCATTCAAGTATTATCCTTTTTCTTATTTCCATTGTGCAGTAGCATTTGGTTTAATCTTTTGAGAAAATAATGGCAGAAATTGTAATATAACACGAATGTGAAGATACCTTGGTGGTAGATTTGGCAATAGACCCTATCTGCAAGATGGTGGTTGACGAAAGAACTGCCGAATATAAATCTGAATATAAGGGAAGAACTTACTACTTCTGCTCTCGTGGGTGCAAGAAAGAGTTTGATGCTAACCCAGATAAGTACGCTTGAAAAATAAAATGTCTAGAAGCCTATAAACGAATCTGTCCTGCAAATTGGAGGACATAGCCAGATTCAATTCTTATTTCAACTTTGCCTTAATCCTTCTTAACAGCCGCATAATACAACTAACAAGAATTATTCCTGATAGTTATGCGGTTTGGATTTGCGAGGATGTCAAAGCATTCTATATAATGATCTAAAACGAACTCTGTCGGCAGATTTTTTATGAGCACTTCAAGCTTTTACTTCACAACTTCAGCGATCGTTAGAAAACTTTAATGCAGTCACTCTTCATTTACCTGTGATCTGTTTATTAGATCTGATGTACGCAAATTTTGTTTTGTCCCCGAAGATTCTGCACCATATAGCTCCCTCCTTCTCGCCTCCAGTAACTCGACCTCCTTTCCCATGTACTCGGCTGCGGTGCAGATCTTTGCGTCTGGATGTTTATCTTCTAAATTCTTTATATATTGATAATAATTCGTGTCTCTTAGGAAGTGGTGATCTACGACCAATTCTTCAACACCCCCCTCCACGAGCCTGCCAAGGTTTCTCATTGAGGACTCCAGGTTCTCGTATGAGTAGCGGTAGCCTAGCATGTAGATCATAGGACCGTCTGCTATTACTAAGCGTGGTTTTTTATTCAGTAAAAACTCCATCTGATCATTAGAGATAGGACCTTGAACGTCAGATGTGTGAATGATCCTATCACCGTCCGCCTCCACCATGACCTCAACGACATATCCCAGCAGGCTACTCGAGCCATGAAAGACCGCCTTGGAGAATTCTATCTTTGTCTTTCCGATTTGGAAGGACTTAGCATCCGCAACCTCTACCCTCTGGGCTTTTTCTTTTATTATGCCTAGGAAAAGGGGAGCCCTGAAGTCGCATTGGCTTCGGTTGATGTTGTTCTTTGGATCCTTGATGAGGACAAACTTTTTGTCGTATATCTCCAGGGGGATTATATCCCCAAGATCGTGGTGGTCGTAGTGGTAGTGTGTTATAATTATCACATCAGATATCATTGCTTTCTCAGTGATGGCCCTTGCGAACTCCTCTAGCCGCTCAAGCTCCAGTCTGTGGGGCGGTAGCCCAAATCTCCTAGGTGCGAGCGAAACGCCTGGGTCGATCATCACCCTTAGATCTCCGGTATCAATAAATGTGCACATGGATCTAACGCCCATGCTGTCGAATGCGAGTAGTTCTACATCCAAAGTGCTTACCCCTCTACACTATTCGATCATACACAATAAAAAATTTTAGAACATACATGGAGTTCCAAATAAAATAAATACCGATCGATGAATAGGAATGATCGATGAGAGATCGTTATACCTCGATGCTTCCAGAGTCCATAAAGGTAAGAGTGGCATCTAAGGCAGCGTCACTCTGCCTGCTTTGCAGGGGCGGGCGCCGCCTCTGTGGCAAGGCAGTTTGTCCCATAGATCTTAAGGCTAGGGCATTTGTCAAAAACATTAATGTCGTCGATAAGAAAGAATTCGTAGGGTCTTCTCCGCCGTCCGTATTCGTAGGTCGCTTCGGGTACCCGAAGGTGTTTGTCGGTCCCATGGTCCCCCCAATGTTGGGAGATACGGAGATCATGGACTTCCCAGAAAGATGGATTGGGGAGAGAGTTGAGGACATCGTCAGTTACAGATACGCTCTGATAAGGGGGAAGTTCTTAGTTCCCATCGAGTCCGCCAGAACTGGAGGGAGGTTGATCGAGACCCTCCAAGAGCTCGCGATGGGCGTATCTGCTGCAGACACTGAAGTGCAGTTCCTAAAGGTACCGTTCGGCTCACTCATAATAGATGACAACTCGCAGCCCTTTGGACCTTCCGCCCCATTAAAGCACTTTGAGGTCTCATCTGTGAAGGTGGATCACAGGATAGAGAAGGTGTATTACGACGGAGATTTAAGGGCAGGGGACGCCGTCATGGATCTCTATGCAAAGGGCGCGCCCGTCTCAAAGATACAAAGGGCATTCAGTATGGGCATCTTTGGAACTCGTAGAAATAGGAGGCTTGTACCAACGCGTTGGTCCATAACGGCCGTGGATAGTGTCATATCTCAAAGGCTCATTGAAGAAGTAAAGAGCTATGAAACTGTAGACAAATATCTAGTCTTCATTCATTCTTACATGCACAACAACTTTGTTGCAATCTTCCTCCCCAGGAAGTGGGCTTTTGAGTGGATGGAGGCATGGTTCCCAGGAACCTTCTGGAATCCGTCCTCATCATCGCCTTCTGTAATCGGAGACTATGAAAGTTACTGGGGAAGGACCAATTATCCCGAGATTGGCGGGTGCTATTTTGCAACAAGACTTGCGGTGACAGAGTTCTTAAGGAGAATAAAAAGGCAGGCAACGGTACTGGTAATGAGGGAGATAATGCCCGAATTTCCTCTTCCGCTAGGCGTATGGTTCGTGAGGGAGAATGTCAGGTCGATGTTAAGATACAAGCCAGCAGTCTTTGAAGACCTCAGATCCGCACTTCTATACGTCAAGAAATTCATGAGGGTGCCAATTATGAGGTGGGCGGAGAGAAGTGTCATTCTTAAGGACTCAATGCTTCAGAGACGGATTGACGAGTACATCAGAAGGGTAGATCTGCTTTGATAAGATCAAGGCCCTGCAAGACGGCACTTTCGAAGAGCACACTCCCGGGCTTGGCGTACTCCTTCAATCCATACTGGGGGTGTATGCATGGTTGCCTTTACTGCTATGTTCCAGACGTGATGAGAAATGTTATGCCTGACCTAAAATGGGGGCAGGAAGTCTTCGTTAAGGAAAAAGTGCTCGAAATATTGAGGTTGGAGGTTAAGAAGAAGATCCCAAGAGTTGTTGGCGTGAGCACGGCTACAGATCCCTACCAGCCCATTGAGAGGGAGCTAGAAATAACTAGGAAGGCGCTAATAATTCTGAGCGGTGCGGGCTTTCCTGTATCCATACAGACTAAGTCGCCCCTAGTAACTAGGGACGTTGACTTGATGATGAATAAAAAATTTGATGTCGGGTTCACAATAACCTCAACTGAGAGAGAGTTCCAAAGAAAGTTTGAGCCAGGGGCTCCGCCTCCAGAAGAGAGAATTTCAGCTCTAGAGGCGATCTCCTCGCTTGGAATCAAAACGTGGATATTTTATGGACCTATCATACCAGGTTATAACGATTCTTATGAAGAAATGGAGCGAATCGTCCAGCTTGGAGCGAAAACAAAGAGCAAGATAATATACGACCGCCTAAACATAAAACCCATGGTCCTCAAGCGATTAAAGATTGTTATCAAGGAGGAGGAACTCAGCAATAGAGATAGAGACATATATTCTTTGCGAGAGCAGTTCGCCCGATTGGAGGCACTATGCAGGCAGCATGGTGTGCGTTGCGAGTTCGCATTTCCTTGATAAGACTTTTTCAGTGCATGAATCGATCCTAACACTTAAGGACAAAGCCGTTCGACTTTAATATAAAGAAAAAAAGGGAAAAGAGAATAGAAAAGGGAAAATAGAATAGTCTGAATAACTCTGGCATCAATGGTAGGTGGCTTGAATGGATGCCTTTGAGGCTATCACGAAAAGGAGATCAGTAAGGTCATACTTGCCAGATCCAATCCCTAAGAGTGTAATGGAGCGGATTTTGGAGGCGGGGAGGCTTGCTCCCTCGGCCATGAACTTGCAACCTTGGCATTTTATTGTGGTCACCGACAAAGAAAAGCGGAGAGCTCTCTCCTCGGGGAGGTTTGCAAAATTTCTTTCGGAAGCTCCAGTCGTAATAGTGGGATGTGGAAACGAGAAGCTCTCACCCAGATGGTACGCCATAGATACTGCTATCGCGCTTCAGAATATGGTGATCGCAGCAACAAGTGAAGGTTTGGGATCTTGTTGGATAGGAAGCTTCGATGAAATTGAAGTGAAAGAACTATTAAAGATCCCAGAAGGGCACCGCGTAATAGCGATGTTGGCT
The DNA here is from genome assembly GCA_026414165.1 of Candidatus Methanomethylicaceae archaeon. Lineage (GTDB taxonomy): Archaea > Thermoproteota > Methanomethylicia > Methanomethylicales > Methanomethylicaceae > WYZ-LMO10. Next base: position 15,208 of record JAOAJN010000003.1, read on the forward strand.
CTAGGGTATCCTCGCGAAGGTACAGACATGATTAGAAAGATAGTTAATGTGGTGAGACCGAAAAAGAGGCTGAACGAGATAGCCAGCGCAGAAGAGTTCGGCGTGCCCTTCAATAAGAGCGGATGATCCAACTCAGCAACCTTAAAAGCTTGATTAAGTGCTAAATCATGGTATGCAAGGACGCCCCACATACCGCCTCCAAAGAGAAGTCAAAATTGTAGCGCTCTTGACCACCACCGCTGCATCTTTTCTGACGCCCTTTATCTCCTCAGCGACCAACATAGCACTGCCGAATATTGGGCTTGAGCTTGGTCTAGACACCGTCATGCTTGGATGGGTCCAAACCTCCTTTCTGCTCACCACAGCCATCTTCCTTCTTCCATTTGGAAAGGCGGCGGATATTGTAGGTAGAAAGAAGGTCTTTCTTGTAGGGTTGGTAGTTTATACAGCGTCCTCATTCTTGGGGTCTATCGCGAATTCTGCATCGGTACTGATCATATCTAGGATCTTTCAAGGTATAGGGGGGGCCATGCTTGCTGCGACCTCCGTCGCCATATTGAGTTCCGTTTTCCCACCTCAGGATAGGGGAAAGGTCTTGGGAATAAATGTTGCTTCGGTCTACACCTCTATAGCCTTGGGTCCATTTCTCGGAGGGATCTTGACCCAGTATTTTGGATGGAGGAGCATATTTTACACGAACGTTTTTGTAGGGCTTCTTACATTATTACTAGCGCTATGTCTGAGGCAGGAGTGGAAGGGCACTCCAGGCGAACGTTTTGACATAATTGGATCTTTACTTTATGGAACCTCGCTGGCAGCAATCATGTGGGGAATGCTTTCAATCTCATCCTACGGCGGCTGGGTTTCCAGTCCGTCATTTCATGCTCTTTTAATAGGAACCTTCATTATGGCATGTCTAGTGGTCTGGGAGGGGAGAATTAAATATCCAGTACTAAACACTAGACTTTTTATAAGTAACTTGAATTTCTCGCTGTCCAACATATCTGCCCTCATAAATTATGCGGCGACCTATGCACTCTCATATCTCCTCAGCCTCTACCTTCAGGTTGTAAAGGGTCTCAGCCCTCAAGTAGCTGGAACAATTTTGGTTGCACAGCCTATTGTACAGGCCTTGCTCTCACCAGTCGCAGGGTGGCTGTCGGATAGGATTGAGCCGGGCAAGGTCGCTTCCGTGGGAATTGCTCTGAACGCTATTGGTCTATTTGCCCTCTCCACTATAAACGGAGAGACAGAAATAGTATCTATAGTCGCTATGCTCATTTTGATGGGCGTTGGCTTTGCTTTGTTTAGTTCCCCAAATACAAACGCAATAATGTCTTCTGTTGAGAGAGAACTCTTCGGGGTAGCCTCCGCCACGCTCTCAACGATGAGAACTTTAGGGCAAACCTTTAGCATAGCAGCGGCTACACTTGTACTTTCGATCTTTGTAGGATCAGAGATCCTAAAGCCCACCAATTTGGTCGATTTTATTTCAGGAATACATTTCGCATTTCTGATGTTTGGAGTGCTTTGTATCGTAGGGATTTTCACTTCTTTGTGTAGGGGCAGAAAGAAGATGATTTAGAAACAAAAAGAGAGAAAGGAAAAAGCAACATTTAGAGTTTGGGCATAGAACTTGAAACTCGTAAACATGAATACTACATGCAACTAAAACTATAAAAATGGGCGCCTTATCCTGCAGATCTCGCTCTGGAGGATGGATGCGGGGTGGTCTGGCATGAATCCTTTACTCTTTCGATTCTATATCGGGGTATTCTCCATATCTTTAGGCTTTGGTATAATGACCCCCGCCGTACCTCTATTTGCAACCCTAAAGTTTTCGGCTAATGAGTGGGAACTTGGCATCATAGGAACTCTAGTGGCCCTGCCATATTTTTTCGCACCTTTTCTATTTGGAAAGATGTCCGACAGGGTCGGGCGACGCCCACTTATATTGTCTGGGATACTGGTCTACTTTTTTACATCGTTTATGTATGTCATTTCCACAAGCATACATCAAATCGCCATACTTAGAATTTTTGAGGGCATATCCTTTTCCATGATCTGGCCATCTACAGAGGCTTTTGTTGGGGATTTCGCGAAACATTTATCGCGAAACAGAGCCATTGGGCTGTACAGCGTTGCATGGAGCTCCGGTTATATGCTCGGATCCATGACAATGGGGCTAATGGTCTATTTTATCGACCTCACACATCTGTTTTTTGTGGTTGGCTTTATTATGTTAGTAGGCATCTGTGCCTTCTTTTCTTTAAATATTAAAAACTCAGATCTTGAAGAGATTTCAACCGATAAACCCTCGAGATCGCTAGTGATCTCAGTCTCTTACGTAATGTTAATTTGGGGCGTCTCAGTACTTTCCTTCTTCTCCCTATTCCCCTCATATGCCACAAAGAAAGGCGTCTCTCCCTCTATGATAGGATACTTAATCGGCATTGTTGGACTCGTTAGGACGCTAGTATTCTTTTTCTTCTCTAGGATAATGGCAATTATGGGGAGTGCGACGATGCCGATCGGTATGGCTCTGCTAAGCTTGTCGATGTTGATCTTATGGTTGGCTCCTTCAGAGATCGGTCTTTTGGCGTCTGTTTCTCTTCTAGGCTTATCGCTTGGACTTCTTTATGCCTATTCGCTCTTATTGATGCTTTCCCTTCCATCGAGAGGGCGGTATGCAGGTATTTTCGAGTCATCAATTGGTTTGGGAGAACTTGTAGGACCCATAATAATGGGTTATATGGGCTTTGTGATATCGCCATCATTCCCGTATATTTGCCTCTCTATATTGGGATTGATTTCTTCCATCGTATCTTTTTTACTTATCACATGTGGACAGAAAAAGCTCTTTGAGGTCTCTTAGCCTCAGCCCTTCCAGCGAGCTTACCCTTCTGATCTCTTTCCCATCTTTATACAGGACCGCGGTTGGAACAATATCAACATTAAATTCGTCCCAGCAATTCTCATTGGAGATGTCCACCAATATTAGGCGCAGGCTATGGCTTGATTGATCGAGTTCTCGAATAAGATTTCTACAATATCCGCACCAGCTAGCAGTAAAGACCGCTATGAATTTGTCCCTTTCGTTCTTGAGGAGACTCTTAAAGGAGTCGCAGTCGACAATATCCATTGTTTTCACTGCCCTAAATGTCGTTTTCAATCTTCGAAAATTTTTAGGAAGTGTTCCGTTATTAAGGATTACTCGTAAATATCTAGGCTGACTGCGCAGGAGAGGCAAGGATCATAGGACCTTACCATATCCTCAAGTATGAACCTTAGCTTTTGACTGCCCAAAGGTTTGAACCTCTTTACTAGCTCTATGGCATCGTTCTCTATGCTCTTTGAGTTTATGGCGGTTGGAGTGTAGACTCGGTAGTCCTTTATCTTCCAATCTTCGATCTCACAGTAATGGCAGAGTGTTCCGCGGGGTGCTTCTGCTACAAATAGTCCTACACCTTTATCTCTGTGCGCCTTAATGTCCTCGGTTTTTAGATTTTCTGGTGGGATCTCTGCCAGTTCTCCTCCAAGCCTGATGAGCTCATCCAAATAATGCAGAACCTCAATAGCTTGAGCCTTTATGTTTAAAAATGGATTCGGACCCCATTCAATCTCTTCAGCCAACTCCCTAGCCCTGCTACTAAGGTATCTCTTGTTCAACATTATCCTAGAGAGAGCCCCAACAGTGATCTCCGATTCTTTGAAATAAACATGCTTAGATGTGGAATAATCCTTTGTTACCTCCTCCAGACCTTCATAGTATTCTGATGATGAGAGCACCGAACCGTCTGAGAGTGCAACGTTCGCCTCCTCTGCATAGATAGGGTATGATCCCGACCTCTTTAGAGCCACCAACAGTCGATACCTCTCCATTTCAGGGAGTTCCAACTTTAGTGTGTATTTCACTAGGCGCTCGGCATCGTCTGAGAGGGCTGCGAGTTGATGTATTGGATGAAGCAGCTCCTTACACTTTATTGCTTTGCCAAAACCTCCAACAATGACGTTAGGGACGTGAACAGATCTCCCGCCCCAAACCTCTATGAGTTCTGTTGCCTTGCTAAGTATATTGGCACCCATACGAACAATATTAAGGTCTCTCATTCTGAGGGCGCTGATCAAGCCCTCGACAGGAGGGATAGAAAGGAACAGCAGGTGGATGAGATGGCTCCTCAGGTTGTTTGCCATATAAAGCACATCCCTGAGTTTTCTTACATCTTCAGAGATCTTCATATCAAGCGCCCTTTCTACAGCCTCTGCTGAGCTTATTGAGTGAACAGTATAACACAACCCGCAGATCCTGGACGCGACCCTTGGAGCCAGATCGACAGGCTTCCCCTTTAGATATTTTGTTAGAAATCTGGGACCTTCTAAATTATGGAACTCCGCCCTTAGTTTTCCGCCGTAGCTCTTAACAATTAACTGTCCATGACCCTCTATAAAGCGGAGGTCTCCGGTATCGATTATGATGCTGTCGCTCATTCTTTGAGAACCTCCTTTATCTTCTTACCCATGAACATGTAAAGCAGCGGTTTAGCATCCTCGACTTTCAGTCCCTTCTTCTCCAGCGTCTTGAAGTACGCTTCTAGGTCAGCCTCGATATACGGTCCCCTACAGCCGAAGCAGGGCGATCCGACCGAGGTACAGGCAGCATCGCATCCTCCCATTGCAATAGGTCCAAGACAGAGTTGCCCCTTATCTAGGAGACATGCGTTACCTGACAATTTGCACTCATAGCAGACACTAAAGTCAGGCTGAATTGGTTCAAGCCCGTTGACGAGCCTAAGAAGTGCATCTATGAACTCGTCAGCATTTACAGGGCAACCATTGAGTTCAAAATCTACTGCAATTACGGAAGAGAGCGGCTCAGCCTCGCGAACTTCCAATACTGAAAGGGCCTTCTTGCCAAGCTTTACATTCCTTGAGGCCGTGTAGGCTATATTTCCACTGGATGCACAAGTACCTATAGCCACAACAAATCTCGAGTTCTTCCTAATCTCCTGCAGATGTTCCCTGTCTAGGTTTGTGACGACTGCTCCCTCCACAAATGCTATGTCCGCCTTCGGAAACCTGCTACCCCCTACTGGCTCCCTCACTAGCTTGAAGTAATCTATATCGAAATTGTTCCAAAGACCCTCTATATCAGGCCCTAGCTTGGTTATTAGAGTGGTAAGGCACCCTTCACATGAGGTTAAAGAATAAAATGCAAGCTTCATTTCACTCGCTGACCTCCTCCAAGTTTATCTCACTAGCGCTGAAGACAGGTCCGTCCTTGCAGACCATAAATCCGCCAGGAATCATGCATCTAGCACATTTGCCTATACCACACTTCATGTGTCGCTCCATTGATAGGTAAACATCCTTACACTCAAGCCCTTTATCAATCAGAGTCTTCGCCACGCTGATCATAACAGCTGGCGAACCGCAGATTACCGCCAGCGAGTTCTTCCCGAGATTGATCGCGTCAAGATGGTCAGTAACCCTACCTTTAAGCCCCTTCCATTTTTCTGAGGGTTTGCTGAGGGTCACCATGACCTTTATCTTCTCAGCCCAGTTCTTCAACTCTTCCCTGTAAACTAAGTCTTCGACAAATCTTGCGCCATAAAGTAGCGCAATATCTCCAAAATCAGTTCTGTTCTCTATTGTGTAAAGTATCAGGGAGCGGAGCGCTGCTATTCCGATCCCTGTAGCAACCATAATTAAGTCTTTTCCCTTAAAGTGATCGACCGGAAAGGACCTACCGAAGGGACCTCTTATACCTACCGCGTCGCCAGGCCTTATGTAGTGGGCAGCGGTGGTGACCAACCCTCTCCTCATTATTGTTAATTCTAAATGCCTGGGATCGCTTGGTGAAGATGCTATGCAGAAGGGCGCCTCTCCAACACCAGGAAGCAATAACTGAACGAATTGTCCTGGTAAAAAATTCGCCCTCCAGTTGATAAGCGAAAGCCTGAGGGTTTTAGTCTCAAGACTCTCCTCCCTGACTGCATTGACGCTCGCAGGTTTTGGAAGATATGGGTTGTATTCCATAGACATCATGCAACCCTCCTTCCTACGAATCCTCTAAAGTCTATCCTTGAAGGACAGAAGGCTATGCAGTTTCCGCAGCCCACGCACCCCAGCATGTTGTACATTTTCTCCGAGAAGGGGAATTTGTGCTTCATTCGCCATTTGAACCGTTCATTCTTCGTCTTTAGGAAAGTCACCCCGCCAGCTATGCTACTATAGCCCCTCCTTTGACACGACATTCTTATCCTGACCCTTTCCACATTACCTGGATCCATAAGGCTGAACCTATCCTGTATATCTGAACAGTAACATGTCGGGCATACCACAGTGCAGGAAGAACAGAGTGTGCAACTCTCCAAGAGATCAGCAGGGTCTTTGCTTTCTATGCTCTTCTCATTGGCAGTGTCTAAGATATACTCCTCCTTCATCTTTGGCGAAAACTCTTCGATCTCCTCGACGCCCTCCTCCGTCAGGAGGTTGCCTCCAATCGGAGATCTTGCCGAAACAATAAAGCTGTCTCCGTCCTTCCTTATAGAAAGGTCCGCATAACCCTTCGGGACTTTGTCGCCATCAACACTTTTACAGAAACAGTATTCGTCGCCTTCTTCGCATTCGAGGACTGCAATAAAAAGACCTTCTCTTCTTGCCCTGTAGTACGGATCCACAGGATCTGAGAGCATCACTTTGTCGAGGTATCTGATCGAATTTACCATGCAGGGATGGATCCCAAAGAACGCAAGTCTGCCTCTTGGTGGCGAATACTCTGGAACTATAGTGATCGGGCAAGGTCCTTCGACTGTGGGAAACCTTATCTTCAGACCATATGATGTTATTGTGGCAGTACTCTTGTATCTGAAGAGTCGCTCCTTGTTCGGGAGGAGGAAGTCCTTTGGAGAGTTTAATGTTCTAACATAATTGATCTCGAGCTTTGTGGCATCTTCGAGTGGGACCAGTTTGACAACGCCGCCCTCTGAGGACGGCCCCACCACCTCAAAGCCTCTCTTCCGCAGATCCTGAACAAGGTCCAAGATCTCATGCCAAGATAATTTAGCCAAGGATCCTCGTCTCGTGATGGAGATCGATGCGAGGCTAATATATTTTTTCATTCACAAGTTAATGCCCAAATACCATTAAATGACAGTCCTAAAGTGCTTTGGGTGAAGGGCTCACAAAATGTAAAACTTCGTGTATATATGTAAAGCAATACATTTTTAAATGTACACGCCTCTTTTACTCATTCTGTTGGTGTACGCGTTGCTCAAAGTCATAGATACAACCATCAGAGACGGTCAACAGTCTCTATTTGCTACTAGAGTAAAGATCGAAGATATTTTGCCAATACTGGATAAGATGGACGAGGCAGGCTTTTATGGATTGGAGGCGTGGGGCGGGGCGACTTTCGACTCTTGTATAAGGTACTTGAATGAAGATCCTTGGGATAGGCTGAGGAGTATAAAAAGGAGCCTAAAGAAGACCAAGGTGGTAATGCTGCTAAGAGGAAAGAACCTTGTTGGTTACAAACATTATCCTGACGAAGTTATTGAAGACTTTGTGAAGAAGGCGTACGAGAACGGCGTGGATGTTTTCAGGATATTCGACGCTCTAAACGATGTCAACAATCTGAAGAAGGCAGTATCCTCTGCAGTTAGCGTCGGTGCAGAGGTCCACGGAGATGTTGTCTACACTCTCAGCCCTATCCATACGGTGGATCATTTCATAGAAGTTGCGAAGAAGATAGCAGAGCTTGGCGTGAATGCCATAAGGATAAAGGACATGGCAGGACTGCTGGCGCCGAGAGCAGCTTATGATATTGTGAGGGGCATAAGAAAGGAGACAGGTCTACCTGTCGGGTTGCATTGTCATTATACTTGCGGACTTGCATCTCTTTCTTATATGAAGGGCATAGAGGCGGGTGCCGAATACATAGACACGGCGCTATTCCCTTTTGCTTTTGGAGCTTCCCAGCCAGCCATAGAGACTATATACGAGGCGCTACGTGGGACGGGGCATCTGAGTCATCTTAACATAGAGCTGATATATGAGTGCGCCGACTACTTTGAGAAGATTAGGGAAAAATACAAGGGATATACTTCTGAGGCCACAGAGAGAATTGATCCTAGGGCTTTGAGACATCAAATACCTGGAGGGATGCTCTCCAATCTTGTAGCTCAGCTTAAAGAGTACAACGCACTCTCAAAGATGGAAGAGGTTCTGAAGGAAGTTCCAATCGTCAGGAGAGATCTGGGCTATCCGCCGCTAGTGACTCCAATGAGTCAGATCGTAGGAACTCAGGCTGTAATGAATGTTATAATGGGTGCAAGGTACGGGACAATAATAAAGGAACTTGAGAATTACGTAAGAGGTTTCTATGGGAAATCTCCTGGTGAGATCAGTAGAGAGTTAATAGAGAGAGTCAAGCCAACAGACCCTCCAAAAGACTTATCGTTCAATAACATTCCAGAGGATGTTAAAACATTATTTAGAAAAGAAGAGGACGTGCTTACGTATCTGCTCTTCCCTCAGATTGCCGTTCCATTCCTCAAGGGCGAAATGAAGTCTTTATTGCCCAACAACAAGGAGAAGAGGAAGGACATAAAATGGTTCAGAGTGAAAGTGGGCAACGAGGAGATAGAAGTCAAAATTGAGAGCGAGGACTAACAGCAGAGGTATAAATATTCAAACACTAAATACTTGATTAATCATTACTTCTGAGTTTGGGGTGTTAAGTTTGGACATGGAGTTGCTGAGGAAAGTGAGCGAAGCGCCAGGCATATCGGGGTTCGAGTATGGTATAGCTGAGATCATCAAGAAAGAACTTGAAGGGCATACTGATAAAATAGAGGAGGACGCCTTTGGAAACCTTTACGTTCATAAGGGCAAGGGACCCAAGACCATAATGATAACAGCCCATACCGACGAAATAGGACTCATAGTTAAGCATATTGATGAAAAAGGCTTCATAAGGTTTGCAAAGGTTGGAGGGGTTCCAGACCATGTGCTCCTCGGTCAGAGGGTTCAAGTTCATGGGAAGAACAAAAAGCTAAGCGGAACTATAGGGTGTAAGGCCATACATGTGATGAAAGAGGACGAGAGAAAGCAGTTGGTGACCTATGACAAGATGTTTGTAGATACTGGTGCCACTAAAGACCAGCTGACGAAATATGGAGTCAGGGTTGGCACCCCTATAACTATTGAGAGAGGGGTGACAGAGCTCGAAAATGGTCTGATAGTAGGAAGGGCAATGGACGACAGGGCAGGATGCTACATGCTTATTGAGGCTCTAAAGAATGCAAACCCCGTGAACAGAATCGTGGGAGTGTTCACAGTGCAGGAGGAGGTCGGACTGAGGGGAGCAACAGTAAGTTCTTTTTCGGTGAGACCAGACGTGGGAATAGCCATAGACACAACAATTGCTGGGGATCACCCTGAGATAGGAGAGAGCGAGGCTCCAATTAAACTGGGTTCTGGACCAACTTTGGTAGTTGCGGACGGGAGGCGGGACTCGCTCGGAGGAGGGCTCATAGCCAACCCGCTAGTCATCCAGTGGCTGACAGATTTGGCAGAAAAGTCGAATATAAAGTGCCAGTTTGAGGTTTTGGAAGGGGGGACAACGGACGCGACCGCAATACAGCTTTCCAGGGAGGGCGTTCCTTCCGGCTGTATAGCGATCCCAGCTAGATATGTGCACAGCTTTAGTGAAGTTGTTTCCAAAAACGACATAGAGTCTGGTGTAAGATTACTGGTAAGCATTATGGAGAACCCAGTGCCATTCTAGAGTGTCGAAAATGCCCATAGAGCGTGAACTTCACTTCGACAAGGTTAATGAGGCGCATGAGAAAGGTAGGATAGACGACAATGTTCTGAAAAGCTTCTTCGAGAGATTGCCAATGCTTGAAAGATCAGTATCCTCAGTTGAGAGGGCTTTTGGTTTAGACTATCCGCCGATATCGTTTAACCCGAACCTTGTTATAGTAAAATACCCCAATGGCTTCTCTCAAACAGTAATCTACGCGTCCACCCAGATCCAGAGATTGAACGGCAAATTTAGATTATGTGTCGAACTCACACTGCCCTTCCTTCTCTTTGCCAAAGAGGAACTCCTAAGGGCATGTTTGGCACATGAGTTTCTGCACTACATTTTCATAACCTTAACTCTTAGCAGCAGATCTCTTGAAGAACTTGCCCCCGAAAAACCAACAACCCCTGACCTTCAGCTCGCTTTCGATGAAGGCCATACGGTGAAAGCTGAAGAGTGGATTAAAGATGAGGAGTTGCTAGGCCTAATTATGAAATATTTTACTCCAATGATATCAGACCAAGAATTGGAGGAGAGCATCAGAGAGAAGTGGGTAAATAGAATGCTCCCAATAAGAGAGATATCGGTAGACGATAACATGCTTAGAATACCTTTAATAGAGTTGGATAGGATTCCCTTAGACCAAAGGATAATAGAGGCCGCAAAGGCAAAATCCCATAGATCGAGGTAAGGTAGCATACCGAGCGAGGATCCTACATCCTGTTTTTGGAGGAATTTTTCAATTTTATCTGCATTAGTCGCAAAACCTCATAATCCAAAGTCCATCTTTTTATACCATTTATTATTTAACGTAGTTAGGTGCCCAGTATGGACTTCATGGTGAAGGATCTCGGATTGGCAGAGAGGGGAAGGAATTTACTAAAATGGGCAGAGGATCATATGCCCGTCCTAATGGAAATTAGAAGAAGATTCTCGGCGGAAAAGCCCCTTGAAGGGATTAAGATCGGTGCTTGTCTCCATGTGACAAAAGAGACTGGTGTGTTGATGAGAACTCTTAAAGCAGGGGGTGCCAGCGTTGCCCTCGCAGCATCCAACCCCCTTTCAACTCAAGACGAAGTTGCGGCAGCTCTGGCAGCCGAAGGCATAAATGTCTACGCTTGGAAGGGCCAGAAAAAGGAAGAATATTACAACTGTATTACCTTGGTCCTTAAGCACAAACCCTCAATAACTATGGACGATGGTGCCGACTTGGTGACCGAGCTGCACTCTGGAAAGTGGGACTTCGGTGTGATAGGAGGTACAGAGGAAACTACAACTGGAGTTATGAGGCTCAGAGCAATGGCTGACAGAGGAGTCTTAAAGTACCCCATAATTGCAGTTAACAATGCGGAGACAAAGTGGGATTTCGATAATGTGTATGGAACCGGTCAGAGCACGATCGACGGAATTCTGAGGGCTACCAATGTACTATTGGCTGGCAAAAAATTCGTTATTGCAGGGTACGGACATTGTGGGAGGGGGCTCGCAAACAGGGCAAGAGGTATGGGCGCACGCGTTATAATCACCGAGGTTGACCCGATAAAGGCGCTAAAGGCAGTCATGGATGGTTTTGATGTTATGCCAATGGATGAGGCTGCAAAAGTGGGAGACATATTTGTTACCGCTACGGGGAATAAGAACGTCATAAGGAAGGAACATTTCAAGGTGATGAAGGACGGCGCGATCTTGGCTAATACAGGGCACTTCAATGTTGAGGTAGACTTGAAAGGGCTAGAAGAGTTAAAGGTTGGTAAGGCAAAAATAAAGGAATCCGTTGAAGAGTACGATCTGGGCGATGGAAGGAAGTTGTACCTGTTGGCTGAGGGGAGGCTCGTGAACCTTGCCGCTGCAGAGGGGCACCCCAGCGAGGTGATGGACATGAGCTTCGCAAACCAGGCCCTCTCGGTAGAGTATATCTTGAAGAATTCTGGGAGTATGAGAGCGGCAGTTTACGACGTCCCAAAGGAGATAGACGAGACCGTAGCGAGGCTAAAACTCAAAATGATGGGAATCAGGATAGATGCCATGACCGATGAACAATTAAATTACCTCAGAGGCTGGTGGGAGGGGACATAGACATGGATATGAAAGAGGTAGCAGAAAAGATCTACAAATACATTAAACCAAAGTCCAAGGTTGTAGGTATAAGATTCTTCAAGAGCAGAACAGAAGCGGAGGGAATGCTTAAGGCATTAAGGAGACCGAGAAAAAGACTCACCATATGTCAGATTATAAATACAGCAAGGCTTTATGGATGGACTTGGGCGGTATTCTCAGAGGACGTTGATTGTGTTCTTGGATCTTCGGTTCTTGGACTGAGGGAGGTTGATGAGAGCTTTAAAAGTGGAGAGATCTTCATAAAGCTTGGATATGTAACGGACAGGGATGCGGCAAAGAATTTTGCAGACTCTGTTCCAAAAATGAGGGATAGAGTTGAGGGGTTTGTTGTTGGTCCCTTGGAGGGGCTTGAAGTGCAACCCGATCTGGTAATCATATATGGTAACGGGGCTCAGATGATGAGAGTTATAAACGGGGCAGTCTATGCGACTGGAGAGAGGCTCAAATTCGGCGCGATAGGCGATATAGGCATCTGTGGCGATGGTATTGCTGAGGCTTATAACACACAAAAGCCGCAGTTAGTAGTTGCTTGCTATGGAGAGAGGAGGTTCGGACATACATCGGACGATGAAATAGCCATGGTCATACCATTCAAATATTTAGAAAAATTTGTTGAGGGACTTGAGAAGACACACAACGCAGGCATAAGATACCCTATTCCGATAGCCGCAACCATTGCCGAACTTGACATTCCTGAGGTTTTAAGAGTCCAGCCTAAGGAGAAAGGGCAGCCCTAACCATAGCCTTGATGTTCCTCGTAGGGGTTCGCGGGGCGATACCACAGCTCGGCGCCAATATGTCCACCCCGGAATCTATTGCCTGCTTTGAGGCTTTGAAGACCTCCTCCTCAGTGCCCATCAGAAGCACTCCTGCGGAGGGAACATTTCCAACTATTGCGACTCTTCTGTCTTTTAGTATAGATTTTGCGGTGTTCAAGTCAACTTTCTCCTCTATGCTGAGAGCAGAGAAGCCACAGTCGGCCATATGACTCAAGATTGGGGTCGCATTCCCACAGATGTGGAGGATTGACGTCTTTGCCACGTTTGCAATGCTCTTCAGGGGGCTTTTGGAGAACTTTTCGAACATCCTAGGACTCAAAACCGAGGGCGATGCGGTAGGATCGGCAGGAGCAATAATATCGGCGCCCTCTTGTATCAGAGCTTTCGTATAAATAACACAAGCATCCTCTGCGGCCTCTATGTATTTCGCGACCTCGTCTGGTTTTTTGATCATCATCAAGCAGAGGCGCTCAACGCCAAGAAGGTGACCAGCCAATGTGGTAGGTCCTTCGAATCCCACGATTAATGGTACGTCAAACTTCATTTCCTTAATTTTGTGGATAGCATCAAATATTGTCTGGATCCTGGTACTTTCTAATAGCTTTTCAGTGTTTGGGGTTTTGCCTTGATCGTAAAGGGTTTTTGCAACTGCTGGTTGACGATCGTTCCTACCCCGGTCTATGATGCAGCCCATCGACTCGGCCAAGACTGTTAGGCAGAACGGAATCCGGACACCCTCCAAGCCCGCCACGGTGTGTGCAGCCGAGGCCAATTTTGCCATCAGATCCGCATCAAAGCTCGCATCCGGCCAGTAAGCCCCAGAAGCCTCCATAAGTTCGCAAGTTCCAGTCTGGGTAGCTGAAAGAACAGACGGACGGTCGACGCGTTCATAATTTAAAATCTTGAGCGTCCTTTCTTTTGGGGTCATATTCCTCACCAAGGGAAAAAAGAAAAAGAAGTATTTTAGAATTCCTCGAACTTGAGGAACTTCTCCTTCTCCTCGGGCGTGTAGCCACGTCTCCACCTGCGCCTCGCCCACTCAAAGACGTATATTAAGGTCACCACAGCAGCGATGAGCGAAACAGTTCCAGGAACGACGGCTCCCGCACTATAATTCCACCATGCGCCGTAGATGGATGCGGGAAGGGATATGCCGAGAAGTGTGACCAACATCGCGATCCTCCAGAATATAGGATTCTTGTCATGAAGTCTGCACCACTCTCCGACAATTATAAAGGAGAAGACCGCTAAGGATGTGGAGAGAATCGGAAATAGAGCCCATATCTGCAGGTAGGCGCCGCTCAGCGCAAGACCTATGACGAGACAGGCAGTAATTGTGGCAGCGATCCACCTTGAAGCAGAGACATATCTTGTTATCTTCTTCTTTGTCACTAGTTGGACGAATTCTATACCTAGGACGCGCATGTTTCTGAAGCCCGAATAGAAAGTACTCATTATAAAGACCATCACAACCCACATACCAAATACTTTCAGTAGTGTGGGATCCGCGAAAGGCATTATAGAACCTACGATCTTCGCGAAGCCGAGCCCAAAGGCAGCAGTCCATCCAGCCTTTAATGCAGGTATATATGTACTGACTGGTAGGACTAGCATCGCCAAGAATGCGGTCCAAAGACCAACGCTTTCGAGAACCTCTCCGCCGTATCCGATAATTCTAACCCACCTTTCCTCTGGGAAACGCTTACACGTGTAAGCACCTATCCAGAAAACATGCATACCAGTAAGAGCCCCGCATGACACCATCATAGTTATTCCTGGATAGAACCACCCGCTGGGAGTCAATGCCTTGTCATAGAATAGGAGGGCAGGATAATCGGTTATGGGGAAGTTTCCCACCAGGGCGCCTAGAAACAGCAAAACAACTCCAGTAGCCATGTATAAGAACATCATGAAATTTGATGGTTCCGAGTAGAGCCAGTTTGGTAGACATGCCGCCAATATTCCAACTATCGCAAGAAACACGTACCATGCTTCAGCAGACATCTTAAACGGATAAAGTAGACCCACATAAATCGCGACAAGAAATATAATGTACTGGATGATGCCGACCAGCCAAATCGGCCAACCCTTCCTATAAAGAAGGTAGCCGAAGGGAGGACCTATAACCGCAAGTAAAAGAACGGGGACAAATAGAGCAGGCGTAGAAGTGGTCCCAGCCACAACCAGTCTGACAAAAGCAGCACAGAAACTGACTATGGCAATATATCCAATAAATGTGAATAAAATTCCCGAGAGAGGTGTTATCCACCTGTATGAGACCTCGCTGGCGGTCTGTCCACGCTCACGCATCATCACGAAACCTGTGGCGTAGTCGTGGACTGACCCCAAGAATATGTTAACCGGCAATACGTACAAAATGCCCGATGCCCAACCCCACTGGGCGATGGCCACACCCCCAGACAGCGGTGCGCCTCCCGCTGTTGCCGCCCAATGATCACCAAATAGAGATATTGGATTTGCGGGGTAGAAGTCGAAGTCATCTCTAAAGGCGCATGCAGGAGTCTTTCTACTAGGATCTGGAGTGAAGTATGCCTTCTCAAGTCTCTTAGAAACAACGAAGACGCCAAAGAGATAGAACGCGATTGCTATTATCACTAGGTAGGCAGTAGTCATTTCCATAGGATTTTCACCTTTTTGCTCCAGTATTAAAAATATTTATGTTACTCTATATAATATTTTTGAAAAATTTTATATTTTGAGTGCCAATATAAATGTAATATATAATTGTGATATAAAATTTTAGTTTGTTCTAAGTAAAACGCTTAATAAAAATCATGAAATTAAAAACCTTAAAATTATTATTAAAAACCAGAATAGTAAAACACCTATGGAGATCACTTCCATATATTTTTCCAACTTCAGATGCCTGAATATTGCCTCAAAGACCTTACCACCGTCCATAAGGGGTGCTGGGATCGCGTTAATAGTCAAAAGCCAAAAGTTGGCAACGGACATTATGTGCAAATGGGGGCTCAAAGTTAGGAATGGGAGAAACAGCAAAAATAGCAATAAGTTGGATCCCAAACCGCTCGAATAAAATGGTAGCTGGATTTTAGAATAAGTTTCGGGGGTTATGTCAGCCTTAACGAATCCGCCCCAGATGCCAGATATAGAGATCCCCGTCGAGATGTTCTTGACCTCCCTGTTTGCGAGAACAACTATGTGAGAAAACTCGTGTATGAAAAGACCTAATATTAAAGCGATGATTAAAAATATGAATGTGAAGGAGTCTATGAGAAAAGGTAAGAAAAATTTTGGAATAGATCCACAGGCAAAGAATAGGGTTATACATGCGAGAACAAATGGAACAGATAAAAACCCAAGGCTGCAAACAACAACCTCATAGGTTTTGAAGGCTTTTTTGTTCGATTTGCAGGTTTTCACTATTGCCTCTGTGATCAGAAGCCTCACTTTCCAATCATGTTTGTTTCTTGTACTCTTTGTAAGCGTCCAGCCCAGCCTTAGTCAATGTGAGTTTTGATGTTATTAGTCCTTTCTTCTCTTTCAGATACCCCATCGCTACGAGATCCTTGACTGCTAATCTGAACATATCAGCCCAACCTTTCGTGCCAGCGGCGGTGCCCTTTATTCCGCTGTCCTTCCTCTTCGTCATTTCACTAGAAACATATCCAAGCACATCGCCGCTACCAATTTCAACCGATTCTATTTTGCTCTCGTCCCCAACTTTTTTTAGTATTCCTTCGATTATCAGTTCTTGCATAACTGTAAATTTTTTCTTTTCCATTATGAAAACCCGAATAACTATATATTTGCAGAGAATATAAAAAAATTTTTAGTTGGGGAGGATCGTTATAGATTATTTTTCATTATTCAAGATTACCATAGCCATGTCCTTTCCATCAGCAATAGTCGTTCACTATCTAATACCGTTGATTGTGTGGTTCAAGAATCAAGATTTGCTTATAGTGGCCCTAGCACTCACCTCGTATTACGCAGGGTTTACGCTTGGGACGCATTATGGTCTTTGGTCGAGGGCGACTCTGTCAAGAATGGCCGGGACTTTCATGACTGCGCATGTAATAACTACGCTGCTCCTTGGAGCCTATGGCTACGGCTATATGGCCCCAATTTTTTCAATGCTGGTAGGCGCAACCACAGGAGGGCTCCTTTCACTCCCATCTTCAAAAGTAATGAGTATCCCAACAGCATCTCTTCTCTCGGCATTTCCCCTTTTTGGGAGTATTTTAATGGAATTTTATGGAGCGGATTCAGTTTTAGTTGCATCAGGAATGCTGGCTTTTTTGTCTTCAGTTTTATTGCTGATCTCGATGAAAATAATCGTTCCAAAGCCAAAAATGGTGGAGGATGGGAAGTTAGGACTTTCCTTGGATGGATGGTTAATTGCACTTGGAATCGGCCTTGGGGGCACCATGGGAACGGTTTTGATGCCAGTTATAGCGGTTGTTGCTTTGGAAGTTGAGGTTATTTATGTGGGGCTGATAATCACAATATCGCTTGTAACAATTCAAGTAATTGCCTTGAGGTTGCGCAAGCAGAACGTGATCTACAAAAGCATCGGAACTATCACGGCGTTGTCAATATTTTTTGTTTTTCTGATTATGGGGCTCCAAGACAATATTTTTATCTTCCTAGTCCTGTGGTTCTTGGCAATTGTAGACCTAAGTTACTGCAACTCCTTTTTGGTGGTCGCCAACAGAACCCTTAAGAAGTTTGACGAGAAAATTTTCATGTTAGTTTCAAATATTCTGTGTATGTTTGGGCCCTTACTCGCCGTTTTAATTTGGGCAATGGGGTCTTACCAATTAATTTTTTACTTTAGTGCCTTCTTAATACTAATTGGATGGATTGCAATGCGGAGGTTTCTGAAAGAGGTAAAATAGATGGGGTTGATGGATGAGGTTTTGGACCCAAAGTCCTCTACAATACTCAGGATCGCATTGGGAAAAATAACACAAAGGATTCCGCTGACTCTTTGCACGGTGTTAAGTGTGGCACTGGTAACCTACGCATTCATATTTGTAGAGGTGGCTGTTGAGGGGTTATCGCTTGCATCTATATTGTTGCTAACATTTTTTTTGGCAATAACGATGTCGTTTGCTCTGGAATACGACAGTAAAGACGAACTCATGGTTCTAATAAATCTGGGAGTTTCACCATCAGACATTTTCAAACTCGGAATATTCAGGGTGTTGATCATTTCTTTCATGGGATACCTGATCGGTGTTTTAGTCTCCTTAATATGGCCACTCTCAGGAATAAAGAACGTTATGTTGTTTTATTCGTTTTTGATAGCGACTGCTTTAGGGATCATCCCCCCGATCTATTCCTCATTGAGATCTATGCGCGTAAGTCTTCTTGGAAGAGCTGCATTTAAGCCTTTGACAGAGAATGAGGTGCCAGTAGCATTATCGCCATCGGAATTGGTGGAGGTTAGAGAGTTCATTAAAGAGAGGTTAAAAGACCGACAAGACATAACGATTGTAGACTGCTCAGTAGGTAATGGAACACTCAACCTAGTTTGTAGGTACCTTGGAGACTTTGGGAGGGAGACTTTTGCCCTACTCGCAACCGTAGGCGTAAATCCAGACGAAGCTCTCAGAAACGATGATACTCTACCAGCAGTTAGGTTAAGGGTGAGAATAGAAGAGGGCAAAAATCCGGTCATTGAGTGTTGGGAAGGCAGGGATGAAAAACATAAGAAAAGGTCGGCTATTTCTTTGAGCTTCCAGAGCCTTGTCCGACAGCTATTAATAGAGTATAAGGTTTACAGGGGCAAGCTCAGAGGTATAGAGTATCGCACATGATCGATAAGATCAAAGATTAGTAATTAGTAATTAGTAAAAAATGGAAAATTTATGAGTGCTCCTTTTGCTTTTAGTAGATTTATCAATGAAATACAAATTCTGCAGTAGTGTTATAAACTGGGCCGAGATCTCCCTACCGGACAAACCTTAATACATATACCACAGACAGGGGCGGCGTATGCTGCTTGATAAGGTTTTTGGGCAAACATCTCCTTAAACTTATTCAATCTAGTAGCACATTTCTGGTGTTCAAAGATCTCCTCCCTAGATGAAGGATATGACTCAAATTCTGAGTACTTTAAAGCACCCGAAGGGCACGAGTCGACACATAGCCGGCATTTACCACACTGGTTCTTAAGAGGTTTGCCCGGTTTTAGTGGCATATCTGTTAGTACAGTCCCCAAGCGAACTCTGGGACCATAAACAGGATTAACTAGCAGACCATTACGACCGATCCACCCAACTCCAGCAGCACATGCGAAAGCTTTATGGGAGGCATGACCCAGCTCCTTCAAGATGTCCACCCTAAGTGACGCGGGAATGACAAGAGTTGAAAACCCCTTCTCTGCTATCCATCCAGACAATTTTAGTGTTATGGAGTCAATTAACGCATTAGCGGAGTGATAGGCGTGGGCGTATAGTATTCCAGGATCTTCGAGGCTTATTCTCTCCACTGCTATGTTGGGAAGCGGGACAGCTACAGATATTGCATACCTAAAATCTTTTAATAGAACACCGCCAAAGGTCGGGAGGTCTTTAAGTAGTAAGAGGTCTGCAACGCCAGCTACAGCAGCTCCGGATGACCTTGCGAGCGAGAGGATCTCCTCAGTATCTTTAATAGGATTTTTCAAGCATGTCGCACCCCATAACTAATCTATTTGAAGAAGATTTATGCGTTTGTGAAGTTGGTTTTGATTTTCGTTTTTACCTTTTTGTGGCGAACGTTTGGTTTTGGTTTTATTTTTTATTTTTATTATTTTATATATTTAAACAAGTTCAATTAGTCGATTTTGAGTAATCGTCCATTCATAAGGTTGATAATCATGTCCGCGTCCTCGATCAATGACTGCTCAAGGGTGGTGACTATATAAAGCGACTGAGTCTCCCTTTGCTTCTTCTTTATAATGTTGGCGATTCTTTTCGAGTTCTCAAAGTCAAGATGGGCGGTTGGTTCGTCCAGTATAACAATTGGTGGCGATCCTATGATTGTTTGGGCAAAACTGACACGCTCATACTCACCGCCACTCAGCTGTGTTGGTTTGTGGTTTATTCTATCAGAGAGTCCAACCTCTTCCAAAAGTCCTTTAGCAGATTTGATCGCTTTATCCCTGTCTACAAAATTGAAGAGTAGAGGCAGAGCGACATTCTCCAAGATAGTCAATTGTGGAATCAACACAGGATCCTGCGGCTTAAAGCCTATCTTCTTTCTCCTGAACCAAGCTAACTCGTAGGCACCTAGACGGGAAATCTCTACACCATCTATGAAGACAGAGCCCACTGTTGGACTCTCCAGCCCAGAAATTATACGAATTAAGGTGGTCTTGCCAGCCCCGGATGGTCCGGCTATAACCACGATCCCTTTCTCAGGGAAATCAATAGTCAAAGAGTCCAGTGCAAGAACTTCCTTTCCCGCAACCTCATAAAGTTTTGAGACTGAGTTTACAAAGACCTTAGGTATAAGCCGTCCTCCAAAAAAAGTCTATTTGGCGGTTAGGCTCCTCACTATCCCAACCGCCTCAGAGGCGTCCTTCCCCCAGCTGTCTGCCCCTATGGACTTCGCATAGTCCATGGTCGTTGGAGCCCCGCCTATCATGATCTTAACCTTGTCCCGGTACCCCTCCTTGAGAAGGAGGTCAACCACCTTCTTCATGCCAGGCATTGTGGTAGTCATTAGGGCGGACATTCCTATGACTTCGGCTCCATGATCCTTGACAGCCTTTACGAAATCTGACAATGGGACGTCCTTCCCCAAGTCGATTACCCTGAACCCAGCGCTGTCCAGCATTATCTTGACCAGGTTCTTGCCGATGTCGTGTATGTCGCCCTCTACCACTCCTAATACAACGGTTATAGGCTTCGCGGTCTTGTCCACCTTTATATGAGGTTTGAGTATTTCAACTGCCACATTCATGGCACTCGCAGAGAGAAGGACTTCGGGGACGTAGTACTCGCCCTTCTCGTAGAGCTCGCTCACGACCCTCATGCCCTCAGCGAGCCCTTTCATTATGGCTTCGTATGCGTCAATATTGTTCTTAACGGCTTCCTCGGCCCATTTTTTTGCTCCTTCCTCATCGCCATCTACCACACATTTCGCAAGGTTCTTGAAGAGTTCCTCCTTATCCATATATCCACCCCCTACTGGTAAACACCATACTTTTTGACGGCTTCTACCATGGCTAAAATATTCTCCTGAGGCACTGCCGCAGGGACTATGCATCCAGAGGCCAACACAAACCCACCACCAGTCATTGCCTTCTCCAAAGCTATTTTACATTCCGCCTCAACATCTCCTGGCGTCTTTTGTAGCAGCGTGACTCCTGGGCTGATGTTTCCCATTATGCAGACTCTATTTCCAATAAGCGATTTTGCCCTTGCAAGGTCTACCTTTTCATCCACACTTATGGCATCTGCACCAGTATTTGCCATAACCTCTAGTCTGTCGTTAACGTTTCCGCAAATATGTAGAAAGACCTTCGTGCCCATCCTCTTTATTGCTCGTATCTCCCTTCTCAAGTAGGGAAATACGAACTCTTCGAATGCCTTCTTTGAAATCATGTCCCCAGAAGATGTCGGATCCGAGACCCATATGAGGTCTGCTCCAGCTTCAACAACAGCCTCTCCATAAACTATAAGGCTCTCTGTGGCGATCTCTATTAGTTCTTTTAGTTGGTCAGGGTTCTTTTTCATATCCAGCAATGCCCTCTCTGTACCACGCATCATACAAGTGTGCCTCCAACATGCCTGAACATAGCCCATCACGGGTATGACCCCACCAACAGCCTCCTTCATTCTAGAGATGCCCTTCAGTATCATCGGTAAGCGACCATCCTTTCTCGGATGCGGGATCTTTAGCCTAGGCAGATCCTTAGAGTAGTCATTCACCGCAGGTACATCTACGGAGGGAGGTGCATCAATAGGTATCTTGAGCACACTTCCCATAGCCTCAGACTCTGCATGTACAGCCAGAAGATCCAACACCATGTCGTAGCCAAACTTTCGTACCGCGTAAAGTTGTGAATAAACATACTTCTCCGTATTTGTCATGACTTCAGAGAACTTATACCCAGCTTGACGGACGCACCATTCCCTCACGAATGGGGTTACAGGAACGCGATCTGGTTTTTTGAGCTCAAAAGCAGCCATAAGACGGTCGTAAGGAGTCATTTCCTCTCTTTGAGACATCTTGCTTCCCGTATTTTATTTTAGCATAATTTATTTTTAAGGCTTGTTAGATATTCTTATATAAAAATCAAATAAGCAAATTATATCAATAAATTATCCATTTTATTTTTATTGCGTTCATCCACCATCTACCATTGGTAGGATGCTTATCTCCTCTCCGCCCATAAGTACTTCTGACGAGATTGGTATAGGAGCCCGACCGTTGACTAACACTATGACAGCTGCCTTTTCTGTTTGCAGATTTTCCAATAATGGCTTAAGCTTCTCGAAGCGTCCGACAAGTTTTTTTAAAAAAAGAGGAAGCGGTGTGGGCCCTTCAATTTCGAGTTCCGCCAAGGATGTCCCCGCTGCATCTCTGATGTCTTGGTAGAACTTTACACTCACCTTTCCCATAGCAAACCCCTTAGCGCAATCTTCCCATCTTTTCTAAGTCATCAGCAATATCCTTTAGACCCAACTCTTCAAGCTTACCCCTTGTGGGCAGACCTGTTGCAACATCCCATCCTCTGGCTTGGTAGTATTCATCAAGCAGAGGCTCTAGTTCGAATTTCTGCCCTTTTGATGGTCCGTCGGGTATTGGCTCCTTGAGGAAGCGGGCAGGCAGAGTGTCGTGCCTTCTGTCAAAGCCTTCCCTGACGTTAAAGGCTTTCTCGACGTTCCAGACCCTTTCTCCTATCTTGAGAGCTGATTCGAACCCTCCGAAATCTACTCCTGTAGCAGCCACAACTATTTTCGTTAATAGGTCGGGCTTATGCCATTCGGATCTAGTCGGGAATGTGCACCATATGCAGCACTCGCCCCATGTGAGACGGTCTTGGTTGAACTTTGTGAGTTTGCCCTTGCCCTCAAGAGTATAACGATCCACCGGAGTGGGAAGTCCAAAGACTTCCTGAGTGCCGTAGCCCAGGGCATGGCTACCACCTATGTTTGAGGTAACCATACCTAAACCATGCGCCTTTACGGGACGAGGATCGTAAGCTGGTAGCTCGAGACCCTTTATGTGAGGGGCAAACTCCTCTGATCCCTTTCCAATCTTCTCTGAGGCGACCTTTACGCCCTCTGCCAAGAGATCTCCGAACCCTTCCCTGAATGCTATCTTCTTTATGAGCTTCATCATTACTTCCTCATCACGCCACCTGAGCACCATTCCGTCAGTGTCTTTAGTAGTTATTATGCCCCTCTCAAAGGCCTCTATCGCAAATCCTATGGTGATCCCTGCGGAGATTGTGTCTATGCCATATAGATCAGCAAGTTGGTTCGCCGCTATTGTTGCATCCAAGTTTGAGATATCCAGCAAACCACCAAAGGTACAGAATGTCTCATATTCCGGTCCATCGACCCATGCCCCTGCATAAGGGCCCTCTTTAACGTAGGTGAACTTCCAGCAGTTTATGATGCAGTTCGGGCACCCTGCATTTCTTATGGTTTTCCTTACCCGTCCTTCACCATTTAATTTCTCATGATCGGGGAAATAGGTGCTCCTGAAGTTCTTGTATGGATAGTCGCCTATTTGGTTTATGAGCGTATGTATAGCAGCAGTGCCATATCTTTGCATCCTCTTGGTGCCGTGGGCTGCGGAGAGTTGGTTGATCTGCTCCTTGACAAGCTCTTTAAGGACATCCTCATTCGCTATTGGTATAGGCTTGTCTCCATAGACTGCTACGGCCTTCAGGTTCTTCGCGCCCATTATAGCACCCATTCCGCCTCTGCCAAGCTGTCTTGTGCCACATTGAACGATTGCATACTTTACAAGTCGCTCCCCTGCAGGACCTATGACTGCAGTCTCTACTCGTGGATTTCGTATCAAGTGGTTTTTGATGATGTATTCAGCCAAGTCGGTGGTTGTGCCCCATAAGGAAGAAGCATCCCCGAATTCCACATCTCCATTTTCAATGTAAATATAAGTGGGACTTTCAGCCTTGCCCTCAATTATAAGAAAATCGTATCCAGAGCGTTTCAGCATAATCCCAAGGTTGCTGACGCAACGTGATCGAAAATATGTGCCTGTAGCAGGAGATTTTGTTGTGACGACCCATCCGCTGGAGCAAGCTTGAACAGGAAGACCCGTGAGGGGTCCAGTGCCCCAAACCATCTTGTTATCTGGTGACAAGGGATCTGTACCAGGAGTCATGATATCATAAAGAAGTCTTGCAGCGATGCCGCGTCCTCCAAGGTATTTCCTTATGTAATCTTCTGGCAGTGGGGACTCTGAGACTTTTTTTTCTGTGAGGTTCACTCTTAAGATTTTACCCATGTATGCACCTTGCATTGTCTATCCCAATAGTTATAGGCTTTGACATTATTTAAGTTTTATTTTTACTAAAAATGCTTGAAATTTAAAAGATATTTTTATAAATGTATTATTTGTATTTACAGTTATGGTCTGGTCTGCATTCGGCGCATTGTTTGACCCTGACGAGGGCAGAGATTCAATTCAAAGAAAGATAGAAGAGGTAATTAAAGGTATAAGACCAGCAAATCCATACAGGGCGGTGCTTTGCTCTGAAGAGGTTGTAGGGTTGAATATCAGAGATTGCGGGGAGGTTCCGATAGAGAGCTGGCTTTCTATATATCCAGTTCAGGATGACCTTTTCATGCTCACGAGTGCCAATTTCGGGATCTTCCTAGATTCTGATGGGTGCAGAGAGTATAAGGAGAAAGTGAGGGAGTATGCAAGAGGATTGGAAAGACCACTAATGATAGGGGGCGATCATAGTCTTACGGGCGGGGTCGTTGAAGCTTTAATTGATAAGTACGAAGATTTGCTACTAGTTGTACTTGATTCCCATTTTGACGGTATACCCTCGCCGATAAGGAACGAATTGATCGGATATATGATGGAGAGCAGACCAGATTATGAAAGGTTCGGATACAAGCCTTCTGATTATGTATTCAGTTCTGCGGGTAGGAAAAATAGCTACAATGGGGGATCATTCCTCTACCACTTAATTAACGAAGGCATAATAAATGCTGAAAATGTTGTAGTCTTCGGCCCTTTGGACTATCCGACCGAGAAAATGGAGAGGATCCAGGATCATCGAGTGAAAGAATTTGTTCAGACATATAAAGCTCTAGAGAATGAGGGTGTCAAGATCGTTCATAGGGGAATAATAGATTCTCTTGGTCTCGAGAAGGTCATCAATGATTGCGTGGGTCCAAAATTTGCAGCCAGTAACATTTACATATCAGTTGATTTAGACATCGGCTCAAGATCGGCGCTAATGGGAGCTAAATTCACAGACATAGAGGGCCTTAAGGAGGCAAGCATTTACATGTTATTAAGAGCGCTATACAAAAACGCGAGTAACATAATAGGTTTAGATCTCATGGAGATAGATCCTTGGAGGGCAGGTCTCATCAGAGACGGTGTAAAGGATAGAACTTACAACATCTGTGGCAACATAATAAGAATACTAACTGATGGCAACATATATCTACAAAAAAGGTACAAGGAAGTTTTAGAAAAAATTTCTCCCAAGACTATGCTCAAAGAAATTGGTGATAAAAAATTGCTTGATGAGCTTATCAATATGGGATTCCTTGAATTATCTGGAAAATATTTGAATGTGCTTTATGATGGTGAAGTCTTATCCTCATAATAAAAAGGGTCTGGATATTTGAAAGTTATTTGAAAAACTGAGTTGGTGAAAAAGAAAAAAAAGAGGAATTATGCGTAAGAGACTACAAAGTCCTTAAAGACCTGCGAAGGTAGGAGCTTAGTGTTGTGAGATCCACAATTAGGACATTTTATCGAGGATGATATTTTGTTAGAGACCCAAGTGTGTCTGCAATCTCTACACTTTATTTTGTATTCAAAAGGCATGCAATCCACCTCATTTCATAGATCTTTCAAGTAGTTGCAGGATGTCTCCGATCTCAAGACCGAATTTTCCAGATTCTTCGTTGCGTCTAAGATTTAGCACACAGAAAGGACAAGCGCTGGATACATATGATGCGCCCACCAGTTTCGCTTCCTTGAGTCTTTCCGTGGCTGCAAAATTGGCAAGCTCAGGGTAGGCAGACATTACGCCCGCACCCGCACCACAACACCATGCATGGTGCGCAGTCCTCTCAAATTCTACAAACTTTAACTCCGGTATGTTAGAGAGGATATCTCTGGGCTCATCGAACACTCCGACATGGCGACCCAAGTGGCACGGATCGTGGTATGTTACCACTTTATCGGTAGCTCTGCTCTTTGGTTTAAGCCTGCCGCTACTCAAGTACTCGCTGAATAGTTGTGAAGAGTGCAATACCTCAAATGAGGGCTTAGAACCACCGAACTTTCTGTATCCTTCGTGAAACTGTCGGAAGCAGCCAGCGCAAGAAGTTATCAGTCGCGTTATTCCGAGGTCTTCTATTTTGGCGATGTTGTGTTCATATGTCTCCTTAGCCTCTTCCCATAGACCAGTCATGTATAAAGGAGAACCGCAGCACCACTCGTCCCCCCCGAGTATTGTAAAGTCAGCGTTGGCTGCCGAAAGAAGAGAGACTGTGGCCTCACAAACATCCGGAGTTCTGTATGGACCCGTGCATCCTGCGAAGTACAAAATCTCTGCACCCTTCTTCTGGGGGGCCACGCTCTTCTTCAACCAAGCAAATCTTTTCTCTGGCGGTTCAGCGTAGGGGTTGTGGTACTCTTTTATATAGTTTGCAAACTTCTTGTGTGCGGCAGGGGGCGCTATGCCCATCTTAACGAAGGTCCTTCTGAGAGCCATTACGGATACTACTGGGTCGCTCCCAATTCCCATACTGCACTGCAAAGTGCAGTTTCCGCAAAGGTTGCAGAAGTATGCAACATCCACGAGTTCTGGCGTCGGCTTTATGAAGCCCTGCAAAAGACCCAAAACAGTCATATGCTTCCCTTGTCCTCTGTACGCCGCCTGCCTGTAGTGTGCAGGGTATGTGGCAGTTGGGCAGTTCATAGCCCAATTCGCCATTGAGGACATTTCACACTGCCCACAGACCCAGCATCGGACAGCCTCAAATTTGGCTGCTGCGAGATCCGGGTACTCGTTATCCTTGGGGAAGGCTATATTCACCCATTCACGAGGCGTTTTATCCAGACTGGCGTGTGTTATGAACGGTACAAATTCTATGTTTTTATATATTAAGGGTATTTTTCTCTCTACCTCAGTCACTTGAACCACCCACCTACCCATACTCGAAGGGTATGTTGAACCCTAGCCATGGAGCCATAATATTGTTTGGATCAACGGCACGTTTGATCCTCTGATATAGTTCAAAGAAGCCAGGGTCCATGTGCTGCGAAACCACTTTTGCACCAAGACCGAAGCACCTTGCAGGAACGAATCCGCCCTCACGTATGACCCTTGGGATGACCTCCCCGAAGAATGCGGCATATTTCTTAACACCCTCGCCGTCGCCACGCTCGATTGGGACCATGTACCTCACATGGGAAACCCTTCCCTCGTTTATAGGTATCACATGTAGTGCTGGAACAAGTCCGTGCTTTCTGCCAACGCTCCAAGTTATATCATGAAGTTTGGGAAGGGCGCTGTTTCCCACGCTTCCGTAGAAGCTCCATATATGCCCTGGGACCCAACCGCAGTACCTTATGCGCTGGTTACCAGGTTCGCCTTCGCCTATGCCACCGTACATTTTTATTGATGCTTCTATCTCCCCGAACTTTATGCCCGGGCAGTTATCAGGAGTCAACTCAGTAACCTCAGGGTGCGATGAGAGGTAGGCAGACCAGTATTTCTCCCAGAGCTTAGCCTCGTCCTCTGACTGGTAGTGTGGGGTGCAAGCGAGCATGTAGAAATACTGCGTACCTTCGCCTGGGAAGCCATAGTATTCCCGCATTTTGACTATATCATCATCAGTCAAGTCGTAGAGCTTCTTTTTCTGGTCGAAGCCCCAATACGGCGCTATATTAGTCCCGTGAAGTACAAATAGTAACCAGTGACCTCCTGAGGTATTAGGTGCCAATTTTGTATACATAACCTTTGAAAGATTCTTTGCTAGCTCATCACACTTTTTAATTCCCAGAAACTTGACGGTCAGTGCTTTTGGTTTTGGCCATAGTTTTATCGCTGCCTTTGTGACTACCCCAAGGGTACCAAGCGCTCCGACAAAGATCCTAGTCAGTTGTGGACCAAAGCCCAGATCAAATGTGTATTTACATGAAGATATGGGTAAACTCCAAGACCCAGTATGTGCAATCTCTCCAGTGGGCAGGACTGCCTCCAGTGCCATTATTGCTTCTTGATTTCCATCACTTACCGAAGTCATATTCATGCCTATGCCCTTAAACAGGAAGTTGGCAACTATGGAGGTGTTCGGAGGGGCAGTAGTGGTCGGAATTACTAGATCGATATTCTTCGAACGCAAATATCTGTAGAACTGATTGAAGGTTACACCTGCATCTATAACGGCATATCCTTCCTCAACATTAACCTCATGGATTCTGTTCATTCTAACTGTTTGGAGCAGTATGCCGCTGTAACAGGGGAGTTTGTAGGAGTACGCACTAGCCACATGCACAGGTACCTTATATCGGTTTGCCATAAGGATAATGTCTTGAACCTCGAATTCATTTGCAGGTCTTACGATGTAGTCGGGCATCTTTGGCGGTTTGCCCGGAAATATTTGGAGCCAAGCATCATATACCTCTGCGAAGATTCTGCCTGGATCAGATATCACGTTTGCAGGACCAACGATAGCCTCTAACTCCTTAAGAACCAATTCGTTTGGCATTAAGATCGCCGTCCTATCCAATAGTTTAATATTTCTTTTTATAAATAACACTTACCATTTACTAATTATATTATTACATTATTTTTGGATTTTAAGAGGTAAGAAAACATTAAATACTGAACTAGCATATCTTTTGAACATATTTAAGGTGATGAAGTTGGAGGAACAGTTGGTTTACATAGATGGAAGTTTCTTTCCAAGGTCTAAGGCTTTTGTCTCGGTGTTCGACCATGGTTTCTTGTATGGAGATGGCGTATTTGAGGGAATAAGGGCATACAACGGATACGTCTTCAAACTGAAGGAGCATATTGACAGACTTTACGCATCGGCGCACACACTAAAGTTGAATATACCCATGACAAAGGAAGAGCTCTCTAGGGCAGTCGTGGAGACCCTTAAGAAGAACTCTCTGAAGGAGGGGTATGTGAGGCTCATTGTAACGAGAGGCGAAGGAGATCTGGGACTCGACCCGAGGAAGTGTAAAAAACCCAGCGTCATAATCATTGCAGGTAGCATAGCGCTACTTCCGAAGGAAGTGTGCGAGAAGGGCATAAGAGCCATAATCAGCTGGGTCAGAAGAGATCCCATAGATGCAACTTCGCATGAAGTAAAGTCCTTAAATTATTTGAATAGCATATTGGCAAAGCTCGAGGCAAACACCTACAACGCCGATGAAGCGATATTGCTGACCCCAAGTGGTTACGTCTGTGAGGGGACCGCAGAGAACATATTCTTAGTCAAAAATGGCGAGATCCTAACACCACCGACCTACACCGGAGCACTCCCAGGCATAACACGACAAGTAATCATGGAGATAGCAAAGAAGAATGGGCTTAAAATCAATGAGAGGTTAATCACGGTTCACGAATTATTCAACGCTGATGAGATATTCTTTACTGGCACTGGTGCCGAGATAATACCCGTAGTGGAAGTAAATGGTAGGACCATAGGGGACGGGAAGCCAGGGAAGATCACTCATCTCATTAGGGAAGAGTTTCAGAAGTACACCGCCGATCCTTCGAATGGTGTTCCCATAATCTAAATCAGCTAAGCCTTCCACCAGTCAAACATATAGTAAATAACCTTTTTTTGGACCTCGTCAAAGGTTGCAAGGACGAACTTTTTTCTGACAGTATGGGAAAGTCTGCCCGCCCGGACGATCTCTATAGGGTCAATCTCTGCAGAATTGGGCAAGACATGTATTATGAACGGGGCGTGATCTATGCCAGGACCGTACTGGTATACGGCAAAGTCGGCACCAAATTTCAGAGCAGGTCTCACGACGTAGCCTTTATCCCTTAGATCTTTGTATACAGCATAGAGCTCATTAAAGAGGCGATATTGTTTCTTTGATAATCTTAAAAGCTGTTCTCTGGTGAGGATCTTTTTGCCCATTTTTACCTTTATTAGTCCCTTCTCTAGGAGATAATTTGCCTCGAGTAATGAGAGTTCGAGATAGCTGTTAATCTCCGATGCGTCTTTTGGTTTGGAAACATTTATGGGTTTGCCATAAAAGCCAGACCTGTAGAGTTTGCCGCTGTCTTCCTTGGACCAAACCAATACCCTAGAGCCGTGAAGACTGGCTTCGACTTGGTTGCTATCCATATCTAGTACCCCAAATTTTAAAAAGGTAAGTTTTTAAAAGAACTTAGATTTGCCCAATTCATAAACTTTGTTAAAGTGAAGGACTTTGAGGAGACTTCCAATCAGTCTGACAAGCATCATGTTGATAGTCGGAGCCGTGATATTCATAATCTACCTCTATTTCGCAGATGTTACAGAGATCGCAGCGACTATTATGAGCCTAGATCTCAAGATCGCATTAACAGCAATACTCATAGACTTGACATGTATAGGGTTATTTGTCCTCGGATGGTACGTTTTGCTGAAAAATCCAAGAATGAGCTTCAAGGAATGCTTTGAGATCGTTCTAGTCAGCATATTTGGAGATTTGATGATACCGACGGCCTCAATATCAGGGGAATTTTTCAGGGTGAGCCTAGCCGTTAAAAGGGGTAAAATACAAATCAGTGAGGCAACTGCGAGTGTTCTCCTCCATAGAATTTTGCTCGCTCTAACTTTTGGTGTTGTGTTACTGGTTAGTGTAATTAATTTAGCAGGATATCAGATCGCACCTATTGCAGAGATCTACGCACTTGGGGCAATAGCTATTTTGGATCTGGTTTTGGGTATGGCTTCGATGTATATAGCTCTAAGAGCGCATCTCTTCGAAAAGAGTGTTGAGAAATTGGCCCTAAGAATTGGAGGGTTCTTGAGGCATTTCAGACCAAACTACGACCCTGATAGGTTGAGGGGCAACGTCTTGGAAGGTTTCAGAACTTTTGTCCAAGCAATAAAGAGTGTGAAGATGAAGACTTTTGTCGTATCTTTTTTGGTTCTAACTTTAAGGTGGTTTCTTATCGCGATGATACCTTACATTATGTTTATTTCTCTAGGTCGATCAGTGTCGTACTGGATCGTTCTTGGGGTGGCAGTCTTTGTCAGCATGGTTCAGATGATACCTATTGGGATACCTGGCATGGTGGGGGTAATGGAGGTCTCCATGACAGCATTCTTCATGGGGTTTGGTATCCCTCCAGCACTTGCAGCCTCCGCGACAATACTAACTAGACTTGTCATCTTCTGGTTTGAGCTCGTAATAAGCGCCTTTGCTGCATCTTTGCAGGGGCTTAGGGGGCTCAGGATAAGTTATAAAACGAGAAATAATTCAGGCCACTCTGTGCAAGGCCAGAACTCTAAGGTCGTCTGATGCGTCCTCTATCAAGTCAGCCATATCCTCCAAGAGGCGCAGCAGGTCTCTGTATATCAATAGTTGTTCGATCTTTTTGACTTCCATTAGCAACTTGAAGTCCGCGTCGTAATATGAGCTGTCAACCTTCGATTCTGCCTCATGTACGCTGACTACAAGCCCTATTGTCCGCTTCGGGTTCGATGGAAGGACCATTATTGCATCCCTTAAACGCTCGTATTCGGTCAACACTTCGCTCGAAACTCTTTCAAATAGTTCTCCGACAACTGGACTCGGCACCCATCCGCTATCAGAAATTCTACTGAGCTGTCTAGATACGGACTGTGCCAATTCGGCTACTTCGTCTACACAGATAATTAGTCTAATGAAGTCCTCCCTGTAGAGGAAGGCTGGAGCACTCTTCGTTAACTGCTCTATCAGCTCTCGCTTTATCTTGTCAGCGTCCTCCTCGACTGCAGAGATCTTCTCATAGATACTCTTCAATTCCGAGCGCTGCGAAGCTTTGAACTTTGAGAATGACTCCACCATCAAACGTACGGAGTCTTGTACTTTTCGGGCATGCTCAGTTATCAGATCGAGAGATTTGCGGTACACCTCATTTCCGAGGGTGTTGAGATCTTCTTGAGGGATTGTCAAAGTGGCACGCTCCAATCATGGTTCTAAAACGAAATGGGTTTTATAAATATTTGCAGATAGTCATCTATAAGTAATATAAGAATGGCGTGATTTTAAAATTATTTATTAAATTTTATTAAATATCATAAATTCAAGAGAAATTATTTAAATATTTGTGGCAAATAAGTTTGGGGGTCTATGGAAAAATACGATGTGGTTATAATAGGCGGAGGTCCTGCCGGACTCGCAGCTGCCATTTATTCATCAAGGGCAGGCGTCAGCACTCTGCTAATTGAGGGGAATATGCTCGGAGGGAGGGCAATATATGCCCGAGAGATTGATAACTATCCAGGATTTCCTGATGGTATTTCGGGGAATGAACTCGTACTTAGACTTCTCAAACATGCTGAAAAATTTGGTACTAAAATATTAGTTGGTCAAAGTGTAATGGATATGTGGCTGAGTGGTAAGGTAAAGATCATAAAGACGATCAATAGCGAGTTTAAGTCAAAATCTGTTATAATCGCAACAGGACTTGCACAAAAAAAACTGGGAATTCCATTGGAGGACAAGTTTGTTGGCAGGGGGTTATCTTATTGTGCAACCTGCGATGGCTTCTTTTTTAGGGGTAAAAAGGTTGCAGTTATTGGATCCGACGAAGATGCGCTCTACGATCTTAAGTACCTTTCATTAATGACCAAAGATCTAATATGGATCCCAAATGTTCTGCAGTGTGATAAGGAAAAGTTAGACTACGCAAAAGAATTAGGCGTTGAAGTACTAGAGGGCGTTAATGTAACGGAATTGTTGGGCGAGAATAGGCTCACTGGGATTAAAATTAAAGATAGAAGTGGAAAAGAAAGAGTTGTAAACTTGGATGGACTTTTTGTGGCTTTAGGCTTCACCCCTATCTCGGATCTGGCGAGGAGTACAGGTCTGAAGACCACTCAGGAGGGATACATTCTTGTCAATGAGGATATGAAGACCAACTTCGATGGAGTCTACGCGGCAGGAGATTGTACAGGAAGGAGCCACCAGATAATCGTAGCAGTTGGTCAAGGTGCTACTGCAGGCATAAATTCTTCCGACTATGCAAAGAGTATAGAATTCTAAGCGGCTCCTTCCGGTCTAAGATTTATTGTTAAAAAAGATAGTCAAAATAAATTTAGCGCTAGATCCTCGCTGCTCGGACGGTAGCTATGGAGTTGTCGGAAAGCCCAGCCGCCTTCATCTCATCAGAATTTATCCAAACCTCATTCTCCGGTATATCAGAGGAGGGGGATGCGATTAGCTCTAATTTTTTCTTTCCGGCGACCACGACCTCTATTTTTCCAGAGATCCTCAGGTACTTGTAAGTAACTTCGTTCATTTTTGAGGTTCCCCGCTCTATACTTTCATTCCTTCTGAGGCGCAGCCTCTTCTCAGGAGGTCTTTGGGACACAATATCACCACACAAGAGTTTATAGAACGCATTATTATAATTGACTGTACTGTTTTTAATTGATTATGATGGATTACATGTTTTTGGGAAGTGGGCCCTTAGGTAATCTACAAGGTTGCTTATTGGAACCCTGACTTGATCCCATGTATCGCGGTCCCTTAAGGTAACAGTTCCATCTTCCATAGTTTTGTGGTCAATTGTGACGGCTAGAGGAGTCCCTATCTCATCGGATCTGGCATAACGCCTTCCTATGGATCCTGTATCGTCAAAATCAGCGAGGTATCCCTCAGATTTTATTAACTTGTAGACCTCAAGCGATTTTTCGCGAAGACCGTCCTTATTAACAAGGGGAAAGACAGAGACCTGTATAGGTGCGATTCCCTTGGGTAATGCAAGGACAACCCTTCCATCCCTCTCCCTATAAGCATACTCCATTGATACATAAACAAGCCTATCGGCACCAAATGAGGGCTCTGCAACATGTGGAACGAAACGTCTGCCAGTAATCATGCGCTCCTCCTCAACGAATTCGACAAACTCAGGTCTTACCTCTACGCCATTGATCGAGGTTGTACCCTTGGACAGCAAGTCCTTCAGGTATAAAACATCGGCAGCTTTTATCGTAGATAGGACCTTGCCTGTCTCCCTACCACATTTACTAGTAATGATGTCTACTTTTGGACGCGCGAGCAGAACCTTCTCCTTCAAAGGCTCATCAAACTTTTTGAAGACCATCAGATCCTGACCGCTGAAGCTTTGATGGCGGGATAGATCATAGTCTGTGCGGTATGCATGTCCAGAGACTTCAACCCAGCCCCACCTCTCGAGCTTCACAAGTTGGTCAAATGTCTGTGCCGAATAGTGAGCACGCTCATTCTCCAGTTTTGCAATGAACATTTGGTTCTCTTTAGGTACGCCGAGATCCGATATAAAATCGGTCGAAAGTGCCATGAAATAGGCTTGCCACTCTGATAGTATAATCTTGTCTTTAACAGCTTCTCTTACAGTCACCTCGATCGGTTCGGGCGCTCCACTTGAGACCATACTTTCTGTTAGAAGGCGAATTTTTTTGTTGGCAACTTCGTTCAGCAGGTCACAATCTGGTGACTTCGGATCAAAGAAGAACTCAATTTCCATTATTGTAAACTCCCTGAGTCGGATGGGCCCCTGTCTCGGAGATATTTCATTCCGCAGCACTTTCCCTATCTGTGCTAGACCGATTGGCAGCCTCTCTCGCATTGTGTTGTAAATGTTTTTGAAGTTTACGAACATTCCCTGTGCGGCTTCGGGGCGCATATAGGCAACGTTTTCCGCGTATGGACCTATGTAGGTCTTGAAGAGTAAATTGAATGTAGTTACTTGACCAAGCGAACCCTTACATTCGGGGCATCGCAAATTCTTCTCCTTGATTATCTCGTCAAGTTCTCTTGGAGTTTTGCCCTCTATGCCTTGCACCTCGCCCAGTTGATCTACGATCAGATGATCTGCTCGAAACCTTTTGTGGCATGAGAGGCACTCCACTATTAGGTCCGTGAAGTGGTCTACATGGCCTGAGGCCTCAAATACTTTTGAGGGCATAACCACGGGGGTCTCTATCTCATATACGAGACCATGGTGGCGATGTATGAACGTCTCCCTCCATTTCTTCTCGATATTTCTCTTTAGGAGTGTTCCCATGGGTCCAAAATCTAGAAAGCCAGCAACCCCCCCGTAGATTTCACAAGAGGGCGAAAAGAAACCTCTCCTTTTAGCAAGGTCCATAACTTTGTCGTATTTGTCCATATGAATACCTCTGTGAGGTAGATTCAAGTAGTTGTTTAATGAAATAAATATATCTTGTTGTGGTGTATTAGGATGAGCAGAAGCTTTTACGTGGACGATTTATCGAAACATTTTGGAGGGTTTAAGAGGGAGTATTCAGAGTCGGACTTTGTGTTGTTTGGGGTGCCTTTTGATAGCACTTCGAGCTTCAGACCAGGATCAAGGTTTGGACCTGCAGCCATCAGAGAAGCGTCCGCAAATATTGAGACTTGGTCATGGAGAACAGGCATGGATTTCGAAGAGATCAAGCTCCATGATCTGGGAGATCTGGCTGTCGTGCATGGTGACGCGGCGGAGACGATAAGGAGGGTGAGAGAGGCGGTGGAGGACATAATTCTGTCAAAAAAGATCCCTGTCATGCTTGGTGGGGAACATATAATAACGCTGGGTGCTTTAAGGGGGGTCAGGGACACAACAGTAGTATCATTTGACGCCCACTTTGATATGCGCGACGATTACCTCTCCAATAAACTCTCTCATGCCTGCGTTATGAGGAGGGCTTTAGACGAGTTAGGGGTCAAAAATGTCGTAATCGTCGGGACTAGAGCCTCTTATAGAGATGAGATCGAGTTTGTGAAGAAGAGCGGGGTGAACTACATCTCATCGCAACGGATATTGAATGGCGGGGCTAAGGAAGCAGGAGCGTGGTTGAAGGAGGTTCTCGCAGATTCTAAGAAGATCTATATCTCGGTGGACATGGATGTACTTGATCCTGCTTTTGCTCCAGGTGTGGGAAATCCAGAACCAGAGGGAGTCCCAACTTCAACTCTTTTGGACCTAATAGAGGAGGTAGTCGACGAGAGAATTGTAGGATTTGATGTTGTGGAAGTTTCCCCAGCATATGATAGTGGAGTAACAGCAGTAACCGCTTCCAAAATAGTATATGAA
This sequence comes from Candidatus Methanomethylicaceae archaeon, assembly GCA_026414165.1. Classification (GTDB taxonomy): domain Archaea; phylum Thermoproteota; class Methanomethylicia; order Methanomethylicales; family Methanomethylicaceae; genus WYZ-LMO10. The sequence goes on from JAOAJN010000003.1 coordinate 51,380, forward strand.
CTCTGCTGCATGGTAGCAAAGTCTATCGGGCTCTGATCTCCCTTACGACCTGAGATCGAGCCTTATAGAGGATCCTATGTCCGCATGCAGGACACCGTATGCCAGGGAGTGCCAAAAGTTCTTTACTATCAATAACTTTTCTGCATCTCTCACAAATGTACTGCGCCATAAAAATCACTCTTCTGAGATAAAATAGACTTGCTTAAATATATTTTGTGAAAATGCTTCAATTTTCATTCTTCATTAATAGATTTCGGTTTTCTAAGATAAAAATAGGCATTTGTTCAACTTATTTGTAAAGGATATTGCCAAGATCCCAGAAGATAAGTATGACGGCGGCTAGAGCTATGAGGAGCAGACCTGTGGCAGATGCCTATGACAGGAACAGTTCCCACAATTGGGAGGTGCGTCATTGAGAGGATAATCTAAGCTATGAGAAAAAGGATTTCGAAAATTGTCCTCTTGATGAGAACCACATGATCCATTGTCCTCTTCTTAGATCTTACACGGATTACCTTAATATAAGGTTCAAAAGGAATAGTATGTCTGCAAGTATTAGGGATATAATTATGCCTACCATGGCCAATATTGTGACGGTCCTAAGGTAACCAAAGGTATGTTTAGGATCGGGATTATGATATTTAGTTTCTGAAATTAAGGCACGATAAATCAAGCTTTTGGATGGTGATACATGGCTCCAATTCAACAATGTCTATTAGGTTGCCGAGAAGGTCATAAATATAATAAAGAAACCGCAGATCAGAAAATCATGGGCATAAAGTCAAAAGAGCGTGTTAGAAAGAACTTCCTGACTACCAGGCGCCCAATAGAATATGGTGGTCTTCTGAAAAGACTTGAAGAGTTTTAGGATCCAAGGATCTATGGTTAGGATATATCTACAACCTGAGAATCCATATTAAAATATTTGCATTCTGCGCATCATTTCGAGATCATCAAGTGTTATCTTAAATTCCAATAACGCATTCAACTGTTTTTGGAAAATTCTTGCAGCAATATAAGCGTCGCTTAGGGCGTTATGTCTTGATGTTCCTTCTATTTGATACTTATGGAGAAGATCCGAAAAATCGATAAAAGGAGTTACAGGTATGCCAGCCCTCAGTAAGATCAAACCCTCAATCTCTTTAATATCGAGATATTTAAGCTCAAATTTTTTGTGATGGTTTTTTTGTAATTTTTTAGCAGACTCCTTTAGAAAAGCGATGTCGAAAATTACGTTAAACCCAACAATTATCCTATTATTCAACATGCCGAAAATTTTCTCAAATATCATTTCGAATGTAGGGGCTTGATCCAAGTCACCTCGGCAGATCCCGTGTATTTTTATGGTTCTTTCATGAAACTTTTTCGGTTTGATTAGTGAGTAGAAAGACTTTCCAAAATGAATTTGTAGTCCGGTCATTGGGATTATCGCTATCGATATGATTTCGTCCATTTTTACATCCAGTCCTGTTGTCTCAAGGTCCAATACGGCAAACTCAGTACTTTCCAACCCTAACTCTACTCCCAATCCGATTCTTTTTCTACTATCCCCATCCCAACAAATCTTTCATCCATAACTTGTACTCCATAACAACTTTAATGATTTTTTTATAAATGATCCTATCCAATAGCTCTTTTTTGGTATCCGTCTTTATGCTCAATTCAACAGTTCTCAAGGTCAAATATGCCTCCGTCAAATCTTCCGCTAATTCTTTTTTCATGATTCCGCGGGATTCGAAGACTTTTAGTCGCTCCCAAGTTGGTCTGGATACCGGATCTCCATAGATATAACCCGCTACTTTGATCCCATTTGAAATTAGCTGCACAATACCTCTGTATTCTATTGTAGAATCTCCAAAAAGAGTTTTGACTTTGGCTAGGAACGTATTTTGTTTAGGAAGGTCTTTGAGTGCGTTCTTGAATTTTATGTACATAATACGATCCCCAAATATGAACCTCGCATCAAGAATTTCTAGTAGCTTAGAGAAAGGTAAGGAGTTCAAAAATTTACAGGGATCATCAAAGCAGAGTTGGACATTCCCAATTTGGAGGCCGCTATTAGACAAGATCTCGATGTAATTTGAAATAGTGCCTTTGAATTTTTCATCGCCGATTATCAAGAGATCAATTGTGAGAGGAATATCAAATTCTCTTTTCCCGTAATCCCCAGTCAGCACAATAGCCATCCCAGAGCAAGGCTCAAATCTTGAGAGGGCTTTCCTTAAAACAGCGTCAACTATTGTTGTCACTAAATAGGATATAGATGGGTAGCTAAAGCCATAAGCAGAGGCGTTCTTTATTAATGAGTTTATTCGAATCGATAGGTTCTTTAGCTCCTCCAAGTCCTTAGAGCGAATAATATCTTTTGATATTTTAAAAAAGTGGCTGCGAGATTCAAGATTGTAGATTAAGTCTTTGATAGAGATTACGCCGACCAATTTTTCATTGTCTACCACGGCAAGATGATTAATTCCATGGGATAGGAATTTTAAATATGCATCCATAATGGACTCTTCAGATTCGATCGTTATTACTGGGCGCGACATCACCCTTTCGACGGAGGTTGTAAGGGGGGTCTCCTTTTCTATCGAACGAAGTATATCCGAGTGTGTAAGGATGCCGATGGGTCGCACCTCTGGGTCAACAACAATTACGCTGCCAACATCATTTCTATTCATGAGTTCGATTGTCTCTCTCAGAGTCTGGTCCTTAAAACAAAAGACAGGGCTCTTATTAATTACAATACTGACGCGTTTCTCGTAGATGCTAGATTCCGACATATCAGCCAATTTGAGGAGCGAAAGGAGCTTCCCAGAAATCAGTTTCTCAATAAATTCTTTGAACAGCAGGTTTTTCTGGAGTATCTTTTCTACCCTCGTGATGTCGAATTCAAAGATAATGGAGTCCTCCAGCGCCCTCGCAGAGTGTTCGGTGGTAATTTTGGAGAGAGAGGTGCTCGCCTCGATTATTTCATCCTTTTCCGCAGTCCCCACAAGGTCAGAGTCGTCGAATAATCCGACTTTTCCTTCTCTTACGAAGTAAAATTTTTTTATCCTCTCATTTGACTCGAAGATCGCCTTTCCTTTCTTATAAAGAACCACATCCATTCCGCTAAGGAGTTCCGACATTTCAGTCTCGGAGAGAAATGAAAATGGTTTTAATCTGGAAAGGTATTGGGCAGGGGGTAACACGCCACCATCCTCACTAAATGAAGGTTCTTTCGATGTAATCTTGAAAGAATTTTATGTTTTTTATTGCATTTTTAAGGAGATCTTTCTCAACAGATGTTAGGGATGAAAAATCCAGTAAGTGCTTAGAATCGAGTTGGCTTGAGATCTTGAATCGCATAATAATATTGTAGGTTTGCAAGAGTGTATGAGAAAGTTCGTCTGATATTATTTTGTTTCTTCTTAATGACTCGATTCTATCAGTGGTGGAAGTGGACAAAATCTTGTTAGTAATCGCTAAAGCTCTAATAGGATATTCCAGAGGAGCGATTAATTTGGATTTAAGGTCGAAAGATTTAGGTAATCCGAATAGCAATTCGGGCGGGCGATAAATGAGGGACTGTACTAAGAGAAGTCTGTTTTTGTGAAGCTTATTCACCAACTTCTCCTTTATTCTTTCAAGCATCTCGCTGCTACCGAACAGGGCTCTAGCATCCGCAATGAGAGAGATCTTGACTGCAAACTTTTGGGGATCATCCCCCCACATCTCAATTAGTTTTGAAAGCTCGTTGAATTCGAAGATAAAATTTCGAGCAGTGTAGCCATGTTGGCAGGGGGGAAGACCAGCCTCGTCTAGAGAATCTTCGAGCCGAGAGACGAACGATTTGATACTATTTTTATTTTGGAAGGTTGATTCTTTATAGATAGCCATAGTATCGCGATCAGTTAGCAGAAATTGCTCCCTTCTTCCCCAGCTACCTGTTGCGGCGTAAACCATACCCTCGGGAAGACCCCCTCTTATATCAACAATGGTCTTTAATGCCGTGTCGACTACGCGACTAATAGTCTCGAAGAAGTATCCAGCTCTGCCTAACTCTGGCTTTTTGGAAAATTTTACTGCGTGTGTGATTAACTCACCCTTAAATTCAGAAACTATGTTTTTTATCTCTTCAAGATCTTTTGCCTTCCTCAACTTTATTATGTAGTGCACATAAAAAGGGCTTAGACTGTAAGCGATGTCGCCTATGGTAACCATGCTGATAGGCCTTTCAGATTCCATTACTATGGCGTGTTTAATTCTATGTTCAAGCATCTTAGATAGTACATCATAGAGGCTCTCATGGATGTCTGCGGTCACCAATGTTGCTACTCTTTTAGGCTTGTGCTTCAAAAACTCGTCGAGTTTCAGATTAACATCAATGCCGTCAGCAATGACTCTTCTGAGATCCGAGTCGGTAATAATCCCAACAGGGACGAGGTTTTCCATAATGACTACCGAGGAGACTCCCTCCCTATGCATCAACTCCGCTGCGTTCTTTATAGAGGCTTCCGAAGTTGTCCAGACGAGCTTGCGCCAAATTATTTTATCTAGTGTGTCTGCACTTTTGTCCAACTCATCTTCAAAATTCATTATTATCAACCTTAAATCTACTTCAAAAAATTAAAAGATTATTCGGGGGTCTTGAGTGCATCAATAAACCTGAGCACTTCAGGAGTGTTGGCTTTTCTGCCACCTGTTGCCAGCGTGACAGCAATGGTGATCATTATGTTGACCAAAAATGCGATCGTGCCCCACGCGATTGTCCCGATTTTGCTGCCGAAGATCATTATTGGGGGAGCGCCATATAGACCGACCCAGAGAACATACGGGAGTGCTGTGAACATTCCACATATCATCCCAGCAATCATTCCATATTTGTTAAGATCCTTCCAAAAGATACCTAGAATAACAATGGGAGTGAATGAGGATGCTGCGAAGACAAACGCCCAGCCAACAAGCAAAGCTACATATGTGGAAAAAGTAGGATCATCCAGCGCCCTAGCACCAAATATACTGGAAACTACTGATAGTACAACCAGCATGATTCTTCCAATCCATATCTCCCTCCTTTCAGAGGCGTTCGGGTTTATGAATCTCTTGTAAATGTCCCTTGTTGCGCCGACCGCCATAACCATAATAAGACCATTTGCCGTGCTCAATGCTGCAGCGAGACCTCCAATCGCAACAATCGTTGTGAAAAACCATGGAAGACCGAACATGTCAGGCATGCCAACCACGACTATATCATTGTGAAACGAAAGCTCGAGGGGTTGCAGTAGACCGTCGCCATTTACGTCAACGACTTTAATCAGCCCGGTAGGGACCCACTTTTGTATCCAAGACAAGTTAATTACCTGATCTACTGGCATTCCCCACGCTCCTGAGAAGGCAGATCTTGCAAGCACGGCATAAACCGGGGCGGTAATATAAAGCAGTGCAATGAATGTGAGGCCCCATCCAACGCCATATCTTGCAGTTCTAACGTCCTTGACCAAATAGAACTGCGAGAGGACGTGTGGTAGCCCTACAGTGCCCAGCATCAAACATAAAGCAGAGAGAATCCAATTTGCTTGCCCTGTGCCACCGCCAAAGACCCTGACAAAGGGTTCAGTGAACGTCTTCAAGTTGAAAAATGCCTCCTTAGCCTCCAATTTAGTCAGGAGTTCGCCGTAGCCTATATGCGGCCATGGATTGAAGATCCCAGCGACGTAAGCGGCCGCCATAAAGGCACACCAGTATGCGATTATGAGGATCCAATACTGTGCAACATTAACCCAGACTATAGATTTCCAGCCACCAGAGCCAGCAAATGCTACTACTATTACGGAGGCGATTATGGCGCCGAGGATCGCTGGGAGACCCAAGAAGCGCCCTACAATAACCCCTGTAGCTACAAGCTGGGCGACAAGATATGTAAAAGAGACGATGAATAGCATTATTACACCTATGAGGCGAGCAATTGACCAGTAGCAGGCTCGGACTTCAATGAATTCGGGAATCGTGTATGTGCCAGATTTTCGTATGAATGGAGCGATCATAAATGCGGCAATGCAATAACCCAAAGTCCAGCCAATTATGTATGGTAAACCATCAAAGCCTAGCAAGGCTATCGCACCAGCCATTGAAACGAACGAAGCACCACTCATCCAGTTGGAGGCTATGGATGAGCCTATGGGTATTGCGCCAATACTCCTTCCTGCAACGTAGAATTCGCCAACATCCCGGGTTCTCATTATAAAGGCTATGAGAAGGTAGAGAAATAAAGATCCGAAGACTGCGACCCCCGAAGCTACGAAGGTATTGCCAAGCAAGGCGAGCACTATTATTAATAGCGCATATAATATGGAGAAGAGAATGATTGAAATTTTCCCATAAGAAAGATTCAACCCCTTAACCACCTCCTGAATTCCGACCTCCTTTAAGCATCTTGTCAGTTTTGTCCATCACTAATGCATATAGAAAGATGAGAACTACCCCGACAAGTATGGATAACAGAGCGGCGTTAAACCAGTGCAGCGGTATGCCGTTCAGGATCTTTATGGAGGAGGTCATTGATACAGGAATGTGAAGGAGTATCGCGGGAAAAATCCAAGCGGACATCCAAATTGCAGTTATCTTCTTTAATCGCATCCAGTACCTTTGGGAAATTCCATCTTCTGTCTTATTTTCAATAGGAGTTTCATTAGAAGAGTTTTTGTCAGAAATTTCGATATAGTCGACTCTCGAATTCATTTTTGGCATAACGATCACCAATTTCTACAAAGCAATTTTTGAAAAAGAGATGGGCTTTGAGACGCCTATTAGAATAAAGTGGAAGACCTTAGGCTTCAACACCAATGCCTCTTTCCATCTCAAGTTTTAGTTCCTCGTACGCTCTTCTTGCTTCTTCGACGCTCGTCTCGTCCTCCAGTGTTGTTGTATCTCCTATACTCTTTTCTTCCACAACTGCCCCTATTATGCGTCTCATGATCTTGCCGCTTCTCGTCTTCGGCAGTTTGCTGACGAAGTATATTGTCTGTGGTGCTGCAATTGGACCTATTGTCTCTCTTATGTGGTTTATGAGTTCTATTCTTAGCTGTGGTGAAGGGGAGTATCCAGGTCGAAGAACTACAAAAGCAATGGGAACCTGCATTTTTACTGGATCTGATTTGCCAATAACTGCTGATTCAGCGACTGCAGGATGCGAGATGAGAGCGTCCTCCAATTCTATAGTTCCGATCCTGTGTCCTGCCACCTTGAGAACCTCATCTGCCCTACCCAATAGCCAGAAGTAGCCATCTTCGTCTTTGACGGCGAAGTCCCCTGTGTAGTAGACTCCAGGGAATCGTGAGTAGTAAGATCTCTTGAAACGCTCCGGGTTCCCCCAGAGGGTTATTAATGTGCCAGGCCAAGGTTTTTTGATCACCAGCAGACCTTTTTCATCAGGTCTTGCACTTCTTCCATCTTCTGTGTAGACATCTGCATCGACTCCTGGAAGTGGAAATGTAGCAGATCCAGGTTTGAGTGGGACAAGGGCCAGACCTGGCTGTGGAGAGATCATAATTCCGCCAGTCTCCGTCTGCCACCAAGTATCCACTATTGGTGCTTTTTCGTTTCCTATGTGCTTGTAGTACCAATTCCAGGCTTCAGGGTTTATTGGCTCGCCCACAGTGCCAAGTATCCTCAAGCATGAAATATTGTGCTTCTTAGCCCATTCTTCTCCGTTCTTCATGTGCATCCTTATAGCAGTGGGGGAAGTGTATAGAATTGTAATGCCGTACCTCTCAATCATGCTCCACCATCTGTCGGGCTGGGGAAAGTCAGGAGCGCCTTCGTAAAGGAATGAAGTGGCACCCGTCAGCAACGGCCCGTATACGACATATGTGTGACCAGTTATCCAGCCAATGTCTGCAGTGCACCAGTATATGTCCTTGTCATTTATGTCAAACACGACCCTCTGTGTGAAGTTGGCCCATACCATATACCCTCCAGTCCCATGTGTGACCCCTTTTGGTTTTCCGGTTGTTCCAGAGGTATAGAGGATAAAACTAGGGTGAATGCCATCAAGTCTTTCGGGCTCAACATAAGAGTCCGAGAAACTAACGAGTTCGTGATACCAGTAGTCCCTATCCTCAATCATGTTGACGTTGTTATTTGCCCTCTTTATGACCAAAACTTTTTCAACAGTCGTTGTATGTTTAAGGGCTTCGTCAACTACCCTTTTGACATCAAAGAGGCGCCCCCTCCGGAAGGTCCCATCAGCTGTGACTACAACCTTGCTTTGAGAGTCGTTAATTCGTTCTGCAAGTGCATATGCCGCAAAGCCTCCAAAGACTACAGAATGAATTGCCCCTATTCTGACCGCAGCTAGCATGCTTATCGGTAATTCAGGCACCATGGGGAGGTAGATCGTTATTCTGTCTCCTTTTTTTATGCCAATATCTTTCAGAAGGGAGGCAAACCGATTGACTTCTTTATAAAGATCATAGTATGTGAGTGTTTGTCTCTCTCCATTTTCCCCTTCCCAGTAGTAGGCGACCTTGTTTTTCCTCCAACTATCCACATGTCGGTCAAGTGCATTGTAGGAGATGTTAGTCTTCCAGTGGGAGAACCAAGCAGCGTATGGAGGCTCAGGGAGGGGATCGTATGCGGGACCATTCTTCTCATACCAAAAGAGCTCTTCAGCCATCTTTCTCCAAAAAGACTCGGGGTCTTCTAAGCTCTGCCTATAAATGGCCTTGAGGACGTTTATGTCAGGATGTATATTTTTAGAGGTCGGGAGAACCTTCAGGAGCTGCTCCAATTAAATCCCCCCAATTTTACAATTTGATAATTTAAACTTTCTATTTGTAATGGTTTCAATTGATGTTCGACAATTAAAGGTTGGCATAGGCAAAATCTTCTATCATAAGCGATATATAAAAGTTGTTAATAATTATAATTATTTATAATTATAGATTGAGGCGAGTATGTAATAAGTTTTGATCATGCCGAAGTGAGAGGCGAATGATAATAGAAAATAAGGATTATGTTGCAGGGATATAAGCATAAAAAATATGAAAATTGGATGCGGTGCCAGAAAAAGACTGAAATCGTAGGATACTTTCCTATCCTGCGTTGGATTTAATGGTGTTACTCGAGTCACCGAAAATCCTTGAAAAAATGAAGCTTATTTGGCTTTATGGGTTGGGATAGGAAAAATCAATTCCCTGTATACGATTTACTATTCGATTTATCTTATTCGTGGGGAGAATTTTTATTGCGAAAATGGCAAATTTAACAACATTAGAAGCATAGTTAAAGATTTTATCGTAAGAAAAATAAGTAAACAAGAAAAAAGAACGCGCCCTCGTAGGAGCTTTCACAACTTCAGGAGTAAAGATCACCACGGCTAATCTTGGCTAAGGAAAGTTAATGGTTATTAAAGATGAAGACGACAATATGCTATTCGAGATCTCAGATTTTAGGGCGGCTATCGGTAATGTGGTACAAGAACTTAAGAAGATGGCAGACATTATATGCAAGGAAGACAACGGAAAAGGTGTGAGTGGTGCTGAATAGCCTTTTGGGGGGTTTAACTAAGTGGTTACAGATTCGAGAATATCAGGATTTTATAAGATGTCCATAGAGGAAAGAAGAAAGATATTAATTGAGAAAGCAGGTCTTTCTGAGGAGGACCTGAAGGTTTTGGATTGTGGGCTTGAAATCTCACTTGCGGACAAAATGATCGAGAACGTGGTAGGAACGATCCAGATCCCGCTAGGGATCGCGACAAACTTCAGGATCAATGGAAAGGACTACTTGATACCTATGGCAACCGAAGAGCCCTCCGTAGTTGCTGCGGCAAGTCATGCGGCAAAGCTCGCACTTCCAGAAGGATTCACTGCAAAGAGCACCTCGCCAGTTATGAGGGGGCAAATACAAATTTTGCAGGTTAAAGATCCAGAGGAGGCAAGGAGCAGAATTTTGAAGCTTAAAGATGAGTTGATCCAAAAGGCGAACCGATTCGCAGATATCTTGCCCAAAATAGGAGGCGGGGTGAAGGACTTGGGTGTAAGAATCATTGGTCCGCCAGAGGATAGCATGTTGGTGGTAGAGTTCTTCGTTGATTGCCGAGATGCTATGGGAGCAAATACCGTGAATACGATTTTAGAAGGGATCACACCAGAGGTTGAGGAGGTGGTGCGGGGGAAGGCATTATTGAGAATTTTATCCAACCTCGCCACAGAGAGAATGGTAAAAGCCACAGTGTTGTACAAAAAAGAGAACATCGGCGGGGAAGGGGTCGTCGACAGTATTGTGAATGCCTACAGATTCGCGTATTATGATCCCTATAGGGCGACTACCCACAACAAAGGAATAATGAACGGCATCACGGCGGTTACGTTAGCAACAGCAAACGACACTAGGGCAATAGAGGCAGGGGCACATGCTTATGCGTCACTCACTGGAAGATATCTGCCGCTCTCTCGATGGTATAAAGGCCCCAACGGCGATCTTTTAGGGGAGCTTGAGCTACCAATGGCGTTGGGCATAGTAGGAGGCGCAACGAAAACACACCCTGTGGCACAGTTAAGCCTTAAAATATTAGGAGTGCGGACCGCCAACGAGTTGGCAGAGATTGCCTGTGCGGTGGGTTTGGCCCAAAACTTTGCGGCCCTGAGGGCTCTTGCTACGGAAGGCATACAAAGAGGGCATATGGAACTCCATGCTCGTAACATAGCCATAATGGCGGGGGCCAAGGGCGATCTTGTAGATAAAATCGCGGAGCAGATGGTCAGAGAGAGAAATATCAAAATCACTAGGGCGAAAGAGTTGCTGGAATCTATGCAAGGAAAGACGGGTTGAATTATGAAGATAAATAAAAGGAAAATAATAATCATCTTATTGTCTTCCTTTTTGTTCGTATTTTTTGTTTTTCCTTACTTGATCCCAGTACCAAAAATCCCAGGAACATTTCCACCATACATGCTTGGGAAAGAAGACAGTAAGTTCATGACCGTCAATGGATTAAAGGTGCATTACAAGATTTATGGTTCTGGGGAGCCCACGATTATCCTTATGCACGGTTTTGGTGCATATACCTTTTCTTTCGATCCTATTATTAGAGACCTTTCCAAGTATGGTACTGTCATAGCTTTTGACAGACCGGCTTTCGGCTTTACCGAAAGGCCTTTGCTCGAGAATTGGAAAGGTCCTAACCCATATACCAACGAGTTTGCAGCAGATTTGGTAGCGAACTTGATGGACGAGTTGGGCATTAGTAAAGCGATAATTTTGGGGCACTCCGCGGGAGGGGCGGTAGCATTACTGACATACTACAGGCATCCAGACAGGGTTGCTGCCCTCATTTTGGAAGACGCTGCAGTATACGGAGGAGGGGCACCTTGGTATGTAGGAATTTTTCAATATTTGCCCCAATTCCAGAGGCTTGGACCGCTACTGATTAGGAGCATAGCAGGGGATCTTGGCATCAACACCATATACTTAGCATGGTATAATGATTCCAAGATCACTCCAGACATTATAGAGGGGTATCGGAGACCTCTCATGGCTGAGAACTGGGACTACGCACTCTGGCAGTATACATTAGCATCGAGGGATCTCAGGTTATCAGAAAACTTGAGCAGAATTTCGGTGCCAGTCTTGATAATTACTGGAACAGAAGATCAAATAATCCCCCCATCTTATGCAGAGCGCCTCGCAAGTGAAATACCTGGAGCACGACTTGTGAAAATAGAACAGTGCGGGCACATCCCCCACGAAGAGAAGCCAAAAGAATTCTTGAGCGTGGTAACAGCATTTTTAGGGTCAGCGGATTAATAGGAGGGGGTTTAATCAGTTATTGTAAGATTGTCAAGTCAATTTTCAATTGAGGTTTAAAAAGTCAAACTTCTCAGGATATTAACTATGGATTCGTCCTTTATTTCCTTCATGATCTCTGCTAACTCCTTTTGGCAACTATCTATAATGTCTTCTACGCGATAATTCATTTCCGCGTACTCTAGAGCTTGCCTCAGGGTCGCTATCAAGTCAGCAGCTTTTGTGACAATTGATTCTTGAGTGCTTTGTTCCTCGTATTCTTCAAATAGCTTGAAGAGCTCCGGGAAACCGCTAATCGAAGAGAGCTCCTGCATTATCCGTGTTTCTGTAACTTTTTTCATCTCCTTACCGATTTTCTTTGTAAGGGATCGGGGGATGTCGCCTGCCACAGATTCTCCCCAATCGTGAATAATCCCCATGAGTAGTAATTTTTTGTTATTCAGAACGTCTCCTGCATGCATCACAACGGTCGCAAGTATAGAGGTTACCTCAAACGAATGTTCTGCAACAGTCTCTGCTATGGATGGAGGAATTCCACGCTGTAGCCAACCAGTCCTAGGAATGTTTTTAAGAATTCTGACGGTCTCGGCCACAACTTTTGTGTCCAAAGAGGTCACCTCGTTATTTTTATTTTTTAAAAGTTTTAACTGTATCGCGGAGAATGCAAATCGATTTCATATACGACTGGATTTAATGTGGTGTGTTAAGGGTTATAAAAAGAAAATTTCTTGAGGGCAGTATATATATCCCAAATTATAAAGAAAAGTAGAGGAACGACTTATGGTGTTGATATCCTCAAAGTATAACCCAGAACTCGCAGAATATATAAAATCGGTTGGGGGGAGGTGGAGGCCAGAGATCAAGGCTTGGGATGTCCCTGAAGATTCTTACGATGATGTCAAGTATAAGGCGATGGAGCTCGGCATTACTCTGGAGACACATGCCCAGAAAGGTGACAGAGTTGGCGTGGCTGCCCAATCCAGTAGAGAGGGTTCAACTCCAAGCAGGTACGACGCTCAGAAAAACATGCAAGGTACTATCAGGTTAAGGAGATCAAGGGACGGGAGATTTGTAATGGTCAACATTAACCTAATAGCGTTTTCAGAGGATGTGGAGAAGCTCCTGAAGGGAGAGGTAAATAGTGTCAGGTTCAGGGTAATGAGACCCAGACCTAGACAGACTTGAATATAATCAATACTCGACCCTGTTACCTGTTATTAAATAGTTGGTTTCGTATCCAATGTAGCACGCATGATCCGCCATGCGCTCGATTATCCTTGCAGTGAGTCCTTTGAAAAGGATGCAAGCGCCATTATAGTTTCCACTAGCAAGTTTTCTTAGGATTGCCCTATATCTTTGATCAATAGAGTCGTCAGCCTTTATGAGGTCCCTTGCCATTTTCAGATCTCTATTTATGTAAGAGTTAATACTTGATGTAACCATAGCTCTAGCATCTTTCAAAAGCGATAGGACGTCGTCAGTATCACATTCAGAGATGCTGAATTCTTCCATAACCTCAATAATGTTTCTTAGATACCTGCAGATCCTTGAGATGTCATATGCTACTTTCATTGATGTTGTGAGGGTTCTCAGGTCGGAGGCAAAGGGTTGTATCCTTATCAGGGCTTCAACGCAGATCTCTAATACTTTTTCTTCTTTTAATTGGGCTGCCTTACATATTTCTGTTGTTAATGGTAAGAGTCCGCCCTTCTTTTCCTCTAATGCAGCTTTTACATAATCTCCTATGTTCTCAATAAGCTCAGTCATCTCAAGTAAGGTGGAATTAATTTTTTTGACGTATTCTTCCATATTTGGTTCCATCAGCCAAACCTCCCAGTAACATATTTCTCAGTTAGAGGGTTCTTTGGGGATTCAAAGATCTTTTTGGTCTCGCCGAATTCAATCAGGTCTCCAAGATAGAGAAAAGCGGTGTAATCTGAGACCCTGGCCGCCTGTTGTACATTATGAGTTATTATTATCACCGTAGCATGATTTTTTAATACCCTAACTAAACTCTCTATTTTGGCTGTTGAGGAAGGATCTAGCGATGAAGTTGGTTCGTCCATGAGTAAAACTTCGGGTTCTGTTGCGAGAGCCCTGGCAATGCAGAGCCGCTGTTGTTGTCCACCCGATAACTGGGCGCCAGACCTTCTCAGGTCGTCAGAAACTTCATCCCATAAACCAACTTCTCTGAGCTTGCTTTCGACTACCTTATCCAATAAAGCCTTATCACGAATGCCCATCAATTTTAAACCAGCTACAACATTATCGTAAATGGACATATTGGGGAAGGGATTTGGTTTTTGGAAAACCATGCCGATTTTTCTCCTTACCTCCATGGCATCCATCTCAGTATATATGTCCTTCCCGTCCAAAACCACCCTCCCCCTTACTCTAGCCCCCGGCGTCAACTCATGCATTCTGTTTAAACACCGAATAAAGGTCGTTTTTCCACAGCCAGAAGGCCCTATTATTGCGATAACTTTCTTGTCTGGAAATTCCAAAGAGACTCGGTTAAGCACTTGCTTTTCGTAGAACCAAGCACTTAAATCTTCAACTTTAAGCTTATTACTAGACATCTTATCCCACCTTTGTTGAAAATCTCCTGACTAAAATATTTATTGAAAGCACTAAAAGCATTAATAGCAAGGATGCACCCCAAGCTTTAACTACCCAAGATTCGAAGCCGCTCATTGCATAATTATAGATTAAAACTTGTAGGCTGGCCATTGGTTCATTTAAACCCCTAGGCCAATAATAGCTAAATAGGGATGTGAAAAGCAGTGGGGCGGTTTCGCCACTAATTCTAGCAAACGCTAATAGGCTACTAGTAATTACGCTGCTCTTAGCTATACCTAATACGATCTTTATAGTAATTACCCACTTAGGTAAACCTAGGGCGATTGCACCTTCACGTATATCAACAGAAACGGTTTTCATTCCCTCTTCAGTAGCTTTAGAAACCACGGGGATCATTATAATCGAAAGGGCAAAAGCCGCAGCGAGAGCAGTATAATGTCCTACTCTGATAACAATAAGCGAGAATGCAAACAGACCAAGGATGATCGAGGGTATTCCTGAAAGAGTGTCTATGGCAGTCCTTAGTAGGGCAGAAATTTTACTACCATTGCTGTATTCTGACAAATATATGCCAGTAGCAATCCCTAATGGAAGACCAATTACACATGCCATCGCATTTATTATTAATGTTCCGAGTATGGCGTTCCCTATGCCACCACCTACCTCTCCAAAGGGTGCCGGAAGGGATATGATAAAATCCAAACTTAGGGCAGAAGCGCCTTTTATAATTACGTCGAGAATTATCCACAAGAGAGGGACCGCCATTATTAAAGTTATGAGGGTCGAGGTAAGTTTCATGAGAAGATCTTTCGTGCGCCGCATGTTCATATGCTAGCCCCCAACTGATTTTTTGGAGATGATTTCGGCAACGAAATTAATTGAGATCGAAATAATGAGCAAAATCAGGGCTAGAGAGATCAACGAGGAGTTGTGTATTAAATTTACAACGCTCTCGGGGAACTCGCTTGCGATTTTACTGGTTATAGTACTTGCTGAGGCAAATAGTGATACAGATTTAAAAGGCCAGAGATAAGAATTTCCAATCACCATTGTTACTGCCATAGTCTCCCCAAGGGCTCTTCCCAAACCAAGTATTGTCGCCGCAAAAACACCTCTCTTGGCGAAAGGAAAAACTACATTTTTAATAACTTCCCATTTAGTTGCACCCAAAGCAAACATGCCTTCTCTTAGATGCATTGGTGTTTTCGAGAAGATGTCTATACTGATCGATGAGATTATCGGAGTTATCATGATCGTCAGGATCAAGGAGGCCAAAAATATACTCAAACCATAAGCAGGTCCAGAGAAGATAGGTATAAATCCAATAGAGGCAATAATCGGTTCTTGGAAATTAATTTTTAGTATTGGAGAGAGAGTCCATAGACCCCATATACCATATATCACGCTCGGTATTGCTGCCAGAAGATCCATTATTCCAGATATAAACGGTCGGAGTCTAACTGGACCATACTCAGTATAGAAGATTGCTATGCAAAGGCTTATCGGGAGGGCAAATATTAATGCAATCGCGGACGAGAAGAGTGTACCTAAGATAGCGGGTGCGCCGCCGAATATTTCAAAGTTTGGATCCCAAGAGGTTCCAAATAATATTTCGAGACCATTTTGAAATAATGAAGGGATTGACCTCTCAACTAATGAGTAAAATAACAGGATAAATATGCCAATAACTATTAATGACGTTATTTTCAGTATAGTCTTGAAAATTTTTTCAAAAAAAAAGTTAGATTTGTATTTCATAGCACATCATCTAAAGTATAGGCTTACCTTGGTAAGTAACCTGTTTGAGCAGAGATTCTCCGAGTTTTACGACTTCGGTTGGCAATTTTGGATAGAGAAGTGACTCAGAGTAGTTCTGACCGTCGTGTATCATCCACCATACGAAGTTCACAATAGCCTTAGCCTTATTGAAGTCCATGTAGGACAGATCCTTGTAAATTAATATGTATGTAAACGCTGCTATCGGATAGACGTCCTTACCTGGAAGGTTTACTATCGGAGTTCTCACATCATTTGCTAAAAGCGCAGCTCCCGCTTTGGCAGCGTTTGATATAGTCTGTAGAGATGGTTGGACAAATTGTCCCTCTCTATTTTGAATGGAGGCGTATGGAATGGAATTGTTATGTGCGTAGAAAAACTCAAGGTAGCCTATCGAATAAGGAGTCTGAAGCAGTGCACTTGCTACACCACTATTTTGTGGGGCGCCTAAGCCAACGGGCCAGTTAACTGTGGTTCCGCTACCTAATTTCCAAAATGATGAGGCATTTTTAAGGTAGTTTGTGAATACAAATGTAGTTCCGCTAGAATCGGACCTCCTTACCACGACAATGTTCTTATCTGGAAGGTTTAGTGTTGGGTTAAGGGATGTTATCTCAGGGTCATTCCATTTTGTAATATTCCCTTGAAATATTTTTGCAACAACATCGGCAGTAAGTTTCAATCCACTTCCAACGCCAGGAAGGTTGTAAGAAACTACGACGCCGCCCATAGTTTCAGGTATATGTAATACGGAATAGTTGGCTAGCTGCGCATCAGTAAGCGTGGCATCTGATCCAGCAAAATCGAAAGTCCTAGAGAAGAGGTTGCTTATACCTGCACCACTTCCTACGGATTGATATGAGATTTGTACATGAGGGTATAGCTTGTTATACTCAGAGATCCATTTAGTAATCAGTGGATAAGGAAAAGATGCACCTCCGGCTGTTATAGAAACCGGAACGACCTGCTGCGAATTTATAATGTAATATCCTATGCCCGCAGCGACTATAACGACGGCAATAATAGCCACCAAAGAAATTTGAGATATTCCATTTCTCATGAATTACACCAAAGCAAAAAAGCATAAAAGATCATATATATTATTTTTAAATAGTATATATTCCAGTATTTAATGTATATAGGGATAATGAAAATATGCTAGTATTTAACATGTATAGAGTTGAGGAAAATGGTGGTTAGGCGTTTACAAAGAGTTGGGACATCTACATTTACTGTAGCACTCCCCAAGGAATGGATAGAAGCTAGAGGGCTCGGAGCAAAATCTGAGGTCGACGTTCAAGTACTGGATGACGGAAATCTCCGGATATCAACGATCAATTCGGAAAAAAGAAAGGAAAGGGAGATCCTAATAAAAGAAAAAGAAAAAGATGCAGGATTTCTAATCAGAAAGATAATGGCAGCATATATCGCAGGTTATGATATAATAAAATTAGACCTTTCTGAACTTGAGCCAGATTTTGAAGTAAGAGAAAAGTTACGGAAAATTATAAAAAATAAAATGGCTGGCGGAGAGATCGTAGACGAGTCCATAAATAGCATAACTATACAAGTAATACTTAGACCTTATGAATATCCGTTGAACAAGATCTTGATAAGAATGACTTCAATGGTCCAAAATATGATTCTAGATATCTGTAAAGCCATTACATCAAAAAATAAAAATATTTTATTGGATATAATCGAGAGGGACGATGATGTAGATAAATTGTACTTTATGGGAAGCAGATGGCTTTCAAGTATCATAGAGGATAAGCTTTCAGCCCTCGACTATGACATCAAATCAAGCAGAGAGGTGTTGGAGTACAGGATAATATTCAGACATGTAGAAAGGGTTGCGGATCATGTCTGCAAGATCGCGACAATACTATTAGATTTGATTGATAATATTGACAATAGTTCTGCAATTGTTATCAAAGAATTACTCGAAAAAGCGGGAGCCATTTTTGTTAAGGCGGTGAATTGCATCAAAAGCAATAATCTTTTAGATGCGAATAAAGTGATACATGATGCGAGATTAATAGTTAAATCGGGCGAGGAGGCCTTAGATAAGCTTAGCATTAATTTTTCTAAAGAGAACCTTGGAACTGCAGCAGTCATATTGGATAGCATAAAAAGGATTGCTGAGTATGGCATAGGTATATCTGAAATAGTATTTAATATAGGCATAAATTAGACCTATGAGAGAGGATGGTTTAAAAATAAGGATCAAAAATAATTTGACTGGGATTAATATGCATTATGAAGACGATAAAATTCATAAAAATGAAAATAAGGGCTTCTTTATGCCCTTGCCCGCAGGGACTCCGTATTCAATATTAGCAGAGGCAACACATAGATTTAATGTAGAGCTCGCGGAGAAGCCCATAAAAGCACCTGTCCCTATTGAGGAAGGAGTGCTTCCAATGGCTTGGGTGCTGATCGGCGATAGGGAGGAGTTGATGAAGGCAAAGGCATTCATATGTGAAAAATTGAAAGAGACTTTAAAGAAGTTTGAATAAATAATAATTTTTAAACGATAAACGCCAAAGGTTTTGCTAATTATAAGGTAAAGGTAAAAATTGTATGACTATTAAAATAGAAGTAAAGAAGATTCTTATAGACTTGAAACAGGTGGGGGGCGGCAGGGCAAAAAGCGGATATTTTACACGCTAAATCAGAGTGATTTTATTGTTTTAATTTTCATTTATTTTCCGAATTTCACTAAGGGAGGAGAGAAATTTTCTTATTTTAGACACCATGATCCTTGCATCCTCTTCTGTGGAGGGATAAGGCACTTTAATGAAGGGTATGTTGCGCTGTTTAATGAGGTATAGGAGAAATTCGTTAGTCCTTCCACAGCTGGCACACCCAAAGAGTGCCTCTGGTTCCTCAACAATGATAGCAGCATCCGCCTCCTCAACAAGAGGGCCTATAAGTGCTAGCCTTCCTCTAACGCCTGAAGGGACCTCTATTGCAGCATATTTGAGACCTCTTCTTGGGAAGTCGGGGGTAATATTCATCGGTGGTGAGTCTATCTCAGGCCTGTTTACATTCTTTGCAACCTCTTCTCCCAGTCCCAAAGGAGTATGACCTTCTCTTTTAACCAAGTCAAAGAGAATTAGGCTGTTAGGTGGAAATATGAATATTTTTGCCAATTTGACTTCACCTTTTTTCTCTTTCTCCCTCAAACTTGCTCAGCCAGAATTTTACCTTTATCACTATTTCGTTGAGTTTGTCACGTGGTGCGCTGACGCCCCTCACTACGCCTGTCACAATGTCAACAATGGTTCCTAGGCATTCAACCTTCTCTGGAGGGGGACGCACCAAGCGAGTGATGATCCCAACTTTAGCAAAATCCTCATAGTCCACAGGTGCTTCACAGACTATAATAGTGGGTATGTCAACATAGCGCAGGAAGGTTTTCGCTTTATAGACCACATGACCTCCTATGCCGCCCAGGTGGAAGAGGGCGAGCTTGTATCTCCTTATCTGGAGTACTTCCTTCTCGTTAATTCCAGCCATTGTTCCACCTGGCGCGCCCCCGTATGGTGAGTCTGAAGGCACCCCTGATCCAGACTCAAGAACCAAGACGCTCGTCCTAATACCTTGCTCTCTTAGACCATAAGTTATTTCGCAGATGGGCTTTGTGATGTGTCTTTTGGACGGGGACATTGCAACTGCGACAACATCAAAGCGCTCCGACTCTGAGATCGTTCCACGCTGGGCTAGTCCACCACCCTCTCCTATGCCCTGAGCTTCCCGGCAATCCACGATCTGCGAGCTCCTACCAATAGTTTCTTCCAAGTAAATCTCCTCTGAACCTTTACACCTTTCCCCTTAGGTAGTCTTTCACAGTAGGTCTTGGTTTAGTGAAGCGCCCTATCCTAACGTCATAGCCATACGGCATAACCTGTTCACATAGAGGTCGGATCTTATCAATAACAGTTTCTGGCGAGTGTTCAGACAATAAAAGAATGAACCTTCCAACCATATATCCTCCTCCTGAGTAGTTGTGCTTTTGGAAGAGGACGTCTAAGATCATTCCGGTGTCCTTTAACAGTGTGGCGAAATCCTCAGCTTTTTTGCTTGGCATTAGCCGCCTGGGCAAGATCTCAATTTCAGGCTTGTCTTTGGCTTCCAAAGCAGAACCCCTAGGCTATAATTAAGATCGAATAAATAAATAGTTGCTTGGGTGAAGGAGGGAAAAAAGTCCGTTTAAAAAGCGACATTTAAAATCAAAACATCAGATTTCAGTGAAAATAAAAGCGAGAAAGTAAAAAGGATGCAAGAGGCGGATACACAAAAATAGTTTAAGGTTCTATAAAGGTTAATTAAGAGAGCCTCCTTTGGGAAGGATGGGAAGAAGAATTGAAGGTGATGGTTGACGGTACCGAAATGGAAGCACGGGAAGATGAAAATCTGGGAGATTTCTTGGATAGAGTTGGTATAATCATCAAAGAGGGCTACATAGTTGCAGTCAAGAGAAAAATAGACGTGGAGAGTATACCTACAAACCTTTATGAAGTTCACACAACACGGGGTAAGATGATAATAAGATGGGAGTGTGATGATGAGTTAGAAAAGTGGAGGCGAACCTACAAGAGCTTTGAGGGGTGCGGTGTAAGGTGGGCAACCATTGATGCGGTTGTTTTTGGACCTACAAAAACGGAATTTGTTCCTTCCAAAGAAGAGGTGGAGTTACGAAGGTATGAAATTACGGTTAGTCTCTCAGGTTCCAGTAATGAGAGTTCGCACCTTGTATTCAGCAAGAGGACGCATAGTGCTCTCTACTTCCCGCCTAAAGGTTGTAGAGTCTTAGGGCGCGTAGTTTATGGTAGGCACCTGCTCGATGTCTTTAGAATAGGAGACAAGATAGTTAAGATTTCGCCAGTCTTTGAGAAAAAGTTTGATCCTAGATCCCTATTGCGCGTCGAAAAAGATTACAAGTTAAAAGAAGGCGACATGATATTTACAAAAATGGAGATATTGCTAGACACCCGTTCTCCTGTTTGTGTAGAACACGTATATAACATGCTCAGCGAAGGTTTTACGGTCACAAGAAAGACGAGTCGGTTTATTGCACATGATAAAGCCAGACTAATCTCCATAAAAAGCGAGGTTGTGGGAGAAAGGGACAGAGGGGTTATTTCTGTAAGAAGTTCCGGAAACAATACTGGTTCAGTGTATATCTATCTTCAGAAGGCGGCAATTTCAAAAGATCATACTATCGCGGGGCGGGTTGTCAACGGCATAGAGCTTGCCGATGTTGCCAGAGAAGGAGACTTAATACGAACAGTCCTCACCCCAGAGAGGCTGGATCTTCTCGGGAGGAGCCAAGGAGAAGTAAACAAGGTTTTGGAGAGGATTGGAATCAAGCATGTCAGGGAAGGTTATATCGATGATGATGGGATCGTAGTAGACCACTCACCAGCCACCACGATTGAGATCTATAAGCAGGGGATCGTCAGGTGCACAGGTCTCCCCCACGATCAGATCTTGAAGGTTCGGTTATATGAAAATAGTGCGCCCATATCTGTAAAATACTTCAGGAGAGTTGCTGGCTTAGACCTAAGACGTGTTGGAAGGCTCGACGTATTCTTTTCAACAAAAGATGTGGTTCTATTCAAAGGTGACGAGAGTTTTGGAAAATCTTTGATGCCAGAGAATATTCCCAATGAAAAAGTCGGCGCAGGAGAAATAGGAGTTACAAATTCTGTCAAGAAATTCGCCGGAATGGTTGGGATAAGGTTGACGGAAAGTGATAAGTTTGGTCCGACGGCAGAAAGCTTTGACGGGACCAACATTGTTGGCAGAGTTTTGGAAAATATCGCTTTATTGAAAGGTCTACGTGAGGGGAGAAGGGTCTACATTATGGAGGGGAGTCAATGATAAAGACATTTGTGGTGATGCTCTCGCCAGACTCAAATTTGACGCCTTCCATGCTTATGGAAAAGGTAGCGTCGATAGGTGGAGTAGATTACAAAGAGACTTGTTATGGGTTGCTAATAGAGGGTGAAGAGGAAAATTTGGAGAGAGCAATGAAGGCATTGAGGGAGATGGATCCAAACAGAATATTCTTCAAGGTGAGGGGTTATAGGATTGGAGATGAGAGGATATGCCGGGCTAAGAGGGGAGGAGGACCAAGACCAGGATATTTTATGTTGGGGGCGGAGAGGAAGGTCCTAAAGAATGTATCGAAGGCACTTGAGGCAGGGGGCATATTTGAGGTAAAAGAGAGAGAGCCCAAGAAGAAGTTGGATGTTTCAAGGTTGAAGAAGATAGTGGAGGAGGAAGGAGACAGCTAATATGAAGATAGCAGTAGTCTCTTCGGACATTAGAGGAGGGGAGATGTACAGACATATTATTGAGAGGAATGTGGAGGATATGGCGCTTGGAAGTAGCGTAACAGGGTTTGCAGTCATGATAAAGCCGGAGATCCCGCTCTTTGTAATCAAGGTCAGGTATAAGGAGCGTGAGAGCAAGAATAAGTTAGGGGAGCTGGCAAGGATTGAACCGAGATCTGGTAGCACAAGGGTCATCTTGGAGGATGAAATAGACTTGGGGGACGCGCTCAAAACTTTGTGGAGCACTTACGGAAGAGACAAAGTTGAGCAGTCTGGAAGGACGGAGATAGTGGTGAGGGGTGTAGAGCCAGAGAGTTTGAGGGAGCTCAGAATAAGGAAGGAGAGGGTCAGCGTGTCGGAGAAGATTAACGAGCTCGTGAATAGGGTCATACCTGAGGGGTTCAGAATTCGGTATGTGATAAGGGAAGGAGACTTGCTGACGGTCATCGCTGCAGAAGACCCAATCAAAGATGAGTGGAAGAAAATGGCGGCCGATTTGGTGGTGAACGATTAATGTTAAAGTACGTCATCTTTGAAGGTGGGATGTATAAGCACGAACTTCTACTGGAGTTTGTAGACGATGTTGGAGGTTTTGTGATTCAAAAAACCGTGATCGGGCTGGACCTGATAATGAATTTGGCAGTCCCAGAGGAGGAGGTTGAGAGGTTACAAGAACTAGTTCAGGAGGTCAAGGGTAAGCTAAGAGATGCTCCGCTAATAGGGACAGAAGTTGCAGTTGTGGCACCTACGCTGTCAAGGCATCACCTTCCGCACCCAGCTTGCGATATAGCAGAGAACTTGAGAAGGCATGGTGCAAAGACCAACATAATGGGACTAGCTAGGGGGGTGGGGCAGAAGATAGTACATACATCAATACAGGAAAGGCAGCTTATAGAGGAACACGACTTGGCAGTTTTTACGCTTGGTAACTTTGAGCATTGTTTGAGGAGGTTCAAGCCAAAGTTGTTCAAGGACCTATCCATACCAGTTATAGTAACGGGCGGACCACTTGAGCTAGAAGTGGAGGGGGCGAACGGTTATGTCGGAGGAATAGGAAGGTACCCGGAGAGGGCGAGGACTATGGATATGATAGAGAGATTGAGGAAAGTCTCAGAGCTCGCAGGCAAACTGATCGAGGAAAGACGAAGGGAGATGGATTTAGATCCATTAATTATAGAGCCCGCACTGGTGAAGAGTGAGGTTGAGAGACAAGTACCAGAGGTTTTGGACGCGCTCTCGCCAACCCCTGTGACTTTGAAGGTTGACGGTGTTAGGATAAAGTTGCCATATGATGAGTATAAAGAAAAAGTTGCCTCCGTGGTTGTTGAAGGAAAAAAGCTTAATGAAGTTTCCCGCATAACAAGATCTCAGATGAGGGATTATATACTTGTTAAGATCCTTTCTGAGTCTTATTTCTCCTGAGTTTTTGCGTTGTGATGAAATAATTTATAGAGCAGAGTTTTGAGATATTGTGATTTCAGTAAAGCTCCATTCTGGTGATACTATTGTTGCTTCTGTGTGATCGGATTAGCAAGAGCTTTTCAGGGTTTAAGGTGCTCGACTCTGTCTCTTTCCAAATCAATAGGTGTGAGATCGTGGGAATTTTGGGGGAGAGTGGGGCTGGCAAAACAACATTATTGAGAATTCTGAGGGGTGTTGAGGGGTTCGACAGTGGGAGGATAGTCTTCGAGGATCTTGAAGTCAATGCAGAATCCCCAAAGGAGTCTTTTCTGGAGCTTCAAAGGAGGACGGCGATACAGCTCCAGAGAACCTTTGGTCTGTGGCCAGATTCTGTTGTGGACAACGTGGTGAGGGCACTTGTTTACCAAGATCTCGGGGATGAGGTAGTTCCACAGGACGAAGGGGAATATGAAGAGTACAGGGCAAGGGCAATGGAAGTCTTAAAGGTTGTGGGACTAGATGGTAGGGCAGATCTTTGGTCTGGAGTCCTCAGTGGTGGTGAGAAACAGAGGTTGATTGTGGCAAGGCAAATAGCCAGAAGACCGAAACTCCTGCTGCTTGACGAGCCAGGAACCATGACGGATTTCCAGAGTAGAGCAGCATTGATTGATGCTCTGAAGAGGGCGAGGGACGAGTACCAGATGAGCGTCCTCTTCGTTTCACATAATCCAGCCATTCATAAATCCTTGGCAGACAGGGTCATACTCCTAGAGAAGGGAAAAGTCTCAATGGAGGGGGGAGCCAGAAACGTTGTAGAAAGCTTTCTCTCCAGACTCGAAGAGCCCCTACGTAAGACAAAGATCCCTGGAGAGGATGTTCTCAGAACTGAAAAAACAAGCAAGGTGTACAAACTTGTTCCATATGGCAAGGTCTTCGAGTTAACTGAGACTACACTAAGTTTTAGATCAGGAGAGATTACGGGCATTGTGGGACCCTCTGGTGCGGGTAAGACAGTTATAATGAGGATGTTGGCAGGTCTAGAGTTGCCGGACTCTGGAGAGGTCAAGATCTTTTACAGGGGGGAATGGGTACCGCTCGGGAAGTTTGGTAGGAAGAGTCTCAGAGCAAGGCGGAGGATAGGGATACTCCATCAGGAGTTCGATCTCCCCTATTGGTCAAGTGTGCTGGAGCTTTTTGCTGCGCGTCTCGGAATAAAGGACTATAGATCGCTTGAGGAGGCGGTCCGCAGGGCCGAGAGGAAAGGGATCAGCGATGCAGTTGTTGATGTTTTAGGAAGGCTTGCTGAATTGCCAGAAGGGGAGATGGAGATAAAACTCAAAGAGGCAGGGCTAGATAAGAGTCTCCTGAAGGAGATCTTCAAAGAAAAAGATCCTGAGATGGCAAGGGAGCTGGCCGTGAAGATCCTTGGATGGTTTGGTATAAGCGATGACGTCCTCAACAAAAAGACTCACCAACTCTCTGGCGGGGAAAAGATCAGGATAGCATTGGCACTTTCCCTAGTATCAAATCCCAAAGTCTTGATATTAGACGAACCCTTTGGAGACCTAGACCCCTTAACCCTCAGGAGAGTTGCAAACCTCCTAAAGATGATAAAGGTCTGGTTCAAGCCAGCTATAATACTGGTTAGTCATCAGTTGGAATTTGTGGAGGAAGTTGCCGACAGATGCATATTGATCAGGGAAGGTAAGGTTATAATGGATGGGGAGCCCAAAGATGTTATAAATGGGTTCTTGGGTGAGGGGGAGCATGGAGTTTGAAGTGAAGTTTTTGCCTGAAGGGAAGAGGATTTCAGTTCCGGCAGGATCCACGGTCATGTCTGCAGCACTAAGGGCAGGCGTTGATTTGGCGAATATCTGTGGTGGAAAGGGTTTCTGTGGCAAATGTTTGGTTGAAGTCCTGGACGGTAACGTTCCGCCGCCCACCGACCAAGAGAGGAAGAGGGTTGGCGAGGAGAAGATTAAAAAAGGCTACCGTTTGGCTTGCCAACTAACCGTCCAGGAGGACGTGACAGTACAGGTGCCAGAGCAAAGTAGGGTCGGTAGGCAGAGACTTGTTATAATGGGCAAGGAGCCGCCAGTCGCCTTAAACCCGAATGTCAAGAAGGTCTATGTAGAGGTTGCACCACCCTCCCTTCACGATCCTGAGGGGGACGATGTCAGGATAGCCAAGGTACTTGCAGCAATGGGGCTTGATCCAGTTCTGATAGATTATGAGATCATAAAGAAGATGCCAAAGATCCTTAGGGACGGCGGGTGGAAGGTCACCTTTACCATATTGAATAACCGCGAGATTGTGAATGTACAGCCAGAGGACAGAACCAAAGAGCTCTACGGGGTCGCGGTGGACATAGGTACAACCAAGCTTGCTGTCTTTATAGTGGATTTATTGGATGGGGGGATCATATTCGCGGAGGGTATAATGAACCCTCAGATAAGATACGGAGAAGATGTAATCTCCAGGATAGGTTATGCTTCTCAGTCTGATGAGAATCTCAAGGAAGTTCAGAAGGCTATAATTGATGGGATTAATTCACTCATCCAAAGGGGGTTAGAGGAAACAGGGATTAAAGAGGAAGACCTCTATGAACTCGTTGCTGTGGGGAATACGGCGATGCACCACCTCTTCTTGGGACTTGATGTTAAATGGTTAGGGTTTTCACCCTATCCGCCAGTGGTTGGGAGGGCATACAACGTTAGAGCTAAGGATTTGGGCATCAGAATAAACCTCGCAGGCAACATTCACATGCTGCCAAACGTTGCAGGTTTTGTCGGGGCCGATGCGATAGCGGATATTTTGGCATCGAGAATACATGAAAAAGATAGGCTAATACTGCTTATGGATGTGGGGACAAATACTGAGGTAGTATTGGGATGCAGGGAAGGGCTTTGGTCATGCTCAACCGCATCTGGTCCAGCATTCGAGGGGGCGCACATAAAATGCGGAATGAGAGCCGCAAGTGGTGCCATAGAGAAGGTCAAGATAGGGGATGATTTCGAGGTGGAATATGGAACCGTAGATGGGGAGAAAGCCAGAGGGATCTGTGGATCCGGGATAATAGACGCTGTTGCCGAGATGTTAAGGACTGGAGCAATAGATATGTCAGGGAAGATAGTGCTTCAGGGGCATAAGAGGGTCAGGGACGGAATAGACGGCAAGGAGTTCATTTTAGTGTTTAAAGAGGAGACAGCATCCGGAAGAGAAGACATAGTAATAACCCAAGAGGATATCAGAGAGGTACAGAAGGCCAAGGCTGCAATGTATGCTGGATACATGACGCTCATGAGGAAGAGCGGTTTTAGGAGAGAAGAACTTTCGGAGATAATAATAGCAGGCGCTTTCGGAAATTATATAGATCCAGAGAACGCCAGAATAATAGGAATGATACCAGAACTGCAAATATCCAAGATCTCATTTTTGGGAAATACGGCTGGATCTGGTGCAAGGATGTGCCTCAAATCTACAGATGTCAGGCGCGAGGCAGAGTCTATCGCAAAGGCTATTAAGTATGTTGAGCTTGCAGCCGAACCTATCTTCGAGGAGGAGTATGTTAATGCTATGTACATGCCAAACAGTAAACTGGAAGATTTTCCTGAAGTCACAGCCAGCGTTAAGGCACCGAGGGTGGTGAGAAGATATGTCAGAAGATAATGTTATAGAAAATTTGATGAGGCTGAAGGGGATTATAAAGGTCGTACCTTTGACTCAGGAGGATCGGGCTGAGATCGAAAGGCTTGAGAGGGAGGCAGAAGGGAAGGTCTTGATGGGTCTATGTAAAGGCATGAATTTAGGGGTCAGGGAGGCCCTTAGAAAGAAGACCGTTTACGCATGCATAACAAACGCAAGCCTCAGATGGCCAAAGACATCGCTTGTAAAGATAGTCTGTGGCGAGGAGACCATTGGCGAGGACAAATATGACGAGAATGAGTTGGAAAGGCTAAAAAGTGAGGGGAACCTCGTTGTGGGAAACATCGTCTTCTATAAAGATAAGATACGCCTGATGAGGGAGAATATTGATAAGATAAGCTTACTTATGCTCCCCCTAAAAATACCTGAGTTAGAGGGGCTGGGGATGGTTATAGGAAGCCCCTCTCCCCCTGCAGATTTGTATTTAAAGAAGAAGTTAGGGGCCTCGGAAGATGATCCAAATATTGGGACGGTAATTGTCGGCGTGGGAGGGGATCAAGGGTAAAAACCCGGAGCCGATAGCCTTCACCTTTTTAGAAGAATGAGGGCAGATAAAATTTATTGAGAGTAACCATATATATGCGTTTTTGCATATAAATGTACAGGGAATTTTGTATGTGGAAAGAGATAGAGAAATTCTTCTCTGGTGCCCCAGCTAAGCTTAAGGTGGCAAGGCTGATGGTTGAGCTCGGGTTTGGTATAAATGAGAAAGGGAAAGTGGTCTGCGGTAACGTAGAGATAGCAGACACCAGCATAGCAAAGGCAGTTAATGTTGACAGGAGAGTTGTCAGAGAGGCGGTAAAGGACATTTTGGGCGACATTAGAATGAGGAGAATTTTTTCTGGGCTGAGGCCTGCAGGTAGTTTTTTAAAGGATATAGCACCAGACCTGGGCTACAGCGTTGTTGAGATCAGGGCGCGTCCAGACGCAGTCGGGGTGATAGCAAAGGCAACCAGTTATATAGCGGAGGCAGGAGTAAGCATCAGGCAGATTTTGGCGGAGGATCCAGATCTGAACCCAGATCCGAAATTGCTGATAATAACCGAGAGGCAGATCCCTGGAGAAGTTGTTTCCAAGCTTTTGACAATACCCACAGTCACTAAGGTGAGTCTGAGCTAACCTTAAGCAGAGAAATACTCATTAAGTACAATATTAAAGGCAAGATAAATAAGAAATAGTCAGAATCTAATCAGAGTTGACTAGATTCTTAGTGGCAGGTCTTCGAACGCAAAGCCCTTCGGCTCGCAGTTCTCGGGTAAGGCGCCCGAAATATATTCCCCGTACCCCCCTAAGTCTAAGAGGCCGTGTCCGCTTAGGTTGAACAGTATGACTTTTTTCTCATTCTTTTCCTTACAAATTCTTGCAATCTCCATAGCCATATAGACCGCATGGGCGCTCTCAGGGGCGGGCACAATGCCCTCGCACCGCGAGAACGTCTTGCCGGCCTCGAATACGTCTCTCTGTATGGCAGCCGCTGGCTTAATGATGCGGTTTTTGACGAGAATGCTCATAGATGGTGCCTTGCCATGGTATCTCAGTCCGCCAGCATGTATTGGGGGCGTCACGAAATTGTGCCCCACCGTGTACATTGGAAGTAAGGGAGTCAATCCAGCGGTGTCACCAAAGTCGTAGGCATAAACACCTTTTGTGAATGACGGGACTGCAGTGGGCTCCACAGATATGAATTCTGCTTCGAGTTTTCCATTAAGTTTGTCTTGTATGAAGGGGTAAGCCAAACCAGCGTAATTGCTTCCACCTCCCACGCAGCCAATTACATAATCAGGAGTGCGGTCAATTACTGCCATCTGCATCTTTGCTTCTTGACCTATGACGGTCTGGTGCATCAGGACGTGGTTCAAGACAGAGCCCAAAGAGTATTTGGATTTCGGATCTTTGATTACGGTTTCTATTGCTTCGCTTATTGCTACACCTAGGCTTCCAGGATGGTCTGGTCGCTCCGTAAGAACCTTGCGCCCAAACTCTGTTACGGTGCTCGGGGAGGGGAACACCTCAGCCCCGTAAAGCTCCATTACTATCCGCCTATATGGTTTCTGGTTGTAAGAGGCTCTAGTCATAAAAACCCTGCACTTAAGATTGAAGAAGGATGTTGCTAACGCCAGTGCAGTCCCCCACTGACCGGCCCCCGTCTCTGTGACCAGCCGCTCCACGCCCTCCTTCATGTTGTAGTAGGCTTGGGCCACTGCCGTGTTTCCTTTATGGCTACCAGCAGGCGAAACTCCCTCGTACTTGTAGTATATCTCTGCAGGAGTTTGAAGGTGTTCCTCGAGCCTTTTTGCCCTTATAAGAGGGGTTGGTCTGCCAAGCCGGGCATAGATTTCCCTCACTTCGTCCGGTATTTGCACAAAGCGCTCTGTTGAGACCTCCTGCATCACTAAGGATTTGGGAAAGATCGCGAAGAGTGCCTCCGGACTGATGGGCTTTTTTGTTGAGGGATCGAGTGGAGGCGGCATAGGCTCAGGCAGATCTGGAAGAATGTTGTACCAATACTTAGGGATCTCATCCAATGAGAGGTCTACACGTATTTTGCTCTTATCAGTAGACATGTTATCACCAGTGAACTGAATAGGTTATAGATAACTATATTTAAGCGTTGTTGTACACATATATACAAAAATTATTGGTTTAGGGCGATCGCAAAGTCCTTCAAGATCTTTTCGGGGTCCTTTGCCTTTACAACACCTGATGCTACCAAGACCCCCTCGGAGCCTAGCTCTATCGCCCTCAAAACATCCATACCGTCTGTTATGCCAGCCCCACAGAGCACATGTGTCGTGGAACTTACGGACTTTATCATCTCGACTGAAGATCTTATAACTTCGGGCTTGGCTTTAGATACGGAAATACCGCTTCCTATGAGCTCTGGCGGCTCTATTGCAACCATGTCAGGATTTAGGATCGATAATGCCTTGCCTATTAGAGAGGTATTGGCGCATACGCATGTTAGAAGCCCTAATTCTCTGCTCCTTTTTATGGAATCTTCGATAATATCGGCTCTAAGGCGGCGTTCTGAATGGTTCAACAAAGTGCCACATGCCCCCGCTTCCTTAATTGATTCCGGAGAAATATGCCCAGTGTGGGATCCTGCGGGTTCTGGGTCTAAATGCTGGGAGAAAACGGGGATTGAAACTTCGCTTGCTATCCTAGGAATATCTACAAATTGTGGTGCCACGACCATGCAGACCCCATACTCCTTAGAAATTCTTTCAACGGTCTTCGCGAGGAGAAGACCTCTATTTCCAAGAGACTCTAGATAAGTCTTGTAGTTTATCAGAACGAGCGGATACGCGACCTTCACTTGTTTCACCGTCAATCTATTAGAGAGAAGGATAATATTAGCCTGTGGATTTTCGGCATCAATGGCTTAGCATTTACTGGCAGTTTCAGCTTATTGTTCACTTATTTTTTACTGATTCGAAATTTTCGGTGGACTCTTTCTTCTCGGGTTCTTTAAACTCGGGCAACTCGTCGAGTGGCTTAGGAGGAGGGGTTGTAGCCATGGTGTAGCCAATCCATCCAGCGATGCCAAGCACTGCTAGAACCCCGATAAGTACAGGAATTACTATTGCCCACCAGCTATATGGGGAGAAGAAGAGCCAGTAAATATAAACAATTATCAGGACCATTGATACTGTGAGTATCCCAGCACCCATCATCTGGTCTTTTGTGGCCATAAATACATCAGCCTGTTACCATATTGATGGTGCGCGAAATTTAACTCTATCGGCAGGAAGGTCTTCAGCATTCAGGCAATATAGTTTATGCTTTTATACAATGCAACATAGATCTGGGATGGGGGAAAATATGAAGGTTGACGCACTTCAAAGATTAGATGTTATAGGAGCAGAGAGGCTCATAATCCAGTTTATAAAAAATTCGGTAAAAGATAAGGGAGTTGTCTTTGGGCTTAGCGGCGGTTTAGACTCCTCAGCGACTGCAGGAATTTTGGCGAGAGCGTTAGAAAGAGATAAGATACTGGCCCTAATAATGCCAGAAGCAACCTCGACCCCCAAAGCAGATATTGACGATGCCGTGAAAGTTGCAGAGATCTTTGGTTTAAGGTACAAGATCGTTGAGATAACAGAGATTGTAGAGAGCTTTCTAAAACATGTTGGCAGATATGGTGAAAGGGTGGCGGAGGGCAACCTTAAGGCTAGAATAAGGATGGCGGTACTTTACTACTTCGCAAATGTTGAAAAGAGGATCGTTGTTGGAACCGGCGACAGGAGCGAACTTGTCATAGGTTATTTTACAAAGTATGGTGATGGCGGCGTTGATATCTTGCCCATTGGAGGGTTGTATAAGACACAGGTTAGGTTTCTGGCAAAGCATCTAGGGGTGTCTGAGGAGATCGCAGATAAACAGAGTAGTCCAAGACTCTGGCCCGGACACTCCATAAAGGAGGAGTTGGGCGTGGATTACGACGAAATTGATACAATACTTTACTATCACTTGGACCTTGGATATGGGTTAAGTGAGATAGTTGAAATCGTTGGTGAGGAAAAAAGGCAAAAGGTTGAAATGGTTTTGAAAAGAGTCGTAGAGAATGCACATAAACTTTCTACCCCGCCGATACCAATACTACCTCCCAGCGTACTCTTTGGCAGGGGCGTGGTAAAACGATCTCCTTGAAAGACTTGGAGTTCAGGCTAATGAGGGGGGAGCCGTTCGAGGGGATCCTGAAAAGATCAGGGTGGAAAGATTTCGAGGAGCTCACATCAGCCATAATGAAAGAGGCGGGATTTTTAACTTTTAGAAATTTTAGATTTTCTTCTAGGAGAAAGAGATACGAGATCGACGTAATAGCCCTGGAGAATCCAAGGATAATATTGGTCGACTGCAAACGGTGGGAACTGAGACGGGGAAAGACCTCAGCCCTTAAAACTTCTGCGTTGAGACACCTGAACAGGAGCCTAGAATTTTTGGGCAAGGTGCAGGAGTTTAAGGCTCTTAATGTTATCAACTGGAAGACGGTGATTGTCATTCCAATTATTGTGACTCTTTATGAAGAAGGCATAGTTGAATATGAAAAAGTACTGATCGTGCCATTATTCAAGATGAAGTCATTCTTAGAGGGCTTGAGAAGCGGGTTATTCGACCAGTTTTCTGGACAGGTTCTCAACTTGGAGCGGTGGAGAGATTAAAGCGACTTGGACAGTTTCAGGGCACGCATAACTACTTCCACTGGATCCTTTCCCAGTATTATCACCATTGGCTCCTTTCCATGATCTCCAGTGTGGTAGATTATCTCTGGTATGCGACCTGCGGATTTGATGGCCTCTCTGACGCCCCACGGTATTGTGGCACCTTCTTTTTCTTTTATTTCGGGAGGTTCTTTGGTCCTATCATAATAGCCTGCGACCCATCCTAGCCTCTCACATGCAGATATTATCTCTTTTGAGTAACGAATATTCATTGCCGATCTCATGGTTGGGTCGTATTGCATCACAGTAAGTACCACATTAGCAACATGCTTTGATGCACCAAAAGTAGGACAAGATGTAGCCCTCAACCTTCCGCCTACATTGGTGATCCGCCCTGGCACGCCACAAACCGCCTCAACACCCTTGGCGTATGGATGAGGCAGAGCCATCACCAAGTTTATCTGACATTCTGGCACCAATTGTGCTAGCGAGTCTAATGACTCTAGCATACTCAAGGCGTCTTGCATTCTTGCGAGTACACGGTAACGCTCGGCATCAATTCGCAGGTTGCTCATAGGGTCAACGGGACCGACCCCTTTGCCTATTCTAAGTCCATAAAGAATTGCGTTCAGTACAAAGTTCTTTGCCTCTCTGACAGAATCCTCAAGAGAAAGTCCGAGTGCGAGGTAGGCAGCGATTGCAGAAGAGAAAGTGCACCCGGTGCCGTGGGTTGTCGGAGAATCCACTCTTGGCGAACGGAATTCTTTAACAGTGCCGTCATTCATGCAGAGGACGTCCACGGCATCGCCTTTCAGGTGCCCGCCTTTCACAACCACAGCCTTTGGACCCAAACCTATCAGATACTTTCCAGCTTTTACAGAGTCTTCAACAGTTTCTATTTTCATTCCAGTAAGCACTTCGGCTTCATCTAAGTTAGGGGTGACAACCTCAGCTAGTGGAATGAGCTCCTCCTTAAGTGAAAGGACAGCATCGCTTCGTAGCAAAGGTGCCCCAGATTTTGCTACCATCACGGGGTCAACCACAACCTTCAAACCGAACTTTTTGATCGACTTCGCAACCTCTCTAATTATTGTTGAGGAAGACAACATGCCGGTCTTTGCGAAGTCAACACCAATGTCCTTGACCACTGCCTCTATCTGAAGATGCACCATCTCGGGGGGGAGTTCGTGGACGCCAATGACTCCTGTGGTGTTCTGTGCCGTGACCGCTGTAAGGGCGACAAGTCCATGGACTCCAATAGATGCAAATGTCTTTAGGTCCGCCTCGATCCCAGCGCCTCCTCCAGAATCTGAGCCTGCTATCGTTAGGACTGTTGGTATTTTGGGCTTCAAGATTGACACCACAAACTATAATAGATCTTTAATCACTTTTATAAGTATGCAATATAAAGGTTATAATAATTACTTTATAATGGAGGGCGAGCTTTGAACCCGCCTTGTGAGATTACAGTCAGAGTTCTTCTGCCAGCACTCAGGGTCCTAATAGCAAAAGAGCTTTCAGATACCTATGGATGGACGCAGACAAGGATAGCAAGAAAACTAGGGGTGACGCAGGCAGCCGTCAGTGGATATTTGGCACAGGATGAAAAAGAGGTGATTTTGCCACCATTCAGCGTGGAAGAGCTCTCGTCCCTTGCAAAGAGCATTACATCAGAAATAAACATGAAGAGGCTGACATATACAGACCTTATAAACCACATCTGTAAGATCTGCCTGAGCCTAAGGAGGGGCGGAACGATTTGCCATGCTCACAAGATGAAGATCCATGAGCTTGAAGATGAGAGATGCGCAATCTGCATGCAGCTGCACATGAGTTTGGCAGACGTATCGGATTTAAGGCGCAGGATCCTAAGCGAGGTTAAGTTAGCCGTAGATGCCCTTGAGACCTGCCAAGATTTTACATTGTTGCTCCCAGAGGTTTATTCCAACATTGTAATGGCTCTAAAGGAGGCGAAGACCATATCTGATGTAGCTGGAGTGCCAGGAAGGATTGTTCGATTCAGAGGGAAAGCGAAGGCTTTGATGAATCCCGAGTTCGGAGTGTCTGGGCATCTTGGAAAAGTCCTGCTTGCTGCAATGAGGGTCAACCCCAACATTAGGTCGGCAATGAACATAAAGTATGATGTAGACGTTATGACTGTGTTGAATAAATTAAATCTCAAGTATTTCATACTTAAGAGGGACCCTGCATATAAGGAGGGGGAGGACGAGCTCATTAGGTTTATAGAGGAGCTGGCGAAGAGGGGAGAGGGATGGTTCGATGCAATTGTGGATGAGGGAGGATTCGGTATAGAACCAAACGTTTACCTATTCGATGAGAATGCCACCAAGCTTGCCGATAGGGTTGTGAGGATTGCCAGAATGGTTGGAGTTCTTAAGAAGGGAGGCAATCATAAGAGCAAATAGTTAATATTATTTTTGAGCTTATTTTTGGATAGTTATGCCAGCTAACCTCCCACCTCAGGCAAAGGCTGCAGAGAGAAGGTATATTGAAGCCAAGACTCTGCCCGAGAAGATCAAGTATCTACAAGAGTTTATCTCATCCATACCAGAACATAAAGGAAACGAGAAGATGAGAGGGTATCTGCGCAGGAGATTGGCACAGCTTAAGGCAGAACTGGAGGAACAGAAGAAGAGAAAGGTTGGCGGCGGTGGCGGTGGATTCGCGGTGAAGAAGGAGGGGGCGGCGCAGATAGTGATTCTTGGGATGACGGGGGCAGGCAAAAGCTCGCTTTTAATGCGTGTAACAAATGCCAAGACAGAGGTATCAGACCATCAATTTACTACTAAGGAGCCCGTTCCCGGCATGATGAAGTATGAAG
Organism: Candidatus Methanomethylicaceae archaeon; assembly: GCA_026414165.1. Classification (GTDB taxonomy): domain Archaea; phylum Thermoproteota; class Methanomethylicia; order Methanomethylicales; family Methanomethylicaceae; genus WYZ-LMO10. The sequence goes on from JAOAJN010000003.1 coordinate 86,980, forward strand.
ACATACAGTTTCAATTGGTAGATACGCCAGCGATCTATGAGGGCATGGAGGAAGGGGCATGGGGGGCACAAGTTTTAAGCTTGGCAAGGAATGCCGATGGACTGTTGCTACTATTGGATGGCGGAGACGCCCCAAGCCAGTTTGTGAAGATATTGAAGGCACTGACAGACGCAGGCATTACCATTGATAGGAAGACAAACAGGGTCGAGATAGAAGTAACCAACGGTGGAGGGATCCAGATCATGAGTATGGGAAGGATGAGTTGTAGTGTTGAAGATGTTAAGAAGATGCTGAGGGAAAGCGGCGTAAGGAACGCTTCGATCAGGGTGTGGGGGGATGTTACATTAAGGGATTTTGAGGAGGCTTTGGAACAGACAAGAGTTTACAAGCCCTCGCTGATCGTGATAAATAAAGTGGATCTTTATCCATCTGCGGTTGAAGAGTTCAGGAAAGCTACGGGAAGGGAGGCGATTGGCATCTCCACTCTAACTGGTGAGGGAATAGCAAATCTTGGAAAGGTACTCTTTAAAACCCTTGGAATAATGAGAATTTATACAAAAGAACCGAGCGGAGAGATAGCTGAGAAGCCAATTATCGTACCCACAGGAACGAAGGTGCTTGACATAGCAAAGATCGTGCATTCTCACCTTTACAAGAACTTCAAATACGCAAGGGTTTGGGGAGAATCAGTGAATTATGACGGGGAACGAGTGGGGGGGGAACATGAACTCGCAGATAAGGACATTGTAGAGATACGCGTCAAATAGAAAAAGTTGAATAGTATAGGTGATTGTTCTAATTGCGTTTTGTAGTTTGAGTCCTTTTGGATTTTTAGAGGTAATAAATTAGATAAAGGTAATTTGTTACTAATTGACATCAAGGATTTGTAAATTATAAACAATAATTTTAAAATATTTTGTCTTTATGACCAGAGGTAGCTGTTTTTAACATATAGAAGGCAATAAATAAATGACCGCTTAAACCACATTAATCGGGTATGAAGATGGCAAGAAGAGTCAGAATCGCGCAGATCTCCTGTGGAACTGAGTATAGCGGCATACAAAATGAGATTGAAAAAGCTGCAGAAATGGTTGGAGGTAAGATCTTTATCCCAGAGATCGACCTCGCCGATATAAGATCAATTGAGGATGAGTTGGGATTTCATGTTGCAAGTCCAGGTCTAAAGGTGATGATGGCTAGGGCAAAAGCGGTCGTTGAAGGTAGGGTTGAGGCGGACGGAGTATTCATAGCTACGTGCTTCAAATGTGCGGAGGGGGCACTCACCCGTAGTATAATCAGAAGATATATCCAGAGCAGGACCAAGATCCCTGTTGTGACTTACTCATTCACGGAGAGGACCAAGGCTGGCGCTCTGCTGTTGAGGATGGAGGCCCTTGTAAGCATAATCGGAAAGAAGCCGCTCTTCGCCAGAACCAAACAGGAGGGACTGACCGCCGGAATCGACTCAGGTTCCACCACAACAAAGGCAGTGATAATGAAGGACGACGAGATAATCGGCTCAGGGTGGATCCCTACAACGAGCGTATTAGAGAGCGGACAGTTAGCGCTAAATATGGCACTTAAAGAGGCAAAAGTCAGCTTGGAAAGTTTGGAGGCCGTAGGAGTGACGGGCTATGGTAGAATGATCCTAAAGGAGGCATATAAGGCCAAGCTTGCAATGGAAGAGGTCTCCACATGTTCAAAGGGAGCGTTATACCTTTGCGATAGACAAAAAGGAGATGCAACTGTAATAGACATAGGAGGAATGGACAATAAGGCGGTTACCCTGTACGACAGCATACCGGACAGCTTTACTGTGGGAGGGGTCTGTGCAGGTGCATCTGGCAGATTTATAGAGACCAGTGCAAAGAGGCTGGGCGTCTCTCTTGAAGAGTTTGGGGATCTCGCATTAAAAGGGGATTACAGAAAAGTCCCCATGAATGCCTATTGCATAGTATTCGGACTTCAGGATCTGGTCGCAGGTCTTGCCAGCGGAGCAAAGGTCGAGGACGTTGCTGCGGCGGCATGTCACAGCGTTGCGGAACAGGTCTTTGAACAACAGCTTCAGGAGATAGACATCAGATATCCGATAGTGCAGGTCGGATCCACAGCGCTCATAAAGGGGCTCGTCAAAGCCATGTCAGAGATTTTGAGTGTGGATGTGATCGTGCCAGAAAGACCAAACCTCATAGGCGCAGTCGGTGTAGCAGTTATGGTATCTGGTATGAAGGAACTTGAAGAGGAGGGAAGATGATCTCGCCAGACAGTCGAATAAATTTTTAGGCGAGGGTTCAGAGGACATTCTGGATATTTATAGATTGGAAAACTTTGCTCAGGGACTAATATACTGATGACGGTGTGATTCCATGAGACTACGCTCCATAAAAAAGCTATACAAAGAGGGGACCCATCGAGCCAAGCCTCTCATGGAGACTTTAGAGTTTTTGGAAAAAATCTACGGTAAGGCGGGAATAACTAGGGTGGCTGATATAACTGGATTGGACAGGATAGGCATACCAGTTTTTACTGCAATGCGACCCCTTGCATCAGAAGGAGCCATAACCGTATACACGGGCAAGGGTCATGTTCCAGAGGAAGCAAAAATCTCGGCAATAATGGAAGGAATAGAGAGGTTCTCAGGAGAGCCCAGAGAATTTAGCTCCATAAAGGGCAGCTATGAATCGTTATCAGAGTCGTATCGCATTCTCGATCCTTTTACACTTAATCTACCGAAGCTCAGGCATTATTCTCATAGAGAAAATCTTGAATGGGTATACGGGCACTCGCTGATTATTAGGGAAGAAGTTCTAGTTCCGGCGGAGGCAGTGTTCCATCCTTATAGGAGGGAAAACCAGCTATTCAGAACCAATACCAACGGGCTTGCAGTAGGGAATGTGATAGAGGAGGCCATTCTGCACGGGCTCTTGGAGGTTATAGAAAGAGATGCCTGGTCTCTATTTGAATTGGGAGTCACTAAGGGGAGAGATTTGCAGATCGAGGGTTGTGGCTTGGCAGAGAAGCTTATTAAAAGATTCAGGGAGGCTTCGGTGCAAGTTTACATCAAAGATATAACATCAGACATCGGGATACCCACGATATCGGTAGCGATAGATGATGAAATGACCAAAGATCCAGCTCTCCTTTCGCTTGGTGTTGGGACCCACCTCGTGCCAGAGATCGCTCTGGTTAGGGCGCTGACGGAGGCTGCTCAGAGCAGGCTTACAACAATCCATGGAACTAGGGAGGATACCTACAAGGCGGTTTTTGCGAGGAGGATAGGTTACGAGCGGATGAAGAGGTTGAATAAAAAGTGGTTTGAGGAGTCTAGTGAGCGGGCGAATATATCCGAACTCAGAGGCTTTGATAGCGATGATTTGCTAGAGGATATAAACTACATCATCAAGAAGCTTAAGGAGACTGGTTTGAACGAGGTCATAGTTGTGGATTTGACGAGAAACGAAGTGAAAATACCAGCGGTACGCGTCATAGTCCCGGGTTTGGAAGTTTACGCACTGGATAAGGACAGGGCAGGTGCCAGGGCGCTTCAAAAGATCAAAGAACAAAGATCAAAATGAAAAGTTAAAGTTGTAAATGCAAAAAGTTGTGAAGAAAGTTATGAAAGTTGTTGTCTTTTTAGGACCGAGTCTGCCTTTAGAAGAGGCAAAAAAGATTTTGGACTATGCCGACTACAGACCGCCTGCTGGGAGGGGGGATGTGGCAGGAGTTGCCGATGAGGGGTTCGGAATAATAGGCCTTGTGGATGGAGTTTTCTACCAGAAAACAGCAGTTTCACATCGTGAGATCCTTTATGCCCTTAAAAAAGGGGTTAAAGTTGTCGGCGGATCTAGCATAGGGGCTCTAAGGGCATGCGAGTTGGATGTCTACGGCATGATCGGGGTCGGGAAGATTTATAGATGGTATAGAGAGGGCATAATTAGTGCCGATGACGAGGTCGCAGTTGCATTCCATCCGAATACATACCAACCACTATCCGAGCCTTTGGTCAATATAAGAGCCACTTTGGAGGTTCTGATCTCAAGAGGCATGATCAGCGAGGATGATAGAAGAATCATAATTGAGAGTGCTAAGGAGATTCCGTTTCACCTTAGAAATTACAGCAGGATAATTCAGAAGGCCATAGACAAGCTAGGCAGAGACAGAGCAAGAGGACTCCTAGAATTATTAAGGATGGAGAGGGTCGATCAAAAACGGATAGATGCAATAGAAGTTTTGAACAAGGTTAAGGAATTGGCAGCAATTGATACAAGTGTATGACTTAAATATCACATCTCATTAATAATCGTGTTCTTTGGTGCACGGCAATGAAGGAGGCATTAATAGTCGTAGACGGTGTTTCCAAAAAGTTCAATGGAAATTACGTTCTCAAGGACGTATCGCTCGTAATACGCGAGGGGGAGAGAGTAGGAATTCTTGGGAAGAGTGGTTCGGGCAAGAGTGTGCTTCTCTCAATGCTGAAAGGGATGAGTGAATATGCCCCAACATCCGGTAAAGTGATATACCGAGTTGCGTCATGTAAGGAATGCGGTTTCGTTGAAGGACCCAGTATGGTGGGGAAGGTTTGCCCAAGATGTTGTGGAAGGATGGAACTTTTAGAAGTAGATTTCTGGGAGGATAGGGAGTCAGCCAAAGATATTAAGAATAGGATAGCGATAATGTTTCAAAGAACCTTTGCTCTTTACGGTAGCCTTACGGTTTACGAGAATTTTGTTGAGGCTTTGGAGAAAGTGGAACTTGATGATGTTAATATAGGGCGTAAGGCGCTGGAGCTCGCCAAGAGAATGGGTCTTGAACACAGGCTTCTCCATGCGGCAAGAGATCTCAGCGGCGGGGAAAAACAGAGGGTCGTACTAGGAAGACAGTTGGCAATAAGACCAATACTTTTGTTGGCAGATGAGCCAACAGGGACGCTCGACCCGCTGAGTGCAAGGATGGTCTACAGGATACTGAATGAGGAGATCAAAGGCAAGAACATAACCATGCTTGTTACCTCACATCTGCCCGAAGCAGTAGAGGTCTTGAGCGAAAGAGCGATACTTTTAGAGAAAGGGAGTGTTAGGGCGACAGGTAATCCAAGAGATATAGTCAAAGAGTTCTTATCGGAAGCGGAGCCTACGCCCAAAGAGGCACCAGTGGAGACGGGGGGCATAATACTCAGGGTGGAGGGGCTAAAGAAGCATTACTTCTCCCTAGACAAAGGTGTTGTCAGAGCCTTAGACGACGTCTCCTTTGAGGTCAGGGAGGGGCAGATATTTGGGATCGTAGGAATGAGTGGTGCAGGGAAGACGACGCTTTCGAGGATCATTGCAGGTCTTACGGAGCCGACCTCGGGCAGGGTCTGGCTGAGGATAGGCGATGAGTGGGTGGACATGCTGCAGCCAGGACCCATGGGGCGCGGCAGGGCGACGCCATACATCGGGTTACTTCATCAAGAGTACTCGCTGTATCCACATAGAACGATACAAGAGAATTTGACGGATGCCATTGGACTTGAGTTGCCAGACGAGTTTGCCAAATTCAAGGCAGTCATGGTCTTGAGGGCAGCCGGCTTCCAAGAGAGTCTGACGGAAATTATTTTGAACAAATATCCTGATGAGTTGAGCGAGGGTGAAAGACACAGGGTCGCGCTAGCGCAGGTCCTAATAAGAGAGCCAGTCCTAGTAATATTGGACGAGCCGACTGGTACGATGGACCCTATAACACAAAAAGATGTTTCCAAGTCAATAAAGAATGCCAGAAATGAGCTCAGGCAGACTTTTCTAATAGTGTCACATGATATGGGATTTGTCCTGAATACTTGTGATGAAGCACTGCTTCTCAGAGACGGGAAGATAGTGATGAAGGGACCCGTCTGCGAAGTGGTGAGATCTTTCTCGTCGGAGGAGATCGCGGAATTATCTCAATCCAAAGACGGACTCCCTTGTTAGATCCATGAAAATTTCTTTTTTCTGACCCATGGATACGATTATTCTTTTATCAGCTGTGAAGCGACCTACAGACTCCACAGAGAAGCCCGAATTTCTCAAGACTTCAAAGATTTTGGGGTTAGGAGAGCCGAAGATAAATCCCATTGCAGGATATGAAGTCAACCATTCAGAAAGCGAAGAGCCTTCTGGTGTAGGGATCTTCTCAAGAGAGATCTCCGCTCCAACGCTACTAGCTTCACAGAGCATCGCCAAACTTCCCAATATTCCGGGAGCACTTATGTCCCTAGAACAATACACTTCGCCAGACTCCAAGACAGAGATTATGGCAGAGATCATGTCTTGAACTTGTTTCGATGTCTTTTTCAGGGTGCTATCAAAACATTTAACCCAACCCTTCAGACCAAAAGAACCTGAAAGATCAATTGCCATTACAATTTCGTCGCCAGGGCGGGCCTCTATTCCCCTCACGACTTTTTTTGCCAAGCCGACTACCGCGGCGTCTATTGCCGCGTATGAAGAATCAGGGTGAGTATGACCTTTGAGCAGTTTGACGTTGTACTTTTCCAGTCCAGCTTTTATGCCTTCGGCCATCTTTTTCCTAATTTCCCTTGGTCCCGAGATAACATTCACATATCCAAGTGGTCTCGCGCCCTTTGCCACCACATCATTGACATTTACAAGAACAGAGTAATAACCAGCAAACCAAGGATCCGACTTGACCAGATCCTCTGCTATACCGTCCGTAGAGACCACAATATTAAGCCCCTGCACTTCCAATATTCCAGCATCGTCATAGTCGACCTCGCCTAGTATATTTACGATCTCCCCAATCTGGGCCTTTCTGGATAGCCCTTTATAGGATCTTGTCTTGTTTACGATCTCTTTAAGGTCTTCCAAGCTGGACCCCTCAGATTAATAGGAAAGAGAATGCATAAGAATTTATTAAATATTTGTGGGAGTGGACAAAAGTATGCTCAGGGAAGGAGCATCGGTCGTATACAAAAGGACTGGCACTATCGGTAAAGTTATCGAATTGAGAGAGATGGATGGCAAGATCTGGGCCAAGTTGGATTCCACAGGACTATTTTACGATGAGGATCTTCTAGAAATGGCTGAAGAGAGTGTTGTTGAAAAGCCTAGGCAAGGGATAGAAGAAGTGGAAGCAGAATTAAAAGTAGAAGAAGTAGAAGGAAAAAAGGCAGAAAAGGGAAGGAAAGAAAAATCTGAAACACCCGAAATCAAAGATGAAGGCAAAATAGACACCAGCGGGAATGTGTGCGGTGCTGGATGAAGAGGGCTAACATTTGAGGGCGGCAATAGTACTTGACAAGTCAGGCACTATACTGAGACCTTGTAGAGTAATCTTTGACCTTAAAAAAAGCGAACTTCTTTTCCATGTTAATACTTTGAAATTCGTTATTGAAGTTGGCGGATATCTCGTGAATGTGAAGGGTTCCCCGAACGCAATAAAGCGAGGGGTTATAAAAATTGGAAAGGTAGTTTGTGCTTCCTCACAGGTTCCGCCTAGAGTCAATACTGAAATCTTAAGACAAAACCGTGTTTTGGAGGCACTAAACAAGGTAATGGTTGAGGCGGAAAGACATTGTGGCTCAGAGATCGGAATATGTGTAGCCCTAATAGTGGATAAAGATGGGCATCCAACACATGCCGTGGGTTTAGGAGGAAAGCTTTACGACGATGTGAAGGAGACCGTTGAGATGATCAAGGATTCAGACGATGATGTATTCATAGCTACGGGAAATTGTCGAGAGGCAACTTTGAAGTGTGCAAAGGTTTTGGGTATAGATAAGAGGTTTGTCCTCACCGATGCTTCTCCCAGAGAAAAGAGTGATTTTGTGAAGGCGCTCAGAAGGTTTTACGGACTTGTTGTAATGGTGGGAAATGATGTTAATGACATCCTGGCTATGAGAGAAGCAGACCTCTCTGTACTTGTAAAAAGAGATCCTTCTGATGTTATGGAAAGGCTGATGTCTGATGTAGATTATACTGTCAGTTCCCTTAGAGAGATACCCAAAATAATATCGGAGATTAAAGGACAAGTTGCCCAGTCTTCGGTTTGAAAATTACTTGTAAATTCGTTCGATTTGTTTGTGACGAGTCCCTCACTTGAGGGTTTTAAGGATTAGTATGTCGTAGTAGTGTTTTTGGTATTCAGGGTGAGCGTGAGGGAGTGCTTGTGCAAGCTCCTCCTCCAGATCTTTTAAAATATGCAACTCGTCAACCTTCAAGAATCCAATAAGTGCACCCTCAGAAGCTTCTTTGCAAAATACACTGTGGGGCACGAATCCTGCAGTGGTGACAAATGCGACCTCTTCTTTGAGAGTACTCAGCTCCTCTAAGTGCCTTGAGTCAAACCCATAGCGAACTTCTTCGAAAAAGGAACGGATGCAGCAAGTAGGATACTTGAGAAGGCGCCCGACTTCCCAGTCAGAAAAGTTCTTGCTAAATATTCCAAGTTGTGTGGAAGAGTAAGGATCAAGTGCAGGTCTGATGGGCGGATTGTAGCGTTCTACGATCCTCAGTTGAAGTTCGAGCCTCGATAGTACGTCATGTAAATACTCGCTTGAAAAAAATCTTGCAATATGCTCCGCTAGTGATGGAAACTCATTATATCTCTCTCTGGCAAGTTCGGACGTTAAATTTGATAGGTCGGCGATTATTTCAATAATCCTCTTAAGTGATGAATAGCCATTCTTTTTTGATGACATGGTGGGAAAAAAAGAAGGGGTTTAGTGGCTTGGGATAATCAGATCTCGTTCGCCAGCAGGCATGAACTCCCTGAGAGCGCCTTTTCCGAAGCATAGCCTCGGGTGTGTGAAGTCGAATTTCAGGTCCTTGTCTGCGAAGGCCACCTTTATCAATGGGTTTGTTGTCCACGCGTCGCCTCTTCCGCCGTGGGCCGCAGAGATTATACCACAATATGCTGATTGGTGTCCAACATTGAGTGCGTAGTTGGGGTAGTTTACGCCCCTCAGGTTGAAGGGCAGACCCTCGTCGCTTCTCCATGAGAAACTGTTCGCCGAGCCGCATTGGTCTTGGCAGTCGTATCCATAGAAGCCAAGTCGTCCCATCTCTTCCTTGTGGAGCAGTTGGCTCAAGTACCAACCATTGATGCCTGCTGTGGAATGACCAGTAACCAGTGACACTGAGACACCAGCACCAGCAGCTACCACGGCAGCCCTCTGGGATCCTCCGAAGTGGGTCTCCATTAAGGCAGGATACCGTTCATACTGCTCAAGACCGTATAAGGTTACCTCCGTGGCAACATCGTTTATCACATCCCAGCTTGGCTTGACTTTTGCGAAGCCGCCGTACTTCTTCCTAACGTACTCAGCACCGTAGTAGCAGAAGTCGTCAAGGATGTTGTCAGTGTAAGTGCAGGTCGCATACTGAGTGAAGCCAACACCACCAGACATGTAGCTTCCGAACCAGAACTGGTCGTAGAGCACAGCCGCCATGGAAATAGCTTCGAGAGCGACCCAGACGGGGTCCTCTGGCTTGACCCTTGAGGCTTGGCAGATATCGGCCATGTAGCCTAGCGGAATTCCTCCGGGCTCGTTGGGACCCCTTGCTCGCCTCCAAGGCATCAGAGTACCCATCTCTATAACCTCTGCGTGCTTTGCCGCAAAGGCGAACTCTCCCACCGCAGCCTCTCCAGCCATGAGTTTGTATGCGTTTATCATAGACATTGAGATCTGCATGGCCGCCCATCTTGACATTGTGCCTCCGTCGCATGTCATCGCTACGAGTGTTGGCATGCGGCATACCTGGTAAATGCGTTTTCCAATAGCAGCCTTCAGCTGTGCCGCCTGCTCAGCAGGGAACTCCTTGTTTATGTCGATGAGAAATCTGTCGTCGATCTCGTCTGCAAGCTCGTCGTCACCCGTGAATACCTTAACGTAGCTGTCCGAGACTAGCCCAGGGTGGGTCTCGACCATGTGCTCTTGAACTACAGCAGCACCTGGCAGTGCGTGGTTGAGTACTTCCAGATAGTGGTTCACGGTTTCAGGGGTGACTTCCTTCCCGAGTCGCTTCTGCAGGACCGTGTGTGCAGCATCTAGTCCAACAATCACAGTCCGCCTTATGTCATGCCACATCTGCTGCATCGCGGCGTTGTTTATGAAGTGAAGGTCGTCGCCCTCGCAGTATATGTCTGTTCCCGATAGGCGGTAAGGCATTAAGACTCTTTGTCCTAGCGGGATGCCGCCGAGGTGGAGGTCGGGGTTGTAAAATGGAACTTTCCTCTCCTTGGCTACCTTTTGAGCAGCCTCTACGAACTCCCTCTTCCTCTTGGACTGCTTCCATCCGTCATAGATGTAGAATTTTGTTTGTTTCTCTTCAGGAGACTCCTTGAACTTTCTCCTGAGCGCTTCTAAGAACATCTTCTTCTCTTCGCTCATTACAAATCCTCCTAAATCTCTTTCACCCTGTTAGGATCAAAACCTGCCTCTGTTCTGAGCATGTGAATTCTCTGGACAAACTGGATAAGTTCCTTGTCATTTCTGAAGGCTTCTCCGTCAACTCTGAACTGGCTGGTTATTTTTCTCAACTCCTCTTCGGGGGCGGGTTTTCCTACATATATTGGCCTGTCGAGTGGAACTCCAACCTGATCCTTCACATAAACGACCTCGCCCTTGTTCTTGTCATATTGGAACCTGCGCAGAGCATCGAACATTAGACCGTTCTCGTCGAGTCTCAGTGCATGACCATGAACTGTGGCACCTCTGATACCGACCCTCGCCGGATCGAATATTTCGGTCTCCACAAGTTCTTTAGCTACCTTTTCAAGGTCGCGCTCTCGGGCCTCAAGTGGGACGCGGCCTGATAGGACGCCAATGTCCACTCCGCGGTATCGCATGTGACCCATCCAAGCCCTCATGTATGGAGTCAGCGGAGCAAAGTACACAGAGTCCGTGAATTGTATGTAGCGAATCCTGTCACCAGCCTTGGCTCCGGGCGTGGGTTCCACAAGTTCCCTTATGGGGCATGCGGGCTCACCAAGCTCCTCTAAGGGAGGATGGACGCTCTTGTAAGCCTCCCCTGGAACCCTGTGCCCCATTAATCTAACCAAGTCATCGTCGCTTATTGTCCTTAGCTTTCTAAGTTTGTAATTAGGATCAATGTATTTTCGCCGGTTGGCGGATACATTTGACCCTCCAGGGTAATATTGGGGTTTATATTCAACCATTTTATACTCCTCCTTTTATTGAGACCGCGGCCTCATTAACGTACCGCAAAGATTCCCTAAGCTCAGGCACTTCGCTCAGTACCTCGCCGACTACGCCGCTGATTCTTTCTGGTGTGTAGATGGTAGTTCCAGCATCAAGTGCCACGGCAGCAGCCACACATGGGATTGTGAAGCCTTTGCTGTGTCGGGTCACTATGTGGTTTCCGTGAAAGACTGCGGGGTTTCCTCCGCCATAGATCGAGTGACTGAAGAAGGACATCTCCACACCTGTACCTGTTACTCTGCCAAAGTCCACTCCTGGGAGACCAGTCTCCCTCTCCAGGAGGTCATTGAAGTATATGAAGACTGATGGGGCGTGTTGCATAGATCTCGCAGAACCACAGGTTATCATTGTCCCTGCCAAGAGTCCTGCAGCAGCATAGGCATTCCACTTGTTGAGATCGCTTGTCGTGTAGAGCGTATATCCAGCAGGGGTCTTCTTTAACGGCTTGATCACACCGTCTGAGAGTGCTCTCTTTACAGTCGATATGACTACGTCTCCCAGTGTTCCAGTTTTTGCATTCTCTTTCACAAGGTCATAGACTATGTTGTCGGCATTCAAGCCCTGATAGGCTAGACCCAAGAGGTGTAACCTCTCAAAGCTACCAATGGCGTCGCCCATCTCAAACATAGCAGTCTGTTCCAAGATCGCTGAAAGGGCAGCAGCATTCATAGCATTCTTCTTTGCGATCAGAGCTATGTGTGCGCACGGTATGTTTCTGAGGGCGTAGCCCATGCCTTCATTCTGCTGCGGTACTGCCAAGAGTGAGGATACATTTCCACCCAGCATCTCCATAGTTTGGGGATATCTCCCCCAGACGGCGGCATGTATGAGATCTGCATCCCATATGTTGACGTTAAAGTTCTCGATTATTGTGCAGCAGAGGGCAGCAGCTACAGCTGTTGCTCCGGTAGTGTACTCAACTCCAGCGTTGAGTCTTTTTGCTGGGACTTTCACAAGGAGGTGCTTTCCGCCCTTTAGAACCTTAACCTCGGTGTCGTCATCTGGATCTACTTGCAAACACTTCTTCAAAGAGTCTGCCACACTGCCTGCGTTCTTTACAAGATCGAGTTTCAGAGATCTGCCCCTGATGATACACCATTTTCCGCCGACTTCACCAGTATCAAGCGCCTTCTCGACACCTTCCAAGTTAACAGCAACGCATTGTTTCACATAGGAGATGATTTTTTGTATGGCAGTGTTTTTAAGTGGACTCAGAGCCTCAACCGGAACGTTTGTGTCAAAGAGCTTCCCGCGGTCGTCGTACAAGTTCACTTTGTCCGGATATTTTGGCATAAAACTCCTCTCTGTAGATTTCTTAGGTGAGAATAGATAACTGGAGGTTAAAAATCTTGCCCTCAATCCTGAAATTAAAATAAATTGTATTAAAGTGATTTTAAGAGTTTATATTTTTATTTTTTATTAATTATTAATAGAAAACATTTATAGACTAACCAGTAGATGTTATTTTTTCCACGAGGAGGTATACAGAGTCCAAAAGATTTGATTCTTCAACCTTTATTGTAGCGATTGGGATTCGCACAAACTTCTCTATTATACTGGCGACTATGGAGGCGCAGACCAGACCGTTTACATGCTCCCGCTCAGCCTTTATAGCGCTTATAATTGCATCCTCTATTGTCAATGCAGGGTATTCTTTTATTATCACGCGCTTACCTTTCGCTAATAGCTGGTGTTTTGAGAGAGCGTCAAGAGAAGGTCTTGCAGCAATTATCCCAATAATGATGTCTGCAGGTGGAGCTTCAAGAGAGTGGAGGTACTTAAGAATGTCTCTGAGTGTGGATAAGCGGAGATCTCTACACTCGGAAAGTATCTTATTTATGGTGCTGAGGGGGACGCCAGAACCATCGCTAAGATCCTTTGCAGATATGCCCATACGTCGCATTATAGATTTGAGAGTTGATGAAAATGTCTCGTTTGACGTTAGGGCAGCATTTAAAAGTTCATCACGGATTGTTAGCTCTCTTTCCATTTCAGATACCCTCCAATTCCTCATGGAAGGCGGTCAAGATGCGCTCACGGTAGGAGATGAAGGGAGGACTCAGCCTAGCCCTTGGATATGGAAGATCTATGTTGATTATCTGCTTAACTCTTGAAGGACGCTTGGTAAGAACAAAGACTCTCTGTGCAAGAAAGACCGCCTCCTCTACATTATGAGTTATAAACAGGACGGTCTTATTGAGTTTTGACCATATGTTCAGAAGCTCCCTCTGCATGAGTGATCTTGTCTGGGCGTCGAGATCCGCAAAGGGCTCATCCATCAATATGAGATCAGGATTTATGGCCAAAGCCCTAGCTATGGCAACCCTCTTCTTCATGCCGCCCGAAATTTGGTGCGGGTAATAGTTTTCAAACCCTTGTAAACCTACGAGCTCGATATAGGTTCTGGCGATTTTTTCATGCTCGCTCTCTTTATAGCCTTGAAGCTCTAGTCCAAATTTGACGTTTCCGATAACTGTCCTCCATGGTAGCAAAGAGTCCTCTTGAAAGATCACACCAAACCTCTGCTTTCGGGGGTCTGGAGGGTCGCCAAAAATAAGAATTCTGCCAGAAGTGGGTGGCTCAAGCCCCGAGACGAGTCTGAGAAGTGTGGTTTTACCACATCCTGATGGTCCGACTATGCATACAAATTCGTTTTCGTTTACATCAAACGTGAGGCTTTTTATAACCTCTAAGGAGCTTGAGCCGACCTCGTATTTTTTGGATACCGATTCTAGCAAGATCGCTTTTTTCAATTTGCACACCTACGCCCTTATCTCAACCCTCCACTTAAACAGCCTCTTCTCTAGAAGTAGAATGAAGTAATTCAGCGTAAGACCTATCAGACCAATAGTTATCATGCCTACTATTACCACATCAATTTGGAGCAGATTTGCATATTTTAGTATCAGCCTTCCGAGACCTACGGGCTCACCACCAATCATCTCAGCCGCAACTATACACATCCAACCAACTCCAAGTCCCACCCTAAGCCCGTTCATAATCTCGGGGAGCGAGCTTGGGAATATGACCCTTGCGATTATCTTTTTGTTGTCCGCGCCGAATGTCTTCGCCATCTGTATCAGCGTTATTGAGGTTCTTTTAACGCCAGCTATAGTATCCAGCAGCACTGGGAAAAAAACCCCTATCCATATCAAAAAAATATACCTCCAGAGACCTATGAGTAGAACGATCGAAAGAGGGATCCAAGCTATTGGCGGAATAAATCGAAGTGGCTCGATAATGGGTGTGACGGCGCCTTTTAGTGTGGGTTTTATTCCTAGCAACATTCCAATCGGAACGCCTGTTGCAGCGCCAACAATAAATCCGAGTAAGACGCGCTCAAGACTCACCAGTGCATGCCAGGTCAAAGTGTAACCATCGATGTCTCCGACGGTTAACATAGTGATAAAAGCCTTAAGGACCGAGTAGGGATCTGGAACATATGGAGACGGGGAATAGAGAGCGATTAGTTCCCAAAAAATAAAGAACATTATTACTGATGATAAAGCAAAGAGTAGAGACCGCAGGCGGCGATATTGTTTTTTTATTGGGATCATTTTCAACCAGCAACATATTTGGTATTTATAAATCCGTTTATGAAACTATCTACTTGATTTATATCTACATTTTTGATTATGCCAAGCCTAATCATGTTGACAAGGAATTCTCTAATGCTGTCAACGTTTACTGATTTTGAGAAGTACATGTGTGAAAACGCAAGCTCTATCACTTGTGCTGGTAATTTGGTGACGTTCATCGCGATCTCTTTAGCCTGGGCGGGGTTTGTGTTAATAAAGTCTATGGCGGTCCTATGTATTTGAATCACCTTATCTACTATTTCGGGATGTGCTGCAAGGAACTTGTCCGAGACCACAAGGACGCAGCATTGATGATTTGGCATTATGTCGTGGGAGGTGAGCAGTATCGAGGCATTGCTTTGATAGACGGCAATCGACGGGTAGGGCTCCCAACCTATAAATCCGTCGATCTCACCCCTTCCATACTGCAATGGTAGATCAGATACACGCCCCGGATATTTTGTGATCGTTAGATTGTTGTTCTTTGCGTATGTTGAGATAAGAACATCCTGAATTGTTCCAGTACCAGGTGTCCCTATCTTTTTGTTGTTCAGATCTATTATGCTCCTTATAATGTTGGGGTTTACTACCAAGGCGGATCCTTCTAAATTCCCAGATCCTATTACTATGGGCAGATATGTCGCATTAGAGGCTAACCCGCTGGCTCTGGCCGTCAGTGCTGGAGGAGTGCCAACGTACGCAAAGTCGAGCTCCCCGACTACAAAATGCTGCATGAGAGTTGGCCCGTTTATGTATTCATAAAGCTCATATTCAATACCGTATTGTGCAAAATAATTTTTCGTAATTGCGATGTGAAGCGCCAGATGGTGCAGATCTCCTGTAAGATAGCCTATCCGAACCTTTACCTTTGGAGCAGGTGATAGGAGCCCAGCACTATACATCCCTGCTACCGCACCCAAAGCTACAATAAGGATAATTGATATCACTATAATACTTTTTTTCATGTTAATAATTCCCTCAAAACTGTCTTAATGTATCATAAATTTATAATTTTCGCCAAAAATTGTAGAAGTGAAAGAGATCAAGATTCAAGGATGCAGAAGAGAGCTGCTGCCAGTGTTCCAAGTTCTGCAGCATTTCTATCTTCTGCGAACCCAATAAATATGAAATCGCCATTCTCAAGGGAGAAGGAGTTTTTAATCATTGATACAAGTTTTGGATAATCTTTTGAGACGTCGTCCACTATCATCGGAAGTGAAATCTTTGAGTCTTTGACATTAAAAACCAGCATGCCTTCTGCCCCGTTTCTGACTGCAACATCTCTGAGTTTTGTAATAGGGATCGTAAATGCAGACGAACCCCTAACTTGAATTGCAAAGGATGGAAGCTGAATGCCAAACTCTTCTAAAGTAAACTCTTTTGAAGATAAAATTGTCTGGCGAAGTTCATTTACTATACTCTTGCCCCACTCCGTCAAATTGCAGCCTCCAACGGGGTCTACGTAGACCAGAGCATGTTCTGTAAGCTTCTTAACAAGGGTTCGGGCCGAACCTTCTCCTAGACCTAGCATTTTTGACATTGATTGGCGACCCATGCTACCTTGCTCCAATAATAGGAGAGCCTTTACAATATGGACAGGCTTAAAAGCGGGAGAAGGACCCTTTGGGATCTCGCTTCGTGAGAGTTCGGTTAGAAGTGCTTTCAGTTTCGTCAACCCATTCCCCATTCTCTTCTATATCGCTCGGGAGGATATTCTCTTTTTCGGTCGGCAAAGATTAAGTGTCAGACTGCAGAGTTATTGATGTGAGGGAGTATTATGCCGTACTGCCAAAATTGTGGGAGCCAAGTAGCTCAGGATGCCAAATACTGTCCATACTGCGGAACTAAACTTGAGAAAAGATTTACCGAAGAATTCTCAATAGCGGCTAACGAGCTGATAAAGAAAGTAGAAGAGCTGATCCATGAGGGGAATGTAACAAGGATAATTGTTAAGGATGAGGCAGGCAAGACACTTCTCGAGATACCTGTCACGGTAGGTATCGTGGGAGCCATACTCGCACCTTGGCTGGCAGCACTAGGAGTTATCGCAGCATTGGCAACACGTTGTAAAATAGTTGTCGAAAGAAAAATTGAATAGACGTATTAAAATTATATTCTTGATGGTCCACCATTGAAGGTTACAGGCTTTCGTATTTTTGGTAAAAGTCAACAATTTTTGGAGAGTGCAGAACTTTAGAAATGGATATTAAGCGACCTAAAACTCTTAAAGGGAGGGGAAAGTTGTAGAGAGTATTAGGAAAAAGGGCTTGGGTCTTAGTAGATGCTTTAGGAGTGCTGTGGTAAAATCCAATAGAAGTGGAAGGCTACTGTTTGTGGGGACCCCATACACCTTCTTACCTTTTGCTGAATTTTTGACCTATAGCATAAGGGACTTACCCATAAGGACTTACTTCTCTCCGAATGGTTAGATTGATAAGATCGTGGAGATAGTTGACATGAAAGGCTATGGTCACTCGTTAGGGAAGTGTTTCGTTGGAAAAGATTTTCAAATTGTTGTATTGTTGGGTGGGCTAGCTATGCCAAAATCACAAGTCGATCCAATCGCTTTAAAACAAAAATTGAGTTCTATGAGTGCACTTGACTGTGTGGTAGGGGTCTGCTTCCAAGGCGTGATGGATAAGCCTGGATGGAAAGACATATTCAAGTTCAAATATTTTATAAACGCAGATTTATCCAAAGTAAGTTTATTTGAGTTGGGTGAGTGAAGTGATCCAAAAACTAAAGGGCAAAGAGCCTTTAATACACGCAAGTGCTTTTGTTCATGAAATGGCGACCGTTATAGGGGATGTTTTGATCGGGGAAGAGTCGAACATATGGCCCTTCGCAGTCCTGAGAGGAGATATTGAAAGAATAACAATAGGAAGAAGAGTCAGCATACAGGATGGTGCAATAATTCACACTGATCCGGGGTTTCCAACTTTTGTCGATGATGGTTGCACGGTGGGGCATAGATGTATACTGCATGGTTGCCAAGTAGAAAGGAATACCCTTGTTGGTATGGGGGCAATCATACTGACAGGAGCAAAGATCGGAGAGGGTTGTATAATAGGTGCTGGCGCACTGGTCCCAGAAGGTAAAGAGATACCTAAGGGGAGTGTAGCAATTGGTGTGCCCGCGAAAGTCGTTAGAATAGTTGAGGAAAGAGACATGGAAAGAATAAAGAGAACCTCAGAAGCATATATTAGTTTAATGAGGGATTATAATAAGAATTACAAGAAAACATTATAAAAAATAATAAGTTTTGAGAGCGGTTTATCTAGCAGCCCAAAATTGTTAGTCAATTGGATCTTCAAGCCACTCATTGGCTATCTCATGTGGCTTCACCAGTATCCATTTTCTTGGAAATCAGTGAGATAATAATGCCCAATAGGAATGGTGCAATGCTTAAGAGAAGCAGGTATCTGGTCGAACTTATTGTGCTCCTCATAAGGTAATAAACGAATGTGGGGGAGAATAGCAGGATCAGTGAAATACTGAAGAGGATCGCTGAAATTTTTTTCATTTATTTTTACCTCTTTGGTGTCAGAAGCTTCAAATTTGGATAATTTGAAAGACAATCCTTTATTAAGGATAGCGGACGCTCCGCAAGATTATTGAAGCCAACAATCACGCACTTGTCCGGATACATATGTACGTAGTGGTCAAGGTCAAAACGAATGGTAGCCTCTTTTGACCCAATAGTCACTTTGAAGGGAACTTTATTGTTGAGGAGGGTCCTTGATGCATTCAGAATTATGGACTTTTGATCTTCCAGTATTTTTTTCTTTCCGCCTTTTTTGATTGGTAGACCTCGCATCTCGCCTTTCGAGATTTCAAGTTTTGAGATACCCTTTACATCACGGAGTACTGGATTATCGCCCTCGAATCCCAGCTCAAAGCCCTTACCATCGTCGAGGTATTGCTTTATTGTGGCGAGTATATCTTGCAATGCCATAACCTCAAAATGGCTATGTAGAACCAGAATATTTATCATTAACGCAGCCTATAGTCAAAAGGTACATTTTTAAAGGATGTGGCTTAAAATAATTGGTACAATCCGGGTGCAAGAAGATGCTGGAGATAAGGTGGCATGGTAGAGGGGGACAAGGCTCAGTAACTGCCGCAGAGATTCTGGCCACGGCGGCAATTAATGAAGGGAAGTACTCCCAGGCTTTTGCCGCATTTGGTCCTGAGAGAAGAGGAGCACCAGTACTGGCCTTTACTCGTATAGATGATAACGAGATACTGCTCAGAACCCAAATTTATGAGCCAGATATTGTAGTAGTATTGGACCATCACTTATCAGAGGGAGACGATGTAGGCGAAGGACTAAAGAATGGAGGCATTATAGTGCTTAATTCAACATATCCGCCTGAAAAATATGCTAAGAAATTCCCCAATGCTCGGAGAGTCGCAACGGTAGACGCTACTGGAATTGCCATCAAAGAGCTAGGCACGCCAGTCACGAATACTGCAATTTTGGGGGCTTTGGTCAAAGCAACAGGCATCGTCAAACTGGAGAGCGTTGAGGAAGTAATTAGGGAGAGAATCAAGACGCATTCCGAGAAGAATGTTGCGGCAGTGAGATCTGCATTTGCGGAGACCAAAATATTTGATAGGGAGGGCCATGAGTGAGAAAGTTAAAGGGATGGAAAGAGATACCGATAGGTGCCATGATTGTAGAGCCAGGAAGTTCGGTAGAATTTGAAGTAAGCTCCTGGAGAACCTTCAAACCAGTTTTTGACAAGAAGAAGTGCACAAAGTGTGGGATGTGCTGGATCTTTTGTCCAGAGGGGGCAATAAACTTAAATAAAGATGGAACTTATGACGTTAACCTTTCCTTCTGTAAGGGTTGTGGTATCTGCCAAAGAGCTTGTGCAGTCAAGGCAATAACAATGGTTAAGGAGGGATGAGCTTGAAGAGAGTTGGACTGTCCGGAAATTATGCGGTGGCTTATGCGGCTAAGATGGCAGACGTAGATTTGATAGCAGCATATCCTATAACGCCTCAAACTCCAATTGTAGAAAAGCTCTCTGAATTTGTGGCTAACGGAGAGCTAGAGGCAGAGTACATCAATGTTGAGTCGGAGCACTCCGCCCTAAGTGCATGTGTCGGAGCTTCGCTAACAGGTGCCAGAGTTTTTACTGCTACATCTTCACAGGGCTTGGCATACATGCACGAGGTTCTATTCATGGCATCTGGACTTAGGACGCCCATCGTTATGGCTAATGTTAACAGGGCACTCTCCACACCGCTCAACATATGGAATGATCACTCAGACGCAATGGCAGAGAGAGATTCCGGATGGATACAGCTCTGGGTTACGTCCGCACAGGAGGCCTTCGATGCGACTTTAGAGGCATTCAAGATTGCAGAAGAGGTTTTATTGCCAGTCATGGTTAATCTAGATGGGTTTATACTGAGCCATACATATGAACCAGTTGTGCTTCCGGATGAGAGTTTGGTAAGGGAGTTTGTGCCACCAAAGCCCATGCTCAATAGAGTTTCACCTAAATTTGCTTATAGCATAGGTGTTGTTGGTCCACCGGAGATATATTATGAAATGAAATATCAGGTAGTGGATGCTATTGAAAATAGTAGACATAAGATAAAGGAAATCGACAAAGAGTTTGGTAACAAATTTGGAAGAGAGTATAAGTTCGTCAATGAATACATGATGGAGGATGCCGATTATGCATTGGTCACAATGGGGGCACTAACAGGAACTGCTAAAGTTGTGGTGAATGCTCTACGAAAGGAAGGGGAGAAGGTTGGCGTTGTCTCGATTAGATGCTTTAGACCATTCCCAAAGGAAGATTTAGTTGCACTCCTTGAAGGTGTGAAAGGAGTAGGAGTCATGGACAGAGCCGTGATGCCAGGAGGACCATCAAATCCACTCTTCGCAGACATTGCAACAGCATTGTATGGAAGCAGTAGGAGACCGCTTCTGCAAAACTTTGTAGCAGGTTTAGGAGGGAGAGATGTATCAGTGGAAGAATTTAAGGCGATGTTTGGTTTGGTAAAGGATGTCGTAAGAGAGGGTAGACCAAGATCTTGTATTTATGTGGGGCTGAGAGAGTGAAGTTTAAAAAAGAGGTGCTTGTATGAGTATTATGTTCAGAACCATAAAGGACGTTCCAAAAGAGGAGCTTTTGGCACCGGGCCATAGACTGTGTGCAGGTTGCACGGCAGCAACGGCGATAAGGCAAGTATTGAAAGCTGCTGGAAGAAACATAATTATAGTCACTCCAACTAGCTGTGTTGAGGTTGCGACTTCGTATTTTCCACAGACAGCATGGAGAGTGCCATGGGTTCATTTAGGCTTTGAAAATGCAGCGGCATTGGCATCAGGAATAGAGAGCGCAATGAAGGTCTTAAGAAGAAAGAAAAAATCAGATGAGAACCCACACGTCATAGCGATTGGGGGAGACGGGGGCACTTTCGATATCGGGCTTCAGGCATTAAGCGGAGCTCTGGAAAGAGGACACGACTTTCTCTACGTTTGCTACGACAACGAGGCATACATGAATACAGGAATTCAGAGGAGTTCAGCAACCCCTTACTGTGCGGCGACGACGACCTCCCCGCCAGGTAGGAAGTCTATGGGCCAGAGAACTCATAAGAAAGATCTTGTCAGTATAGCGGTTGCTCATGAGATTCCTTATGCGGCCACCGCCTGTCCATCTTATCCGATCGATCTGATGAACAAAGTCAGAAAAGGGCTTGATGTCGAAGGACCGGCACTAATTCACATTCTTGCACCTTGTCCTACTGGCTGGAGATTCGACATTAGTATGGGGATAGAGCTTGGAAAGATGGCTGTGTTGACGGGACTTTGGCCACTCTACGAAGTCGAGAATGGTGTTACAAGGCTGACTGTCCAAGTCCCCAAGAGGGAGCCCGTGAAAAAATACTTGGAGATGCAGGGCAGGTTCAAACATATCAGCGAAGAAGAAATAAAGAGAATACAAGAAAGGGCAGACAAGCTTGCATTAAAGTTTGGATTAGGACCAGTTAGGCAGTAGATTGGAGATGTCTAAAGACAACAAGTTCTTTCTCAAGGCAATTTTTGTTTTTTTAATTTTAATTTTTGGATTTAGTGGAGTTGCGAGGGCGGTTTCAGGGACAAATATGCCGTTTGCCGCTGTAATGTCTGGCAGTATGGAGCCCACTATACCAACTGGTTCGCTCATGTTCATACAGAAGGTTACAGGCAGGGAGATAATTGCGGGGGATAGACCCATTGGAGATGTGATAGTTTTTTACTTTCCGGATACAAAGATAACTGATTATTTTTTATTTGCGGTATATGATCCGGTTCCGTGGTCCCATAGGGCTATAGACAAGGAGGAGATAAACGGAAAGTACTACATACTCACCAAGGGGGATGCGAACGCCTATCCTGATGAAAACCCCTACAATCCAAGAAGCTGGGTACCCGAAGATAGGGTGATAGGAAAAGTTGTGTGGTACGTTCCATACCTTGGATATCCATTCATATGGATAAAGAACCCATTAGTGGTTTTAGGGATATTGCTCGTCTTGGTGATATTGATAATACTGCCCTCCAGATTCTATCTTTTTGGTTCGTTAGATCAGAAACAAAAAAGCTTTATAAATGACGCCAAAGTTTTTTAAAGTATAAATTAATTTTCGGAGCGAATGATTGTGTTAAAACCTTCTGTTCGAATAGAAAATGTCGTGGCATCCGTAACAATGAACCAGAATATTGACTTGGATGCTATCTCTGGGAACGTGCCCGGTGTAGAGTATAACCCTGAGCAATTCCCAGGGCTTGTTTATAGACTCTCAAAGCCAAGGACTGCCACGCTGATATTCTCCTCGGGAAAGATGGTATGCACCGGGGCAAAGTCAGAGAAGGAGGTTCACAATGCGGTCAAGAAGATCATTAAGAACCTGAAGGATAGGAATATTGTGATCATAGGGACGCCCGAGATCCAGATTCAGAATATCGTGGCTTCTGCCAACCTGAACGCAGAAGTAAACTTGGAGAAGGCGGCATTCTTATTGGAAAATGTGATGTATGAGCCCGAGCAGTTTCCAGGTCTCATCTACCGCATGAATGAGCCGAAGGTAGTGCTTTTGATATTCTCCTCGGGAAAGATGGTTTGTACCGGAGCAAAGCATGAGGATGAGGTAAAAATAGCGGTAGAAAAAATCCACCAGAAATTAAAGGATATAGGAGTGCTCTATGAGGAGTAAAGACTAAACCCTCAAGATCTTAAAATTAGCCATAAATCAATTAGATTGAATCCTAGATCAATGATATTTTAATCCTCAAAGATTTGAGGGGAATGGTTCTAAAGTTTTAAAGGTATTTTGGGAGTCAACAACCCTCAGCCAGTTTCTTATCTTTGAGGAGTTGGAGGGCGTCTTTGCAGGCGGACAGTGCTGGAGCGCCGCCAGCAACAGCTATGCATCTTATGGTATCCAAAATCTCAGCCTCGGTTGCGCCTTTTTTATATGCACCACGCATAGCAGAAACCACACATTCCTTGCAGTGGCGTTGAGCGCCCATTGCCATTATAATCAACATCTTTATCTTAGATGGTAAGGCACTGTCATCCTGTATTGTCGAGTCGCAGAAGTCATAAAATGTAATGAGTTTCGGATCTAACTCCGTAGCAATTTCCATTATTGTTGGTGTGAAGCCCATCTTCTTCTTAAATTTCTCGGACAATTCCTTCTTCATCATATCACCAATACCATTAAGGTAATTCGATCTAAAATCCTTATCTACCAAGTAATGTTGCAAATTTGCACTGATCTTTATAAGTGGGGGGCTAGTTATCTTATGATCTCGGTGTGAGTTTATGGAAGGAGTCTTTGTAAGCGATCTTATTAGACCAATAAGGGAGAGAGCGAGCTTTCCGGAAAGAGTTTATGTATTTGATACTACCCTTCGGGACGGGGAGCAAACCCCTGGAGTTTGCTTTACTCCAGATGAAAAAGTGGAGATTGCCAAGAAACTTGATGAACTTGGTGTTGATGTGATAGAGGGAGGTTTTCCAGTCAATTCAGAGGAGGAGACCGAGACAGTAAAAAGGATAAAAGATAGCGGTCTGAGAGCAAAAGTCTGCGGGCTTGCAAGGTGTGTTAAGGCGGATATTGATGCGTGTATCAAGGCTAATGTCGACAGGGTGCACATATTCATAGCCACATCAGATACGCATTTGAAATACAAATTAAGGATGGACGAGAATAAGGCATTGGAACAGGCCATAGCAGCAACGGAATATGTCAAGAGTCACGGTTTGGAGTGTGAGTTTTCCTGCGAGGATGCGACAAGAACTCCCGTGGAGAGGTTGATTAAGTTCTACAAGAGTGTGGAGGAGCACGGGGCAGATATTCATAACGTGCCTGATACCGTGGGCGTCATGGAGCCCGAGGCCATGTTTTATTTGATATCCACCTTAAAGAGGGAACTAAAGCAACCCATATCGGTTCACTGCCATAATGACTTTGGTATGGCTGTGGCAAATACTTTGGCAGGAGTAAAGGCAGGGGCTGCACAGGTCCACACCACAGTCAATGGATTGGGAGAGAGAGGCGGTAATGCAAGTGTGGAGCAAACGGTGGCTGCGCTGACCGCCATGTACCACGTTAAGACGGGCATAAGGCTGAATCTTTTGAAGGAGACGTCCAAGCTCGTTGAGAAGTACAGTATGATAAAACTGATGCCAAATTTCCCAATAGTAGGGGATAATGCCTTTGCCCACGAGGCAGGGATCCACGTTCACGGAGTCTTGGCGAAGGCGGAGAGTTATGAGCCCCTCACCCCAGAGATGGTAGGGCAGCGAAGGAGGATAGTGATGGGAAAGCATACAGGAAAGCATGCCGTCTCGTCATTTGTCAAAGAGAAGTTCAATCTGACTGACGATCAGATAAAAGAAGTGGTCGAGAGGGTGAGAAGCTTGGCGGTGCATAAAAAGAAGATAATCGAGGACGATGTTGTGGCAGTAGTCGAGGGCGTCCTCGGAAGCATGCCAGAGTCTGAGAGGGTGGCGAAGCTGGAGGAGGCGCTGATAATTACGGGCAACAAAATAACTCCAACTGCCTCGGTTCAGATCACTGTAGATAATGTGAAGAAGATTGCCGCTGGAGTAGGAACAGGACCCGTGGATGCTGTCGCAAAGGCAATACAAAGTGCGCTTGGAGAGGAGATAAGGCTTTTAAACTACAAGCTGGAGGCCATCTCCGGAGGTACAGACTCCTTGTGTTCAGTGGAGGTCACAGTGGAGGATAGAGAGGGCAGGACTGCAATGGGAATAGGGGTCGGAGGAGACATTGTTATGGCTTCGGTAAATGCTCTTATGGAGAGTTTGAACAGGATCTACAGAAAAAGAAGGGCATGACATAAGACATAAGACATAAATAAAAATGAAAAAATAAATAAAAATGAAAAAATAAAATGAGAAAAAGCCTTTTCATATTTACTTTTATTTTTATTTTGATTTAGCTGAACATCTTACTTAAGGTCTTCATGTCCTCATATCTTTTCAGATCACCATTTGAGAGTGTCTTCGGGATTGTTTTGATGGCGGCTTCGAAGTGGCGCATCTCGACTTTCTTGGGTTTCATCTCCTCCCTGAGAGCGTTTAGGGCTGCCTCCCTGCATATGGCTTCTATGTCGGCGCCAGTATAGCCCTCGGTCTTCTCTGCAAGCATCGAGATATTGACATCTTCAGCCAGAGGCATCTTTTTGGTGTGTACCTTGAAGATCTCCTCCCTAGCTTTTTTATCGGGCAATGGTATGTAGACGGTCCTGTCGAATCTACCTGGTCGCAGTAGAGCGGGATCCAGTATATCAGGTCTGTTGGTGGCGGCGATCACTACTACTCCCTTCAGAGACATAAGTCCATCCATCTCGGAGAGCAGCTGGTTTACGATGCGCTCGGTTACGCCGGAGTCATATCGGGCTCCTCTAACAGGTGCGATCGAGTCTATCTCGTCAAAGAATACGATGCAGGGCGATGCCTGTCTAGCCTTCTTGAAGATCTCCCTTATTGCCTTCTCGGATTCGCCGACCCATTTGCTGAGAACCTCAGGACCCTTCACACTTATGAAGTTCGCAGAGCTCTCAGTGGCTACGGCCTTTGCTAGCAGTGTCTTGCCTGTGCCAGGCGGACCGTAAAGGAGTATTCCCTTCGGCGGTGTTATTCCCATCTGTTCAAATAGCTCGGGATGCTTTATTGGAAGCTCTACCATCTCCTTGAGTTGTCGCTTAACATCCTCAAGTCCACCCACATCATCCCAGTGGACTTCGGGGACCTCGATGTAAACCTCGCGCAGCGCTGATGGCGTTATCTCCTTTAGCGCCTCATAGAAGTCAGACCTGCTGACCTTCAAAGTTTTGAGTATGTTTGCTGGAATAGTCTTTTTCTCAAGGTCTATCTTTGGCAGGAAGCGTCTGAGGGCACGCATAGCAGCCTCTCTGGCTAGGGCTGCGAGATCCGCACCGCTAAATCCATGCGTCAGCTCTGCGATCTCTTCAATTTTAACATCCTCCTCAAGAGGCATCCCCCTTATGTGGACCTGTAGAATCTCGCGCCGCGCCTTTTTGTCTGGCATTGATATCGATATCTCCCTGTCAAACCTCCCAGGTCTACGGAGGGCTGGGTCGACCGCGTCAGGCCTGTTTGTCGCCGCAATAACCACAACTTGACCCCTTGATTTCAAGCCATCCATGAGTGTGAGGAGCTGAGCAACAACACGCCGTTCAACTTCCCCTGTAACTTCCTCTCTCTTGGGGGCGATCGAGTCAATCTCGTCTATGAAGATGATGCTTGGGGCAGACTTCTCTGCCTCTTCAAAGATCTCCCTTAGCCTGCTCTCAGATTCGCCGTAGAACTTGCTCATAATCTCAGGCCCATTGATTGATAGGAAATTCGCCCCGGATTCATTGGCAACGGCCTTTGCAAGGAGAGTCTTTCCGCATCCTGGAGGACCATACAACATTACGCCCTTCGGCGGCTCGATGCCTAAATGCTTGAAAAGCTCCGGATGTTTCATTGGAAGCTCTATCATTTCTCTAATCTTTGTCTTAGCGTCCTCAAGATCTCCGATGTCCTCGTATGTGACTTGCGGAACCGTTATCTCAGTCTCCTTTATTGGTTCTTCCTTTATTATAACCTCGGTCTCCTGTGTCACATATGCTGAAGGAGAAGGTTGTACTGAAGAGACTATGAGCTTCAAAGCCTCCCCCAGCACAGGTATCGGCACAGTATCGCCTTTGCTAACCGGCTTGTCCTCAAGCATGTGCTTCACATATTCGTTAAAGTCAGAACTGAACTGTATGCGATCTACTGGTGCCAAAATCACCTTTGTTGCGGGCTTTATCTCAGCCTCTGCCACCTTCACTGTGTCACCTGTGGAGGCACCTGCGTTGCGGCGGATTATACCATCAATCCTAATAATGTCCTGTCCTTCATCCTCTTCATATGCGGGCCATATACGTGCAACCGTGGTGCGCTGTCCAGTGATTGAAATAAAGTCGCCAGGTCTGAGACCCAACCGCGACATTACATCACGGCTTATCCTTGCCAAGCCCCTTCCAACATCCCTTTGGGACTTTGCCTCTGCAACCCTCAATATAATCGGTTCTTTGACCATGATTGACACCATACCTCCTATTCATTATTCTTAAATATATATTTTACTCCGATATATTTGGAGTGTTGCAGTATTTTTATTAAGCAAAGGGCAAGATATAGACTGGGATGTTGCATGGAGGCTTTGAAGATAGTCTCTAGGGAGCGGACTGAGAGGCTTGCCTGGCTCTCAAAGATAGAATTGAAAGATAAAGAGAAGGAAGAGATCACACTTCAGTTGAACAGGATATTAGAGGCATTCAAGACGCTCGATGAGCTGGATTTGAGTGGGGTGGAACCCACCTTTCACGTGGTAGAGATGGTTAATGTTTTCAGGGAGGATCAGGTGAGAGAGTCCCTTTCGCAGAAAGACGCACTATCCAATGCCTCTAAGGCTAAAGACGGCTTCTTTGTGGCCCCGAAGATAGTCTAGGGAGGGATATTTACGAGGGTAACAGACCTAACATTGTTTGAGCTGAGCGAGTCGCTGAGATCAGGAGAATTTGAATGGGAGGACGTAGTGGAGGCTTACAGTGAGCAGATTAAAAGGTATGACGACGAACTGAACGCGTATATCACAATAAATGGAATTGAACAAAAACCTGCGGAAGGAACGCTCTCTGGTGCCCCAATAGCCATCAAGGACAACATATGCACAAGGGGATTGAGGACGACATGTGGTTCCAAGCTGCTCAAAAACTACATCCCCCCTTATGATGCCACCGTGGTCCGAAGGTTAAAGGAATCAGGTGCCACAATCCTTGGCAAGACCAACATGGACGAGTTTGCCATGGGCTCATCCACGGAGAATAGTGCTTTCTTTCCATCAAAAAACCCTTGGGACAAGTCCAGGGTCCCAGGAGGGTCCTCTGGTGGGAGTGCTGTAGCTGTTGCGGCAAGGGAGGCGGCGGCAGCCCTCGGCTCAGACACTGGCGGGTCGGTAAGATGTCCCGCGAGTTTTTGTGGCATAGTTGGACTGAAGCCAACATACGGTCTGGTGAGCAGGTTCGGCCTAGTAGCATTTGCAAACAGTCTGGAGCAGATAGGTCCAATGACGCGCGATGTGAGAGACTGTGCCTTGATGATGAACATTATTGCAGGTCATGATGAGATGGACGGGACTTCTGTCAAAAGACCACATGAGGATTACCTATCATATCTTGACAAAGACGTGAGAGGGATCAGGATTGGAGTGCCAAAGGAGTTTTTCGGAGAGGGAACAGAGGAGGGGGTAGCGAAAGAGGTCTGGAGGAGCATACACCTTCTTGAGAGTTTTGGGGGAAAGTATAGCGAGACAACGCTACCGACCCTGAGATACGCGCTTCCCACCTATTATTTGATTGCGATGTCAGAGGCAAGTTCGAATTTGGCCAGATATGACGGGATCAGGTATGGGGTTAGGGAAGAGGACGAAGGAATGGACTGGTCAGCATCATACTCGAGGACTAGAAGCCTCTTTGGGATGGAGGTGAAGAGGAGGATAATTCTCGGAACCTTCGCTCTCTCCGCAGGATATTATGAGGGATACTATCTCAAGGCGCTCAAAGTGAGGAGTTTGATAAGGAGAGACTTTGAGAGGCTTTTTAAGGAGTTTGATGTTATTGTCGGACCGACGGTGCCAACAACTGCATTTAAGCTTGGGGAGAAGGTCGAAGATCCGCTTGCCATGTACATGACGGACATAGATACCGTTACGATTAACTTGGCAGGGATACCTGCAATATCGGTGCCATGTGGTTTTTCTAGCGGCCTACCTGTTGGTTTACAGATCATGGCTCCGCCTTTTATGGAAGGGATGCTCCTGGCCGTTGCAAAGAGAGTTGAGGAGGGACTGAAATTAAATCTGAAACCTCCTTTGTGAGGGATGATCATGAGTCCTGAAGAGAATGTTCTGATCGGGCTGGAGGTTCACTGCCAACTCACAAACCTCAAGACCAAGCTCTTCTGTGGTTGTAGCTCTGATTACAGGGGGAAAGAGCCGAACTCCAATGTTTGCGTTATATGTCTTGGACACCCTGGATCGCTTCCGAAGCCGAATAAAGGCGCCATTGAGTACGCGATAATGACGGGGCTGGCGCTGAACAGCACTATTAACTCCAGAACGTCCTTCTATAGGAAGAATTACTTTTATGTGGATATGAGTAAGAATTTCCAGATCTCGATGTATGAGACCAACGGATCCGCCGCGATATGTACTGGAGGTCACTTAGACATAAACGTGGGTGCGAAGAAGAAAAGAGTAAGAATAACAAGGATACAGCTCGAGGAAGACCCTGCAAAGTTGGTCCACATCGGACCTATAGATCTTTCGCCGTACACGCTAGTCGATTATAACAGAGCAGGAATGGCTCTGTTAGAGGTTGTTACTGAGCCGGACCTCTCTTCTCCTAGAGAGGCAAGAGTATTCCTCCAGAAGCTCAGGTCAATACTGGAGCATATAGGGGCGTTTGACGGAGGGTTGGAGGGCGCTATGCGGTGCGATGCAAACGTGTCGGTGGAAGGGGGCGAGAGGGTTGAGATCAAGAACATATCGTCGTTTAAGGAGGTCGAGAGGGCTCTGAGCTACGAGATATCGAGACAGTCGGCACTGATCAAGAAGGGAGAGAGGGTAGTAAGGGAGACGCGCCATTGGGACGAGATAAGGAAGGTTACAATATCCCTCAGGGAGAAGGAAGAGGAGTACGATTACAGGTATTTCCCAGAGCCCGACATAGTCCCACTGCAGATCACCACTGAGTATGTTGAGCAGATAAGGGCCAAGATGCCAGAGCTGCCCGACGCTAGGTCAGATAGATTCGTTAGAGAATACGGAATACCAGCATATGATGCACAGGTACTTACTTCAGAGAAGGCGCTGGCAGACTTCTTTGAGGAATGTGTGAGGATCTACAGGGATCCAAAAAACATCAGCAACTGGATAATGAGCGACCTGTTAGGGGTGCTCCATGAAAAAGGGATGGAGATTCAGGAATCAAAGATCACTCCTCAGGCACTGGCGGAGATGCTTCAATTAATAAAGGAAGGGGTCATAAGCGGGAAGATCGGGAAGATAATCTTGCCAGAAATCGTGGAGACAGGCAAGATGCCATCCCAAGTTGTTAAGGAGAGAGGGATGGAGAGGATAGCGGATAGGGAGATTATTGAGAGGGTAGTTGAGGAGGTTTTTGATGAGAACGACAAGGCAGTGGACGATGCCCTAACAGACAGCAATGCCGTGAATTACCTGATAGGGCAAGTAATGAAAAAGACCAAGGCAAAGGGCGACCCAAAACTGGTGAACGAGATCGTGAGGGAAAGACTGGAGAGGATGAAGGAAAGAAGACGCTAATAGAAAAATTATTTATTGGCAGGCCCTTCAGATTTCCGAGTCATAAATTCTAAATCCCGAATCTTTAAAATCCATTTTTGTTTATGACTTCCCGTCAACTTTTATAATAGGTCTTCCATTAAATGATATTTAAGATCAGGACTGCCCAAAACCTTTCATAAGGTTAATAACTGATCGAGCGTTACAACAAATTGTGGTCCTAATGTTGGAAGAGCTCATTAAGAGAGGGCTAGAAAGAGGATGGTTGCTGGAGCCCGAGGCGAAGGACCTCTGCCGCAATTACGGACTATCTGTGGGAGAATGGATTGTTGTCAGAGATCTGGACGATTTAAAGAGTGCTGTTGAGGAGCTCGGGTTTCCTCTTGTTATGAAGATAGTCTCACCTGATGTGCTCCACAAGTCGGATGTGGGCGGGGTAATACTTAACATAGACAGTGAAGAGAAGGCAATAAGCTCCTTTGAGAAGATAAAGGAGATAGCAAAGAAGGGAGGTTACAGACTTGATGGTGTTTTGGTGGAGCGTATGGCGCCCCAAGGTGTGGAGACTATAATTGGGGCCAAAATGGATCCCCAGTTTGGACCAGTTTTAATGTTTGGGCTGGGAGGCATATTTGTTGAGGTTTTTAAGGACGTCTCTTTCCGAGTGGCGCCTATAATAAAGGAGGAGGCGATGGAGATGATTACTGAGCTTAAGGCTTACCCTATACTGAAGGGCATCAGAGGAAGAAAGCCCTCAGACATTAATAGTCTGGCGGAAGCCCTAGTGAAGATTTCGAACATTATGATTGAACTGCCACAGATTAGCGAAATAGACCTGAACCCAACAATTGCCTACGATGTGGGATACAAAATAGTGGATGCAAGGATCTTATTAAAGAAAGGTCAATAGGTGTAACTTTTTGTTAGACGTATTATCGGCGGGGAACATAAACATCGATCTATCTTTCTTAATCAATAAATTGCCAGACTTGGATGGAGAAGAGACCGCAGATCTGGAGATCTTTCACGGAGGGTCTGCTGCCAATTTCGCCGTCGGAGTCTCCAGATTAGGACTCAAAGCAGGAATACTTGGGTGTGTCGGGGACGATGAATTTGGAAGAGAGGCGATCTGTGAGCTGAAGAAGGCGGGCGTTGTGACGGACTTCGTGAGAGTATCGAAAGGAAAAAGAACCGGCACTGTCTGCGTTCTTGTGGACAAGAGCGGGGGTAGGAGGATGCTAGCCTATAGAGGGGCTAATGTGGAGCTTGAGTCACTTGTGGAAGATCTGCCAGAAGCGAAGTTCATCCAGCTCTGCAACGTTAGCAGGAATGTGTTAATGAAGATCAAGAAAAGCCGGGGGCGAGCACGTATATCTTTAGACCCTGGGGGGAGTGTTGTGGAGTTGACTCCTGAGGACTTGGATGGTGTCGATCTCCTATTGCTGAACGAACTGGAGTGTAGGCTCTTGACGAGGTCGGAATATAGGGAAGGAACAAGAAAACTCTCAGAGTATGTAAGACAAGTGGTCGTGAAGTTAGGAGAGAGAGGCGCATATGCGTTTGACGGAAGGGAAGAGAAGATTCAGAGAGCTTTGAGGGTAAAGGTTGTTGACACCACAGGGGCAGGGGATGCTTTTGATGCAGGCTTCATTACAGCTTTCATAAAAGGGATGGGTATTGAGGAGTGCCTGCGCTGGGGCATAGCCACAGCCTCGCTGAAGATACAGAGAAGGGGGGCGAGGGAGGGCTTGCCCACACTTGTAGAGCTTGAAGAGTTTTTGTCATGCGACCCATGGATCACTAACATTTGATTATTAAGACGCCGCTACCTCGGTATTGACCACGCTTCAACATAAGTAAAGCCTCATTAGCCTCCTCCAGCCTGAATTTTTTAACTTCGGGTCTTATAGGAATCTTTGCTGCCACCTCTAAGAACTCTTGCACATCTGTCCTAGTGATGTTTGCAACACTCTTGACCTCTCTCTCGCCCCATAGGTGGGAAGCGTAATCAAGGTCGGTTATCGGCGTCTCCTTCCTGATTAAGTTCATTACAAGGCGCCCTCCCTTCTCGAGGTTTCTTAGGGCCTCCTTGACCGGCGACCCGATGGGCGTTGTGTCTATGGCACAGTCTAGTTTTTCTGGGGGGGTTTCTCCGGTCTCGCCAACCCAGTCCGCGCCCATCTTCATTGCAAGTTCGCTGGGCGCATCGCCCTTCCTCCTCGTGAACACAAAGATCCTTGAGGTCGGGAAGAGGTATTTTATGAGTTGGAATTGAATGTGAGCGGAGGATCCGAACCCGAACAGCCCAATGGTCTCACCATCTCTCATTCCTGTTAGCTTTAGGGCCCGATAGCCTATCGCTCCAGCGCATAGAAGGGGAGCAGCCTCATGATCTTCAAATGTATCGGGTATTGGATAGGCAAAGTCTTCATGTACCAAGATGTACTCGGCGTACCCTCCATCGGCGTCGCATCCCGTGCCCATAAATCTATCACAAAGGTTCTCAAGACCCCTATTGCAGAAGCAGCACAGTCCGCACGCACGGTAGATCCATGCTACGCCAAGCCTTTGACCAATACGGTATCTGGAGGCGTCAGGTCCAAGATCTTTGATCCTTCCCACTATTTGATGCCCAGGTATGACTGGTAGTTTTGTTGGCAACCTACCTTCTATTTCGTCCAGTTCGGTGCGACACACCCCACATGCCGAAATTTCTAATAGGATCTCCCTGCCAGCTGGCTGGGTCACCGGCACATCCTCGAGTACCAGCGGATTTGTTTCTATGGGTGATGCTTTTTTGAGAACCATTGCCCTCATTCAATCATCCAATAAAACTTTCATCATTTCAGTATTTGAATTTTTTAATTTTGAAGTGGTAGTGACGTGAATTTTGGCTACTCTCTTTTTTAGTGAAAATGAAAGACTTACGTGAGGAGATCATCAGCCAGCAAAGGTATATCGAGTGTTAGGAACTCCACAGACGTCGCAGTTCATGATCTGATGTGAAGGGCGGTTTTAACTTAGGTGCAGCAATTTTTATGGTGAGGGAAGTAGATCTTACTTGATGCATTCGCAGTCCCAACTTTAACTCGACAAATTCAGGGATTACTGAGTTAATAAATCTGAAGGAGGGAGATCCATAAATTAGACCCCTACAGTAGTTGTTAACATATACGTAAAAGGTTTCATTTTTAAAATTAAAAGATGCTTCGTTACTGTGCTCATAGTGAGGGGATTCAAATACTGCAAAGGGCCACATCTTGCAGGCAACTGGTTTAAGGGGTTGTATACCACACACCATCTTTCCGTTTCTCTTAACCTGGAATACACACCTTCCGTCGAGTCTTCTCTTCAAATAAGTTGCACTAACTCCGAATTCTATACATGAGAAACCAAAAGTGTTTGCCAAGAGGACCATCTCATATGTCCTTAATGGAACCTTGAATTCTTTACAGCACTTGCCACAAGCTGTGCAGAACCAATCGCTAATCTTGCTCCAAGGAACATATTTCATTAGGTCTCAATTGTTTTTTATATGGTGTCGTTTATTTTTATCGGATCTTTATTGATTCTTATTTTTGCCATTGTATTATATTGGAGCGATAATCTCAAGCACCTCGTATAGCATTAATCGTTAATTTAGGTGCCTCCTAGGAGCTTTTATTTATTGCAGCTGATAGATAGAGTAGTAGGCACCCTGCGCCCTTTGCCTTTCTAGGATTTCGATAACTTTTTGGCAATCCTTGGCAATAATAGTATAGCCTTTATTGATATTATTCTACTCCACGTTATTAATAAACTATATTTTCAGAATGGATACGGGGATCAATAAACACACTGAAGTTCAGATGAAATATTTAAAAATGAGTCAGGGCTTCTTTTATAGAGATATTAGAGCTTCAGGTATTGCTTTGGATTTGAAGTTAAAGTTTGAGAAAAGCTTTACTGCATTCGGCTTCATAATTTTGGCAACAATATTATGTTTGCCTGGAGTGATAGCTACGCTATTACGGTATATGAAGGTCACAAATAGTGCGCGCAAAGCGTTAAGGGACTTATTTAATTTTTCTGAAGATTAATTGTTCAAAGGGGGAAGGTATAGAGGTCGGATCATTAACAATTGATGCGATCATGGAAGGCATAAGTAAGATCAAAGATGATAATTTTTATATATTAAAATAAAAATTATCAAAAATATGACTAATGAGATGGGAATTTCTCATGTAATTGCCACAGTTCTTCTTATAGCAATATTAGTTTCAGGATCAACTGTAACATACTATTTTATAATAGAATACGCTAACACTAGGACTTCAAAGATGGAAAGGGGTCTATTGAGCTATGATAATTTTAATTTAAGAGCCATAGATGGAATAATTGAGATAAACATATACTTAAGGAATATTGGTAGAAGAGATTTAATATTGGATCATATATATGTTGATGAAAAGAGATGCAAGCATATTGAGGGACTTGATGGCATTAGCGAAGAGCTTTATGAAATAAGCCAAAATCTCACGGAGATATCATATGAAATTGGAGGCGATGTTGGTGAGAGACTTAGGGAAATAAGTTCAGAAGTTGAGAAAATAGGAAGCATACTTCAAGGTATTAATCTCTTCACATTTAATTTATATGAGCTAGCAGGACAGCTTTATGATATAAGCATAAATCTAAAAAATACAGCATATGAATATAATAAGCCCGAGGTTAGTGAGAGGATAATCTATAGAGCAAATCAGGCTAAGGATATAGCAGATTCCCTCCACTTTATGGCTATTACAGGATGGACATTCTGTGAGATTAATGGAAATGTTATTGAAAGCAGGAGCTTGAAATCTGGAGAGACTCGCCTGCTTCTAATATATTCAAATAAGTCTTCAACGAAATCTCAGCTAATAAAGATAATTTGTGATGACGGAACTATGCTATCTATATCGGTGAGAAAATAGCGACTATTAAAATAGCAAGTTTTTAAACAATAAACATCCATATATAAATTCAGAAACCAATTTCAATAATTAATTAATTTTTATAATATAAAATAAATAATGAAAAACTATTACGAGTGTCTCAAATCACTGATTAGTGATCCTTCTACGAAGTCTCGCCAAAACTATAATTCCAATAATTGCTATTATTGGAATTATGATTAGTAATAGAACTGGAGCAGCAAATGATGTAGCTCTAATTGGAGTGGTTAAATCAGATTGCTCAATTAATGCTAATGTTGGATCTCGGCTTTAGACTCAGCTTAACCAAGTCCAGTACCTATTTTGAAATCGATCTCTCGACATGAGAATTATTGGTTGCTATGTATTTTGATCTTTGATGGATTGGTGACATTAATATCCTTCATAGCTTATCTCAACATCAAAATATCAAACCTCAGCGTTTATTAGATCTATATCAATGAACTTCTGGTTCTAGCATCCACTGTAGAGGTGCTTTGAGCAATATATTTTCATCAAAAATGGCAACCTTGGCGGTAAATTTACCTTCAGATTTTATAGTAACTCCTGCTTTTTCTACTTGAGCCTCCCCCACATAGAAATATCCAACTTCCCTCTTCGTTGTGGTTAATTCTATGGTTCCATAAATCTTTCTATAAAAGATATACCAATGAGATTATCATCAAATCCCACCTCGCTACATCTAATGAGTTCCATTGAGCCAAGCCGAGTATCTTGCACTTGGAGCACCAGCTATACTTATTAATATAATGGATGCATTTCCTAATCTCAATGCTAGAGTCAACTATTATCAAGGCTCCATAACTAAAGACCTCCATATTGCCACTCTTGGTACTATTATATGCCTTCTTAATCAGGGGACGCCATTATTTGAAGTGCCATTACATCCATACCATCGACATTCACAGTTATATAGACTATAGCATAATTGCTCTTGGCTTGTTTAACCCTAAGCTCAATATGTATTTCAGCAATAACTCTTGGCACTTATTAAGAAGGATCGCGAAGATTTTATTTTGGTTCATGAAGATCAATTATGATGGAACTTGAAAATAGATTTATCTTTGGTAGCGGATTAGAGAAAATTTTCAGGTAATCATAGTTTCTTTAGAAACTCAATTATTCCTACGCCGCGAACTACGTCACTCCTGATACTCCTGAACCCTAGGGCATTCATCATGCCCTCCAAATATTTGCCTGTTAGTTCGAGGAGGGTCTGATCGGCGTTTGGTGCGATCATGCTGATTGTTGTTCTTCCGTCAGACTTTCCCTCCATCTTGATTTCGGAGAGGTGCCAGAGCGAAGTTGAAAGTAAAGAGGGCAGTATATTGAGAGGATCCTCAAATTTTGCCATTAAATATTTGCCGTACCACTCCCCGGCGGAGAACCATTCTTTTTCTAGCTCCTCTTTATTTTCCCATTTCTGGACCAGTTTGAGAAACAGATCCATGGGCAAGATAAGGGCACCTGAATCCTTCTGAACTTTAATTAGTTTGTAAAAGTTCGTGAGATCTCCCACTGTCACTTTCATCTCGCTAACTTTAAGAGCGTCTTGGAGGATCTCGTTGACTAGCGCAAATAGGGTCTTGTTCTCCCTCCTTGCAATTTCGGAGATCTTTTCCAAGACATCTGCCCTGACCACGACAAGCTTCTTTTCCACTTTTTCGGGCATCAGAGTTCGCGCTCCTGTTTAAACTTGAGAATTATTATTCCTTTTGATACCTCCCTTGATGCAACCCTAAAACCCATACCATTCATGACGCCCTCCAGAAATATCGCAACGGTTTCAGATCTCTTCTCCCCGAGCCTTGGCGAGATACATACAAGCCGCTCATTGGAAATCGAGATGTCGGGGTTTATACCAACCACCTCTTTAAGAATCCTTTCAACTTTTTTGAGATCTTTGATGTTGTTGAGATCCAAATACCTTCCAAAAACTATACCAGAAGATCTCCAATATTCCTTCATTTTTGAGTCAAAGGGAGTAGATTCCATGAGGTATTCATGGAGAGGTTCCGG
Organism: Candidatus Methanomethylicaceae archaeon; assembly: GCA_026414165.1. Classification (GTDB taxonomy): domain Archaea; phylum Thermoproteota; class Methanomethylicia; order Methanomethylicales; family Methanomethylicaceae; genus WYZ-LMO10. The sequence goes on from JAOAJN010000003.1 coordinate 124,665, forward strand.
TATCAAGACCATGCCAGAGTTCTTCGCGATCTCCAAGATCTTGGCATCCTCCATTAATGTGGTCAAGTCCCTACCCCACTCGTTTGCACTTATGAAGGCGCTCAAGGTCTCGTTGACTATGCTAAACACGGTCCTGCCACGCTCTTTTGCTATCTCGTTTATCTTCTCTGCTAAGTTTTCTTTGGCGGCAAGGAATTTTCGTCCCAATTTGATCTCCTTTGTTGTCAAATATCAACATAATAAATAGGACTTTCCCTCTATAAATCTGCATCTGAAAAGCCCATCAAGGATTATCAAATTTGTAGGTAACAGCAAGTAGATTTATTTTGATTTTCTGTCGCTGATGGTTGTATAAAGTGTTGCTTTTAAAGACGCAAAAAAGCCTTTGCATACCATTGCTAAACCAGATTAGGAAATATTTGAGGTACAGGAAGGAGCCAAAACAGTTAGTTATAACATTATCCTTAAATTTAGCTCCATCTTAGGAGCGGAATTCGTCCGCCCATGAGTGCATTCTCTAGGATTTCATGAAAAACTTTCCATCGACGGGATAATAAATGAGCCGTCAGTGTGTTTGACTATTCTTACACTGATCTCGTAAATAGTTTCTATTTTTTCCCTCGTGACAACCGAATGTGGTGGACCGACTGCAAAGATAGAGCCATTTTTCATAAGTGCTACGGCGTCGGAAAACATTATGGCTTGGTTTGGGTCATGTAGACTCATTATCACGCCAATGCCATTCTCCCTTGAAATGCGTCTCACCATATCAAGAACCAAAAATTGGTTCTTGAAGTCGAGATGGGCGGTGGGCTCGTCCAAGAGCAGAAGCTTTGGTTCCTGGGCAATCGCCCTTGCTATTAGTGCAAGCTGCCTCTCGCCCCCGCTCAGCTGGTCATATGGGCGATGACCAAGGTGAGATAGACCCACCATGCGCAGTGCCTGCTCTGCGATCTGCTGATCCAGATTTGAGGGTTGCTGGAAGAATTCGAGGTGAGCTGTTCTCCCCATCAATACAAGATCCAGTGTAGAATATGGAAAGGGGGGCACGTGAGCTTGGGGCACATATCCTACAAGACGTGCGATCTCCCACCTCTTCAATTCGTGGGCGTTTTTTCCGTCGATTAGCACTTTGCCTTTTTCGGGTTTGAGAAGAGCGTTTATACACTTCAGTAGAGTTGTCTTTCCGCATCCATTTGGACCCAAGAGGGCAAGGACTGTCCCCGCTTCGACATTTAAAGTTATGGAGCTCAGCTTGAAACTGCCTCCATAAGAAAAAGAAAGGTCTTTTACCGAAACTATTGTCTCCAAGAGCCTCCACCCCTTTTCTTCAGAAGATAAAGGAAGAAAGGTGCTCCGATTATTGTTGTTATTACGCCTACTGGAAGTTCATATGATGTAAGGGACCTCGCAACATCATCTGCCAAAAGGAGAAAAACCCCGCCTAAGCTGGCAGAAATTGGTATTACAATTCGATTGTCAGGAGTTCTTACCAGCATCCTTACCAAGTGAGGGATCACCAAACCCACCCAACCTATAATTCCAGCTACAGAGACGAATGATGAGACCATGAGGGTCGTGGTTAGCAAGACTACGAGCCGATCCCTCTCGACATTTATGCCAAGGGACTTCGCCTCTTCGTCGCCCATAGAAAGGACATTAAGGCGCCAACGCATGAGAGTGATTATGAGGAAGGAGAGCAATATGAGTGGCACCGAGTACAGTACCTCTTTCCAGCCAGAGACGGCCATGCTCCCCATGAGCCAGTAGACGACACTTGATAGCTTCTCTGGAACGGTAAAGAATTTGATCATGGAGAGAGCGGCAGAGAAGAGCGCCGTCACGATCACACCAGCTAAAACCAACGAAACCGTTGATGCTTGTCCCCGGTCTCGCGCCACAAAATAGGTCAACATGAATGCCATGAATGAGAACAGGAAGGCAAAGAGTTGGGTCAGACCGATAATGTTTGGAAGAAATGCAATAGCAAGCGCTGCTCCCAGCCCAGCCCCAGCTGACAAGCCCAGTATGTACGAATCGACTAAAGGGTTTTTGAAAACAGATTGTAAAGAAGCGCCAGAGACAGAGAGAGCGATCCCACCAAAAAGAGCCAGAAGAATCCTAGGTAGTCTAATCATAAAGATGACATCTCGGTATATTTGAGTTTGAGAGGAGTCGGAGTTAAGGAATGGAGCGATGCCCTGAAACAGAATCGCTAGTAATTCATCAAACGGAATTTGGTAGGAGCCGATGGTTAATGACAGAAAAAAGACCGGCAAAGGCAGTAAGAGAAGCAGAAGGAAGACGCTCTTTCTGAGGCGGGGCAATTGTGCCACCTATTTACTATAGTAGGTTGAGATAAGAAGATCCGATACGAGATCAACATTTAGGTCACTGAAATATTTTGGCTGGATCATCTTCGCCAACTTCATCTCTCCAATCAACATCCTTGGTCCCCAGTCCAGATACGCACCCTCTGTTCTAGATCCGATCAGGACCGTGTAGACGCGTGAGTCTTTAACTGCCTTCAGGTTGCCCCAGACGCTACTTTTCATGATCAAGTCGAGTTGAGATTTGAGGGCCGCGTCATCATAGCCGACAATAATTATTATATCAGGGTTCCAGACCAAAAGTGTCTCTAGATTTATTTTTGGCCACGACTGGCTAGGGAAGCTTCTGAGTGCTATGTTTATTCCGCCTACGTCCTCCACAATCTTTCCCCATGTGCTGTTTCCATAAGCCGTCAGAAGGCCATCTTTCTCAACTCTGCAGAGAAGGACTGTGGGTCGCTCATTGGCAGGTATTCTGGATGTCGTGGAGATTAACACAGAGTGTCTAATCTCCAAGAAGTTTATGAGGGATTCTGCTCTTGCCTCAGTGCCAAATATTTTGCCTAAAAGTCTTATTGCGTTGATCTGATCATTAAAGTTGTTTGAGTACATGCAGATAACAGGAATGCCGAGGGACTCTAATGACTTTATGATATCGCCACTCTTACCGTATCCGAAGTCCATGATAACGACATCTGGCTTTAAGGATAGAATGGTCTCAAGGTTCACTCCTCCGAATAGGTCGCCAACCACTGGGCGCTCCCTAACAGCTTTAGGAATGTATATGGATGATATGGTGTATTTGTCTATGCCCACAATCTTGTCGGAGACCCCTAATGTCGAAGCGATCTCATTCCAATAAGAGTTCAAAATCACGGCTCTGTTTACGGGTACTGAGAGAGCAACACTCCGACCGGACATATCCTGAATTGTGATTGAAGAGGGCAGAGTATTTATTGGAAAGTTTGCAATTGTTAGGAAGAAGCCTGCTGAGACGATTAGTGTTGTCAGGGCGAGTATAACAATAACAGGTCTGATGCGCAAATCTTTCACCACGGGATGGAAAAGCTGCTTTTTTTATTAAATTTTGTGTTTCATATGAAACAGTTTTGAGGTAGGAAGCGATATCACTACATGAGTGCTCATCCTACCAAGGTAGCCGTATTGCCAAGATTAAAATTCTATGCTAAATCAATATTAAAAATATAAAACTTGATGTGGATGATTTAAATTTCAGTTTTAACCGATTCTTTTAGGAGATGCGGAGAGCGATTTCATTAGAAGCGCTTTTCCAAAATCAATCAGTAGCTGCACATCATACCTATTTTTAGCCTCAGCGTAGATCCTCACAACATTCTCAGTCCCAGACTTTCTGAGTAAGATCCATGATCCTTCTTCCAATAGGATCTTCAAGCCATCAATTCTGTTTGTGCCAATAACCCTCTTGCCCAGAATTGCTTCTGGAATTTCGACGTCTTCTAATCGAATTTCATGGGCAGGATCAATCACAAGATCTAACCTACGGGACTCTAAGTATCCATATTCCCTGTACATCTCATTTATGAGAGTTTGGAGAGGCACACCACTTGACTCCGCCGATTCCAATAAGAGGAGTGCAGAAGCGATTCCATCCTTTTCAGGAATATGTGAGGCGAAACTTATGCCGCCACTCTCTTCCCCTCCAATAACCACCGAGCCGTCCCTTAGGAGTGAGCTAATATACTTGAAGCCCACAGGTGTCTCTATCACTCGCCTACCAAACCTTTTAGCGACGGAGTCTATCAGGTGCGATGTTGCAACAGTTCGAGCAGCATCACCAATCATGGAGCGCCTCTCGCATATGTGGGCATAAAGTAGTGGCAGGATCTGGTTTGCCATCAGAAAAGTGCCTTGGTCGGTAACTGCCGCTAGTCTGTCTCCGTCCCCGTCAAAGGCAAATCCTATTTGGCATTTTTCTGAAAGAACCTTGGCCAGAAGTGGTTCTAAATTCTGAGGGACAGGATCTGGAGAGATCCCTCCAAAATTAGGGTCGATGTTGCCTCTAACAATTACAGTCTCAACGCCAAGTTCCTTGAAGGCTCTATCTGCAATGCCAGAAGTACTGCCGTGCATGGGGTCCAAAGCCACCTTCAAGTTTGAGGTTTTGATACTTAAGATAGATTTCAGATGTAGGAGATATTCAGGCATCGGGTCTAATGTGGAGATCAGACCCTCGCGTTCCAAGTGTTCATACTCCCTACATTTGGGCGGACTCTCGGTAAGTAATGACTCGATCTTTGAGGTTATGTCGGTCGAAGCGGGTCCGCCGTATTCGGGTATGAACTTTATACCGTTATAAACAGGAGGGTTATGTGAGGCAGTTATCATGACCGCACCATCGAGTGAGAAGTGAATCGTTGCGAATGCTGCGAGGGGCGTGGTCACAGGGCGGGGTGGAAGAAAGGAGGGTATGTCGTAAGAAGATAGCACTTCGGCACAAGCCATTGCGAAGGACCTTGAGCCCTCACGCCCGTCGTATCCTATGAATATCCCTTTATTCCTTCCCGAAAGAAGCAGGTACTGGGCGATTGCCCCGGAGACTATTCGCACATTGATATCGTTAAAATCAACATCAGTTCTTGATCGCCACCCGTCTGTGCCGAATGATATTTTTTTCCGAGGCAATCCGCCCACCAATCATCGGACAATAATTATTGTGCATGGCAGGCTGATGGCGAGGGATATTGTGACGCTTCCCATAAGTATGCCACGTTCGCCGGAATATCCCCGAGATCCCAGTATTGCCAAGTCATAGCGCCCTCTAACAACCTCATCGTAGATCTCTGATGCGACAGAACTCTGGTTCCATTCTGCAATTTTCAGTATCTTCTTCGCGATCAGACCGAAACACTTGCACTTAGATTCTGCTGCCTCGAGTATGGACTCGCCAGACTTCTTTAGTTCCTCTATCGCCTGATGAGAGGTCAGGTTTGGAGGGGGGATTATTACGTGCATTAGAGTGATTTTGGCTCCGTCACGCATCCCAAACTCTAAGGCAAGGTCAAGCGCCCTCATAGAGGCAGGAGACCCGTCGATCGGAACGAGTATGTTCTTAAAGATCGTCTTCACCTCCCTATTCCTAAAGATTCGTTTGTGAGGCGCATTGACTCCTCCGGATCCTCAGTCAGCCTTGTCATAGCTCTAATGGCATCTATATTTTCAGGGACCACGATGGCCTCTTGGTGCACAGCCTGTGTGAGGTAGATCTCTTTTCCAAAGGACTTCACAGACTCTTTCCAAACCACTAGCTCAGGCAGATCATAACGGGCTCTGCCCATATCCCTGGCATATTCGATTATTGTTGAGGTAGAGTCCACACCGTCTTGTGCAGAAATTATCTTTATTCGCGGGTACCGAGAGAGCACATCTAATACGTCTCCCTCGGTCGCGGGGTTATTTAGTTCAAGGTTCAGAACATGTACGTGCATCAGAGTCTCTGGCACGGCGAAAGCCATTGTGGTTATATCTATATGCGGCAGCACTTTCTGAACGTCTGGACCATGATGGGACGGGATTGTCACCGGGTCAGGAACTATGCTGTTAATGGGACCCTTCGAGTCCTCTGCAGGGTCGGCGCCACGCCTAATTAAGACTACCCTCGCCTTCTTTATGCCAAATATCCTATCTATGGCGTATAGGGAGCGGCAGAGACCTGTAGTGTTGCAGGAAACCACCCTCACGAAATCTCTTCCAATGGCATCCTTGTAATTGCAGACAGCATTGAAGGAAAAGCCGGCAACATCGTGCTTTTCTCCGCCCTGGAATATCGCCTTTATCTTGTACTTCTCGTAGAGGGGCTTATATGATGCCCCAACCTTTCCTGGTGTGCAATCAACCACGAGATCGGCTTCTTTGAGAAGGTCCTCAAGTGTGCCCTGGACTTTGAGGGCAGCATCTTCGAAAGCCTTTAGGCGGTCCTGTGATGTTGTGAAGAGTCTTATCCCCTTGTTAACTGCTAACCTCCCTTCGAAGTTAGGCTTTGTCTTCGTCACGCCCACAAGCTCCATATCTTTTTGCTTCAGGATCGCGTCGGCGACCCTCTTTCCAATCGTTCCGTAACCATTTACCGCGACCTTGATAGGCATATCTCTACACCTGCTATTATATTATAACCTGTCTGCTTTAAACTTCTGCGCGGAAACCGCTAGAACCTCAATGGCAGGCAGCCGCTCACCTGATAGGAATGCAATGAAGGCCCCTCCCCCGGTGCTGAAGTAATCAATTTTTTCGGATATACCAAGTCTCTCAGAGATAGCCCTCAAATGTCCGCCGCCCAGCAGGGTTTTAGCTCCGCTCTTGACTACTGCCTTTAGAAGCTCCTCGGAGCCCTTAGAGAACCTCTGATCCTCGATGTAGCCAGCTGGACCGCGCATTATGACCACTTTGGCGCCATTTATTATGCTTGAATAGAGTTCAACTGTTTTGCTACCAATATCGTATATTGGAGAGTGATCCTGCGCATCCCTGAGAGGCAGCTCAACCCGCTCATCTGACCTCAAAATGGCAATGTCCACAGGAGTCACGATTTTGTCGGGGTAGTTTCTTAAGAGATTCTGGGCCCTGGGCAACAGAGAATAAAGACCCTTCCCCTCTATGATCTTCACAGTGGCCTTACCGAGGCGCTCCCCCTTTGCTATAAGGAATAGATGAGAGACCAAACCTGTGAGTAGAACTTTATCGGCGACCCCCTTCGGCAGGAGTGCTTCCATCAGCTGGACTGAGTCGGCGACCTTGCCGCCGCCTAAAACAAATATGCAGGGCTTTGAGGCTGTGCTCATGACTTCGCTGAGGAAGCATACCTCCTTTTGAAGAAGTCTCCCGCCGCAGGATGGTAAGACCATGGGAAAACCTGTGAGGGAGGGATGGGACCTGTGAGAGGTCGCAAATGCATCATTTACGTAGAGAGAGAACAGGGGGGCAAGATAGCGAACTAGGTAAGTTTTTGCCTGAGCTTCAGGGACTTTTTCGATGCTCTCCTCGGCATAAAAACGAACGTTCTCAAGCAAGATCACGTTACCTGGCTTTGACGATGAGATTGCAGAGCGGGCTGCAGGTCCAAAAACATCCTCCACGTAGTTAACGTCTGTGTTCAGGCATTTTGAGAGGATTGCCGCATGGTTTTCTAGCGTCGTAAAATCGCTGTCTCCAGGTCTTCCTTGGTGTGCAATTACAGTTACAGAGGCGCCCATATCGAGTAATTCCTTTATTGTGGCGGCATGACTCCTTATTCTAGTATCGTCAGTTATCCTTCCTGTTTTAGGATCGATGGGTGAGTTTATGTCTACTCTCAAAAGCGTCTTTTTACCGTCGAAATCGAAGTTATCCATAGTGTAAAATCCGAGCTTACTATTGCCCATTTGTCAGCCCTCGGTCGAACTTAGAAAATAACCCTTTAAAAACTTAAAGGTTGGAGGGGTGTCCTGCCACCAAGGAAGGCCTGTTCAAAAAATCAAAGCAGGAAGGGCATGAGATGAAGTCCGAGTAAAGGTCTTTAGAGATTGGAAACCTCTTGGAAAGATACCTTGGGGCAGGAAGTGGTCCGTAGTTTGGGTTGGGCACCATTGATCCGTCCGTCAAGAGGTAATAGGCGGCGCCTCTGTTTTTTATGTAGTCATCGTAGATAGATTGGAAAGAGTCGGACACGAGATTTGCCATCACCAAGAGGCCCCCACCAGAGTTAACTGTAACATGCCCGTATCCTGGCGGTATCAAAATCGCCTCGCCTGCCTTGACCTTAGCAACGGCAAAGTCCAGTATCTCATTCTCTATCTTTTTTTGAAGTAAGTAGGTCGCCTCCCCGTGAAGGACCTGGTACACCTCGGGATAGGATAGCGAGTTCTCCGCCAAGGGGTGGTAGTGACCCAAGGTCTTGTTTAGCTCTTTTCCAAGCCTAATGTCAGCCATTATAGTGATGTCGAAGCGCACTCTTTTGTTCTTGAAGATGATCAGATGCCTCTCCAAGGCAAAGCCACGGTACATGGTGTAAAGAGGCGTGCTTCTGGGCATGTCTCTGACTGACTCGATATTGTAAAGCACGGGAATAAGGTCTTCAAGAGTCCTGTAAGTAGGAGTGAGACTGGAACCGTTTATGGAAAGGGAGAGGTTATCAGAAACCTGAAGTGTGCCGAAGCTCTCTTTAATGTGGATCATAAAAATGCACCAAGACGCTTAAATGTTGTTGATGGTGCCTTATAAAAATTAAAAGGATGAATTAATATAAAAACAAAAATAAAAGGGGAAAACTGCCAATCAGACAGTTCTCGGTTTATTGTACAACCTCAGCAGTAGCAAACCTGTTTGCTACCTTAGTTATCTTCACCTTAACATGGTCTCCAGCCTTTGTGTTCGGAACGAAGATGACAAACCCTTCAACACGGGCTATACCTTCTCCGCGTCTGCTAATTTCCTTGATATCCACGTCGTATTCCTTGCCCTCTTCCACGGGCTTTGGACCGAAGCTGGCCGGACCACGTCTGGGGCCAAATCTCTGGCGGCCCTCGCGATAATATCCCACTTTCTTCCCTCCTTCTTTACTTTTTATTGGGCTTCCGTAAAAAGAGCTGAACTTACGTCAGTTCCTTCACTTCTGCCCATGCTTCCTCTGAAAGTCCTTGCTTATTAACTTATCCCAAATAAGTTGTAATGAAGTGTTGCTTAATTCGAACGCTAGGTGTAATCAAGAAATTTTGCTTCGACGATTTTGCGAGAGGCACGGGGCAACCGCAAATCAATATAATATTTATGTTATAAGTTGAAGGGATCATGCAATCTTTTTGAGTTGTTTATTATACATCTCAATTATCTCCTTTACAGTGGTCGCATCCTCAGGGCTCTTGTCGTCCCTCCACCTGCCAGTGAACCTTGGAAAACGGATCGCCAATCCTGCCCCCTTTCTTATGGCATCTAGTCCGCAAGTATGGATGGGGGAGAGGGTGATCTCGGCACCCAAGACCTCTATGACCTTGGCAGGAACGACCCATATGTCAGGAGTTATTTTCGAGTCCACCCTGGCGTGTCTGTGGGGGATTATGTATGGTTCAAGTAGCTTCCTCATGTTCCTTATGTCCTCGTCGGTGAAGCCTGTGCTGCACTTGCAGACGGTCCTAAATACATCCTGGTCATCGTCGTAGGCTGCTAGGAGTAGTGTGCCTATGTGACCTGCACGCTTGCCGGTGCCCATTGATCCGCCGACTACTACCAGATCTACAGTGTCAGTCATCTCGCTCTTGTAGTCTCTCTTGTACTTTATCCAGAGCCAGCCCCTCGCCCCAGCCTTATATATAGACTCAGGGCCCAAGGACTTTGCTACCAGCCCCTCGCAACCATTTGATATTGCCTCCTGGAAGAAAGCCTCTAGGTCGTCAGGGTTATCCACAATCTTTTGTTCGGCGAGTCTCAGCCTTTCGCTTTCATGTACGACATTCGATAAGAGGGAGCGCCTCTCGGGATAGGTTTTTATTGTGAGATCCGAACCGTCGGCGTATAGAATGTCGAATAGTCTAAGGGAGGCAGGATATTGTTGCATAGCCTCCTCGACGCCGTACTTCCTCCGACGGTGCATCAGCTCCTGGAAAGGCAAAAGATCGCCAGTATCCGGATCCACTGCCACGATCTCGCCTTCGACTATATACGATTTGAGGGGGATCCCCTCAAGGACCAACTTGGCAATATCTGGATAGTGGTGGGTTATGTTCTCCAGCCTTCTTGAAAAGAGAAGCATTTCGCCTTCCTCTGTCTTGTGAATCTGCACCCGCTCGCCATCGTACTTGTACTCAACGGCGCACTTTCCATCCATCTTCTCCAGTATCTCTGATGGAGATGAGAGTCGCTCCGCCAGCATTGAGCGTATGGGCCTTCCAGGGGATGGTTTGAAGTTCTTTATGGCGTCTAGACCATTGAGGACGAGAGTCTTTGCCACGGCGCCCAGATCGCTGCTCACGTTGTATGCCCTCTCAATGTCTGGTCGGGCATCCTTAGATCCTGTAAAGGCGATGGTGAGGGCATCGAGTATTGTCATGTCGGCAACCCCGAGCCGCAGCGTGCCAGAGACCGTTCGAATTATGTACATAGCCTCCTTTGGTGAGGAGTCCCTCAGGAGATCAGAGAGTATTCTTATCTTTTCCTCTTGGGATCCAGGACCTTGCGCCCGCGCGATGCTATCCAGATCCGCGTAGACCCTTTCTATTGTGACGTGGGCCGCTTTTTTTGTGGTGGAGAAGAGATCAAGCGTCACCTGTTTCTTGCCCCTTGATAGCATAGCATCGGCAACCTTGCCCAAATCACCCATGGTCTTGTATAGCTGTTCCACTTCCGATTCTTTTGCAGCCGATGCCTGGGCTATGCAGCGAATTATCATCTTGTCTGCCATACCCAGCTCCAGCGGCACAAACTCCGGGTAGATCCTCCCCTGAGTGAGGTACACGACCTTGTCAATGAGTTCAGGCGGACAGCTTTTCAGGAAGTTGACCAGAATGTCGGTAATTTCGAGCCTCTTGGTTGTTTTGCCTATCTCCTCGTAAACCTCTACAAGATCTAAGTACCTCAAAGGATCACCACTTATTCATTAACATATATTGGTTCATTGGCAAATTTACTTTACTACGATATCGGGCGTTATACTTGTTATGAGCTATAGCTTAGCTGATGATGCGAAAATACTTTTATAGTATAGGAGAGAGTGGAAAGGAGGTGTTTCTGGGTTGCTCAAGGGTGTGATCTTCGACCTGGACGGCGTTCTTCTGAGGTTCAACTTGGACAGTAAGAAGATAAAAGAAGAAATAATTGGGTTTTTTGTTCAAAATGGTCTGAGAGAGGGAATGTTCACCCCCAAGGACAGTTTCTCCTCTATTAAAGAGGGGACAAGAGAGTACTTTGCGTTAAAAGGTAGAGACAAAGGTTGGATAGAGGAGCTTCTAATGGCGGGGGAGAGAATAGCTGTAAAGCATGAGGTCGAGGCGGCAAAAACCACGGATCTTCTTCCGGACGTAAAAGAAGTCTTAAGAGTTTTGAGGGCAAAGGGACTGAAGTTGGCAGTATTCACATACAACAATTCGGAGGCTGCCAAGATAGCACTGGAGAGGACAGGGATAATAGATTTTTTTGATGTAATTCTTGCAAGAGACAATGTGCCCAAGCCCAAGCCAAATCCAGAGCATTTGAAGATCGTCCTGCAGGCGCTGGGCATTAATCCCAATGAGGCGGTAGTGGTCGGGGACACTGAAATGGACATAAAGCCGTGTAAGGCACTTGGAGTTAAAGTGGTTAGTGTGACTACTGGAATAAGGACAGAGGAGGAGTTGAAGAAGTACGAACCAGACTTCATTATAAGGGGGCTCAGAGAGCTGCTGGATCTCATCGAATCAAGGCTTTAAGATTTTGAATGGTCAAGAAAAAACATAACATAATGGTTTACAAAAATTTACTTTTTCAAGGCAAGTTTAGGCTCCTGTCGCTCTTGCTAAGAGAGGCAGCCAACTAAGTTTAAATCATACTTGAGCGATAGTGGTATAGCGACGAGGTTTGTTAGATTAGGTGGAAATGATGTCTGAACAGGACACCAAGACCTTGGCAGAACTTAAGAAGGACCTTGAGGAGAAGATTGTAAAGGCAGAAAAGGAGCTTGCGTTCTTAAAGACCTCCCTGAAGCTTGTGGACGAAGCGCTAACAAAAGTAAGCTTCAGACCAGCAAGTAGACTTATGGAAGAGGTTCAAAAACCCCCTGTTGAGATTCCAAAGCCCCCCACTGAGGCACCAGCATCACAAGAGCAACCTTTTCCAATAAAGTCCAAGACTGGCGAAGATTTGGGCACATTCTATATAGGGAAAAATAGTGTTAGAATTGTTCCTAGACCAGAACTGGGGTTGAACTTGAAGACGCCGCCGTTCCAGTCGTTCTTTTTGGACAGGGTCATTGGCGAGATGAGGAAGAAGGATGAAATGGCGGTTGATGCAGGCACTAAAGATCCAGATTCCATAATCGAATATGACATAAAGTGCGACGGCGACACGATTAAGGAGATAACGATACGCAATATTGACGAGGATTCACGTGTGAGGGAGCTCAGAAGTTCAATCCGCTGGACATTTGAGCGCATGTTAGAAAAGACACCAAGACCATGAAACGACCTTAGAATAGAATAATGTAAAATATATAATTATAAAATAAAAATAATAAAAAAAGAAAAAAATAAGGTATTATTCTTTAAAGTATTTATCAAATGCAGCCTTCAGTATAAACGAGATTATTACGGCAAAGTACCAGATCACGCCGCCTGGCCATGGGATGCCAGCGAACCAAACTAGCTGCTGCGTGGGGACTGCGATGATGTAACATAGTATCCAAGTTAATATCAGGCTCACATAGGCAGACATGCTCCAGCCGCCGCGATACCAACAACCAGTTGGACCAAATGTATAAAGCTTCTGCAGGTCATATTTTTGCTTCCTAGTGATCCAGTAGTTGGCCATCATAATGCCAGCTATTGGACCAAGAAGTATACCGTAGTTTGATGCCCAAGCGGTCATGTAGTCAACATAAGCACCAGCCCTATCCACAGCCCACCATGGGGCTGCAAAGAAGGCTATAATCGCAGCTACTACAACTGCAGTCTTCCATCTTAATCGAATAGTAGCCATGAGAATATCAATAAGTGGCGGAGCATTAGCAACTATATCTGTAGACCAAGGTGCCAAAAAGGCAAAAAGCAGTCCTATTACTATTGCTACGCCCCCTGGGGCATATTGGAGAATAATGTCTTGGGGCAAAATTGTTCCAGTCAGTCCTACTGCAGCATATCCCAAAGCCGTTCCGACGACCTGGCATATCACTATCCCAATGAAAAGACCTGTGAAGAAGGCAAATCTGTTCTTGGGGTTTATGCCCCTAGACAAGTCAGATATATTCAAAGCCACCGTAGCCCACCAGTTTGTCTGTACAGCCAAGTATGTTAGAAAGTTGAGGCTGAAGTATCCAGCGGTGCTTACAAAAAGCTTAGGTATATTTGGAGCAAACTGTGGCGTCCCCGCCAAGAACCATACTAACCAGATAAAGTATAAGAGCATTAAAGGACCGCCGAAATCTGCAACCCTTCCTATCCCTCTAAGACCTAATCGCATCACAAGTATGAATGAGACAACATAGAATATTAGTGCAATTAATAGATACGAAAATGCAAGCTTTGTTGCTTGGGCAGCAGGAATACCTAGAGCGAAGAGGGCAATAAGGGTCAGGGCATAAGATCCAGCCCATGCCTCTATTCCAAACCACATAGTCCCTGCAAATCCCCTTAACAGTACAGGGATATGCATGCCCCTGAAACCAAAAGACTCCCTTAGTTGTACCGGGTACGGTACTCCGTACTTTACCCCGACAACTCCGTTTAGATACATAACTATGACTGCTGCAAGATTACCTATGAATGCTCCAACACATGCCTGCCAGAAGTCCATCCCCAAACCGGCCCCGATCGGACCTAAGAAGAACATTGGAATGCAGGTGTTCATACTGAACATCATAAAGGTGAATGTGATGGTGTTGTATTTTCGTTGCGACGATGGTACAGGGAGAAGGTCAGGATTTTCTTTATAGCCTTGTGGGGTAATAGTAGCTTCCTCTGTCAAAATTCTATATCCCCCTTTTTTATGTCCATTCTTATGAAGGTGGAAGTATATTTAAATGTTCCCAAAAAAATGTGTGATCTATAACGGAAAATTTAAAAATGGGAGATTTTTAAAACGATTCTTTGTTATATAAGGCGGAAATGTCTCTTATTAATAATTTCATTAAATAAAAATTTAGATAACATTAATAAATATATATTAAAATTCAATATATTATTTAAATTTACTAAACTAACTTAACTATAATATTTATAAAGTTATTATGATTGAGGTTCGGCAAAATTATTTGAGGAGCCTCTCAGAGGTACTCAAATTTAACATATTTTGTTCCACCAAGATGCAATAATGGAGAAAGAAGCCATACTTCCTCGAATTTTTTAGCTCTTGTAGCCAAAACATTGCCTAATATTATTGAATGATCACCCATTTCCAAAATCCGGTGAAGTCTGCACTCCATCGCACCCAATGATTCATCGATAATCGGAGTTTTAATACTTGTCCCTTTAATGAATTTGAAGAGTTTGGATTTGTCGTGTAACCTACCTGAGATCGATCCTGCGATCTTGACCCTATCCAATAGAGATGGCGGAGGTATGTTGACGGTAAACTCGCCTCTCTTCTCTATCAGCCCATGCGTGAAGCGGTCTGGTGCTATTGCAAGAGCGAGTATAGGCGGATTGCTTGATACGGGCATATGCCAAGCGGCGACCATGGCATTCGGCAAGTCATCGTCCCGAAGGGCAACAACAATCACAGGTATTCTAGGTGATAGGAGGCGGTGGTAAAGGCTCTCCAAACCAAAAACCCACTCACTCAACAGAATCAGCCACAATAAAAGTAAATTATCTGGATAGAGAAATATCTTCCTGAGCAAGCGGGTGTCAAGTTTGGACGTGTTCCAATGTATCGAGAAGAGGAGGAGTGTAAGGAGTTTCAGAGATGTTCCGATACCTGAGGAAGATCTTATAAAGATACTTAAGGCAGGGATCCAAGCACCATCTGCTGGAAACATACAGCCTTGGAGATTTATAGTAACTACGAAAGAGGATCTAAAGATGAAATTGGCGGAAGCGGCATTGGGGCAGTACTGGATGGTGGAGGCAGGAGTCATAATAACTGTTTGTGCCGTTGAGGATGAGTCGGCGACCTATTACGGTACAAGGGGCAGAAGCCTTTATTGTATCCAAGATACGGCAGCCGCGGTGGAGAATATCCTGCTCGCATCAACCGCATTGGGGTACGGGTCTTGCTGGGTTGGAGCGTTCGATGAGATGGAGGTCAGAAAAACTTTGAGTATACCAAGAGATGTAAGACCTGTAGCTCTGATCCCGATAGGGGCGCCGGCAGAAACGCCAGAGGCTAGGTCGAGGAAGGATCTCCGCCAGGTTGTCTACCACGAGACTTACGGTAAATCAAGATTGTAAAAACCAGAGCAAAAGAGAGTATAATCGCAGCAGGTATTAAGACGTTCAGTGCGGAAGCGACATTCCCTTGTGAGTATTGGGTCCCATTGCCTATGGAGATCATTATGTGAGTCTCCATCCAGGTGACATTGGATCTGGTAATCTCGTTCCTAGCGGTTATGGTTTCGTTGATGTAGTTTATGGAATTCACGGAGAGATATTCTAGGGCGTCCCACTTTGAAAATGCGGATCCGTTTATGTGGTCGAGCAGGTTCCGGCTTTTGATATGACCGCCTTCATAATATGCATCTTTGAAGAATGTCAGGTCCACAGGATACCAGCCGCCACCACTCTTCGTGGGGAGATAGACCATCGCCCACCCGTGCCAAGCAACATGGGTCAGGTTGAAGATCATGTTGTTGTCTGCCTCCAGTTTGCTCATCTCAGGCATGTATATCGGACCCAAGACGACGTAGGCAGGAATTCCAAGAGCTCTACAGAATAAGACAAAGAGGTTGGCTTGGTCGTCGCAGTCCCCGCTCTTGGTTGAGAAGGTGGTCCAAATGTCCTGTGGAGCGACAAGCTCCGCATTGTATCTCATATTCTCTTCGAACCAAGATAGAATGTTGCAGAGGACGCGGAGGGCGTTTTCGTCCTCACCTTTTAAGGAGGACGCGGTGGCCAAGATCTCGTCCGGGTTTGGGAAATTGGACATGTCCCATGGGCCCTTCAACGAGTACTCTTCGGATAACTCTTTGGGAATTTGGGATATGTTGCCAATCTCGGAGAGATCGAAGGATTTTCCGCGGGTCTGCACTACGAATGCAATGACTAGTTCAGCAGCTTGATTTTTTCCTAGAGTTTTATTTGTGAGGACCTTTATGCAAGGGTTTCCGTCCTTATCATCAAACGTGATGAATTGGGCGGGCTCGCCATCAAAAAGAACCTCCTTCAGAATTACAGTCTGGTAAGTGGTGTTCGGGAATATGTTCTGGTGGAGAAGATAGTAATAGGGCGTGTTGTTGAGATCGGGCGACAGCTCCTCGCCCATATTGACCAGAGTTATGTTGACGCTGTACTGATAAGTATTAGTGTAAGGGATTGCCAGCAGTAGCAATGGTATCAGAAGTAATTTTAAGACCATAGGTTATTCAGCAAACCATATTACAGAATTGGGAAAAATAGTTTCTCCTCAGGTTTATTATCTGTGAATGGAGGTCCTAAAGCCTTTTTAAGCAAAAGCAATGCATATCGTTTTCCGTTTAAAGAGTTTATGAAAAAATTATTAAGGTGCAGAAGACAAAAAAAATTACAGGAATTTTTGGAGGACCAAACATGGTATTTTCAGCATATATTTTGGGCGTCAGCCAGATGGGAAAGGAGAAAGAAGTTCTTGAAAAATGCCTGAAGGTAAAAGACGTTGTGGAAGGCACGGTTGTGTTTGGGGAGTACGACATAATAGTGAAGATAGTAACTAATGATATGAAGGATTTGAGCAGGCGCGTGGAGGAGATAAGGCACATAGATGGGTTGCTCAGGACGACGACGCTGGTATCCATGCCCTAACCTTTTTTGATTTTACGATCTATAAAATTTGAAGGGCAGATTTATAAGAAGAGTAATACGGTCAAGGTTAAATGGGCAAAATTAATAGGATTTTTGTAAGCCGATTGAATTATGCACTTTAGCCCCGAGGCATATATCACCGATTTAGATCCCATTAGCGAACTTCGCTTCTGCAGATCTTCAAATATTCACAGTAACTGCATCTCTTAAAGCACACTTGCCTAGGTAGACGCTCCTCTTTTATCAACTTCCTTATCTTTTCAAGATCAGCCAAAACACCATCTTTGTCCTCTTTTGTTATATTTACAACCACCTCTTTGTTCTGTTCTGGGAAGTAAATTATGCCTCTTTTTGTGTTGGTAGAGAATTGTGCATCTATGAGAAGTGCATATGCCGCGAGTTGTCTCCTTCTACCATAGGTTACCTCAACTAGATCTGTGTATTTTATCTCAACGGGTATTCGCTCCCCATTATTGACTACCAAGATTACATCTACAACTCCGCACAGACCTATCTTCTCATCCTCTAAATACACATCATGAAGAATCGCCCTTACATTTTGCCGAACAATACCAAACACATCCTTCCTCTCAAGAAGCCGTTTCTTCTCTTTATCTTGCTCTTTTTTTCCATGAGCCATTTTCTTTTTTGTAGTATGCAAACCCAAAGTTTTTATGTAATATATCTTTCTAGGGCAGTAGTAGTACTGATAAAGATCATTGGCATTCAATAGGTATTGCATTTCAATCAGATCTATAGATTTAGTTTTTCAATAAATTTTCTATTTTGAGTGTTCAGCTAAAGGTTAATTTCTTAAATCTCTTCTCAAGCCCATACTAAATTAGATAATTCCTATATCATTTACCTTCCTAATTTCCTTAGAGTTTGTTTTTTATTATCATCACATCGATCTAATTTTTCCGCTAATTATTAATCGTCATTTAAAGTACGTCAGCAGATCACAAACATCCATCCAAGATTCTCATTGTTCTTAAAATTTATGCCGAATAGAGTTTGTTTATTATAAAATTCTAATTCCTAGATTTATTAATTCTGCAAAGATTAGCAATATCTTGAAATAAAGCTAAATTCCACCATGTTGATAAAAATAAAATTCGTCTAGTCACGAGATTTTCCTGGCAAATGAATCCATTCTTCTGATGGTAAGAATTTTAGGTTTTTATAATAATATAATTTGGGGGAGACGCTACGGAACGTCTTGTTGTCGATGGTTTTGGTAGATCAGTCTCCGCAGAGGGCACAAACATTGTAGTGAAGGAGTTCTCTGGTAAATCAAGAAAGACTTTACATTATGTTTCCGTCGAGAACCTTAGGCAAGTGATAATTTCGGGCAAAGGAACTATAACGGTGGATGCGATTAACCTCTTAGCAAAAAATCAAGTTGATGTGGTAATTATTGATCAGTTTGGAAATGTGACTGCAAAAATTGTGCCGCTGGAGTTTCGTACTGTTAAGACGAGAAGAGAACAATATTATGCTTATTTAGACCATAGGAGTGGATACCTTGCCAAAAAATTCATAGAAGGTAAAGCCAAGAATCAATACGCATTGCTTGGAACTCTTGCGAAAACCAGAAAAGAAACTAAACCACATGTTGCTGAAAAACTTGTAGCTGCAAGAGAGAGAATAATGCCATTAATAGAGTCGATAACTTCTATGCCTGACGAACCTGTAGACAAAATAAGGAATTCACTTATGGGAACGGAAGGGATGATTTCAGATATTTATTGGAAATCGCTAGTCGAGGTATTTCCCGAGGAGTTTTGCTTTAAGGAGAGGAGCGGCAGAAGTGCCAGAGATCCTATAAATGCTATGTTGAATTATGGTTATGGAGTTCTCGAAGGTGAGGTTCACAGAGCGGTTCACTTAGCGGGTCTTGATCCCTATGCAGGGTATCTACATGCAGACCGCCCAGGTAGCTCCACACTTGTTTATGACCTGATGGAAGAATTCAGGCAACAGATTGTAGATAAGACGGTTATAGCACAAGTAACGAAGGGTGTTGTCAGACCAAACGATTTCTCCTTTGAGGGCGGCCTCTGCAGACTTTCAGACAGTGTAAGAAGGGGCTTACTAAAGGGCGTGTTAGAAAGGTTAGAAGAGTACACAACAAAGGGCGATGAAAAACTCAGATGGTGCGACCTCATACTATCACAAGCAAGATCAGTAGCCAAATACCTGAGAGGAGAATCCACAGCCTACGAACCTTACTATCTTCGTTGGTGACTAATGGCAATGATCCCAGTAGATACAATCGCTTGGACATAAGTTTGGAACGCCAGGATCTCGTTTTTGAGCCACCATCTCCATCTTCTGATCTCTTTCTTCTACCCACCATCGCCTCAAGTCCTCATTTATAAAAAATAGATCCCTTTTTATGTATGGTGATCTACCCTTCCAGCTTATGTAAACCGTGCATCCTATATCTATGGGGGTCTCGTAAACACTCTCTAGGACCAAGGCATACCCAGTTGTGTATAGTCTGTGCCAAAGCTCTTCACTTTCGACCTCTTGTACTTTTACATCGAATATTATTTTTCTTAAATAATCATAACAGTCAGGGCTCAATAGACCGGATAGTCCAAGAAGCGCTCCGCTAATCTTATGCTCGACAAGGAAAGGTATTGATGTTGCCATTATGTCCCTTTTAGTAGCATATGGCTGCTGCATTCTGTGATTTTCATATTCAACCTTGCAACTCTGAATTATGTAATTCCACATGGATTCCGCAAGTACTCGCATCCTTTCGTCTATCATTGGGATTTCTTCTCTTCTGACCCTCCCCCACCATTCAGGAAAGCTGATCATTTTATCCTCTATAAAAGCAAGGAAAGAGTCGCTTATTGCGCCATGTATAAGCTTCCCCAGCCCTATCTTATAGTTCATCTTGGGTCGGGCGTTCTTTACTAAATTTAAGTAAACATCCCTTCCAGTAGGGCAGTATTTGGAACAGACTAGGTACATAGGCATCTTTAGGTCGTAAAGTGGCTTAAGAGGCTCTTGGCTCCAGCTCCAGCCTCTGAGTTCAGTAGATATGCCAACCTCTCTAGCCAAAGGAAGAAGCTTGTTTAGTAGGATTTTCCTGTCAAACTCATTAAGGAAGTAAACCATCCAGCGACCCCCTCGTTTCATATAACCTTAACCTTATCCTCTTCAAGGAATTCGCCTCGTCTTTTAGAGATTATTGATACGCTCTTTGCACATGATGTGCATAGGGGAATTACGTAAATAGAGTCCCTTTCTTCAGATAGAAACTTAGGAATCTCCTGTATGAGGACATGTCTGTCATTAGGGTTTAGATCTCCCTTGAATCCGCTGTACTGTATCCTTTTGAGGTCATACTGCTTAAGGTGGTTCGAAAGCTTTGTTCTTTTACCATCATCAGTTATGTCATAAATCACTAGCGTGATCATTTCCATCGATAAAAATTATTATCATCGAGTATTTTTGGTTTTACTAGTAACTAGTAACAATCTAAATTTGAAAATATGAGGTTTTTCACTTTATAAACCTGTTAAAACATAGTTATTCATATGCCTACAAAGATAACGTTAGTGATGGCCGCAGAAAGAGATCTAGTACTTCCTAAGTTTACAGGACATATAGCAAGAGCGCTATTTTTACATGCCATCAATAGGGTAAATCCGTCTTTGGCTCAGCACCTTCATCAAGCCAATATACTCAAGCCGTACACGGTAGAGCCTCTCTACTTCAAGTCTAAGGCCAAGTCGCATGATGGGTACATCATCGATGCCGCACATCCCTGTAAGCTCGTCATAAAGTTGCTTAGAGATGATCTCTTTGAGGAGGTGGGCAAATATTTTGCTTCTACGAGCACTATTATGA